>JAZJZL010000080.1:58705-67408 GCA_040389845.1 Bacteroidota bacterium
ATTTTGGGTGATTACAGCCTCGATATCTGCCGAACTGTTGGCATTGATCACGCCGCCTGCAATACGAAGTACTTTATTGATCCTGTCGAGCGCTACCGTATCCGACCCGAACCTGTCCCGCAACGCCAGGTTTAGATCAGGGAGAATAAGGTTAACGGCGTCCGGGTATTTATGCTGCCTAAACAGAAAATAGGCCTGCAGGCAGTTTTCGGCGCTTTGAATGATTGCTGAATTATCAAATTTCGCGGTCAGGCTATCGACGGCTGGTTCGAGTATAAAAGTAAGCGGCTTGGCCACTTGCCCGATGTCGGCAAAATTTAGGATATGAAACCCGTATTTTTGGCCGCTGAAATCGATTTCCTTAAAATCATCCGGGGCGATATTGTTCGAAAAAACGGGCGTCGATGGCGCATTGTCATCAGTAATCACCAGGTTGACCGACTTTTTACCTGGGGTCATTTTGACATGATAGTTGTGGCCATTGACCTTCACCGGCAGTCCCTGGCTGAAATCAGCGATCTGCCGGGTAATGCGCTGAAGTGCCGCAACTTCCGGCCGGTCATTAAATTTCATCAGATCCAGTACTGGCGCCCCGGCTAGCATCAGGTCGCTGATCCTGGAAAGGATCTCGTTCAGCGCGCTGAACTGGTCGGTATTAAAGTCGACCACGTGCCCTGTGGGCTTGCTGGAAAGCATGGGCTGGTATTTCGCTATCGTGTTTTTTAAGTCCTGGTATTTGATATAGATATCATTGATGATCGGCCCCAGTTTTTGCACATCCTTGATCGAACTGATATATTTACTGTCCAAAGAGAGCAGGGCCAGCATTTTGGAAAGGGTATCGGGTTGTTGTTGCAGGTATACCTTGGAAAGGTCATGCGTCCGAAGGTAACCCACCAGCCGGGAAGTAAATAAAATGGCCTGCTCAATGCGGGATACGCTGGTATCACTGGTACCTGAATTAACCTTGCTCGGGTTTTGCTGGCGAATATTTTGCTCAATCGTTTTGCCCAGCCCTTCGAAGGATATTTCCAGCGAATTGGTTTGCCGGATGTTACTGTACAAAGTATAAAAATATTTCAGGGCCACCAGGCCTTCTGATTTGCCGAAGAGGTCAGCATGTTTGGCGAGGTTATCGGGCAATTGGTCAATATCCTTTAAAAACGCTGTCTTCAGCGCATTGATATCTGTATAATTTGCCGGATTTCTGACGATTTGTTTTGTATTCGGCAATAAGAACATGCCGATTTCGCGGTACTTGTACTTGGCGTTGAGGGATTGCTTATTTACTTCGTCGATGAAATACAAGGCGACCTCTTCTTTCACCCGGTCCACGAGGTATTTGGCGATACCGTTGAGGATCATGGTTTGGATACTCTCGCTGGTGCTGGCCTTTAATACCTGGACGTCAGTTTTGACGGCTGGCAGCGTCGCCGCGGTGAGTGCTTGGTCTGAAGTCAGCGTGACTTGCGTGCCAATGTCAGTGGCAATGTTGGTTTGTAAAGTCCGAATGATTTCCGGGAACTGCGCAAGCGTTTTTACCGATTTTTGCAAGTCAACGACGTCCGCCTGGACGAAACTTGAAGCTCCCGCAATACGCACGATCACAGCCAGTGCATTTTTCAGGCTTGAAGGAGCGGCGCCTTTGAAATCGGCCGGCGATAAACCCGCAAAAGCTTTATCCACAATTGCGGTAAGTTTGCCCGGGCCTGCAGCCTTGGCTAGGTTGAAAATTTGTTCGAGTTTGATCGAGGCTGCAATCGTATCATTTTGCGGGATCAATTTATTACTGTTGACGATCGTGATATTCGCCTGGTCGATAAAGTTTTCAAAGGCCGCCCGAATCTTTTTACTGGTATCAGCGATGCTGGTACTTTTGACCCAAAACCAATTGGGGGTGACATAAAAATCTTTATTGACATTCGGGAATTTGCTGGAGTCAGGGATAATCGCATAGTCATTCTGTGGCAGTAAATAGGATTGAATAATAAAAACGGGTTTATGCAGCGCCTGTTCGATCAGGCCGATCTTTTGATTAACCGCCTTTAAATAGTGCGGTTTATCCCTAAGCATCTCAATTTGGTCATTTTGTTCAAAATCGTTTTCGCCGATCTGACCGTCGGTGAAGATAAACACACCGCCTGCTACCTTATCCTTCTGGGCGATTTTGGTGTTATTGGCCTTCCATATCTCGTCCAGGGCTGTATGAAGATAGGTGTATTTTTGTTTCCTGCTTCCGGCAATCTGCTTTTCTATATCGTCGACAAGGCTTTTCGATTTTTTCAAATCGTTCGAGTTGACACTCAGGTAAGAATTGGAACCCAATACTTTGGAGAAATCTCCACCGATAAAATAAATGTGAAAATCCGCATAGGAGTTGATCGTATCTTTCCCGCTGATCTGAAGGACCTGTCGGAGTAATGCCCGGATATTACCATGGGTGTCATTAATGGGGACACTGCCCGATACGTCATAAATAATATCGTAAGTGATTCGGTCAGTTGTTTGGGACCTGGCGACCAAACAAGTCAGCATCAACAGTAATGTTAATGTGGAAGCATTCGGTATTTTCATAAAGAAAGAATAAAAGGACTGGAAATGAGGGGACAGCCCCTGATTTTGCAAAAAATCACTAGACATACACATCAACAGCAAAAAGCTGAATGCGGATCATCAGGTAAAGGTTTCTTCTAGAAATATCAGCTGTGTCATAAGATAAGGGTGTTAATTTGACAAACAAACAGTTAGGTGCTTAAAAATACATATTATTTCATAAGTGCAAGCTGTTTCCAATAAATATTGAATAAAAAATATCTCTTTTAGTTAACCGGCTGACGCCTGACCCAGCAGACTGCCAAAACCTTAACAAACGTTATACATCATGAAACTTAAACCCTTGGGTCCTTTTTTCACCCACCCTTCGCCAGCGATAAATCATACCAGCTATTTCCCGGATTTTAGCTTCCAGTTTCAATAATTAAAAGGTATATATCCCAAAAGTTTTTCTATATCTTTAAGCATAATTTAACCTTGTCGTCATGAAGAAAAAAAAACTTATCAGTTATGCGTTGTCCCTGATTCTCTGCACTTCCGCTGCCGCGCAGGCGCCATCGCCAGAGGCCTTTAATCTTAGCAGCAACAGTTTCGCCAATTTTGGGAAAAAGTACGGAATGGTGCTCATTAACAATATGCCGTATGTAAAACTAACCGTCGGCAAGGCTGACGGTCTCTTTGTACTGGACTTCGGCAGCAATATCAGTTCCATCGATACCAATAACTTTGATTGCGGCGTTAAGCCCATCGGCACCGTAGATCCGCAAAAGACAAAGCTTACGGTTGATAATTTTGACTTTTACGGTGCAGGCTTCTATTTCTGGTTCAGGCCGAGCCTGGCAAACTTATCCGGCATGAAACAGGCGGGTCTTTTGGGAACCGATGCCTTTATGGCCAATGTTTATACCCTTAATTATGCGGGGCAGGCAATTTATCAGTCTTACAAAGCCAATTTCCCGGATGATAATTTTCTAAAGGCAGCGGGGTTTAAACCGGCGTCAACCGCAAAACACTATTCTAACTCTTTCGCCAATCTGGAAGACCCCCAAACCACTTTTAACATACCCACTGTACCTGTGAAAATCGGGACTGTGCAAGCACTCGCCCAGGTCGACCCAGGCTTCAATGACGGGGACTTTTACCATTCAATAAATATCAACGAAGCGCTGTACCAGGCCCTAGTCAAAGCAAATATCCCGCTTAACAAGATGACCGAGCAAGTCAACCCGATTTCGTCGTGCGGGGGAAACGAGCCTGTCGTTGGTTATCAGCTCGGCAAAGGATACACTTTTTCAGTAACCTGCACCGACGGAAGTTCCGTACTGGTTACGCCGGATGTATTTTTATTTGTCAAGCATGCTCCCGCTGATGTATTAAAGGCTTGCGGCGGCGTAGGCGCCTGGTCGGTCCCCGGTGCACAGTTCGGCGCCTCGTTTTTGAAACAAACAAAGGTGATTGTGTTCGATCCCTTCAGTTCACTGGTGTGGTTTTACACTAAATAAGGTAACTGTCCTGCTTTTTACTGGTAACTTTATAAACTACAAAATGAAAACCTTAACCTATTCCCTGTTATTTATCGTGCTGTATGGTACCTCCGCTTTTGGGCAACAAAAAGTTAATCCAATTGCCGTTGAACCGGGTGTGTCCATTGAACTAGCGACTTTTCGCCGATCGCTCATTCATGATATCGAATACACGCTGAACTTCGACATCCCTTCGGGAAAAAGCGAAAACATCCAAGCCACCGAAACATTAAGTTTTGTGCTGGGCGCTCTCAATCAACCCCTGCAGCTTGACTTTAAGCAAGACAGGGACCATTTGACATCCATTAAGGTAAACGGAAAAGATTTCCGAGTGAATATCCAGAATGAACATATATTGATCGATGCGGCGGCGCTGGCGGCAGGCAGAAATGAGATCCGGATGAATTTTATTGCCGGCGATGCTTCTCTCAACCGTAACCCGGATTTTCTTTATGCATTATTTGTACCTGACCGAGCAAGGACCGTTTTTCCTTGTTTTGACCAGCCGGACCTAAAAGCAAGGTTTCTATTAACCTTGAAGGTGCCGCTGCAATGGAAAGTTTTGGCCAACGCGGTCAAAAAAGATTCTGTTATCGAAAATAATGGCATTGTTTTTCATTTCAACAATTCCGATAGATTACCCATCTATTTATTTTCGTTTACCGCCGGAAAATACACTAGTGTTATGCAGAAAACAGACGGACTGCCGGCCGAATTCCTGCACCGGGAAACGGATTCCCTGAAAATAAAACTGAGCGTCGACTCTATATTTGATGCGCATCAAAATGCAATCCGGTTTTTACAAAAATGGACTGGCATTCCCTTCCCCTTCCAAAAAGTCGGATTGGTTGCTATCCCTGATTTTCAATATGGTGGCATGGAACACCCTGGTGAGGTGCAATACAGGTCGTCTGCCTTGTTTTTGGATAGTGGGGCCACAAAGGATCAATTTATAAGCAGGTCCAGTTTAATATCTCATGAAACTTCACATATGTGGTTTGGCGATTTGGTTACCATGAAATGGTTCAATGACGTGTGGATGAAAGAAGTATTTGCCAATTTTATGGCGGACAAGGTGACCGAGAAAATGATGGGCCTACCGACCTATAATTTGAGGTTCCTGCAGCATTACCCATATGCCTATTCGGTAGACCGCACATTGGGTGCAAACCCTATACGGCAACAGCTAACCAATTTAAAGGATGCAGGATCCTTATATGGCGATATTATTTATGAAAAGGCCCCTGTAATGATGAGACAGCTTGAATTGCTGATAGGAAAGGAAAATTTTAGAAAGGGCGTAGACGAATATTTAAAAAAATATGCCTACAGGAATGCCGACTGGAGCGACCTGATAGCGATCTTAAGTAAATACACCAAAAGGGATTTGTATTTGTGGAACAAAGTTTGGGTAAACCAGCCCGGACGACCGGAATTGACTTATACTGAAAAAGACCATAACAACGTTATACAGAAATTTGTGATTTCCCAGCATGCAGAGTCCGGCCCGAAGCGGTATTGGCCGCAATATTTTACACTAACATTCTTTTATGCTGATCACCAGCAGTCAATACCGGTAAATATCAGCGGACCGGCAATAGATTTGACTGCGGCCAAAGGACTAAAAGCCCCGCAGTATATCGTTTTTAATTCCAATGGCTTGGGTTATGGCATTTTCCCGTTCGACAAAAAATTGGCCAATGCCTTGTATTCCTTAAGCGACCCCTTACAAAGAGCATCAATTTACATTAACGCTTATGAAAACATGCTTTCAGGAAAACAGCTTTCTCCAAAGGATCTTTTATTATTGTTTTTAAAAGGTCTTTCCGTTGAAAAAAACGAAATGGATCTACGCCTGCTTGCCGGTAATATCAGGTCCATTTACTGGAAGTTTATCACACCGGCGGACCGCCTAGCAATGGCCGAAAAAGTTGAGAGTTCGTTCTGGCAGGCCATGCAGGCACAAAGCCCGGCAAATAATAAAAAAATATTGTTCAAGGGCTACCAGGATGAATACATGAGCCAGGAAGCCGCAAAAAAGATTTATGATATCTGGAAAAACCAGCGGGCGCCTGCCGGCGTAAAATTAACCGAAGATGACTACACGGAACTCGCACTGACCATCGCGCTTAAAACCGATTCCAATACCGAGGTTTTGTCGCAGCAAAGGGATAGAATTAAGAATGCCGACCGCAAAGACCGACTGACTTTCTTAATGCCGGCATTATCGCCGGATGAAAAGGAAAGGGACGCATTCTTTTATGGCCTGGCCGACAAGAAAAATAGGCAGAAAGAGACCTGGGTTGCTACGGGACTGACCTATTTAAATCATCCTCAAAGGCAGAAGACTTCTATCAAATACCTTCCGGAGAGCCTTGACCTACTTGAAGAGATTCAGAGAACTGGGGATGTGTTTTTTCCCCAGTCATGGCTTACGGCGGTGTTCGGCAGGTATCAAAGTAAAAAAGCGTACAGTTATGTGACGGATTTTTTAAAGAAGCACCCGGCCTATAATCCCAAGCTGAAAGAAAAAATCCTCCAGTCAACGGACGACCTGTATCGCGCCCAAAAAGGTTTGGTTAATTAATCGATTACTATAAAACAAAGCGCCAATCCTTTATTAAGCCTGTTTAAACACTTTTTTCTTTTCCGCAGCTTCCCGCATTAAAAGATGATCGGGAGGATGTGCGACCATGTGCGGGCAGTCCTCTACCTTGTGGCTTCGGATAGAGGGGTGACGTTATTAAAATTGTAGACTCGGTTGCAGCGGATGTGACAATAATATTATCGAAATCCAGAATTTTCTTGATGAATGGATAGAGCCGATGCTCAAAATCATCAACCTGTTCGTGAAATAATCAAATCGAAAAGGATATTTACGGATATAGATTAATAAATTTAAATTCGACAATAACGACACCATTTATCAGCGTTTTATATTTGAATATCGGTAGGGCGTGTTACCTATGTAACTACCTCAAACGAAAAAATCTTCATAATTCATTGATTATCAGTAGATTACAAAGATAGGTTCGAGCCCAGGTGGCGCGCGAAAACGATATCAACCGATATCAAAAATCCTGTAAATTAACTGATTTACAGGATTTTACATTTTAAGCCACATCTGCAATCTCTTTTAAATAGCTGTTGACTTTTTGATTTGATATTACCGGAAATAAGGTACCGCTCTCTTCAGCGCGGATGTTGTTGTTATACCGGTTGATTAACCCTTGCGCCTTGGGCAATAAAGGAGTGTTAACTGGAATGGATGTTTTTTGTCTGCTGGTTTGGATCCAGTTTTCGCCGTCTATGCCCTTTACTATATGATTGGACGTTAAATTAGCCATATCTACATATGAAAGCCCGGTATAGCACGCAAATACGAACAGGTCTCTAACCATTGACAGACGCGCGATTTCAAAAGTCTTTTCTTCAATCGCCTTTAACTCAAATTCCGACAAGAAATCTTTATCTACACGTTTTTTCGTCATTTTGAAACCTTGAAAAGGGTCGGAAGGGAGCCATTTCAGTTTTACTGCAAGGTTGGTCATTTTCTTCAGCCTGACCATATGTTTTAATACGCCATTCGTATCCATTGGTTTTTGATGGTCTTTCGGCTTATGATTATAAAGAAACAATTCAAAGTCTGAAATAAACTTATAATCAAGAATTGATAGATCAACATCGGGTTTATTAAATTTTTGATGAAAGAACTTGACCAGGTAACGCTGGGTGACTAAATAATGTCGCATGGTGCCGGCGGCGAGTAATGTTACGCCCTGCTCATTATGATAAGCTATAAGCTGCTCAAATGTGATGGGCCTATCCTCTTCCACAGTTCCTAAAAAAGCGTTTTTAATGGCCTCTAAAGTTATCCTTGCGCCACTCAATTCGAGTTCTTTATAGTGATTTTTTATGATTATCCGGATTTCATCCAGGTAATTGTTGATTTGCCGCCCTTGTTTAGTCGTTGATTTTCCGCATCCTTTCGCGGTATCCCAATGGATTAGTTCGGCCTGAAAGTTTTTTAAGGCCATGTAGGACTTGTCGCCGTCAACGGTGATACCTACGAAGACTGGTGCTTTACCTTCTTTAACACGTTCACTCCTGACTTTGAAGTGGATTCCAAATTTGTTTGTTGCTTTCATTTCTTCAATTGTTTTTGATACGATTTGTTTACAGTTGGATTTGAAGCATTTTTGGTACTCCAAATACCGTATCAAACAGCGCTAAAACACCTCTTTTTTTATTGATTTTTATGGTTATATACCATTGTAAATCAATTAGATGCAGGGTTTTAGAGTACCACCATAGTACAAACTGAAATTTGGTACTCACTTTGGTACCAGAAATCAGGTGGATTCCAAGGTTCATTGTTGCTTTCATTTCTCCTTTTTTTTGATACGATTTGTTAATAGTTGGATTTGAAGCATTTTTGGTACTCCAAATACTATATTAAACAGCGCTAAAACACCTCTTTTTTTATTGATTTCTACGGGATTATACCATTGAAAATCAATTAGATACAGCGTTTTAGAGTACCACAAAAGTACAAACTGAAATTTGGTACTCACTTTGGTATCATAAACATTGAAAAGAATTGGATTGAATTGAACTGGGTTTAAAC
>JAZJZL010000081.1:0-3982 GCA_040389845.1 Bacteroidota bacterium
GATACGACCGACGTAATTATTCAAAAGGTAAAAGAGGCGCCGGACTGTAAAATCATTAAAGTAAAGCTGGGCCGCGATAGCGACCGCGAACTGATAGAAACCATCCGCTCGGTAACCGATAAGCCGTTGTTTGTAGACGCTAATCAAGGCTGGACAGATTTGGAACAAAGCCTGGACCTTACCCACTGGCTGCATGAACAAGGAGTGTTATTGATAGAGCAGCCTATGCTCAAAACTGATCCCGACAGCAATGCCTGGTTAACCGAGCGCAGCCCAATCCCCATTATCGGCGATGAAGCCGTACAGCGTCTGCCTGATGTTGAACGGGCTAAGGGCGTTTATCATGGCATCAACATAAAGCTGATGAAATCGGCAGGTATGTACGAGGCAAAGCAGATGATATTAAAAGCAAATGAGCTTGGCCTTAAGCTGATGATAGGTTGTATGAGCGAAACCAGCTGCGCCACCCTGGCCGGAATCGCCCTTGCGCCTCAATGCCACTGGGCCGATTTGGATGGGCCGTTTTTAACCAGCAATAACCCTTACCAAATGCCGGAGTTTGCGGATGGGAAGTGGGTATTGGGGGATGAGGCAGGGTTAGGATTGAAATTTTAAAAATACAACTTCAACGGTGTTTATAGATTTATGAGCATTATCTCTCAAATAAAAAAAATACTTGGAAGTAAAGGCATTGGGTCAAACATCCGGGAGGCCGAACAGTCTAATCTCAATGCGAAAGAACTGCAGTTAAAATTCGTTAAAGAAAATTTAAAACCCCTGTTAAAACAGCAAGGTTTTTTGACGAAAGGCCAGACCTGGTGGCGCGATCAGGGCGAGTTTTTTATTATAATCAACCTTCAAAATTTCTCCTGGAATTTACGGGATGATGTAAGTTTTTGTTTTAATATAGGGATAGGATTGAAGGCCTTAATAAAGGATGCGAAACATAGTCCCGGGTATAATAATCTGCATGTTATTTTAAGAGAAGATGCTTACCTGGCGCAAAAAAAGGAGCATAAGTACCGAAATCAAACTGGTTATCTAATTAAAACGGGAGCTGATTTTGTAAGTCTGGTGGCCGCTATAAAAAGGGATTTCGAAGAAGACATACTTCCCCAATTAAATAAATTAAAGACATTAAAAGACTGCCTCGGCTGTTATGGCGATATTCCTTTTTGGGGCGACAATTTGAAAAAGCTAATCACGAACAATAATTTATTCATATAGGAAGAAAACTGTGTTTTCTTCCTCCTTTTGGCACTACTAAACACAAGAAAGAACCTTTAACGGCATACCCGCTGGCGAACTTATTTTAGTAATTCTTCTATTTCTTCCTGAAGTTTAACAAGATGCTTCGTAACTATCGACCAGATAATTTCATCAGAAACACTATCATAACCATGAATAATACGATTCCGGGTGACGATTATTTTTTTAATATCAGTTATTGCGATGTCAGGCTGTTGTTTAATAATACGATTTGCAGCTTCGCCAATAATCTCAACGTTGCGTTCAATTGCTTTTCGCGTCTTTAAGAAAAGCGAAGAAATCTTTTTTGTCAGGTAGAAAAGAATTGATTTCGTTAATTGCCTGCCTGATATCTGCAAGCCAGGTTTTAATTTCCTCTTCCATAAATAAACACTTTGGTATTATCTATCTGCTTTTTTAGAAAAGGGTTTTTGAGAGACTTATTTTCCAGTAAATCTACGGGGCGTTTAAGTATATCTTCGAGTTGAAACTTTAATTCAAAGTAATTGTCAGCGTAAATGAGTGGGTCTTCGTCATCAATATCTACCAAAAGGTCGATGTCGCTGTCTTTTCTTAGGCTATCTGTTATTACCGAGCCAAAAGCGAAAAGGGTCTTAACATCATGCAAACTGCATAATTGCGATATCTGTTCTATATGGCGTTTTAACTCTTTCACTAACTCAAAGGTACGAAAAATTAAGAAGTCAATACCAACTCCGCCACTTCCTCGCCTACCAAACTCCCCATAGCTACGCCCATGCCATTACACCGCACCGCACAGTAAATATTCGGCTCAACCTGCTTAACTATTGGGCTGATATCTTCGCCAAAGCCCATAATACCACTCCACCAATAATCAACTTCAAAATGCTGGCCGGGCAGGATAATTTCTTTTAAATAAGTTGCCAATTGATTTTTTACAGCTTCCGTATGTCCGAAGTCCCAGGTTTCTTCGGCAGCAAAATCGATATTACGCCCGCCACCGAATAATACACGGCCATCAATATTCCTGAAATAATAATAGCCTTCGTTAAAATGGTAAGTGCCTTTTAATTTTAATCCTGGGATTGGTTTAGTCACCATCACCTGGCCGCGACCGGGGGTTACTTTCAATTCCGGGAAAAGCTGGTTGGCAAAGGCGTTGGTTGCCAGAATCACTTTATTTGTTTTGAAAGTGCCTTGGGAGGTAAGTAATGATACCTTCGTGCCCTCATTTTCTATTCTTTGAATTTCGCAATCGTTCAAAATTATTACACCCATGCTTTGCACTTTATTGAGCAGTGTCCGCATCATTTTACCTGTATGCAGTTGACCCTCATAGGGATTATAAAGCATATGGCTTATATTCCGGAAGCCAAAATCTGCTATTTTGGCATCGGCTACTGAATAAATGTCGGACGAACCTATGGCCTGGCTAAGCAACTTGTTAAAATATGTTAATTGCTCAATGCTTTCACGGGCAGTTTCCGCTTCGTTATCCATAAACAATTCATAGCCGCCGTTTTGCTGATAATCGATATTTTCGTCGCCTAAATTTTGTCTTAATCGTTGTAAGCCCCGCCACTTGTAATCCACCATGTGCAATACTTCCGCTTCTGATGAACGTTTGAGATAGTATAGCTGCTCGGAAACCGTCCCAAAGCAAGCGAAACCAGCATTTTTAGTGCTTGCGCCGGTCGGTAAAAAGCCGCGCTCCAATACCATTACATTCAGCGATGGTCGCTGCTTTTTTAAGTGGAGCGCTGCGCTGAGACCCACGAGTCCGCTGCCGATGATAATCACATCGGCATTGTCAATAAATGCTGTTCGTTCCCAGTACGAAAATGTATTTCCTTTCAAAACGTTATTATTTTTACGGAATGCTTTTTGAATTGATGAATTAGCCGATAGTCAGTAGGCCAAATATAGAAAATTGGAATTTGACTTATAATTCGGTAGCATACTTAAAACTTTATATTATGAATCACATAGCGATGTTTATAGGCTACAATTCAGCATGGTTGTTAACTATAGCTGTTGCGCTGGTGAGCTTTATCGTTCAATGGCGCTTTAAGAGCAAATTTAATCAGTATGCGCAGATACCGTTATCATCGGGCTTGTCAGGCAAAGAGGTTGCGGAACGCATGCTGCAGGATAACGGCATTTACGATGTGCAGGTAATATCTGTAGATGGCCAGCTTACCGACCATTATAATCCCGAAAATAAAACGGTAAACCTTAGTCCGGATGTGTATAACAGCCGCAGCGTGGCGTCTGCTGCTGTAGCTGCCCATGAGTGCGGCCACGCGGTGCAGCATGCAAAGGCCTATGCCTGGTTAAGCTTCCGCTCAGCAATGGTTCCGGTTATCAACGTGGCGTCGACCATCACACAGTTTACGTTATTTATTGGTGTGCTATTGCTGTTTTTTGCGCATATTCTTTGGGTACTGGCTATCGGTGTGGCAGCCCTGGCGATAGTTACTACCTTTAGCTTTATAACCTTGCCGGTAGAGTTCGACGCGAGTAACCGCGCATTGGCCTGGCTAGATAATAACTACAACGTGATGCAAACCCGTGAAGAACATGAGCGAGCTAAAGACGCATTATGGTGGGCCGCAATGACCTATGTGGTAGCCGCTTTGAGCGCCCTTGCATCGTTGATTTATTATGCTTCGCTTCTGAACAATCGCAGAGATTAAAGCCCTCTACTCCCCTAAAGGGGAAATGAAAGTAAAATTTTTAGAGTTTTGGGGGG
>JAZJZL010000081.1:4051-12366 GCA_040389845.1 Bacteroidota bacterium
CACGCCAAAACTCGTTTATGTTATATGGATTTGGCGTAATATAAAAAGTTATATCGCGCCAAAACTCGTTTATTTTATATAGATTTGGCGTAATATAAAAAGTTATATCGCGCCAAAACTAACTTTATGGAAGAAATAACAGGCCGGAAAAACGAACTGAAACTAATAAAAAGGATTGAAAAATCCGGGCAGCCCGAATTGGTTGCGGTGTATGGACGCCGCAGGGTTGGAAAGACATTCCTGATACGGAACGGATTTAAACAAGGCATTTCGTTTGAGTTTACAGGGTCCAGCAATGCCTCCCTTAGCCAGGAGCTGGAAAGTTTCAGCTTAGCCCTTAGCAAAGCCGCCGGCGGCTTACCGCTTGCCACACCCGGTACCTGGGTTCAGGCCTTTCACATGTTATCTCAATTTTTAACTCCATTATTAAAAAGGGAGCGGGTAGTAATCTTCATAGACGAATTCCCCTGGCTTGATACGCCGAGGTCGGCATTTCTTTCAGCATTCGGGCAATTTTGGAATAGCTGGGCATCTAAAGAAAAAAAACTGGTTGTTGTGATATGCGGTTCTGCGGCGGCCTGGATGATTAAAAAAGTACTTAATAATCGGGGTGGCTTACATAACAGGGTAACACGCAGAATCAGGCTATTGCCGTTTACAGTTAGCGAGACGGCCGAATATTTAAAGTTGAATAAAGTTAAACTTGACAAATACCAGGTATTGCAAATTTACATGGCTATGGGCGGCATACCGCAATACCTGAAGGAAATTGAACCCGGCGACAGCGCCATGCAGGCAATTGATAAAATATGCTTTACAAATGAGGGGTTATTGCATGATGAATTTAAAAAGCTATACACCTCGTTGTTTGATAGCGCTGAAAACCATATAGATATTATAAGAGCATTGGCAAAAAAAGGCAAAGGTTTAACGCGGACCGAAATCATCCAAACTTGTAATTTAACCTCAGGTGGTTACGCAACACAGCTGTTGGATGAATTAAAGGAATCGGGCTTTATTACGCCTTATATTCCCTTTGGGAAAACTGTAAAGGACAGCCTATATAAATTGACAGATGAGTACTCGCTGTTTTATATACGCTTTATTGAAAATACCCGCGCAAAGGGCGAAGGCGCCTGGCAAATGTTTTCAGCCAGCTCAACATGGAAAAGTTGGAGCGGGATTGCTTACGAAAGTATCTGTATTAAACATATCGACCAGATAAAGGCAGGGCTTGGAATAAAAAGTGTTTATACCGAAGTTTCATCCTGGAGATATATTCCTAAGTCGGCTGATGAGCAAGGCACCCAGGTGGATTTGGTGATTGACAGGGCCGACGGCTGTATCAATTTATGTGAAATAAAGTTTGCCACCGATGCTTTCGAAATTACAAAAGCGTACGCAAAGGAACTGGAGAATAAAATCCGCGTGTTTAAGTCACAAACTAAAACCAGGAAATCGGTATTTATGACGCTGATGACCACTTATGGCGTAAAGGATAATAACTATGCAGGATTAATACAAAGTGAAGTTAATATGGACGTTTTGTTTTGATGCAAGTTGGCGGGACATGCTCAATTCCGAACGCTTTAATGCAGGGATACAATTTACCCCCTGCAATTGTCATTTTCTCACCTCACGTGCTGCTGTGGTTTCGCTGTATGTTTGTACCAGTTAATCAAATCTAAAACAACAAAACTATACAAAACATGGAACCAACAATTTCAAAAGGGCAATTATGGACAGGCCGCGTGCTCAGCACTATCGTTGTATTATTTATGCTGTTTGATGGCATAATGAAATTTATGAAACCGAAAGTAGTTGTAGACACTACATTACAATTAGGATATGCAGAGCATCATATCGTTACCATGGGATTCCTGGCGACTTTATCCGCCGTGCTTTATGCTATACCGCGCACATCGGTTTTAGGCGCAATTATATTGACCGGTTATTTGGGAGGCGCAATTGCAACAAATTTCAGACTCGACCTATCGTTGTTCGGTAACGTGCTGTTCCCTGTTTATATGGCGATATTTGCCTGGGGCGGGCTTTGGTTAAGAAATTTAAAGCTGCGCGAGGTTTTTCCAATTACTAAGTAAAAATCTGATAGTCTATAGGATATAAGTATCCATCGCAGCCTTACCGCGATGGATATTTTTTTTAGTCAATCAGCCAAAAACTCATTCACCATCTCAACAAACAGCGCAGGTATTTTACTTCGTGAGCCCCACGACATCGCCTCGCCAATGTAGCTGCCATGTGTACCCGGCAAGATGGCCAAACGGCTATTTTGTATCAGGCGATGCATTTTTGCAACATGCTCCGGCGTTGGTAGGTCCCGGTCGCCAATTACGATTAATGATGGCGCTTTTATTGAGCCGACTTCCTCGTCGGTCCAGCCTTTAAAGTTGCCCATGCGTTGTGAATCTTTCCTGAACATGTTCATTAAACCCGCCTGGTCTTTTATCTTCAGGTATTCGTCTTTATAAATCTGCGGCATATCGCTGAACTTGGCGTTTTTGAAGCCCTCCCAAAAACCTGCGGGTACGGCATCGCGGCTGTAAAATGCCGAAGCGATGATGAGTTTATTTACTTTATCGGGATATTTTATACCCATTACCATCGCGGTTTGGCCGCCATTACTGAACCCAAAAATATCGGCTTTGGGTATATTGAGTTGCTTCAGCAATTCGGCGACATCCGCAGCATCCTGGTCGAATGTTTCCGGAGCATCACGGTCGCCAGAGTGACCATGGGCCTGCAGTTCCACGGCAATTACCTGGTGCGTTTTGGCAAGCTCAGGCAGTATGGTGCCGAAGGTGGTTTTTATGGTTGAGCCGCCGCCATGCAGCAGCACCAGCGGACTGCCGCTGCCATCTATCTCGTAATACATTTTTATACCGTTCACATCGGCATATTTGCCCTGGGCATTTAAATTCGTAGCTTCCATCATCATAAAGCTTAAAATTAGTATTGCAAAACGTTTCATAGGTTTTATGTTTATTTAATTCCCGTCAAGTAAGCTTCCAGCTTGTCTACATTTTCTTTTTGACCCTTTTTTGCCTGGTACTTTTGGGCAACTGCTATAAAATCCTCGCGCGAATCAAAAAGCATGTGCCAGGTTAGCCCGGTTTGTTCGCCGCGATCTTCAAAATCAATGGTGGCGATAATGTGCGGATAAGAAGTGTGCTCATAAACTATCCTTTTGTTTGGTACCACTTCTACAAACGTGCTCTCATTCGGATAATCCGTTCCGTCAGGGCCGTGCATTACCAGCGTCCACTTGCCGCCTGGTTGAAAATCCATTACGCTGATGGTATTGGTAAATCCTGTCGGGCCCCACCATTTGGCAATATGCTCCGGTTTCGACCATACTTCCCAAACCAATTCAACTGGTGCATTAAGCGTTCGTGTTAGCAAAAGCTCCTTGTCAGCGGTGCTGCTATTCCTGTTTTCCATATTTTTCTTTTTTTAGTTGTTCTATATATTGTTCCATAGCATCCAGCTTGCTTTCCCAATGCTGGCGATATTGGTCTATCCAACCCGACACCTCGCTTAGCTGTTGCAGTTTCGCTTCGCAAATTCGGTCGCGTCCCTGTTGTTTTACTGCCACAAGGCCGCAGTCAATTAGTATCTGCAGGTGCAACGAAATTGCCTGGCGGGTTACATCAAACTTTTCGGCAATGGTATTTACGTTATGTGGTTGTGAGGCAATCATGTTAATGATGGCCCGGCGGGTGGGGTCGGCTATGGCCTGGAAAACGTCTCTTCTGGCTTTCATATTTAATGCGCAAGCTTTTGCTTGCGCAAATATATATGCAAGTATTTGCTTGCGCAAATTTATTTTCATTTTTTTTCAGCGATTTCTCCGACCGCCCTTTTCTCGAACTAAAACTGCGTTTTTCCATTACCTGTGGATATTATCCCGCGAAATGACCATAACCGACGATATCAAATCGCGATTTTTATCTATAGCCTGGAAGATTGGCTTTAAGGCAGAGGAATTGGAGTGGGTTTGATAATCATCATGCGAAATCGGTGGAATCATTTTCAAATCGGTGAAATCCCCAAAATAACTATCTTTGCACCGAGGTAAAAATTGGATAAAGTAAAAGTTCTCGAGAAGTATCTTCCGCCTGATGCAGCACCGCTGATTGGCCGCTGGATTGACTACTTTAAATGCGAATTCAAGATTTCGCGCAACCGTGGCACTAAGTTTGGCGACTACCGTCCGCCCCATGGCGACAAAGGACATCGCATATCGGTAAACTTTGATTTAAACCCTTACGCTTTCCTGGTGACTACTGTTCACGAGTTTGCGCACCTGCATACCTGGAACGAGCACAAGCACAAAGCCAAGCCACACGGTACAGAGTGGAAGCTGAATTTTAAACGGATGATGCAGCCCTTTTTTGAAAAGGAAGTTTTTCCGGCAGATATAAGGCGTGCTATTACCAGCTACCTGGATAATCCGGCTGCGTCCAGCTGTTCCGACCTAACTTTGTACCGAACCCTGCGCAACTACGATGCGCCTAAGGAATCGGCGATAACGGTTGAAAAGCTGCCCATAAAAGCGATGTTTAAATTGAAGGATGGCCGTATATTCCGCAAGGAGGAAAAATTGCGCAAGCGTTATAAGTGTATTGAAGTTAGTTCTAAAAGGGTTTATTTATTCAGCCCGGTGGCGGAAGTGGAAATAATTCCGGATTGATTGTTATGGATAACACAGTATTAATTGAAAAAACAACAGCCTTTGTGCAGCAAACATTACGTGACGCCGAAGGCGGCCACGATTGGTGGCATATTAACCGCGTGTGGCATAATGCAAAACGCATCGCCGAAAGTGAACAGGCGGATGGGCTTATTGTTGAACTGGCTGCTTTGCTGCATGACATTGCCGATGCTAAATTTCACAATGGAGACGAAGAAATTGGCCCAAAAACTGCCGGGGATTTTTTAGGCGCTCAAAACGTTGATGAAGCTATTATTCATCATGTTCAGCAAATCATCAGGCATATTTCATTTAAAGCAGGGTTTGAAAGAAAAGTTTTCCATTCTATTGAGCTGGATATTGTGCAGGATGCCGACCGGCTGGATGCCATCGGCGCTATTGGTATTGCCCGTGCCTTCAACTACGGTGGCTTTAAAGGCCGGGAACTTTATAACCCGGATGTAAAGCCTAACCTCAATATGACTAAGGAGGAATACAAAAATTCCTCGGCTCCCACCATCAACCATTTTTACGAAAAGTTGTTACTGCTAAAGGATAAGATGAATACCGAAACCGGTAAGAAACTAGCGCAACAACGCCACGATTTTATGCTAGCCTACCTGGAGCAATTTTATTCGGAGTGTTAAAATTGTGTTACCTAAATGTGATTTTTTAATTAAATTCTCTTAAGATTTAGACATGTCTAAATTTATTATTAGATTTGCTTAAATATAATCGGAGAATCTATCTATGAAAAAAAATATACTCATTCTTTTTGCATTACTTTTTGGCTTGACGAAACTTTCCCTGGCGCAGGATAGCTTAAAACAGGAACGGTTCAGCCTTCATTTTCAGCAGACCATCATCACTCAATATAAACCGTCATTTAGCGCCAATTACAGCGGTTTAAATAGTCTATCAACTAAAGAAGAAACGCAAAGTTCGATTACTTCAACGCTGTTTGGCGGTGCAAGGCTTTGGAAAGGCGCTGAGGCTTACTTTAACCCGGAAATATCCGGCGGGGCCGGCTTGAGTCAAACTTTGGGTGTAGCGGGCTTCCCTAATGGTGAAACCTTTCGTGTAGGCGCGGCCGAGCCTAAGATTTATATCGCAAGGCTTTATTTAAAACAGAACTTTGAGTGGGGAACTGAAAAAGACACGCTCCAACCCGATGCCAATGTTTTAGGTGGATTAAGAAGCAAACGTTATTTTTCAATCACAGTGGGCAAATTCGGTATGGCTGATTTTTTCGATGGTAATGAATTTAGCCACGACCCGCGCACACAATTTATGAACTGGGCATTAATGGATAATGGCGCCTGGGATTACCCGGCCAATACCCGCGGCTATACCATGGGCGGCGTGGCGGAGCTTGGTCAGCCTACCTGGACTTTGCGTTTTGCCTTTACTATGGTGGTAACCCAGGCCAACTCATCAACCTGGGATGCTAAAATCGGCAAAGCCAATACACAAACGCTGGAATACGAAAAACGTTATACCCTAAATGGCCAGAAAGGAACGGTGCGCCTGCTGGCTTTCCGGAACAATGGCAAATTCGGCGATTATAATTTATCTATCGCGCAAAATCCAAGCGCGCCAAATGTTGATACCACCCAGGCATACGGTCGCCACAAATACGGCTTCGGTGTAAGCGCCGACCAATACCTCAGCAAAGACTTCGGCGTATTTGCCAAAGCCAGCTGGAACGACGGCCATACAGAAACCTGGTTTTTTACCGAGATAGACCGCTCACTAACATTCGGCGGTGTGCTTAAGGGCAGCTCATGGAAACGGAAGGATGATGAGCTCGGCCTGGCCTTTATTGGTAACGGCCTTTCCGGTCCGCATAAAAATTATTTGGCTGCGGGAGGCTATGGCTTTTTAATTGGCGATGGCAAGCTCAACTACGCTCCTGAAATGATAGGAGAACTTTACTATAAATTGAATGCCTATCAACAGAAAGTCTTTTTAACGCCCGACTATCAATTTATCTTAAATCCCGGCTATAACAAAGACAGGGGGCCGGTAAACGTGTTTTCGATACGGGCGCATGTAGAGTTTTAGGAAGGCTAAGCCTCTCCGGCGTGCCTGGCCCGAAATGCGTTTATTGCCAGCAGGATCCCTTCAGCGTCGCCGGAGATGAGGTCTGTGGGTATGGCTATGTCATTAGCCGTAAATGCCTGCTTTATTTTGTAAAGCAATCTCCTTAAAAAGTTATTAAAATATAGTTCAGGCTGCTTTAAGTTAATCACCAGGCTTCCGCTGCTTCTTACGCCACCCTTCTTTAAATGAATTTCGGCAATGTTATCCCAGGGGACAGCCCTTCCGGTAAAGTTATTGATAAAGGCGTCATCAGTCAATTCGATTGCAGGCCTGCCGGTAAGCATTTTTAACATCATCGGCAATACAACCCAGGCTATCAGGACAGGTACCGGGAGCACTAATAAATTAACCGGCTTAAAAAGCACGGGAGTAAAAAGCTGGCTATAAAATTTGTAAATTAAAAACAGCCCGCCGAAACCCACTATTAATACCCAAAAAGGCTGAAATTTAAATCCCCGTTCGATTTCCATAGCTCCTCAATATTGAAATAAATGGCTTGATTGAAATAATTACTTTAACGCCTGGCAAACCGCTTTAATTGTTTGGGTTACCGGCTTAAATTCAATGCCCGTTGCCGCCTTTATTTTTGAATTATCGTAATTACGCTCCATACTGGCTGCCTGCGCAGATATTTTATCGATAGCCGGCGGGTTGCCGGTTAAAGCACTTACAATCTTTGCGCCACGCCATGCAAGACCCAGCATCCAGGGTTTGGCCAGTGATGACGGGCGCTTCACGCCAAAGCAATCTGCAATTTCGGCTGTGAGGGATTTATAATCTCGGTTTTCGCTGCTGATGATGAAGCGTTCGGCAGTGATATCGCTTTCCATCAGCTTTATCATACACCGGGCTACGTCCTGCACATCGACAAAGCCGCAGGTGCCTTCGGTGTAAAATTTAAGACCTTTTTTAACAGTCTCGAATAGCTGTCCGCTACCGGCGGTACCGGCATTGGGGCCGATAATGATGGTCGGGTTTACAACAATTGCGTCCAGTCCTTCGGCAATGCCGCGCCAAACTTCCATCTCGCTTTCCAGCTTCGAAATAGCATAGCCGTCAGTTTCTGTTGCAAGGTCGAGATGGTGGTTTTCGGTTATTAAGTCGCCAGGTTTGGCAAGGCCTATAGCAGCTACCGAGCTTACGTGCACCAGCTTGATATTTTGCTGCAAACATAAATTTACCAGGTTAGCCGTTCCGGTAACATTGGTGTAAATCATCTGCTTCTTGTCAACCTCTTTTAAAGACACCCAGGCGGCATTGTTGTAAACTTGTGTTACACCTTCAAGGGCAGTTTCTATCGCAAACATGTCAAGCAGGTCGGCATCTACCCATTCAATTTGAGTGTTAAAGGGCTGGAGTATTGCCGGTATGGTTGATGTGGTCCGTTTAGTGCAACGTATGGGGTGGCCTTGCTGCACCAATTGCAGCGCCACTTCTGAACCTAAAAAACCTGTTGCCCCGGTGATTAATATCATGTGTTGATGTACGGTCCTGATAG
>JAZJZL010000082.1:0-1592 GCA_040389845.1 Bacteroidota bacterium
CAGTGCAGTATTAAAATAGGCAGATACTCCGTTGAATTTTATGGATATCACGCTGCCCAGGTTTTGACCTACAATAGCATACAGGTTTTGTTTTTTTCCTGTGGTTGTCGTAGAGTCGAACGCAACGGTTTGCGGGTTGTAGTTGTTACCGGTTACGGTAGTGGCCACGCCCTTGTCATCATACGTTATGGTTGTAGTAGTCAGCATAGAGTCGACCTGCGATTTGGTGAGCGTCCTCACCCTGGTAATAACCGGGGCGCCCTTGCCGCCAACAATGTTGGCGCTTTCCTTTTTACAGGACGCATAACCGAATACCATCAACGCCGACAGTATCCAGTATAAATTTTTTGATTTGATTAATGTTTTCATCTATATCTTGATTATTTGAATACGTATGGAACTGGAGCCTTTGTTAAGTTCGGATCGGCTGCTGCTTCTGTTGCCGGAACAGGAAACAGGAAGTCGGCATTTTTAGGTGTGAAAAAGCCGTCGTGATACCTGACAGGAGGGTTGTCATTGCTCGAGTCGCCCCTGTCCTGTTTGCTGATGATAGTAATTGCAACCGGGTGTGTGGCAGAATTAAAGCCATCTAAACGGCATAGGTCGTACCAGTAATCGCCTTCAATTGCAAATTCTAAACGCCTTTCTTTGATGATATCCCTGAAAGTAATGCTGGTTTTTTGCTGGACACCGGCTCTTTGGCGTATTTTATTGAAATAGCCGAGCGCAGTTGCATTATTGGTGCTGGCAGCTGTATCCAATCCATGACCAACCCCTGGATTTGCCGACTGGCCCAAAATAGCCTCTGCTGCAATCAAATACACGTCGGATAAACGCATGATGTAGGTATTCATGGCGGTAGACTGGAACGCGCTCTTGCCGTTATTATCAGCCGGCGAGCCTACCACATATTTTTTTATCTGCGCGTGGGTGCCTTGCGAACCGGCATTGTCTGGCAGTGTGTAACCGCCTTGCGCAGCATCCAGGTAATCATAA
This sequence comes from Bacteroidota bacterium, assembly GCA_040389845.1. Classification (GTDB taxonomy): domain Bacteria; phylum Bacteroidota; class Bacteroidia; order Sphingobacteriales; family Sphingobacteriaceae; genus Mucilaginibacter. The sequence continues at coordinate 997 of JAZJZL010000082.1, forward strand.
TGGTCGCCGGGTAGCATGATGGTTGCTTTTCTGCGCAAATCGCCAACGTTGGCGGCAAAGGCATCCTGCAAGTCAAAGGTAGGGGCCAATACACCGTAACCGTCGCCGGTTTGGGTAATGGCGCTGCTGTACGCAAATGATGCCTGTACCGCATTGCCGAAACCATAGCCTGCGTTAGCCAACCATTGTAAGGCGATGATAGATTCCTTATTATTATTGTTCGCTATTTTAAACAGGTCCTCATAAGTCATACCTGCAATGTCAAGGCCCAACAGCTGGAACTCTCCGCTATTAATAACCTTTTCTGCTTCGGCGCGGGCATTGGGATAGTCCTGCATGTACAGGTAAACCTTAGCTAACAAGGCCGATGCCGAGCCGCTGGATACGTGGCCCGTGCTTGCAACATTCGCGGAGCAATTAGCTTCTGCAAATTTTAAGTCGGTAACGATGAATTTGTACACATCGGTAACCGGATTGGTATTTACATTCTGAAAATTACCGACCTCAAGCAGCGGGTTTTCTACAATCGGTACGTTGCCGAATATGCGTGTCAGGTAAAAGTAAGCCAGCCCACGCATCAAACGCGCTTCACCCAT
>JAZJZL010000082.1:1602-5627 GCA_040389845.1 Bacteroidota bacterium
TGTACTGGCCTTGACCTGGTCGGCGGTTTGGTAGTAGCTGCCGACTGTTGTCTGGCTTTCTGGCGGGCGGTTAAAAAAGTCCTTTTTACAACCGGAAGCTATAACTCCTGTTAATGCCGCCATGCTTAAAATGTATTTATATCTTTTCATAATAATTTCCTTTTAACAAATTAAAACTCAGCATTTAATCCAAAAATGATAGTTCTCGGTATCGGGTACCGTCCGTTGTCTATATTCTGTAGTATCGGGCTTTGGTTAAGCGAACCTATTTCCGGGTCTAAACCGGTGTATTTGGTAAATACATACAGATTTTGCCCGCTCACATAGGCCTTTAAGCGGCTAAGCTTTGCATATTTAGCCCATTTTGCAGGCAGGTTGTAGCCCAGTCTTACGTTCTGTATCCTCAGGAACGATGCGCTTTCAATAAAGCGGTCGCTCATCACCAGGTTGTTGTTGGCCAAACCGGCTTTCGGTGCTGGGATATTTGAGTTCGGATTGCTTGGTGTCCAAAAGTTTGCCGAAGCTGCTGTTTGGTTTTGATACAGACCTGATAAACCTTCTGTCTGGTAACGCAGTGCATTCAATATTTTGCCGCCATACACGCCATTCAGGAAAATCGACAGTTCGAAATCTTTATAGGAAAAATTATTGGTGATACTGTAGGTAAAGTCAGGGTTAGGGTTACCCAAAGCGGTTTGGTCTTTTGAGTCGACTTTGCCATCGTGGTTTAAATCCTGGTATTGTATGTCACCCAGCCAAATAGAGTTGGCTATGCTGCGGTCGTTGGTAACAGTTGCAGGGGTAGCGCCGCCTGTTACGTTTTGCGGATGCGTGGCTAAGTACTCCAGCTGTGCTGTGGTTTTAATGATACCCTGAACTTTGTAGCCATAAAACTCGCCGATAGGGCCGCCAACGGTGGTGTTAGTCACCGGCAGGCTCACAAAGCTGGTGTTCTCGCTACCGATAAGCGATGGATAACCGTTTAACGAAACAACCTTATTGGTGTATTTAGAGAAGATTAAAGTAGTGCTCCACTTAAAATCTTTACCCTGTATGTTGCGGCTGTTGATAGAAAATTCGAATCCCTTGTTCTCAATCTCGCCGGCATTTTTATAAGGTGGCTGTAATACAGCGGCGCCCGAGTATTCGGCAGTACCACCTACCAGGAATGCAGGTAATGGCTGCTGGAACAGGAAGTTTTTAGATGTTTTCATGTACACATCGAATGAACCATCGATGCGGTTATTCAATATGCTGAAGTCAACGCCGGCATTTTTTTGAATTGCGGTTTCCCATGTAAGCTCAGGGTTGGCGATGTTACCTACGATGAAGCCTGTACCAAAGCCGGTGCTAACCGGTGTAATGGCCGAACCGTAACGGTATCCCGGGATGTTGGAGTTACCGGTAGTTCCATAACCAACACGTATTTTAATATTATCGGCTATGCTTTTGAAGCTTTCCATGAATTTTTCTTCCGACAATCTCCACGACACAGCAACACCGGGAAAGTAGCCTGTTTGATGACCTGGCGCGAAGTTTGAAGAACGGTCACTGCGGATAGAGGCGGTAATACTGTATTTATTATCGAAGGTATAAATACTGCGGCCCAGCCATGATTCCATTACGGTAGTGCCTTTGTTTTCGCCTATTAAGTCTGACGATTGTGTACCCAGGCCTAAAGTTTGCAACGTGTTGCCCGCAGTAAACCCGGATATAGCTGCCGAAACTCCATCATAATTCGACTCCCAAACCTCGTGACCAGCTAATACCGTCAGTGCATGCTTTTTGGCGAATGTATGGTTGTAGTTTAAGTTCTCGCTCCATTGCCAGTACTGGTCGTCGGTATTGTACTCGTTCAATCTGGCGGTTGCATTGGTGTACGCTGCGCCCGAACCTGTTGACCCGTAAGAGAACGTTGGCTGGAATGTTTTTGCTTTGGTAAAATCGAAATTGCCGTTAATTTCTGAGTGCAGGGTTAAATCTTTAAAAAACTTGATATCGCCATACAAGCTGCCTTGTATATTGTTCCTTATCAAATTATTGGTAAGGCTAAGTGCCTGCTGAACCGGGTTGATAGAGCCCTGTACAGTACCGTTTGAAGTAACAGCGGGGCCTGCAAATGTGCCATCCGCATTATATACCGGGCTATCAGGTGCGCTTAATAAAGCATAATAAACCAAACCGGTATTTTCGCCGAGGCCTACGTTCTGGGTGCTCCTGCTAGCCGAAATGGTTGAACCTAATTTAAACCAATCTTTTACCTGCGCATTCAGCGAGGTACGGAAAGAATAGCGGTCGAAATTGCTGCCGATGATGGTGCCCTCCTGTTTAAAATATCCGCCGGATACATAATAGTCAAGCCCTTCTTTTCCGCCGGATATTGATAGTGTGTGGCTTTGCTCCGGGGCATTCTGGAACACTGCCCTTTGCCAGTTGGTGCCGGGGCCCAGTATACTAGGGTCTGCAAATTCGCCCCTGCGGGCTACACCGTATGAATCTGCCAATACATTTTCAAGGGTAGCATATTGCTGCAGGTTCATCATTTTGATGAATTTACCCTGCTGCTGCACACCGTAAAAACCATCGTAATTAATTTTGGCATTGCCGTTTTTACCGCGCTTGGTGGTAATAATAACTACACCATTGGCGCCACGGCTACCGTAAATTGCGGTTGCAGATGCATCTTTCAAAACATCAATCGATTCGATGTCATTAGGGTTAATTAGCGCCAGCGGACTAACACCAGTCTCTTCCTGGCCACCGCCTGTGCGGGTTAATTGAGGTGAATTGGAAGCATCGCCCTGCACCGGCACACCGTCAATAACATACAATGGCTCGCTCGAACCAAATGAAGTTATACCACGAATGTGTACAGATGTAGCGCTACCCGGTCCGCCCGAGTTTTGGGTGATGGTTACGCCTGCAGCACGGCCCTGCAATAGCTGGTCCACGCTCGGCATCGGGATGTTTTGGATTTCTTTTGACGATACCGACGAAATGGAACCGTTAACATCCTGCTTTTTCTGTGTGCCATAGCCAATTACCACCACATCGGCCAGGTTGTTGGCAGTTAATACCAGCCTCGCGTTTATGGTAGTTTTATTGCCGATGACAATTTCCTGGGTTTCCATACCTATGAATGAAAACACAAGCGTGCGGCTGCCGGCCGGAACATCGATGCTGTAGCCGCCGTTTACATCGGTAATGGCGTTTATTTTAGCACCTTTAACGGTAACTGTGGCCCCTGGCAGGGTGACGCCTTTTTCGTCGGTTACCGTACCTTTGATTACTGTTCCCTGGCTTTGCGCCCGCAATACAGCGCAAATTAACAAGGACACGAACAGCAATGCTAATCGTAGAGTTTTTCGCATAATAATTGGTTAATTAATAAATTGATTTGTTTGGTTTTAACTAATTGGTTGTATAGTTCCGGGGTAATTCGAATAAAACGGTATGCCTCAATTAAACCCTTTTTATAAGGCCTCTTTGAAACTACCCGGACAGGTGATAAAACTATCGCCCGACCATCTCCATTAAATTTTAAACTACTTACAGGTTTATAATTCAGCAGGCGAATTGTGGCGCCTGTAGAATATTCATTATACAGAGGGTAAAATTATATGCCTGCCAAGCCCCGGTTGTGGATTAATAGGGGTACAAATGTCAACCTGATTTATTTAGCTGATTATCAGTTTAATAAATGATTTTAACACTTGATTTGCCAGGCTTTTTGATTGATAAAGTGACAAATGTGCACCTGTTTGCGGGTGGGTTTTGTGTGAAGAAGTGAGATTATAGTATCATATGGTTTAGGAGTATATCGTTCATCCTCGTTTGGAACGTAATTAAAGATGATGTTATTTTAAATTGGAGAAATTTTAAAAATGCCGTCATTGCGAGGTGAGCTGCTTGCAGCGAACTTCGAAGCAACCTTTGCGCAGGACGGTACTGGCCCTTGATGCACATGGTTTCCTGGATGCCGGCATACAATGCAAGGAAACCATGTTGCTTATTCCTAAGGTGCA
>JAZJZL010000082.1:5727-16625 GCA_040389845.1 Bacteroidota bacterium
GTATAGCGCAGAGGTTGCTTCAAAGCAGGCAACAAGTTGCCCGCCTCGCAATGACGATGATTAATCTTCATTAACCATAGTATCGTAAGATTTAGTTCATACTTGTTTAGAACCTGATTGAAGATGATATTATTTCAGAATGTACAAATTGTCAAAAATGCCGTCATTGCGAGGTGAGCTGCTTGCAGCGAACTTCGAAGCAACCTCTGCGCAGGACGGTACTGGCCCTTGATGCACATGGTTTTCCGGATGCCGGCGTACAGGGAAACCATGTTGCCTATTCCTGAGATGTAGTATAGCGCAGAGGTTGCTTCAAAGCAGGCAACAAGTTGCCCGCCTCGCAATGACAATAATTAATCTTCATTAAACATTTCACTCACATACTTCGAAGGTATCGTATTATACTCCGCCTTAAATGTTTTCACAAAGTACTTCTGGCTCTTAAAGCCTACTTTGTGGCAGATTTGGGATATGGTAAGATGCCCTGTTTCCAGCAATTGGGCTGCCCGTTTTAAGCGCATCGAGCGCACCAGTTCATTCGGGGTTTTGCCGGTCATGGCCAATATTTTTTTGTAAAGCGTATAGCGGCTTACGAAAACCTCGCTGCTTAGTTCTTCTACCGAGAAATTAGGGTTGGATATGTTGTTATCAATTAGCAGCAGCACCTTTTTAATAAACAGTTCATCCGGCGATTCTACGTGCTCTTCTGTAGGTACAACTTCAACCTGCCTGGTGTAGGTTTCGCGCATGGATTGCTGCTGGCTAAGGATATTCCGGATTTTTGATTGCAGGATTTCGAAGTTAAAAGGCTTGGTCATGTAATCGCTGGCGCCGGTTTCCAGGCCTTTTAGTTGCTGCTCTTCGCCGCTGAGGGCTGTCAGCAGGATAACCGGTATGTGCGATGTGCGGCTGTCGCTTTTTATCTTGATGCAAAGGTCGATGCCGTTCATTTCGGGCATGCTAATATCGCTCACTACCAGGTTCGGGTGCTGGGCCAGCGCTTTTTGCCATCCTTTTTTGCCGTTATCCGCCTCAATGATATTAAAAGCGGCCTTTAAATTGTCTTTAATATAAAACCGGAAATCGTCGTTGTCTTCTACCAGCAGAACCGTCGGTTTCTTCAGGTCACGATTGTCTTTGCCGTTGTTCTTTTGCTGCGTGCCATCAGGCAGGAAGCTGGACTGATGGTCGAGCAATACCGGCAGGTCGGTAAATATATTTGCGTCCAGTTCTGTTACCGGCAGCAAAACGGTAAAGCAGCTGCCCTGGTTAAATTCGCTTTCTACAAATATCTCGCCGTTGTGCAGCTTCACAAATTCGCGGGTAATGGATAATCCAATGCCGCTACCCTGGTTAAGCATGGAGCCGGGAATATCATTTTGAAAGAACGGGTCGAAAATCCTCTCTAATTTATCAGCAGCTATACCTATGCCTGTATCTATCACCCGTATCTCTAAATATTTTTCATCGGGCAAGCCCTTATCAATCATATTTAGCAATACGCTCACCTGGCCACCCTCGTGGGTAAATTTATAAGCATTCGACAGAAGGTTAAACAATATGCGTTCAATTTTATCATGGTCGAAATTGGTATAAAACGATTCCAGGTCTGAGTCGAAAATAAACCGGATGTGCTTTTGGTCGGCCACATCGGTAAAGGCGTAAGACAAATCTTTTATAAAGCTAATGATATCGCCCTTGCGCTCGTGCAATTTCAGCTCCTGGTATTCCATCTTCCTGAAATCCAGCAATTGGTTCACCAGGTTAAGGAGACGTTTTGCATTGCGGTTCACTAATAAAAGCTGTCGCTGAATCTCAGGCTCGCCTATTTGCTTCAATATTTTATCCACCGGCGCCATAATAAGCGACAGCGGGGTACGGAACTCGTGGCTTACGTTAGTGAAGAATTTTATCTTCATTAAATCCAGCTCATGCATGCGATGGGCTTCCTCACGTTCCTTTTCGATGGAAAATTGTTGGCGGATTTTGTCGATACCCCGTTTGCGCAGGTAAAGCAGCAAACCGATGATGACCGCAGCATATAATATATATGCCCAGGTGGTTTTCCAAAACGGCGGCAGTATAGTGATATGCAGCGTAAGTTCCTTATCGTTCCAATTATCGTTATCTGTAGCGCGCACCCGGAAAGTATAGCCACCGGCGTCGAGGTTGGTGTAGGGTGCCGTGCGTATTTTGTTGTCTACATTTATCCAGTTATGGTCGAAGCCTTCCATCATGTACTGGTATTTAACTTTACCGGGATTGAAGTAGTTGAGCGCTGCAAACTCTATCGAAAATACATTGTCGTCATAATTCAGCGTAATGTTTTTTGTGCGGGTGATGGATTGCGGTAACAGCACCCTGCCGTTAATCTTTTCGCCGACGCCAACCCCCTGGTTAAATACCTGGAAATCCGTAAAAATTAAATCTGGCCTGTTTTTATTCTGGTATATATCAGCAGGCCTGAACATATTGAACCCGTTCCCGCCGCCGAATAGCAGCTCACCGTCGCGGGTCTTTAAGGACGAGTTTTCGGTAAATTCCAGTCCCTGCAAACCTTCCGTCTCGCTATAATTCACAAACCGGAATTTAAGCTTTGGCCCGCTGCGGTCCACAATAATGTTCGATAAACCATTGGGCGTGCTTACCCAAACATTATTTGCATCATATTCCTGCATATCGATAACGGTATTGTCAGGCAGGCCGTCCTGTTTGCTGATGCTGGTGAAATGGCCGGTTTTATAGTCATAAATGCTGATTCCTTCGTGCGTGCTCACCCATATCAAGCCCCGGCTGTCCTGCATTATGTTATTAGTGCTGTTATTAATCAGACTGTTAGGGTTGCGGGCATCATGTATAAAATGCACAAACTGGTTGGTTTTCTTCAACAATACGTCGACTCCATAAGAAGTCACAACCCATAAATTCTTACGCCTGTCCTCCAGCATCTTGCTGATATAGTTGGAGTGGATGGCATTTTCCTTTTTGTTGTAGGTATAATGTGTGAAGGTCTGCGTTTTATCATCAAGCACATTAAACCCGACTGACAAGGTGCCCGCCAACAGCCGGTGGTCCGAAGTTTCGGTTATCGAGCAAACCCTATCCTCCGAAATACTACCGGGAATGTCATCGTCGTGTTTATAATGTTTAAAAGTCTTTCCGTCGAAACAATCCAATCCGCCGAAATAGGTGCCTATCCATAGCTTTTGTGCATGGTCGATATACATGCATACGATGACATTGTTGGCCAGGCTGTTGCTATTATTAGCATCGTGCAGGTATGTCTTAAAAGTATTGTTCTTTCTGTCGAAGTAAATAAGACCGCCGCCGTTGGTGCCTATCCATATATTGTTTTTACTATCTTCAGCAAAACTGTTGATGTCGCTAAAGCTCAGGCTAAGCGGGTCGGTTACCGGGTCGGCCAAATGGTGGGTGTACAGCGGAAATTTGATGATGCTTTCGTGATAATAGCCCACGCCTTTTTTATAGGTACCAACCCACACAATTCCGCTGTTATCCTTGTATAATAAGGTAATGCTGTTTTGGCCAATGGTTTTTGCATCGTCCTCGCGGTTAAGCAGGTATTGAATTTTAAAATCCTGCTTGTTCAACAGGTTTATGCCGCCGTGGTCGGTGGCTATCCAGATGCGGTTTTTATCATCCTGTATTACGCTCGATACTACATCCGTATTTAAATGGCCGGCATCGCTGCCCTTGCCGAAATGCCGGTTTATACCTTTATCAATGTTTACATAATAAACACCCACTGAATAGGTGGGGACGTAAGCCCATATATCATCCTGCTTATCTATATAAATTTTGTAGGACGCATTCAGTTCGCCAGGCACCTTGCTGAATATTTTGGAGCGATAGCTTATTTTTAGCGTTTTCGGGTTCATCCGCTCCAGGTTGCCGCTACGGTAGGTTAGCCAGATGTTTCCCTTCGAGTCCTGCGCCAAATCAGACACAGAATTGTTGGAGATGGATGTCGTATCTGCATCAAGGTGTGTTAAACGGGTGGTCTTTTTAGTCGATGGGTTATATTTAAACAAACCCTGCGAAACATGCAGGAACCAAAAATTGCCATCTCGGTCTTCCTTTACGCTGGTAATCAGCCTGTCTGGGATGCCGATATCACGCAGAAAGCCGGTTACATCGTGCCCGAATTTTTCGGTAATCGGGTCGAAAATATTATAGCCGTTGCGGGTTTCAATCCAAAGCTTGCCGTACGGGCCGCGCATAATATTTACGATGTAGTCGTCATCCAGCGAGGTGCTGTCGTTTATAGCGTGTTTGTAAACTTTGAACTTATAGCCATCGTAGCGGTTCAAGCCGGATAGCGTGCCGAACCACATAAAACCTTTTTCATCCTTAAAAATGCTGGTTACATTATTGTGCGACAAGCCGGTACCAATATCGAGATGCGAAAATTGAAATTGATTGCTTTGGGCTTTGGCAAAAAGAGACGAGCAGAGCATTATCAGCTCTATTAGCAAAATTTTACAATTTAGGGATGTAAATTTCAATCTCATATACACTTTTTGCAGCAATTAGCCTTAGGTTTGCACCCGAAATTAAAACAGGCGACTTTAACAACTATATGATGATGGCTGTTTGCCTGTAAACGTGACAAGGAATAATGTTTTAACTTTGCCTGCGCCTGTTTATATATTTCAACAGAACTTATTGGTTTTAACTAACTTATAGGGCAAAAGTAACAGCAATTAAGAAGTAAGGTATAATATTATTTTTACATTTCTTAATTTAAAATTAACTCTTGCATAGTATTGAAAGGTGTAATTTACATTTATTTAAATAAATCATCCCGCAGTAGCTGTAATACTTTTATTACACTTTACGGGGAAATTTTTAGGGTTTGTAAAATAGTTTAAAAAGTTTAGAGCCTTCTTAAAAGTCGACAGCCGTTCCCTGATATTCAAACATCCTGCCCCTGTTGTTTGTAGTGTCAATATAAAAACGGTATTTATTATTATCGCAATTAATGGAGCAAGCCAACAGCACATCGCCCGCCGTAACAAAAAAGCGCTCAAAGTTTAGCCGGAACCTTTCCGATTTCTTTAAGAGCGTTTATGATATTCACCTGTTTATAATCCGGTTTTTTCGTGAGGCCTTTGTGGCGCCGTTTGAATTTAAGGAGATTGTAAGGCAATGTTATGAGGTAGGCGTTCGCTCGTTTACGCTGATTACTGTAACCGGCTTTATTGTCGGCTTTATATTCACCAAGCAGTCCCGTCCGTCGCTGTTAGAATTTGGGGCGCAATCATGGATACCCAAACTGGTTTCCATCGCTATAATGCGTGCGTTGGCCCCGTTGGTTACCGCACTGATAGCCTCGGGTAAAGTTGGCTCCAGCATTGGCGCCGAGTTAAGCTCCATGCGGGTGACAGAGCAAATTGACGCGATGGAGGTATCTGGCACTAAACCTTTCAAATTTTTGGTTTGCACAAGAGTGCTGGCGACAACCATTACAATCCCCATCCTGGCAACCTACACCGGTTTTATAGCATTATTTGGTGGTTACCTGAACGTGGCGCAAAATGAAGGCACCAGCTACAGCGCCTTTATGGAGGAAGTTTTTAAGCCGTTACAGTTTCTTGATTTTACAGCATCGCTTATCAAATCGATAGTGTTTGGTTTTACCATCGGTATTGTGGGCTGCTACCAGGGCTATTATTCAAACAAAGGTACCGAGGGTGTAGGCAAGGCCGCAAACGGCGCAGTGGTAACTGCTATGTTTTTAGTATTTATTGAGGAAGTAATAATAGTACAGATAACCGGTAATTTCCGATAATTATGCAGAAGCAGAAAGTAGATATCGATTACAATAACCCGGTTATCAGCATCCACGGGGTAAAAAAGGCTTTTGAGGATTACGCCGTTTTGCGCGGCATCGATCTCGACCTTTTCCAGGGAGAAAACCTGGTAGTACTCGGCCGTTCAGGTACAGGTAAATCGGTATTGATAAAATTAGTCTCGGGCTTATTAAAGCCTGACGCCGGTACAATAAATGTGCTGGGCAACGAGGTTACCGAAATAAGCGACAAGGAATTACAGGAATTGCGTATACGGATAGGCTTTTCATTTCAGAACAGCGCCTTGTACGATAGTATGACCGTACGGAAAAACCTGGAGTTTCCACTGGTGCGTAACCGAAAGGGCATCACCAAAGCAGAAATAGACAAGGCCGTTAGCGAAGTACTGGATTCAGTTGGCTTGCTGCAAGCTATCAACCAAATGCCGTCTGAGCTTTCGGGCGGACAACGCAAACGCATCGGTATAGCGCGTACGCTCATACTGAACCCCGAAATTATGCTGTATGACGAGCCTACCGCCGGCCTCGACCCTATAACCTGTACTGAAATTAATGAGCTGATAAACCAGGTACAGCAGCAATATCATACCTCGTCTATAATTATTACACATGACCTTACCTGCGCCAAAGAAACCGGCGACCGGGTGGCAATGCTGCTTGATGGTCAATTCAGGCGGGTGGGTACATTCAACGAGGTATTTGACACTACCGACGAACGTGTGAAACCGTTTTTCGACTATAACTTTATACAATAGATTTTTAAGCACATATTATGGCTGCAACAGACAACAGAAGGGCAATAATTGTTGGGATATTTTTATCGCTCGGCCTCGTTATATTTATGATAGGTATATTTACCCTGGGGGGCGAGCAAAAGAGCTTTGCTAAAAATATAAAAATAAGCGCCGTATTTGACGATGTAGCCGGTCTAAAAAAAGGTAACGACGTATGGTTTTCGGGCGTTAAGGTGGGCAGTATTACCAGCATACGGTTTGTTGGCACGTCGCAGGTTGATGTAAATATGAAGGTTGACCAAAATGTGCAGCAGTTTATTCACCGTAATGCAGGCGTACGCATAAGCTCAGATGGTTTTATAGGCAACAAGCTTATCGTAATAGACGGCGGCAGCCCGCAGGCCCCACAGGTACAGGATGGCGACGTGCTGCAGGCCGAAAAACTGACGTCTACCGACGATATAATGAAGACCCTGCAAAGCAATAATCAAAACCTGCTGGCCATCACCAATGATTTTAAGTTGCTAAGCCATAAAATATTACAAGGCAAGGGTACAGTAGGCACTTTACTTGCCGATAGTTTGATGGGAGAGCAGCTGCGCCGGTCGATGGCTAACCTGCAAATCGCCACCGAAAGTGCTGCGCGGTTATCTGGTCAGCTGGATGTTTTCAGCAAAAAGATGAATACCAAGGGCGGGTTTGCTGATAAAGTGCTTACAGATACGGTAGTGTTTAGCCGCATAAAAGCTTCTATTGTACAATTACAACAAGCAGCAACGAACGCGTCGACTTTGACTGATAACTTAAATAAGGTTAGTAATAAGTTAAACGAAAAGGATAATGCTGTGGGTGTATTGCTTAATGACCCCAAAGCTGCCGAGCAAATCCGCAGCACCCTGCATTACTTACAGCAAAGCTCTATCAAGCTAAATGACGACCTTGAAGCTGCCCAGCATAATTTTTTCCTGAAAGGTTTTTTTAAGGACAGGGCGAAGGCGAAAGCGGATAGCGCTAAAAAGAAGTGAGTAGAGACTGGAGATCAGAGATTAGAAAAAGACCACCTAATCTCTGATTAACTAACCTCTGATCTCTTTACATCTTTACTGACTTTCAGACTTCTCCGACTCTTTTCCAAAAGTTACATTCCCCGCTTTTCTTTGCTCTGGCGTTAATGTTTGCCAGTTTTGGTAGCAGGCGCTCAGATAAGGCACCAGGTCAAAACGTTTGTCGGTATATTCTTTCACATCGGGTGTGTATAGCAGCAGAAAATCATCCATATCCGTGCCCTTTAAAGGAACGTACTGACTGATGTTAAGCGGTGTAAATACTGCACTGATATGTTCGCTTGTCTCCCGGTCTTTTGCTGACATGGCGGCCTTACGTTTCTGCTTCTCATCTTTCGACCAATAGTGCAGGCGAACAGTAACGCCGCCGGTATAGTTCATCTTGTTATCCCTTGTGTAAACCACCGGCTGCCCGTGAAACTCAGGGTCGTAAACCTGAACAGCGTTTGCGTTTGCCTGCGCGCCGCTCTTTTCGGTAACATTTACCTGGTTTAGCATGGTGCTTTTGGGTACCATGAATATTTCACGGGAATGCATGTCGGTGATTAGTACGGTATCCGGCAGGTATGAGAAAATATTGAAAACCAGCAGGTCGCCGGGCTTGGCTACAATTGCAAACTGTCCCCGGTCATCAGAAATTGTTTTAAGCTTGCTGCTCAGGTTTTCTATCCTTACCGAACGCAGAACTATCCGTGTTTTGTTCTCCAGTACACGTCCGCTGAAAACGGTCTGGCCACTGGCGATGGAAATCCCCAAAAAACAAAAGGAAACAACGAGTAGATTTTTAAGCATGTGTAAATATAGCCTAAAGGGCGATTTAATTAAAAGGAGATAACATTATTTAACATTTGGGTGAAAATATCGTTTGTACTATCTTGCCGCCATGTTAAGGCAAGCTAAAGATGAACGTACATTAAAAGAAAACCTGATGCTGGCATCGTCGACAGCATTTGTATCAGGTGTTACCAATGTGGCCGGTATGATAGCCTTCCTGGCGTTTACTACCAATGTAACGGGCCACGTAGCCAACCTGGCCAAACACATCGTAGAGCAAAATTATCGCGAGATTATCGTATTCCTGGTGTGGCTGCTGTTGTTTTTCTTCGGCGCATTTCTTTCGAGCTTTATTGTAAAATCGTTAAAACACACCAGCAATTACAAGGCGCATTCAATTCCCGTTTTAATCGAAATTGTTGTTCTTTTATTTGTGGCAATATACGGCCATAATTTTTACGAGGAAACAACGCTTGAGCGCGAGATTGTTATCGGCGCCATCATCTTTTCTATGGGCCTGCAAAATAGCCTGGTTTCAATCATATCGGGCGGCCTTATCAAAACCTCGCACCTTACCGGCCTGTTTACCGATTTGGGTGGCGACATCGCCGAATGGTTTCATCCTAAGTCCGAAAAATCAAAGATAGTCAGGAACAAAATATTCATAAGACTAACTATATTGAGTTTCTATATAGGTGGCGCCATCCTGGGAGGCCTTGCATTTGACATGATAGGCTTTACTATATTTTACTTTGTTCCGGTTATCCTGCTGACTATTCTTTATTACGATGTGTCGGAAGTAGCACTACATAAATTGGCGAAACTGTTTAATATGAATACTTAAACATTATTACAGGATGATAACATTGCCTGTAGCCTGATTTGGATATAACTTTATATTTTTGCCCTAATAGTAAACATCACCATAAAACATCATGTGCCCAACAGACGATAACTTTCAACAAGCAACCGACGAGCTTTATCATAGCTTATTAGAAGGCAACAAGCAATTTGTTAAAGATACTTTAGATTCCGATCCCCAGTATTTCGAGAAGCTGGCGGCAGGGCAATCTCCGCCGGTACTTTGGATAGGCTGCGCAGATAGCCGTGTTCCGGCCAACCAGATTACCAATATGCCTCCGGGTGAAATATTTGTGCACCGTAACATCGCCAATGTGGTGGTGCATTCAGATATGAATATGCTATCGGTACTTGACTATGCTGTGAACGTATTAAAGGTGAAGCACGTTGTGGTAACCGGCCACTATGGCTGCGGTGGTGTTTTGGCGGCAATGGGTAACCAGCAGGTGGGTTTGATTGATAACTGGCTGCGCCATATAAAGGATGTTTACCGCCTGCACAAGACCGAACTTGACGCTATCGCCGATATTACGGAGCGCGGCAATAAATTGGTCGAGTTTAATGTAGTCGAAGCCGTTTATAATCTCTGCAAAACCTCTATCGTTCAAAATGCCTGGAAAGATGGCCAAAAACTCGGCGTACATGGTTGGGTTTACAGCCTTAAAACCGGTATGATAACCGATATGAAAGTTAGCGCCTACGATAACGAGAACATGGATAGCGTGTTTAAGTTTAAATAGCGTATGGTTCATAGTTCATGGTTCATAGCGGCTGCAGGTTTTTCGGCCATGAACTATGAACCATCAACTATGAACTCTTTCTCATCCCCGCATTAAACTCCTTTGATTTCCCTTTCGGGATGGTGAGCGACTGCCAGTCATCATTAGCAACCATTTTAGCAATATAAACTATCTGGCCAATATGGTAGGGGATATGGGCAAATTGCCGGTTAATAGCCTCCATTACTGTATGTGCTTCATTACGTATATATATAATACGTAACAGGTCTTCGCCTGTAAGCGGGTCGATAGCATTGAATAAACAATCCCAACCTTTATTCCACAACGCTATAAGTTCTTCTTTTGATCCTGCTGTATCTTCAAACTCGTCGTCGCGGTTCCGGGATGCTTTCTCGCCATCGCTTGTTAAAAAATCAGTCCAGCGCGATATTGAATTTCCGGCAATATGCTTTATAATAATGGCAATACTATTCGAATCGTTATTATAGCACCAATGTAGCTGTTCCTCGTTTACCCGTTCAATAGCCTTGTCGCCTACAGATTTATAATAGTGGAATTGTTTTTTGATGCTTGACAGATGGTTTTCGGCAGCGGTTTCCATATAGATATGTGTTTTTATAAAGGTGGGATAAAATTAATGATATAATTAATTATTCGGATAACCCATACGCCAATGCCGGCTGTGCAGCTGCCATGAACTATGACCCATTAACTATGAACATTTTTTCACCCTCATTTGCAAAGTGTTACAGGTACACGATTGATTATTGTTGCGGATAGTTTGGATAAGCTAAAAGTATACGTATCTTTGCGGCCCGCTTGAGAGAAAGAGGGGTAGTTATTTGAAGTATTGCAACTAAAAAGAATCTGAAAAATAAGTGAAAATAACACT
>JAZJZL010000083.1:0-38237 GCA_040389845.1 Bacteroidota bacterium
GATAAGCTGATACCCAAATTGCTGCATTGCCGTTGGGTCATATTAGAATCGGATAATCAATTTGTCAGTAATGACAACCCCGGTTGTTCCATGGATAAAAACAACACGATTAATAATTCTTATTTTGATATAGATTTTATGTTCTTTATGCCGCTCACTTCATCGTTGTGCTTAACCATTTCCGATGCCGGTATTGATATGGGTTTTTATAATGATTCAAGATATAAAAGCTATTCGAAAGTTAATGCCCCGCAAAGTATGATCGATACTTCAAATAATTTTTCTTTCCAACACTTCAACAAATTTGTTTACGGCCCGGACAAACAACTATTGGAGAAGCTGGCAAAAACCATCCGGGTAAGACCAACCGTCGATGAATAAAGCGGCAATTGATGAACAACTCAGAACCACCAATCCAATTGTAAAAACATTATGGCAAATACGATCTTTAGTCAAGTTTTTTTAAACGAACATGTGCCGGCAACTCATTTGGACGCAGTGGTGGGGCTTCGTAAAAAGCGGGAGATTATTCAAAATTGGATAGACAGCTTCGCCTCGAACAAAATTGATTATTTCAAAGAAGAAGAGGTGAAGTCACGATTTATTATGGAAATGTTTGGGCAGGTACTCGGGTATAACTACCAAAATCCGGGTGTATGGCTTTGCAGAGAAGAAGTAAAGACTGAAGAGGATGCTACTAAACCTGACGCTGCATTGGGGGTCTTTAGAACCACCCCTAAAGGGATCGTGAATGATGTCTATGTGGTGATCGAGATTAAAGGCGCTAAATCGAACCTGGACAAAGCACAAAACCGGGCCGCATTCAAGGTAACTCCTGTCGACCAAGCCTTTTTATATGCCGGAAAGATGGGTGGCAAATGCAAATGGGTGGTCGTTTCTAACTTTGAGGAGATTCGCTTTTACCACCACAGCGACCAGGGCCGTTATCAACCTTATTTGCTGAAAGACTTATTGCAGGATGAGGCATTGCGTGAATTCTTATTCCTTTTCCATAAAGATCAGTGGACAAATGAGCAAATATCCGTAACGGACAAATTGTATTCACTGAAAGACAAGCTTTTGGTTTCCGAAGGGATATCGGGCCATATCTTAGATAAGCTTTACCATTTGTTATTCAAATTCGAGGGCCTGGAATTTATCGACCCTAATTATATAGCGAATCTGAAGCCGTTCAACGTATTGGAAGAATACGTTTGGCATTTCCGGGATAACACGCTTTATACCTTAAATCCGGCAATCTATGATTTGCTTTCACAAGTGACCAATACCGGCACGGAAATTCAACTTAGCCCCGAATTGGAAAGGACACTCAAAAAGGCACACATTAATGACTACCTTAAAAAGATAAAGTATGTATTGAACCGGCTTTACCAATTTCTGATCAGGGAAATTGTCGCCGTTAAGGGTGTCAACCTCGACAAGTTAAATGAGGATGTCAGCCTAGCCAACCGCTACCGAAGTGTTGGATTTATTAGTGGGCTTGAAAATATCCGATTAAAAACATTGACTCGTGAGATTAACACCTGCGATTGCATTAATTGCAATTATCGCAGTTTAGATTTCAAAAAACTAATGCGCAAAACCAGGGCAGCAAAAGGAAATAGCCAGTTGACCGCAAAGGAATTGGCATATAGCCATTACCAATTGGCTACAGATAATTTTAAAGAAAGTTATTATATCTACAAAAAGGCTGAATTGGACTCCAAAGGCGTGGAGAACAGGAATATAGAATACTTTTTGACCAAGATTAATTTAAGCTACCTGCACAATCTTGTCTCCGGCTATGATAATGACAATGCGGAAATATTAAAAGATATTAAAAAGATCGACCTTGACCGAAGTCTTCATAACGAACTGGACGTTTACGTGGATGAAGATGTGCGCAAATATCTGATCCAAATAAAGGAGTTTCAACTATTCAATAATATCGAAAAGAAGATCGCCGAATTGCTGGAAGAAATTAGAGATAAAAAGGAATTGTTCAATAATAATGGCCATTACTCCGGGCCGAATCACTTGGCGTTATTGATTCATCAATACCATCTGTTGTATTCACACTTCCATAAAAATTATTTGATCTATGACGCTTTTTCAGATTTCAAAAAAGCAGTCACCCACTTTTTCGAAGGCCTGGTCACCAGCTATCAGACAAAAAACTATGGATTAATTAAATTCAATGAATTTTATTTGACGGAGGCGGTGCTTTATATTCCACGCAAAGATTTAATCAATCTATTAAGAGACGAAAAACAACTTGAGATCGAATTTGAGGAATTGGAGATCTTTGTTGCCAAAACGATCAGTTTCCTTAACTCTTTATTTGATAGCTATTCTTTAGGTTCGATTCCCAATCCAGAATTTAAGGCGCAATTGACGAACTTTCAATTTAAAGAAAAATATGAAAATTCATTCAGCAATTTGTTCACCTTGCTTTCGCGGCTTGACCTGACCGAAGAACAAGCCAGGCGACTGGTACAACCCATCATTAATTTTATAAATACAGAAGACTTCCTGGCGCATTATGAATTACACGAACTGGGTGTTTATCTCGAACGGCATGGAAAGGTCTTCAAACGGCACGAAGTAGTTGAACTGTTAAGTTTCGCAATCAATCATACGCGACCGGGTTATGTTAAATATGATTCATTGATTAATTCACTTTGCGTTATTTATCCGCAAGTATCGGTAGGTAAGTCTTTGTCGGAACAAAGTATTATTCGGCGGGCAGTTGCTAATTTACGTGACGATCATGGTCGGTTCGACTTCCGAGATCTATTGGTCATTTACCCAATTCTGAATGACGCAGGGCAAATGTTCTTTAAAAATGAGATTTTAGCTCAACTTGAGAGAAGCTTTGAGGTTTATTATTATGAAATACTTTTAGAGCGTAAAATTCTGAGTTGGCAGGACGGAGCCTTCTTTGAAAAGTATGTGCAACAAACCCAGCGGCAAAACTTCAAGGCCGATCCGGTCTTTGAGGGGGAAACCTATGACTTGAAGAATACGGTCATGGTTAGTTTTCTTGGCCATTATCATTTTTGCGGAGTACCAGCCGATGCACCGGGCTTGTCGATTCTTAGCAATTTGTCACCTTTTGCCACTTGGGCACTGCATCCGGAAGTCTTTGATTATTCTTTATTTGACGCGCGCTGGCTTTTAGTATTAATGTCTCCTCAATTCCTGAAAAGAGTTGCGAAAATCAAGGCAATTAAAACATTACTTCAAAAATATTTGAAAGGTAAACCGGAATCGGCACTCGCTCCACTATATATCAGCTATTTTCTTTGATTTCTGCTATTAAAGTCAAATAATTACTTGTCGTTCAGAAGTAAGAATGTTTTGAAAAATGGGACAATATGCGATAAATATGGTTTTATAGGCTCCCAAATTACTTCCATACTTTTGTCTCCCAATTTACTCAAAACCGCACCAATTACTAATTGATACCATTTCTTTTTGCCCACAACGTACATTCCTTTTAATGCCGTTAAGTCATTCTGTAATTCATTTAATTTTTCGATTACTTCCTGTTGATCGTCATAAAGGATATGTTCACCCACTTTGATCTCTTCCAATTTGTTTATTATTTGGCCAATGGCAACATTACTGTTCCTGATATCATCAATAGTAAAGTCCTCCGTATGTACCTCCACACCGTATTCACTAAGTTTACCATAAAGGAAGTAAAGTATTTCTTGCGCATTTGGCTCCGCCTGGCAGGTAGAGGGATGAGGGCAGATCTTAATATGATCTGTTATATCATCTGTTATCTTAATAACGATATGGCCAATAAATTGTATCCTATCATTGTCGGTATTTAATTCATAGAGCTCAGTTTGCAAATGTTCAATGGTTTTTTTTTACATCATAATTTACTCCTCTTAAGCGATAGCCAGCGAAATCTTTTGCTTTTCGTTCAATCAACTCAGAAAATTTAAAATTTGGTTGTGGTATGATAAAGTCGGCATTCATTGTTGGTTAGCTGGCTATTGTGCCATCAATCAAAGTTCCGAATATAATTTCAACTATCTTTATATTTAAAACAGATCATTCTAAATGCAATGAATACTAATTTATATTCACAGAATACTATCCGGAAGATAATGCCAGCCGAGGCCAAATTGTGTTGGTATATAGATGAAAAAGAAAAGGCGGCAGCATTGTTAGAAAGGCGGCAGTTTAATCCTTACTTTGACACCTCCGAATACTTTCATATTACTGAACATGGGGGAAATTATTTAAGGGGTAATCTGGGCAGAATTGGCCAATTAGCACCTTATTTTGAAAGCCTGAATAATAATACACTCACTTATTTTATTGATTATCATAATCGGCAGTATCTATTTTTTACTTTTGACCGGACTAGCCTCTATATGGTAACTTCAATATTACCAGGTAGGCCTCTGGTTTTTACACTTAAGCAGGTGGACTTGAGAGAAACACCGAACCTTAATAAAGAAATCCAAATGAACCAAACACATATAAAGGCTGGGAAAGGTAGTATCATCACCGTTGGTGATAACAATCAAATAAATTATCAATTAAATAAAGGGAGTATGCCAACTTTGAAAACTCAGCTTTCCGATTTGGGAATTGAGACTTCGGAAATTGAGCAACTTTTACATATTGTTGAAACGGAAAGGCCTGGACCAAATAATGAGTTACCCCAAAAATCAGAATCATGGATAAAAAAAGTTTTGAAAAAATCCTCCTCAGTTGCTTTAGACATTGGGAAAGGCATTACCAAGGAAATTTTGACGGCCTATTTAAAACAATATTATGGGATTTAGATAGCGAGAACACTGAAGATTTGATTTTTTTAGACTAACATGAAACCAACCATTCTATATATAGAAATATTAAAATACGGCAGTAAGCTCGAAAGTGTCAACTACCAAGATTTAATTGATTATTTGAATAAAAAGGAAAATGGCTTAAAGTTGACTGCACATACAACTACCCTGATAAACATCTTTGATAACTCCTATCTCACCCTTGACGGTAAAAAGCCTGAAGGAGACCGTACACTTTTTTACTTTTTAAAACCCGAATTGCTTGGCTACCTAACCAATTACGAATCCTTGACTCAATCTAAAAGAGCGATACGAATTGCGACATGGTCGTTGATTGTAACAGGAGCTATTGCTGTTGTCCAAATTTGCATACAAGTATTTATGAGATAAAATTAACCCTTGATTTAAAAGATTAGCGTTAACTATATAGACGTACAATACGCCATTTTTGAAGTGAAAGTAAAAATTCAATAAGCCTAAGAATTTTCTTTCAGCCATTCCCGGATTTGAGTTACCGTATCACGGTAAAACACATGGTAAGTATTTTCGGTGACATAGCCCACGTGTGGCGTTGCCAGTACATTAGGTAAGGTGCGTAAAGGATGATCCGCCGGCAAAGGTTCGGTATCAAAAACATCCAGGGCCGCCCCCGCAATTTCTTGCCCGGTCAATGCATTTATCAGGGCCCGCTCATCCACTAAAGGCCCGCGTGATGTATTGATCAGGTAAGCGGAAGGTTTCATCAGCGCCAATTCCTTCGCGCCGATAATTCCTTTTGAACGCTCGCTCAATACCAGGTGAACGGTAACAAAATCAGACCATTGTAACAGGCTTTCCTTGCTGACCAAAATTGCACCTACTTCCGCTGCCTTTTCCGCGGTCAGGTTTTCGCTCCAGGCAATCACCTTCATTTCAAAGGCTTTGGCATATGCCGCAATCCGGGCGCCTACGCGGCCAAGACCGATGATTCCGATCGTTTTCCCTTTAAGGTCACGGCCAATTGTTGTCTGCCATTTACCCGACTTGAAATTTTCTGCTTCTTGCGGAATATGCCGGGCCATAGCCATCAATAAGGCCCAGGTATGTTCCGGCGCGCCGCTTTCCACGTAATCGGTAAATTTCAGGCCCCAGTTGTTCCGCAGCCTTGCTGTCGATGCTCGCATTGCGTTTACCCGTCGAAACGATCAGCTTTAAATTGGGCAGCTGGTTTAAAATGGCGGCAGTAAGCGGCGTCCTTTCCCGCATGGCGCAAACCACCTGGAATGGTTTCAGACGCTCAACGACCGCAGCGTCGTCTGCTATATGGTCGTGGAAAAAAGTAATATCTGCCTGTTGTTCCAGGCTGTGCCAGTCCGCACAGGCGGAGGCAACTTGCTGGTAATCGTCCAGTACCGCAATTTGAAGTTTCATAATTGGTTTTAATCGCGGCAAAAGTATTAATAACTTTTAGTTCAAAGCGGAAGTTTGCAAACAATGTCCACGGGCACTCCTTCCCGCCTGCTGTTCAAAAAACCGAATCGATTAATAACCACACTTACCCTTGCTTGAAACCTGACCTCTTTTAAATTCTTTTCAGTAAAAATGATCTGGGAAAAGAGTTGATCGCCAGCAATGTTTTTATCATCTCTTTTGACAGTCCACCCACCCGATTTACTATATTTTCCATGGGCCGCTATCAGGGGCGTTAAAACAGGAGTTGAAAAACGTAGGGCCACTTTTGCCCCTACTGTAGCACTAATCTTTGCTTTCGCGGATGCCTCTAAGATTTCATTGACAGGTATTTTCAAATCCGCAGTACTAGCGCCACCCTGTGCATCAAGATCCGCCTCAAAATTAACAGCGCCGCTGGCATTTTTTTTAATATAGGTCGTATCCGGCATTAGCTGTTCGATCCGCGCGCCTTGTTGGTAACTCACTGTATAAGTTATCTCCTTAATACTACAAGTGTTGCTCTGATCAGAGACTCCTACGCTTTGGTTGATTAGCCAGATATCAACCCGGTCCTGAAGTAATTCCATTTCCTTACTGATTGAAACGCCTTGTTTGTTACACAAAGCAATGTAATCAATAACCTGGGGTTCTTCTGCGATAAATACTTTGATGCTACAGGCTTCGATTTCAGGTTTATCCCCCAAATGAAAATAGGGGGTTTCAAATAGTGGTAAATTGGCCTCCTCAGGTCCAAGTTCAACCATTATAATTTTCTCTTTGTTTTCCATCAGGATATATCGTTTTTAATTTCAGGTCATTTTTGCTGATCTGGATGACCGGGTATTTTAACTTCTTAATTTCCAGTTTTAAAGCAGGACTGTAACGGTCATTCAACAAAGCTTCGTCCACGGCTTTCTTCCAGATAGCCATCGCTTCGGTGCCATTCGCATTTGCTAGTTTATTACCCAGTTTTTGCAAAACCGCATTGACAGCAGAAGGACTGATTTTGTCAGAAAAATGAATAAATAATTTAACATTATTGTCTCGGATAAGCGTTGAATACGCCTGGATATCATCACCAAGATGACATGCATTGGAAATAACGATCTTATTGTCCAATAAGCCCTGATCACCCAAGTCATTCAAATAATTCCGATAAGCTAACTCGGAAGACTCATTATCGCCTTCCAGTAAAATGGTACCAACGTCATCAGGGATCACGGTACCATATCCATATTTTATATAATCCAAACCCTGTTCCTTTAATTGGTTGAGCATGGCATCCGAAGGCGCGAACGGCCCCAGCACTTTCTCATTCACTAAAAATACGGCTTTGGAATTCGCCATACCATCCTTTACCTTGGCCAGCCTTTCCATGTCTCTCGCCAAGTCATTGCCTACCAGCAGATCGACCGTTTCATTTTCTTCCTGCAGATCGGTGGCCAGGCTCGCTAAGTTGACGAAGCGGTTTTCGCCTGGTGATATCACTAGGTTTTGATCATAATTACCGTTACCGTAACCTAACCTATCGAATATACCGCTAGTTAGCAACAATTCCTTCTTTTCACTTTTGCGGATCAGATCCGATAATTGATGATGCAAATCTGTGTAAAGATCAGCCCCATTTAGGTTAAGCACATACCCCTTGCCCCCTACAAATACCTGCACTTGCCGATTGGCGTCTACTGATCCAACCCATAGAAGATTTCCTGCCATTGGAGATTTTTCTAGGTCTGCCAACAGCGATTTCTCGGCAACACCTATTATTTTCGGGCCGATCTTCGCTAACCTTACATCGCTTACTTTACCATAGTTATTTTTTTGGACAGCAAACACAGAAAATGTTGGTTTGCCCCCTTCAATCGCATTGGGATCCTGATAATCCTTTATAAGCAGGTAGTGTGTATTTCCGGACTCACCCAAGTTCGTTGCCCCAAACGGTGTTTCTTCCTCCTGATCATAAATGTCCAATAGAAAATCCAGTATCTCATTCTGCTTACTACTCCATTTTGACTCCCTGGGCAACCCGAATTTTTCGTTAAACCTGCTGATAGATTCCCGCACGCTTTTCAAATCGCCGTTTATCAGGCCATTATATTGTCCGGCGGCCTTCATGTCCTTCTGCAAATTTTTAAGGTTGGACTTCAACCAGATCATATCCTGAAGATAATCCTTATCTGTCTTCGGGGCATCCAAATAATCAATCTCGTTATAATCGAACGTATTTTTATATTCTGCAATCAACGCAGCAAGATGTTGTTTGTCTGCCTGTAAGACCTTTGTATCGGGCGGTGGCAAGTGATACGGCTTATTTTTGCTGGTATTGAAAACCCCGTAGTGGTTCGACTTAATTTTGGCTGAATATTTAGCACCGGGCGGCAATGAGAATGTCACTCCGGAATAATCATCAACAGAATAATCAATCAGCTTTTTTTTAATAGCAACATTTAAATCAACCGGAACTTTTGATTTCCCTATATATACTGATACTGTTCCTGGAGGCGGCAACTGATCATATCGCGTGTAATATCCATCCGGCGGCGCAAACTCATGATCCAGGCAATAAGATGCCATATTACCGACTGCATTAGCTGCATTGAGAAAGAGTTCCTCGCCAGCGCGTATGCCTATCCTTTGAAACTGAGCGTAGATAGCCGCGGGTATCCCTGTAAATACTAACAGGGCAATGAACCTTAAAATAACTCTTTTAAGCATGGTCTAGGATTTAAGGGTTAAAAATCAAATAACAAGCTACTGATATTCAAATCATAAGTTAAATTAATAAAAGTAAATACATCCCGCAACGGGTGTTTTCACGGTATTTTTGTAGTTATTTACGCGACAGCGCAGAGGGGTCGACAATGTTTTAAACCTGAGTTTGAAAGATTGTATATCATTCATAAAGCTATATCCGCAAATTACAGCGACAGCTTTAGATCATTTTGATGGACTGCGTTAAGGATTGTAGTGAAAAGCCCACAGCGATAGCGAGGACTTGGTAACGAAAAGCCTGGGCCGAAGGTAACGCCAAATTAACAGCAAATTTTAGATTTTGCTTTTGGGCTTTGCCTTTAAATCTTTTCTTAATGCAGGATATTTTGGAATCTTGATTTCAAAGTCAAAAATAACAGCAGGCTGTATTTCAAGCGCTTTGCAGACCGCTATTAAATGACTTATAGAAACATTGTTTTTACCTCGTACGATTCGATAGACCTGACTGTAGCTAAAATCCGTACGGTCTTGAATATCTTCCAACGTTATGCCGCTATTTTGGGATGTACTCCACAATTTCTCCCTGACTTTTTCTAAGGAGATTGTATCTATATACTGTTTCGGCATTAAGCAAAAGGAGTTTAAAATCCCTGCTTTTATTATTCCAAATTTGGAATATTATTCATTAATACTTAGGTTTGAATTAATGGTAGTGGGCGATGTCAGTATATAAAACCCTTTCCGACAATGAACTCCTCCAACTAATCAAACAGTCGGACCACACCGCCTACACCGAGATCTACCATCGCTACTTTTACCTGATCTACACCCACGCCTATAAAAAACTCCGGGATGAGGAACAGGCTAAGGATATCGTGCAGGATATTTTTGCAACCTTATGGTTCAAAAGAGATTTTAACCTCCCCAGTTCCAATCTTGCCGGCTATTTATATACTGCGGTAAGAAATAAGGTATTTGATCTTTTTGCCCATCAGCAGGTTACATCAAAATACATTGATTCCCTTAACGACTATTTAAGCAACCATTACAGTGCACCTACAGATCACCTTGCAAGAGAAAATCAGTTAAAAGCTTATATTGAGAAAGAAATCCAGGCGTTACCGCCAAAAATGAGGCAGATATTCGAGTTGAGCCGGAAAGAAAACCTCTCCCACAAGGAGATCGCAGAAAAGCTCCAGGTTTCAGAGAACAACGTTTCTAAGCAGGTTAATAACGCGCTAAGGGTTCTTAAAGCAAAATTAGGTGTCATCACCTTTATCTTTTTTCTAATAAGATTTTAGCTTATTTTAGACATATCTCCTGACAAACAACTTCGAGCGAAACTATTATTATCAAATATATTCTTGTTCATGTCGGGTTCCAATCCTGCTCTGGTTACGATAAAGGCAAGGTATCCTCAAGTTGTTTCCTTTTTTTATTCATGAAAAGCGCCACACATGAACTGCGCAACCATGAAAAAATTTGAACTGACTTTTTTGGTGACTGCCTCCTATCGTCACTCTAACTTGTAAATTTGAGACGATCTAAAAACAATACCCAGGGGGTGTTTCCCCGATGATTAGGAGCTAAAGTTTATCCTCCGAAAGAACATCCCGGCCACTCCATTTTTTTCTGATTTAAACCGAATTCGATAAAAAAATATCCGACAAAATAGCCAAACCGTTGTAATGAGCCGTTAAACCCCTGCGGATTGTTCGCCTTTATTTGATCATTCTGCCTGTTTTATTAGTATTTATTCAGGCGTTTTGACTGTTTGAATAGGTGCAGTTTAAATTCATTAAAAAATACCGTGTTTTCACGGTATTATATATTTAGAATAATAATTAACTTAGCCAGCAGTAGGCTCACTTAGAGCATATTAAACCTTCCTTAAACCGTCACAGCATGAAAAAGAACCGTATCATTTCCTTATCAGGCATTTCTTTAAGTCTGATCTCCCGGTGTCATGAAAGCCACAATTCCGTAACCTCCGTCCGCCAAGCCAGTATTTTAAATAAACTATTTGCAGCAACTCATTAAAAAATGATATGCCTATACTAACCGACCAGGAATTTATTATTGATATAGGGCCGCAGGGCACCTTTCGTAATTCAGGCAATTACCACACCGACCCGTCCGATATTAACGCGGTCTTCGCTAAGTTCGAGACGGAGGGTACAAAAAAGATCGCCTTGTACTTTCACGGCGGGCTTGTCAGCGAAACTTCCGGACTAAACGGTGCCAGGGATATCCGGCCGCACATAGAGGCGGCTGGCTGTTATCCCGTCTGCTTTGTCTGGGAAACGGGCCTGTTGGAAACCATCGGGACCAATTTGGCAAAGATCTCCGAAACCAAACTGTTCAACAAGCTGCTCAAGCTGCTGTTGAAAAAGGTTACTGAAAAGCTGGGCTATGATACGCTTTTAGGGCGGGGTGTGGCTGGCGGCGGCTTGACCGATGCGCAAATCAATCTGGAATTATCCAAGCCGGTCCCCTTCGCGGATTTTACGAAGACCGCGCCGCCTGAAAATTCTCGTTCGGCCGTTAATACCGAAGCTTTGGCCGCCCGCCGGTTTATGCTGGAAACGGAATTATCAAGAGAGCTTGCCGGCACGATCAGCGTAGATCCCGAGTTTCAGGCACTGATCCAGGATACCAGGCTTACTGTCGCTGATGACGCCGGCGGCGGTTCGCGCGGCATCATCAGTTCCCTGAACTTCATCAGTCATGTCGTCAAGGTCGCCTACCGGATAATTACGCGCTTTCTCGACCACCGCGACCATGACCTTTACCCGACGATCGTGGAAGAGATCCTGCGCGAATTCTATGTCGCCGAACTCGGCGCCTGGGTCTGGAAAATGATGAAGGATAAATCCGATGGCATGTGGACTGACAACACTGGGTGCAGCGGGCCGGACCAGTACGCCGGCCGGTATTTCCTGGATAAACTGGCGGCTTACAAAACGGCTCACCCGGAGGTTACCATCGACCTGATTGGCCACAGCGCCGGTTCGATCGCGATCTGTAACTTGTTCAAACATACGGCGGCACATGCTCAATCTTTCGCTTACAACCACGTGATCTTTATGGCGCCTGCCGTCCGTATCGATCTTTTCAAAACCGAAATGCTGGCTTTTCCAGGCCGGTACAAGGACATCCGGATATTTACGATGAGCGACTACTATGAATGCCGCGATATCATGGTGCCGTTCTTTTATACCCATTCTTTGCTATACCTGATCTCCGGGGCGCTCGAAGACGAAGGCGTTTCCTATGACGCCTATATCCTGGGCCTGGAAAGGCATATCGGTTATGCGGTACCTTATGCTATACCGGACTTGCAAGGCACCCACAATTATTTATATAAGGCCGCGCTGAACCGCATGTCGTTCTCTGTTTTCGGCGGCACGGACCAGGGGCTGGAGACCCGGGCGCAGAAGCATGGGGACTTTCATGAGGACGCGGCGACGCTGCGCAGCATGACTTTTATTTTAAGTAAGTAAACTATGGCGAACTACGCGATCATCATCGGCATTAACGACTATATCCCGCCCGATAAAATGGGGCTGAAAGCCCTGCAGGGCGCCATACGCGACGCTGAAAGCGTGCACAAATGGGTGACCGCGCACGGCGGTGTAACTGCGGAAAGGGCGCGCCTGATCACTTCCGTACTGAACCCACTCGCGCCGCTCAAACAGCAGGTGGATGCGGCCATCGTCGAAATGATGCAGGATATCCTGGCCAACGGCCGGGACGCCGACCGCCTTTATTTTTATTTTGCCGGGCATGGGATCGGCGTGGAACGTGACCTGGAAAACAATGGCCTGTGCACGGCTGGCTGGAACGAATTGTTCAGGAATTCAGAAGCGCTTTCTTCGAAAGAATATAAACAGAAGTTCATGAACGAAGGCCTCTTTAAAGAGGTCGTGATCTGGCTGGATTGCTGCCGGAATACCAAGGTCTATCTGGACCCCGCGGGCGGCCCGGGTATCGTGCCCAACATGGGGCCGAACCAAAACCCCAAATATTTCCTGGGCTACGCGACACAATTCCAAAACCAGGCCTTTGAGACTGCTGCGGCGGCGAACGGGGAACACCGGGGGGTATTCACCGAGGTGCTTTTGGAGGGCCTGGCTGGAGCGGCTAACGAGAACGGCCAGATACCCGTGACCGCCGACGAGCTGCGCGACCATCTGGCCTATTATGTGCCCCACCGCGCCGAAGCAGCAGGTTATATCCAAACACCCGAGATCTCCCATAATGCTACGAAATATAGTCAAATGACCTTTTGATCATGGAAGAAGCCCTGAACCCACCAACCCCGCAGTTCGACCTGAATATCAGCCTGGCCGATACTTTCGCCTTCGCGACCAGGATCTGGATATTTAACCGGAAAAAGCGGATGATCGCCGGACCGGACCAGCAAAGCCGCCAATTCCGGCATTATCGTCTGCCGGCCGGGAATTATATCATCCGTTTCGATATAAACGGGCAGATCCAGGACAATGACATCACCCTGGATGCCGACAAGAACTATAGCGTTGGCCTTAAGGACGGGGAACAATTGCAACCTCCCAAATTGTATTCGGCCGCGCTTATCAAAGGTATCGCCAACTACGAATCATCGCACGAATACTATACGGAGCCGGCGATCGGTATTAGTAAGCTGGAGACCTTTAAGGACGTCCGCTTAAGGCATAAGAATTCGGGCATCTTCATTTTCCTGCGCTTCCCCGACCAGCAAGCTTTCGAGACTGGTTTTAAAAAACAGGCCTACTGGGAGAAATTCAGCCTGACCACCGAACGCGGGCGGGTCATCGCCTCCTTCCCAAGGGGCTGCGTCGGGGATGATAACCCCTTTCCGTTCAATTATCAACCGGGTTCCGGTTATATCGGCCTGAGCGGTTATCTCAACCCCGGCCTGTATTTCCTGAACTACAGCGGGACCGATGAGCGGGTCATCCCCATCTATGTGTATGACAGCTGGTATACCCAGTTGTTTATGACCGTCGGTGCCGAACCGCTGTTCGGCTCGGTCCGGATCTTCATTTCCAAGCACCGGGAGTTCGATCCTTCCGACCGCAATAACCTGTACATCGATTATTGCCTCAGCAAAATACAGAACAATGACCTGACGCTGGACAATGAACTCCTGGAGAACATCGCCTACCAGAAATATCAATCGCCCATGCTCGGTTTGCTGGGTGCCTATATCTACCTGTCCAGTACCGAGACCAAGAACGATGAACTGTTCCGGACGATCGTGCGCAACCTGCAAAGAGAGATACTGAAAAACAGCCGCAGTTCGCCGGACATTTGGGCGCTGAACCTGTTGAGCTATGACCATTTTCAAAAGACCCTTACGGAAAAACAGCAGACAGGCATTAAGGGCACACCGATGTTAAGGATCGCCTTTGACACCATCCGTCGGGCGGCATTCAAATACCCCTGGCTCGTACCGGAGAACAGCATCAATGACCATATCGCTGAGAACCAGGTATTCGATTCGCCTTACAATACCTTCCGGCCATTCAAGCCGAAATACGAATTCGTCTGGACGGGGGCCATTACCACCCCCTCACCGGTCAAAACGGTATTAGATAACCGGAAAGGCAAACGGGCAAAGCCCGGTACCGGGCTGGATATTTTACAAAACCTCAGCGACAAGATCACGGTCGGCGTCGGCGACGAAGCACTCCGATCCTTATTCGATAACGGGCAACAGCCTCGCGACAACCGCTCGCTGCAGCGAAACCTCGACCGGGTGATGTCTTCCGGAAGCGGTAGGGAAGGCAGCCAGCCGGAGTACGAACCCATTAAATATTACGGCAGTTTCGCCGAACAGGTGAAACTGAACCGGGTGATCGATGAACCCGGAAAGACCAGCCAGCTCGGCAGCTTTATCGCCGCAGCCATCCTTGATGGGAACAACCTGACGCCGTCGGAGATCGCCGAACGCATGAATTTGCCACTGAACACCGTGCTCCGGATCTTCAAGGAACTGCATATCGAGACATCCGATATCGCAAGCAAGAATACTCGCAAACAGATCAACATCGACGAAGATTACGAAGTCCGGGCCTGGTCCGGCAAATTCGGTGTCACGCCGGATGAACTGAAAGCCGCTGTTAAAAAAGCCGGAAAAACCGAAAAAGCCGTTATCGGCTACTTAAATAAAAGCCTTAAATAATATCATAATTAAACTGTCACCATCAAATCAAACCTATCACCATGGACGATTCAACCACACTCCAAAAGATCCTGTCATCATTCTGTACGCTCCGCTTCGATCAGATCGACCTTAGCTTAACCATTAAAGACCGGTATTGCCCGGCCGAAGAAAAACAAGATCTCGGCAACGACATCTGCGATACCTTGACGGACATCAACTGCACTGACCTGCAGAACCAACTGTTCAGCACCTTGAAAACCGGTAACGACATTTTAAACTTTATCCATTCCTGATGAAAAACCGTTCCATAATATTCGCCGGCATGATCGGATTCATGCTGGTAAGTTTAGTAAGCTATGGCCAGAACTACGTCAAGACGGACCTCGGCGTGTCGTTTTTAAGCGGCAAGAAATTTATCCAGTCTTTCGACTTTAACCTTAACCGCACCGACGAAGTGCAGAACAATAATGGCGGCATTTATTTCCTGTATACCACAACGACGCATTATTATATCATCCCGACCGTCGATGCCAATATCGGGGAATCCGTATCGGCCGCAAACAATAATATTGTTACCCAAATCGCTTTTGGCAAGGCCTTTAAAAGTTCACGCCACAGTGCTGGTTCCAGCGTGAGCGAATTTAAAAGTTCGCTGGAGATCAGTCCCAGCTATAATGCCGACAAGACCTTCGCCGAGAAACTGTATTATGTGCAGCTCAAGCTGACGCTCAACCCTATTAGCTCGGAATTTACCGGCGAAGGCTCCAAATATTTCGCCAAACAGGTTTTCTCTGTCGCCATCGACCCGGTATTGAATTTGGGTACCCATGACAGCCAAACTTATGCTACGCAAAAGGCTTACAGTGCAGGCGGCCTGAATACCGCCCTTTCGCTGCGCCTCAATAAACTGGACAGCAAGGACGCGCCCTACACCGACTGGTCGTTCAAGCTTTCCGGTGATGGCTACCGGCTGTTTTCCGAGATACCGGCCCTGTATGCCAAAGACTACTACGGGCAACTGGCCGCTTCTATCGATAAAGCGGTCAATAGCAAAATAGCGCTAAGCCTGGCCTACAAATATGGCAACGAGAACGCGAAATATTCAGATGTCCATTCACTCACCCTTGGTTTTAAATATAAATACTAAATAAAGATCCCTTATGGCAACGAACAGCAGATCGGTTTATTGGGTCATCCTGCCCGCACTCATCAGCATGGTGGCCGCCATCCTGCTGTTCACCGCCGGAAGCCAGCCCTATGGCGAGATCATCCTGGGCAACAAGACGGAACTTGCCCAAAAACTCTTGAACGCCCGGCTGACCTGCCTGAGCAGCAGTATCAGCCAATGGGGGATCCAGAAGGACATGCTGATCAAAGCGGCAACTAAACCCCCTGCAACACCGGGTGCCACCACCACCCCGGTGATCCCGGACGAGGCCAAAGAACTAATCAAGAATATCACCAAAGCACAAAACGATATCAAAAACACGCAAAAGGAGCTCATACTGAGCGGAAAAGGAAATATCGATACCAGCTTGCTTTTTTTCAGCAAATATGTTTTTGTCAAAAGAGATGTCTTTTTGAGCGCCTTAGATGCGAAAGGATGGCAGCAAACGGGCGCCTATCAGGAAAAAACGGTTAAAGCCACGCTGATCGATACCACCAAAACCTGCCTGAATTTACCGGGCGGGATCGACGCCAACCTGCAGCTTCGCTTGAACAAGCGGGCCAGCCGTATGGCCTTCTTCGTGGACTACCCGCAATTTGGCCTGTGGATCGTGTTCACCATCGCGCAGATGATCCTGTGGGCAATGGTCGTGCCGCTGCTAATCGGCGGCATTAAGGAGACCGAAATAAAAATCGGCAATAATTTTTCATTGGAAACGCCGAAGATCGTCATGAACACAATTTACAGCATCCTCATCACGGGCGTATTCTTATTCGCCATCTTTGAAGTACTGATCGATCAGAAGATCATCAGCAACGTTTATTTTCTGGACCGGTACGAATGCCGGATCATTATCTACGGTTTGATCGGTTACACCGTCGCCAGTTTTTGCCTGGGCATATTCGTGACGTTATCCAAACAACTTGACGAGGTTAACCAGACCGCTGTTTCGGCTAACAAAATGCCGTCCACCGACAACAGTTTGAACACCAAATACGAAGCCCTCAAAAACCTATTCGAAAACTCCTTTATCTGCTGCGCCCTGATCCTTAGCTTTTGCGTCCTTTGGACGGGTATCCTGATCAGCGCGGTCAACAATACGGAAGCATTTCGCTTTTATTATCTTTTATCCGGCAAGAATGTCATCCCCAACGATTTCGTTTACCTGATGGGACTCATGAACACCCTGCTGCTCCTGATCTTCTATATCCCGGCAAAGATCAAATTCAACAACCTGCCCATTACCCAGGACTCCGCCACCGCCGCGCAGCAGAACTCCAGTTCCGGTATCTTTACGGCTTTGAGCAGTAGTATGGGCCCGCTGCTGATCACCGCGTCCCCAATACTCGCCAGTTTGGTCCAAAGCCTCTTTAAGTTATTCACCAATCACTGATAAATGTTTAAAAACGTGCCTATACGTTTATTCGACGGCCGCACGCAAGTCTCGCTCTTCAACTTTGCCCAAGCAAAAACGCAAGGTACATGACCGTACCCTGAAAGTCGCCCGGGCCGTAGCTTACCCGGACAGCTAGGAACAGATCAAACTTGAATACCTTTCCGAAGCGATCTGCTATGGTTTTTGAGGCCGGTAAATCTCTCACTAAAAATAGATCTCGGCCAATATCTGTGGATTTCCGTGTGAACTATTGCAAACAGTGTCGCATCATCTTGTGAAAATCACATCTAACCATAATTATTTAAGTTCTTCTTCCTTTTTTAACAGACTTACCCGTCATGTATTAAAATTGATAACCCTCAATCTTAATCATGGAAAAGGAACAATTAAAGGAATTATTTAAAAAGTATCACGAAGGCAAATGCACCGAAGAAGAAAAGGCTTTGCTGGAAGCCTGGTACCTGCAGTTCAACGAACACGATTTAGATATTACGCCCGGAAGGATCAAAGCTATTGGAAAAAGAATATTCCGGGAGCTGCCCGGCAATCACATGGAAGTTATCAAAATCGGGTTAAAGCTCTTAGCTGCGGCTATTGCCTTCGGCGCCATCATAGCGATTACTTTAAAGCTTTCACTTCCGCAGGATAAGTCCCCCAAATTATCCAATACCCACGATATTGATCCAGGAACGAATGAGGCTGTCCTGACCCTTTCAAACGGCAAAAAAATCAATTTAAGTAACGCGGTCGCCGGACAACTGGTTTCCCAGTCAGGGATACGCATCCTTAAAACGACGAGCGGACAAATTATCTACAAATTCATGCCGGATGCCGGGCATTCGGCCGAGAATTCAAACAACATCACTACGCCTAACGGCGGACAATGGCAGCTGATATTACCGGAGGGGACTAAAGTGTGGCTTAATTCCCTGTCGTCCTTAACCTATCCCGCTACGTTGGGAAAACAAAAGAGCCGGATCGTCCAGTTAAACGGCGAGGCCTACTTTGAAGTAGCAAAGGACAAGTTACATCCATTTATTGTAAGGACCGGCCAGCAGGAAGTGGAGGTTTTGGGAACGCACTTTAATATCAATTCTTACCCCGATGAGCCATCTGTAAAAACCACGTTAGCAGAGGGCCGTGTAAAAGTTTCATTAACCGGCGGCGGTAAGTCAAAGTTCCTTATGCCCGGTCAACAGGCAATCTTAATGAATGCTGACCTGAAAGTAAGCGATGCAAATATTGAAGAAGCCCTCGCCTGGAAAAACGGTTATTTCCGCTTTAACGACGAAAGCATACAAAGCGTCATGCGCAAACTTTCCCGCTGGTACAATATCGACGTGCAGTACGAAGGTGATATTCCGGATGAGGGATTGAATGGCAAAGTGTCCCGCTTTAGGAACATCAGCCAGGTATTAAAGGCCCTGGAAGCAACAAAAACCATTCATTTTAAAGTGGAAGGAAGGAGGATCACCGTATTGAAGTAAAAAGTAAGACCAGTAGTTAATTAAAAAGCCAGGAAACCGATGTTCGTCGGCGACCTGGCTTTAAGCCCGGACTACGTTAACAATAATTAAATTATTAATGAACCGCGAAGCGCCCCTCGCATCTTGGAAAATGAATAGGCGCAACGCATTAACCATGCTCAAACAAATGTACAATTTTTACCCTAAAAAATTGGTGCAGCCGCCTGGCTGTACTATTAATATCCTGCTGATTATGAAGCTAACAACGCTCATTTTAATCACAGCTATTCTGCAGGTAAGCGCCAGCACTTATGGCCAAAAAGTTACCTTATCTGAAAGGAACGCACCGCTGATGATCGTTTTTGAGAAGATCAGTAAACAGACCGGCAGCGATTTCATTGCATCGACTGAAGACCTGAAAAAAGCGAAGCCGGTGACTATCAATGTCCAAAATGAAGAACTCAAATCCGTACTTGATAAAATATTTACGGCGCAACCCCTAAACTTTGTCATCCAGGAAAAGATGGTGGTTATTTCAAAGAAGGACGTTAAATCCGGAGACCTGAAAAGTACGGTCAATGCTCCGGCAACCATAACCGGCAAAGTAGCCGATACAACCGGTTCACCAATACCAGGGGCCACCGTGAAAATCACAGGAACCAATCAATTGGCCATTACCGATTCGGAAGGCAACTTTACCATTAATGCCCAGCCCGGAGAGAAGATTGAAGTATCCTTTATAGGCTTTGATTCCTATTATTTTAAAGTAGGTGCGAGCCCGTCTTCTATTAATATTGTCTTACACAGGATCTCGTCCAGGCTGAATGAAGTCCAGGTAATCGGCTACGGCACAACGACTAAAAGGCTAAATACCGGCAGCATCTCCACGGTGAGTGCCGAAACGATCGAGAAACAGCCTGTCACCAATATCCTTTCCGCATTGACGGGACAGGCCGCAGGGGTATTTGTACAAACCAGCAATGGACTACCCGGCGGAAAGGTTACTATCCAGATCAGGGGACAAGGTTCGATCTCCGCCGGCAACAATCCGCTATATGTGATCGACGGTGTGCCCTTCAGTTCCACCGTTGGTTCCCTAAGTGCATTAAGTGTTTTATCAACCAGCGCGATCAACGGACTCATCAGTCCTTTCAATAGCTTAAACCCTTCCGATATTGAGTCGATCACGATCTTAAAAGATGCGGATGCGACCGCCATCTACGGGAGCCGGGGTTCAAATGGCGTGGTTTTGATCACCACTAAAAAAGGCAAAGCCGGAAAGACTAAAATCAATTTCACCTTTAACGACGGCTATACCAAAGCGACCAATATTCCCCGGCTGCTCAATGCCGGTCAATACCAGCAAATATTGACGGAAGCATTGGCTAATGATGGAATTGTACCTTCATCAGACCCCAACTCGGATAGTTACATACCTGAGCTGACTACCTGGAAGAATTTAAAAAATGCCGATTGGGCAAAGTATCTTTTAGGCGGAACCGGTCATATGACCAATGCCGGGGCAACTGTTTCGGGCGGGAATGCCGGAACCAGTTTCTTTGTATCAGCCAATTATCATTCAGAAAAGACTTATTTGCCCGGAGATAACCTTTATAACCGCGGGAGTATTTATGGTAACATTCAACATACCTCTGCAAATGGTAAATTTTATCTTCAATTCTCGAATTCGCTAACGCTTGACAATAATAAGCTGGTCAACCCGGTCGCCGATATCGCTTATGATATTTTACTTCCCCCTAATTACCCGGTGTATGATAATACCGGAAATTATAACTGGTATGCGGGTGTTAACCCGGTAGCAGAAATCAATGCTACGGCAAATACCCGTACCTACAATATCATTGAGAACCTGACGGCCAGGTATTCCTTCACGAAGGACTTTGAGTTTAAAATAAGTACGGGGTATAACCGGATCAATGTCGATCAAACCCAATTGTTCCCCTCATCGTCATTGTATCCCGGCACCCTAAATAACACCAACTTCGGTAAAAATTCCAATAACTCGTTTATAGTTGAGCCACAGTTCGACTACGACCACCAGTTCGGGAATTCAACATTGCATGTACTGCTGGGGGGAACCTACCAGAATAATAATGCAGAAGGCGAATCCATCACCGCCAGTAATTTCAGCAGTGAATCGCTCATGAAAAACCTGGGTTCTGCCGGCAGTTATTCTATCAGTAATAATTATACCCAGTACCGGTATGCGTCTGTTTTTGGGCGGGTCAATTATAACATCGCTAATAAATACATTCTCAATGCGACGGTCAGGCGGGATGGTTCATCACGGTTCGGCAGGGACAGACAGTTTGGGAACTTCGGGTCAATAGGCGGCGCCTGGTTGTGGTCGAATGAAGATCTGATCAAATCTGCTTTGCCATTTATAAGTTACGGCAAACTGAGAGCAAGCTATGGGCTCACCGGTAACGATCAGATCACCGACTACCAGTATTTGTCCGCTTACGGCAGCTCAGGAAATATTTATGAAGGCATTTCCGGCCTCAAACCATCGCGAATAGCCAATCCCAATTTCAGGTGGGAAACCACCAAAAAAATGGAATTCGCCTTAGAACTCGGTATTCTAAAAAACCGGGTGCTACTGAACATCAATTATTATCACGATCTGACCTCAGACCAGCTGATAGCTTACAGCATTCCGTCAATTACCGGTTTTACCAGCTACCAGGCTAATCTTCCGGCTGTGGTGCAGAATAACGGATGGGAATTTGAACTGAACACAAAAAATATTCAACAGGGAAAATTCAGCTGGGCAACTGCCTTTAACCTCACTATTCCGAAAAATGAGTTAAAGAGCTTTCCAAATTTAGCCACGTCGAGTTATGCCAACACCCTGGTAATTGGGGAGGATATCAACAGGATCTACGGCTATCAATTTGTTGGCCTGGATAATACCGGGCTGGCATTATATTCTTCGAGGACCGGTCCGGCTTCAAACGCCCCAAACTCGGCGACCGATGCTTATTATACCATTGGTAAAAGGACACCCGATTTTTACGGAGGCATCGGGAATACGCTGACCTATGGAAACTGGAGCCTTGACGTGTTCGGGCAGTTCGCAAAGCAAATGTCTTTAGGCAACCTGGTCTATATTCCGGGAGCCCAGCAATTCAACAGTTATGTGGTTGGGCTGAACCGCTGGACAACAGCAGTGAATACCAATACCCGCATACCCAAAGCATCTACCCTCAATGATTACAGTTTTTTCCAGTCCAATGCCAATTATTTCAACACCTCCTATTTCCGGGTAAAGAACATCGCAGTGGCGTACGCTTTTCCGAAAACCTGGCTCGAAAAGATGGGCATTGAGCAGGGCAAGCTATTCGTCCAGGGCCAGAATTTATTTACTTTCTGGAACTGGAACAATCCCCTGTTAGATCCTGAGTCAGGCACATTTAGTGGCACCTCCAATAATCTTCCACCCGCAAAATCACTGGTAATAGGCATGCAAATCACTTTTTAAATAAACAGCAATGAAAACACTACGATATCTCATTATAGGTTCCTTACTTTTATCCATCAGCTGCAAAAAGCTGATCGAAGTTCCAACCCCTCAAAATCAACTGACGACCGACAAGGTGTTTTCGGACACCACCTCTGCGACGGCGGCTATGGTAAATGTCTATTCCGTCGTTGAAAAAAATATAAATCCGAACTACAATAGCTATATGGGCATTTATACGGATGAACTGACCCATGCGGGATCGGGGACCAATGACGCAGAATTTACCTCGGGTAAGCTCTCATCAACGAACGGCACGACCTCCACTTTTTGGTCATGGAACTATTCGGCGATTTACGCTTGCAATCTGATCATTCAGCAGGTAAACAATTCAAAACGCCTTCCCGTGGCGACCGCAAACAGGTTAACCGCTGAGAGCAAATTTTTGAGGGCCTACAGCTATTTTTACCTGGTCAATTCATTTGGCCCTGTGCCCCTTATTTTAACGACTGATGTCAATGTAACTTCAAAGGCTTCCCGAACCGATACACCCGCTGTTTATGGTCAAATTATAAAAGACCTGCAGGATGCAAGCGGTACATTGCCCGAAAGTTATCCAAACGATGATAAAGTGCGGGCCAATAAATGGTCGGCTGCAGCGCTGCTCTCGAGGGTCTACCTTTATCAAAGGAACTGGAAGGATGCCGAGGCGCAGGCGACAGCAGTTATCAATTCCGGCGCTTACAGCTTATCTGCGGTACTTGAAGTTTTCCTGGCGAACAGCAGCGAAACCATCCTGGCCTTCTGGACACAAAATGGCTATACCGCGGAGGCCCCTTCGTTGATCCCAAGTTCTGGCGCCCCATCGAGCCCCATCACAAAAAGCCTGGTATCCGCCTTTGAAAATGGAGATCTCCGAAAATCAAACTGGATACATCCATTTATCAATACATCGGCGGGCACCTCCGACACCGTTTATTATCCTTATAAATACCACAACAGGGGTACGAACCTCGGCTCGCCTGAATACCTGGTTGCCTTACGGCTGGCTGAACTTTATTTAATCCGGGCCGAATCGCGCGCGCGGGAGGGAAACCTCGGCGATGCGATCAGCGATTTAAATATCATCCGTAACCGGGCCGGGTTGGCTGCTTTGCCGTCTTCATCAAACCAAACCGATATTCTGAAAGCCATAAGCAAAGAATGGCGGGTGGAGTTCTGCTTTGAATGGGCACACCGGTTCCTCGAACTCAAGCGCTCTGGCAGCATTAACGTGGTCATGGGTGCTTATAAGTCGACCTGGACGCCGCAAGCGGCCTTATTGCCAATTCCCAAAAACGAACTAACCTACGACTCCAACCTAACACAAAATGCCGGGTATTGAGCCTTTAATTTTAACTATAGACAAAATGAAAAAACTAATTATAATCATCATATTCCTTTCCTGTACAAAACTTCTTGCGCAGCAGACCATAAGGCCATTGCAAATCGGTGATACTATTCCATCCATAGTTTTAACCAATTTATTGAGTCAAGATAAAACGGTCAGCCTGTCTGATTTACATCAGCAGCCTTTATTAATAATCAATTTTTGGGCAACCTGGTGCGTGCCGTGCCTGCGGGAATTGCCAAGGCTGGATTCTTTGGCTGCTGCTCATCCGGCGGACATGAAAGTACTTTCAGTAACTTATGAAAAAGCGGCTGTTGTATCTGAGTTTTTAACCAAACATCCTGAGATAAAAACCAGCCACCTTGTGATGGCTACGGACGATCATGTTCTGATAAATTACTTCAAGCATAATGAATTGCCACATAACATATGGATCGATCAAAACGGCCTCGTTAAAAATATAACCGGAGGTGAGGAGATCAATGAGCAAAACGTTGTAACCTTTATCCATCATGAACCATTGCATGTACATAACTTGGGCAAGGCGCCTGATTTCGACTTTTTCGCACCATTTCACCTGAGTGACAGCGTGTTTGAGTACCGGTCTATTTTAACCAAATTTATTGATGGGATTTCAGGTGGTCATGTGTCCATGGGGGTTTTCCATCATCCGACAGAACGATGGCTGATCAGGGATTTTTCTTTTAATTCATCCAGGCAGCAATTGCTGTGGACCGCTGTTGATAAAGATGAATATACCCAGGACTATTATGGGATCATGAAGATCATCACCAGCGACTCTACCCGGTT
This sequence comes from Bacteroidota bacterium, assembly GCA_040389845.1. Taxonomy (GTDB): domain Bacteria; phylum Bacteroidota; class Bacteroidia; order Sphingobacteriales; family Sphingobacteriaceae; genus Mucilaginibacter. The sequence goes on from JAZJZL010000083.1 coordinate 24,841, forward strand.
TTTCTGGCCAAAACAGTGTCCGGCATCTTTTGCCAAATCAAAATACAGATCGAGATTGGATTGGGAATTTGATAATACGTTTTGCTACGAACTTGCGCTACCCTTCGCCAGGAAGGACAGTTCATTTTATGATGATGAACTGAATGATTTGAAACGGATCTTTAATATTGAAGTTACTGTCGAGCATCCAATAATTCCGACTTGTAACATAACACTTAGTTCCGGATACAATTTCAAACGCCCATTAAATGATTCCTCTTACATTGATCTTGGCAGTAAGAGCATTACGGCACACAATGTAAGTATACTCAGGCTGTTCAATTTTTTAAACAAAAAGATTAAACCTGAAAGGAACAGTAAATGCGATGATCCGCCTTACGTGGATAAGACCGGCATTAAAAATAAAATCGACCTGGAGATTGAATTTAGTGGGGAACTCCCGACCTATACGGAAATTAAGAAACTGATCAAAAACAAATATGGTATCGATTTTCAAATAGCGAAGCAGCCTTACCCAGTTACCGTAATAAAAGATTTAACGCCTTAAGCGTTAAATCTTTTACCTGGATTCTAATTGAATCTCAGCTGAAATGTACCGGAACCGGGTCCGCTTACTTTAATGCCATCCGCACAATCCTGTGCGCCGTTCACGCATCCAAAGTGGTTTTCAGCCTCCAGGACGGTATGCCCGTTATAGGTCGAACTTGGATTGGAAGGGGCAATACTGGTGCTTGTCCAGTTATAAAGTGTATCTACGGGCTTGGCGGCATGGGCTGCCTTGGTTAGAAACGCTCCGCTAACACCGGCAATCAATGCAACCGCCAGAAATCCTCTTTTTAAATTTTTCATAATTTTATATTTTAAAAATGACTGCCATTTATTACAGGCAACGGCAATACCTGCTTTCGCGCGAAAAGAGCTTTAAATTATCAGACTATTATGGTTATGATTTTTTTTATACTGTTTAATAGCAAAGATGCCCAGGCAGATACACACGGCATTAAAAAACAGGTGGGCCTTCCAGCTCATGGTAGATATGATGCCGCCGCAGGTACAGGGCAGATGGCTTCCCGACAACATCATGGTTGCGATGTAAAACTCAAAAATTGCCAAAAGGATCACTGATCCATAAAGGGATTTAAGCCGGTAACGGTCGAATAGCAATCCGAATGCACTCATTAACTCAACGCCGGGAATCAGCCACCCCAAAAAAGGGGCAAGCTGAACCATATATGGAAATGGCGCCAGACGCATTTGAAATACAAATAATTCGTTGTCAATTATTTTATAGGCTGCCGTATAGGCAAATAACAATAGTAAAAAGCCCGCAATCAATTCAGCTGCCAAGGTTTTTATTTTAATTGAAATCATGGTTGAAATTTGGCTCATGTTTAATTTTTAAACAAAATAACCTCATTGACCAATGGTAAAACAGGGACAAATGGGTAGTAACCAAATTTTAATTTAACTAAATATTAAACAGATATTTATCTATTAAGCAAGTCATTTAAAGATAAATTGGTTACGATAACCAGGGTATTCTCATAGAAAACGCTGTTACCCTTTACTCTCCCCGGGGTTAAATATTCACTCATGCTTCCGCCGGCGTAAGCTCCGTTGCGATAATAGCATCTACGTCCTTTTTAATATTAAGGTAATTGGCCATGATCATATCGTTATCAATATGCCGGGCCTTGGGAAGTTCTTTATAACGGCCTTCTTCTTCCTTGATTCCTTGGTGATCATTTATGATCTCATTATGAAAGACTTTCAAACCAATCTTATTATCCGGATTGTCCGCGACGAGTCCTACAAATTCCCCGGAGGACAAGGTTGCGATTTTCGACGCAGGAATGGCAAAATCCAATTGGGTTGATTTGCTGATGGAAGTATCCTGGCTGTTGATCGTGATGCTCCGGCGCTCCTGCATGATTTTACCAAAACGCTCGCTGAGTTGCTTGGCTGTATCACCGGTTACCTGTCCGGCAACGATATTGCCGACTATGCTCATGATGACATCCGCCTGTTCTCTTCCATAATCCTTGCGTAACTGGCTTGCGTCCTGGATGCCTAACGAACAACTGATCAAATTGGATCTGCCTGTAGAAATTGTGGGAATCAGGTCCGCGACTAGGGTGGGGTATTCATCGAAGATCAGGCTGCTTTTCAGTTTCCCTTTCTGATTGATGATCTTCAACATCCGGTTTACGTAAAGTGACAGGACTGCTCCATATACCATTAATTTCTGCGGGTTGTTCCCCACACAGACGATCTTTGGTGCTTCGGGATTATTTATATCCAGTGTAAAATCATTTCCTGAAAGCACATAGTAAAGGATACCAGCCTTGCCATGCTTATTTTGGCACTCGCTATCTGTCCTTCCAGTTGATCATAGGCTTCATTTTGCCAGGCTGAAATAAAAGGATTGATCAGCACTTCAATCTCGGGTTCTGTTTTAAGCAAAGCGAATAAGTATTTATATTCTACCTGGGCAAGTTCAATGGCATGAGGAAGGGTGCAGTAGATCCCGTTTTTATACTTTCTTAAAAACCATATCAGGGCCGTAACGAAATTGATCGGCGACTCGACAAAGAAATCTCCTTGTTTTTTCACCCACTCTCTGTTTAAGCCCAGCATAAATGTCCTGGAGGATTCCATCGCATCGGTTATGTCAAACATTGCGGCCGGATAGAGCGGGTTACAACGGTGATATATCTTGTCAAAGTCAATCACCCAAAAGGTTGGTTTAACTTTATAATTGTGCTGGTACTTTAACAGGGCATTATAAGCCAAAATGGAAAGGTCGTCAAACTTAAAATCATAAAGGAACATCGAAAAACCCTTTTTGATATGCTGGTCGATAATGTGACGGATAACAAAGTAAGACTTGCCTGATCCGGGACTGCCGCAAATCAGGGTGCTTCTGAACGGATTGATAATATTTATCCAGCTATCTCTTTCCTTGCCTTTCAGACGATATTTAGCAGGAAGATTAATTGAATATTCATTTTCCAGTTTCCGCTCCTCCTGGGGGAAAGTTTCATTTTCGTCATTGAAAATATCCTTACTTAAATTGACATTAATCATGCGGTACATCATACTTATGCCGGTTAGGAAAAACAAAAATCCAGTACTTGTAACTCCTATATAAAGTACAGCTATCAAAAGATAGGACACCTGAAGCTTAAACAAAATGCCACCTGAGTAATAAAGGATCAACCCGAGAATGGAATAAGTCAGTGCAGTTGATATTTTGGTGTTTTCAGTTTTTTTACCTTTTGTCCCGATTAAGGAGACAATAAGGAGTGCCAAAGCAAGCGATTTTACAACCAGCATGCTTCTGAAAATGGAAAGCTTGTAAATATTCACCAATACTCTATCAACGATCGGATAGGTAATATGCAATGCACTAAATGCGCCGTAACAACTAAAGTAGAAGTGCAGCATTAAAACAAGGATACCTAAGAACCTTGTAAAGTCTATAATCTTCCTTAATGCCTGTTCATTTTCCCCGGTCTGCATAATTCTATTTTTAAAGATTTAAGTTCCTGCGTTTTTTCTTTTTCTTCTTTGGTCCGAACTGGTGGGGTAAATTTGAATCAGCGTCATGCTGATTTAGCAGGTCATCCAGTAAGGTACGTGAATGGCTATTGCTGATTGCCTGGTTGCTACCAGTCTTGCTTACTTCATCCTTTTCTGAAAACTGTTCAACTGACGGTGCGGCATTGCCGGCAGGCCGGTATGGTAAGGCATCAAGGATAGCAGCAGCACTATAATTTTTGCCAAGGTCGCTGCCATTAAATATTGCCTTATTGGGATGGTCAATATAACTTACCCCGTAAATCCTGCCATCACCATTTTGCCTGGTGATGACAGAAACATCCACTTTTTTTAATTCATTTTTGAACTGCTCTAAAGAAATCACCTGAGCTATCGCTTTATCAATCCTCGCCTTTAGTTTATCTCTAAACGGCTTTCTTAAATATTCATTCAATTTGAATCGGCCCTCCAGCATTTTTAAAGTCGGCTTCAAATAGATGCTGCTCGCTTTAATCGGTACCCCTGTCTTTTTACCACTTTTATCAATGACCCAATACTGCAGCCCTCCTTTATTAAGCATGACGGAACCCTTTGAACCTTTATCTGCGGCAACATTATAGAGGTTCAGTATAGCGTTTAATTCAGGCAGGCTGGTAAACTTATAAGACCTTGTAACCTCATTAACGATGTTTGTTATCGCTCTTTTGGTGTCAGTTGTTCCATATTCCAGCGGCCTGATACTGATATCCTCTGTCAGTTCATATTGATTTTTTTTTCCACTCGCCTGTACCAATCCAAAATCGACTTCAATCGCTTTCCTTGCCGGTTCGGATTTTAGTTCGCCGATGTTATGCAGGCTTATTCTTTTACCATCGGCCTCAATATTTGTCGAAACAATATGGATATGCGGATGGCACGCATCAAAGTGCTTATAGATTAAATAAGGTTGGTTCTCAAACCCTATTCTTTTCATATATTCATCTGCAATGTTTACCAGTTTTTCAGCCTCCAATTTTTCAGTTAGATCAAAATTCAAAGACAGGTGGATGGTATTCGTCCTCGTGCGGATATTTCTTTCAGCCAAATCTTTTAGCCGAAAAAGTTTATCATAAAAAGTGAGCATATCATAGTTCTTGGCATACCCGCTGGACGCTATCAGTACAGCCTTTCCGGCCTTCACTTTGTTTTCATTATAGTTCAAAGCGCCGATCAGGCTTTTCCCGCTTTTAATTTTTGCGACCATATATCCGCATATTTATTCATCCCCTCTTTGATCTGGTTGATAGCTGGTTCCAGTTTCCCTTTAATAATGGTTAGCAAATTCACCCATAACCTGGTATCCGGAAAGCCGTGTGCGCTGTTAATAATCCTTACAGCCTGGTTTAAATTATTGCCTGCATAATTCAGCTCGCGTCTCAGCAAAATCAATTCTTCGAGTACTTCATCCATTGATTTGTCGCGGTGAATGACGGTTACCGGATCACCCAATAAAAGCGCACGGTGGTACTCACTCATGGTTTGAAATGTGGTCTTTTTGAACCGTTTTTCTAAACGCTTATACTCGTCAGGCTTTAAGCGGATGTTTAGCCACCTGCTTCGGTTTTCTTCTTGTCCATCCATAATTTCAATTTTAATTAAACCGACTTTGGAGCGTTTGATGGTGGCCCCGGACTGACTTCGGAAGGGAGGGCAAGATTTCGTTTGTGACACAAACGTACATCTTGCTAACTGCAAAAAGACAGCAGTTTAACTCCTCCGTTATGTCTTCCATTGTTGTCATATCCGCCATTAATAATTGATTACGATCTTCTTTTAATCCACATAAAACAGGGTTATTAAACTTCCTTCTGCGGTGCTTTTGCATCCAGAAAGAACTTAAGTGCACATATATTAATGTCCTTTAAGGAAAGGTCCTGATTGATTCCATAAGACTTCATGCGCTTTAAAAGACCTTTGGGAATCCAGGTATTCAGTTGGGCCTCCTCCTCTTTTCCATCTTCTGCAGATTTAACCGGATGCACTTCCTGAATTGGTATTTTAGGAGTCTCCGACTTCAATTTATCAGCAAGGCTGCCCAGCTTATTTTTATATTCTTTCATGATTCGATGACCCGTATGTAATTACATATTTGCATAAAACTGTATTTATTGAAATGCATAAAGATGTAATTGCATAAATGAAGAAATCTGTATTTACATAAATCCATAGAATTGTAATTATGCACTGATGTAGTTGACAATTTCTTCGGCCAGCGAGGTAATTTCTTCTATCGCTTTCACATCATTTGTTTTAAGGATGCCCGAAGTCATGGATGAACGTGTTATGCTTACCCGGTCATAAACCATTGTTTTTAAAAGCGGTGTCCCAAGGCTCTGCAATAGAGCGGTAATGTCTTTAGTAATGGCGGTCCTTGGTTTGATCATATTAAGAACAATACCGGCTTTCAGGTGTGTGTTTTTCGCCTTGGAAAATTTGATCAGCGCCAGCGTCGAGCGGATGGCCATGACATCAAAAAAACCGGCTTTTGTCGGAACCAGTACGAAATCTGAAAGTTGAAAAAGCTCCGTCAATCTATTTGACAAATACGGCGGGGTATCTACGATGATGAGGTCGTAGTCTAAATTGGGAATATCACTGATTTGTTCTGAGGACAGGATGGCTAACCCCGGAAAGTCGTCCTTTACATGATAAATACTCCCTTGTAAATCTGAATCAACTAAGGCTACCTTTAGTTGATCCTGAAAGCATAGTGCTAAATTAAGCGCCATTGTACTTTTTCCTACGCCGCCTTTCTGGTGTGCCACTGTGATGATCTTTGCCATAGTTTCCCTCTATATTTATGTAAATACATAGTTATGTAATTCTGCATTTTGAGAATTACATAGCAAAGATTGAGGTAATTGGAAAGTAAAGTCTCCGATATAGTCCGACTCGGATTCGGTTTTTTATGAGGCATGTTGAACATTTTTTGTTAAGATGATATGTACAAATTCTGCCTTTCTATTGATAACTATCGTGCTTTTGGAGGCGATAGTTTTGTATAGTCATAAATTATCTGAACCAACTGTAAACATTTAATTTAAAAATCTAATAAAATGGAAACACCAAACCAAAAAGCGGGACTTGGCGCCCTCTTAACTCCGTACAATTGCGCTTTAATTTTAATTGATCATCAGCCGTTTCAGTTCGCCGGATTGAGAAGTCACGACACCCAGACCATCATTAACAATGTAGTTGGGCTGGCTAAAAGTGCAAAGGCATTCGGCGTGCCAACCTTATTAACGACCGTCCTTGAAGCAAGAGGTGGCTTTCTTCTGAAGCAGCTACAGGAGGTATTTCCCGATCAGAAGCCTATCGACCGCACGTTTATCAATACCTGGGAAGATAAAAATGTGATCGAATGGGTAAAGGCCACCGGCAAAAAGAAAATTGTCATGGCTGCCTTGTGGACAGAAATTTGCCTGGCGATGCCGACAATTCACGCACTTGGCGAAGGCTACGAAGTTTATATCGTGACTGATGCCTCCGGCGGCGTAAGTGTAGAGGCTCACGAGATGGCAGTTATGCGGATGGTACAGGCGGGAGCGGTGCCGATCACGTGGACAGTATTTGCCTCTGAAATGCAACGCGACTGGGCAAGAACAGAAACGGTACCAAAATTAGCCGAAATGCTCATTGAACATATGGGCAATGTGGGTACCAGCCTTTTATGGGAAGGCCAGCTATTGGCGACGGTTCCCGATGGCGTACCTGCCGGAGCATAACCTACCGCAAAGGTTTTTATGAAATTCAGGAAGTGCCCTGTACATCCTAATAAACGCTGATCATTTCCTGAATTTTAAATGACTTTAGTTCAATCGCCAGGCACCGAAAACAGTTTTTATTTAAATAATGAAAATCGACGACCGCATAATAGAACTGGCAATTAAGAAAATGCTCGGGGAAGCCTGTGTTGAAGAACTGCAAGAGCTAAATAATTTGCTTCAGGATGACGTTGATGTGCAGAAGGCATTAAAGACGCTGCTGGAGGAATGGACTTACGAAGACAAGGTTTCGGAAGACCGAAGCCGCCTGCTTTTCGAAAAGATCAAAGCGAGAATAGAATATAAAACGTAATTTATTTAACCGGCAAAAGTCCGTGTTTGGCTCCTGCTGAAGGATGCTCCTGTGCTGATACCAAAGGGGACCGCTTTGTCTTTGAAAACACTTTAAAGTATTAAATTTTAATATGTCGTCAACACACAATTATACAGGAATGTGGGTTACCTCTGATGGCTACATTCGACACAAGCTTTTGCCTAATGGGCGCTATGACGAAGCACGTGGTAAGCGAAAAAGCGCTTACCAGGGGAGTTACACTATTGAAGATGACCATATCGAATATAAAGACGACACTGGGTTTACGGCTGACGGGGATTTCAAAGATGGTATATTATACCACGCCGGTATGGTGCTTTATAGGCAGGATAAATGAATCCATGTATATACTCAATTATATAAATCTGCATTTACGCCATCTTTTTTGTGCGCAACTGTGGTGATCTTTACCCTGGTTATTTCTTTCTAAATTTTTGTAATTCTGTATTTTGAGAATTACATAGCAAAGGGGGCAGTAATAACCAGTAAATTAATCCAATGTTATCCGAGTCGGAGGCTCGCTTTTTTCAAAAAAAATAATAATTTACCTGAAACAAAAGAGCCGTTTACAAATAAATAAACGACTCTTTTATTTGGTGGAGAACATTGGAGAACTAAGCGCCTCAATTACAATAATTAATCACTCTTTTTAATTCAAGCAAATTCTAATTATCATACTTTGAAGTAATTAATAATTGGGTTTGCTCTGAAAAAAAAGAATTAGCGAAAAAAGTTATTTAATCCAGAAAAATATTGGTCTTACCCTGAAGACCAACATTAAGGATATGTTTGATTTTGTATTAAAGGAAACCAGCCATCTGGAAACGCACAAACTCGCCGCATTCCTCGAGATGGCTGATAAATACCCGCTATCCGGCAGGCAGTAAGTTGTCCAAGAGGATCACTGGGAAGGCAATTGTCTGCTCCAGGATATTCTTAAGGATGTCCAGGTGTTGTTCCATGAGCTGCATCTGTTCGCCGTGCCGGATAAAGACGGCGTATAGTTTCAGGAGTTCGCCGTGCACAGGATTGTTGTCCAGGATCATCCCGGTATCAGCCGGGTAACCTGCCGCTGCCAGCAGGGCATTGGCCAATACTTCCAGGTCCTGCCGTTTTTCTTTCTGGCGGTAGGCGATCAACCCGCAAAAGGAAATGATCTCCAGTAGCTCCTGGCTGTCCAGTTCGGGTTTTTGCAGTTTCTGTTTCAGGGACATCAGCCGCACGTAGATGTTATGCGGGCCGGCCAGCGTGGCTACGGCGTCGATATCGCGCATCGGCCCCTCGGCCAGCTTACCCATCACTAAAGGCACATGCGCACTGCGCAGGGCACGGGCACAGATCTCCCTGGTAAAGCCAGCGGCCTGCCGGGCCAGCGCCACGCTGTCGGGCAACCAAAGGCTGGCTTCCTGGAGCAGCAGCACTGCGAGGATGCCAAAGGAAAGCGAGATCGCGGGTTGCTGCTGGTTTTGCCGGATGTAGCTACCGGCATAGGCGGCGGCGCAGGCGAGCTGATCCGCTGTAAGTTGTTCCCGGAACCGGCTTACGCCCTCGTAAAAAATAAAAAGGCGTTCTTCGCTGTCCGGCCCGTCAACTTGTGCGGCTGCGCTAGCCGCGATTTCCAGACAGTCTTCAAAACGGCGACAAATGGTTTCCGCACTGGCATACTGATAGGTATTCCGGTAATGGGTATACTGTTCCTGTACTTTTTCGTCATAAGTCCCGGTGGGAGGCAGGTCAAGCCGGTAGGTCCTGGCCCCCTGCCGGGCAACGAGATAAAAAGGGATGGCTGCGTCGGACTTTTCGATGACGACCACCAGCCAGCGGTTATTGCCATTGGTGGTTTCGGGCACCTGGCATTGCAAGATCATGCCCGAACCGAGGGTTTTGACCAGGCCTGTCCCCATTTTTTCTTTTCTGAGCGACCGGACCGCCAGTTCGGAGCCGACCTGGAAACGCTTGAACTCATTCAGCGCTTCATTGGTGCCTACGATAGAGCCGATAACCTTTCCCTGTGCATCAGGGAGCAGTTTGACCTTGACAAAGGAACCCGGCGGGAAACAAGTTTTGAGCAAACCTGGCGCGATCGGCGTCCAGGCCAGGTGTGTTGCCGGTATCCAATAAAAACGGCCGCTGGCCGTCGAGCGGCAGACCAGGCCGGAGATAGCGGCATGGTTGGGGTCGGCCAGGACACCAGTGATCTCTGCCCTGATCTCCGCGTCCTCCCCTTCGGGCTGGAAACCGAAACAAAGCTGCTGGCCGACCTTCCGGAACCAGGCGTCGCGCCGGGTCAGCAATTGCAGCAACTGCGAGGCAAACAGGCGCGGAAAACCGGGGACAAATTCGTCCAGGTTCATGAGGAAAAGCTGGTTACCGCATTTCATCAGCAGTTCGCCGCCCCGGAACAGTCCCACCGCGCGGGCCAGGGCGATCTCCTGGTCCTGGATAAACGCTTTTTGAAACTGATGCTTCCGATTAAAATAGCAGGTCGCGCGGCCATCCTCTTCCGTGATACGGGTAACAGTTACCGGGACAGCGCCGCCGAGCAGCCGGGCAAGTATACCGAATTGTTGCCCGGAAAACCCATTTGCCGGAAACAGGATGGCATAAAGCGGATCGTCTTTCCATTGTTGGGCATGGTCGGCTTGCGCCCGCACATCCGGGAAACCGGATAGATACAGATCGCCATCGAGAAATACCGTTGTACCTGCGGTCAGGGTCTCCAGGGCGGTGGCTGCTGGGTCGATCATCCGGATCTCATTGGTTTCATTCAAAGCAATGACCCCCTGGAACCCCTCCAGCAAGGTCATTGTCGGCACTTTCAGCTGGTACAGACCCGCCCCGACGAGAAGCTCGCCCCGGTTGGTATGGCTGGCTGATGCGATGCAACCCTGTTTGAGCAGTACATCCCGGCTGGCTGGTGTCCAGCCAGTAAAAGTGATCTCTTCAGGTTCGGTAGGATCCCCGGGCGGGAGTACCAGGGCCAGTTGGTCGCCGACGGAGAGGTTGCGCCAGTTGAATTTCTCCAGATGAAGTTTGGTCGGCGTTTTAAAGCTCACCAGCTTAGGTGTAAACTCGGCGATCCGGCCAGGGCTGATCTCCACCCAATAGCGGCCGTCGGCACTCTGGCCGGCAAAGGTATAAGTAGCATTTTTGCCCGGCCGGCGTTCCAGGTCCTCGATCAGCACGTCGACCGGGAAACCATACTTGGAAAAGTCGCGACTATCAAACCGAAGCCGGTAACCACCAGGTGCCGGGTCGAAAAACAGCGGCCCCTTTACGCTGCCCTGCGTGCGGAGCTCTTGTTCGGATATCCCGCTGATCTGCCCGGCGTCAAAGACCCAGCGGATCGTATGGCTGTCGTGATATTCCCAGGCGGCCTCGCGGATGATGGCCGTCAGTTCGCGGACACCGCAGGCGGCAAAGCTGATGCTTTCCCAGGCCAGCGCAACGGGATCTGCCGTCCCGGACAAGCTGGCTTGCAAACTATAGTCCAATTGGCCGACAAGGAGCCCGCCACTAGCAACCCGTTGGTCCAGGCGGATGCGGACCTGCCCTTTTTCCAATACCAGCAAGGCGGCCTTGGGATGGTTGCGCGCCATAAATTCCCGGACAGCATCTTCAGATTCGCGGTTCCCCATCCCCGCCGCGATATTAGGCAGGCCGCCAACGGTAAAGACTTCATTCAGTAATTTATGCAGGATATCTGCCGGCTTTTTTCCCTGAAAATCCCTTTTGCTGGACAACTGATTTTTGGGCAGCAGGACGCAGGGCCGGGCTGTCGCGCTCACGAAGGCACGGTCGCCGCTGGAGGCCAGGCTGATACGGAAACGGAAATAGGGATCTTCTGTCCCGGGAAGTTGCTCTATATAGAGCCGGTCACCACGGGCACAGCCTGCCTTTTCCCGGAATTCAAATTCCTGGGGCAGGAGCCGGATATGCACGCCCGGTTTCAGCTCGATCACCAGTTTTTGCTCGTCCGCGACATTAACGATGCCCTGCACCACCCCGCGGTAGCGCACCAGGTCACGTAGCACCTTGTTCTTTCTGGCCGGCGCATCGGTCAGGGAGGCGTAGAGCCCACGGTCACCGGTGCGCAGGGTGACAAAATAGACCTTGCCGGCGATATCCTGCTGTGCTAATTTCTTCAAGAGGTTTTCCCGGACGGAAAACTGCCTTCGGGTCATCGGGATATCCGGCAGCTCAGCTGGGCCGGAAGCGGTATCCAGGGGGTTGAGGAATAAGAGGGTATCATTTTTACCGGCTACCTTGCGTTTGGCCAGCAGCGGTATGCGCTCGCCGGTTTTGATGCCGCCTGCGTTGTCAGCCCGGCCCATATCGACCAGGTCGAAGGTCAGGCGGTTTTCCTTTTTAAAACTAGGCAGGTCGATACGCCCGTAAACCTTGAGTTCGCTGGCCGACAGCGTATCAAAACGTTTGATGATGGCTACCGCCTGGTCATCCGACAGGTTGAACCGCGGTTGTTTGGTTTTAAAATAATAGGTTTCCCGGGTATCCTTTTCGGAAAAGCCCATGACCTGTTTGATCCTGATCTCGCGCTGACTGGTTTTTTCGATCGTCAGGACATGGATCATGCGCTGATTCTTTCTTTGCAGGTAAAGCAACGAGGTATCGTTGTAGTCGATCTGGAAGCTTCGGATATTGATGACCAACGTTTCCACACCACGGACCGCTTTTTTCAGAAAATCAACTTCGTAGACTTTATCTCCGTAGAAGATCTCCGGCTCAGCGACCGCAGGTTTGTGGTTGACATACAGTTGCGCCTCGGGGATCCATAAATGTTTGCCGTAGCCCCATTCGAATAAATATCCGGCCTGTTCCGGCTGTCCGGCCAGTGTCCTTTTGGCGATAAAATAAAGCGGGAAGAAACGTTCGTCCTTCCGGCGGCGGTTATACTCTTTCTGGAACCTTTCCGGTAAGCGAAAATTTTGTTCAGCCTTCAGGTCCGCATAAACCGTCCGTCCACTGCGGTACAGGAAGAACTCGGCGTTTTCCCGGTCATAGTTGGCCTCGCTGATCAAAGCCTCACGGCCTGTGCCTACCGGAAAAGACTGTCCGGCGGAGGAATACCAGTTCTCTTTGCCGAAAAACGGGTCGTCGGGATAGAGCATGACGGTGTTCCTGCCGATATGGTAGCTCCCCCGGATAACGACCGGGTTAGCGAGATAGGTATCCAGGATCATTTCTGCCGTTTGCCTGCTGGCAGCCTGCGGGGCGGCCATACGGGAAAAATCGAGCCTGCCCTCCAGTACAAAGTGCCGCTGGAGGTCCCAATTGTTTTTCACCGGCGTAAGCTGATAAAAAACCTGTTTCAGGTTGATCCCGTTGACATTCCGTGCAAAGCCCGCAATATACCGGTGACCGGGGTCGGCCAGAATGCTCCGGCCAGAACCGTAACGAGGTGAAAGGCTGGCGGAAAACCCCATATCTTCCAGTTTTTTGCCGGTGGTGCTGCCGGGTGAAGCGGCAGGGGTTTTAATAAGCCTGCCGGTCACCCCGGCGGCCTCATAATAGCGGTGGCCCTTTTCTTCAAATAAAAAGTGGGCCTGCCTCGGCGGTGCCGGCAGGCTTTCCTGGGTCCATAAGGCGCGTACGTTGACATCCCTTTTAAAGAGCGTGCAATAAATACCCTTCTGATCGACCGAAGCAATGATCTTATAACCGGGATAAGCTTCTTTGTGCGCTCTAATCGTTTCCAATAT
>JAZJZL010000083.1:38247-39751 GCA_040389845.1 Bacteroidota bacterium
ACTTAACCTCGGACAGACGCCTCAGTTGGACCACCTCCGAGCGGATACCGGTTTCTGTCAGCCAGGCTACTTTGCACCAGTCAGCTTCTTCGGCCTTTGGCTTTTCTGTAATGACGCCCGAAAGCGACCGGAGGGTATTTCCAAAATAGGCTTTGACCACATCGCCTTCGGCAAGCCGGAAGGTGCCGCTTTCTTCACTGCCCGCCTTGACTTGCTTCCAGGCTGATAATTTGCTGACGATAAAGTGGCGGCGGGTAAGGTCATCGGCGAGGACCTGGAGGTCTTCGGGTGCCGGCTTCATGGACAAGGATTCCATTTCCAGCCGGACGGTAACCCCCTCGCTGCTCAGGCAATTGAATTCCCCGTTTTGCTGCCAGTTGGCGCCGATGATCATCCGTATCATCAGCGGCGATTGTTCCTGCCAGTCGAGGTATTCAGGAATAAATTTAGCCAGGCGGGCTTCGTTGGCCTGGCAGAGGTTATACGATTGTACCGGTGTGGCTTTGACCCGCGCGGTGCGCTGCTGCTCGTCGGTCCAGTCCTTCTGGTTAACGACGACTTCTTTATACGCCTGTGCCGCGTCCATCCTGTCCAGCCGGATATCCGGGAATCCGGGCACCAATGCGGCTTTCACCCGGAGGTAGCAACCATCGTTCGCGGGAAGCGCGGTCAACAGTTCGTCTTGTTCATCCATGAGCTGAAACCATCTTTTCCAGTGGATATTCCGCTGGTCAAAGGGCTTGCTCAGGCCAGGATATCCCTGCCAGTCCGGCGTGCTATCTGCCGGGCCGGCTTCGGCCAGTTGCAAAACGATCTTTTGGCCTTTGGATACCGGTGCGAAGCTGACCAGCAGTCCCTGCGCGTGGAGGCCGCTGCCTTGGAGTTTGACCAGTTTATCGCGGATATGCTGCACATCCGAATTGCTTTCGTCATGGTAAAAATCGCTGTCAAAAAGCAGGTAGTTGCGGCCCGGCATCAACGAAAACAGCCAGCCTTTCCGGCCTTCAAAGCTCCCCTCCTTGATATAGGTCAGCGTAAGCTGTTTGTGCGGGTTGCTTTCCAGTAGCAATTCCGGTAAAAATGCCCAGACGGGCTCATAGACGGTTCCGTTATACCGGGCATAAACCTCATATGTGTCCTGTGCGCCGCAAAAAAAGCGGGAAATATCAACAAAAAAACCAGCCTGGTCAATCTTGTTTTCTGGTAGTGGGCTATGATCGCTGTCGCGAAGAAGGCTGATCCGACCAAAGGGTTGCCCGTTAGCGGGCAGATATTTCAGGGTCAACTTGCTATGCGCCGGAAGCTGGACCGCCGGTAGCGGTTTCCAGTCGCTGATCTCCCAACTCCCTTTAGCCAGGCTGATCCGCTCCAGCCTGACCAGGTCGCCGGGTTGCAGGACGGCCTTACCGGTATCATCTTTCCGAATATAGGCAGGCAGGCCACAGTTGAATAGTGCATAACTGATGCCGTTTTCCAGCAGCCGCCCGGCATAGACAGCGATGAC
>JAZJZL010000083.1:39761-63419 GCA_040389845.1 Bacteroidota bacterium
GTAGGCTTCCTTTCGGGCGATCTCCTCCGGGGATAGTTGAAAGAGGTTAACGGTTTGGTAAATATCCATATCTTCAAAGGCAGCCGTCGCGCGCTTGGCATTAATGTCCAGGCTGAGGGATTTAAGTTCCTGCAGTAAGGGGGTAAAAGGAAAGAGCTGACCTAGGGCGATATAGTGCTGCCCTGGCCGGTAAAATATCGGGACGGCGGCGCTTTTTAGCTGTCTTCCTGCACCGAGCGCCAGCTGTTTTTCCCTGGCGGTCATGCGCAGCTGGCTGATCACGGCGGGCAGGTCACTGAACGCGGCACGTGTTAACAATTCATCCAGGACCTGCCTCTTCAGCGCTCGGGTGCTTTGCTTAAAATAGTCCTGCACGCCCTGGGTCGTGAGTTGTTCCGTAAGGAAGGAATTGGACGTATAAAAGATCGCCCGGATAAATAACTGCCTTGCATCCCGGTTGGCTTCATCCAGTTCCAACAACTTGCCCTCCCGATGGGGCAGCAGGACATCAGCCAGGCGATAAAGGTCATAGGCGCCGCCAAATTCAAAGAGCAGGTAAACGATGAGTTCCTTCAGGTCTTCTTCTCCTATCCATATCACGGGGTCGCCCAGCACCTCGATTAGCCGGAGGCGTGCGAACCGGCTCAGGTCGGCCGTATGTTGCATGTGGGTCACCAGATGACGGAATTCTTTTTCCCATTCGCGCCGGTCGTCCTCGCCGACGAGACTACCCGGGTTGTTCGTCTTCAAAGCGATAAAGCGCTCCATCGCGCGGATAAAGCGGGCGGCAATGCCGTCGTTTTTGCTGAGGTTAGGTTCTTTTTTCCAATCTTTCTGCAACCAGTCGGCCGCTTGTCTTTCCTCCTGGTTCAATAGGAAATAGTTAAAATGAGCCCGCCATTCCAGGAGTTTGCCCCGGATCCTGCCTTCAGCCTTGCGCCAGTCAAAGGCTGAAAAATCAGGGTGCGGCGCGGGGCTTAAATACCGGGTGAGTACCGCCAACTGCATTTTCTGAGGGGTGGTCAGGATGAGGTGGTCGCTCCGCAGGTTGCTGATATAAGCATAAAGCTCGGGCAGGAATTCCAGCCAGCGGGCGGCGGGCATTCCGGGTGTGGCCCCGAGATAGGCGTCATAGATCCAGTCGATCAAGACTACCGGATAAATATATTCCCGGAACAGCGATCTATCCGTGGGGTTCCGGGTGTCGTTCTGCCCGTTTTCCCGGTGCCGGCGAAATGCCGAGATGAACAGTTTTGGTTGGGCGGCGGGAAAAAAGCCGCTGACCAGGAATTTGATCTGCCGCATACAGGTCAGCGCCAAGCCGCTTAGCGCGGGTGACAGCTTGAATTTGACCTTGGCTTCTTCGGAAGCTTCCGGGTCGGCGCCATCAGCGTAATCAAGCAGTTTCAACCAGTGCCGGTAGTCGGTACTGACGTGGAAGACATGCGCGATGGCTTCTATAAAGGGCATTTTCTTTTCCAGGTCGGCGTCACGGATGGCTTGCAGGATGCGAAGGGCATTGAAAACTGTAGCACCCAGCCGGATCCAGGACACGTCTGTATCAGATTGCATATACCTGGATAAAATGACCGCATTGGGCTGGATGGGCGGGCGGTAAAGCTGGCCGTTCTCTTTCCTTAAGAAAAGGAAAGGGGAATAATAGAGCCAAGGGGTCTTTCCGGCATCATAAGTGATCGGTGTATTGTCATCGACTTTCATCCCGGTCAGCAGGGACTTGATCTCTTCGTCGACATAATATCGTCCAAAAAGCTGGCCGGCCCGCAGGGGCCTGCTAACCGCCTGGTCAGGAAGCTGCCACACACGGCCCAGGTGTTCAGCCGCTCCGGCAGGATCGATGGCGACCGCTTCAGTGATCAGCGCCGCAGGCCAGATGACCAGCAAAGCTTCGGCAATATCAGTTTTACCCTTCTGTTTGAGTTTTTCATAACACTGCTTATAATGGCCGAGTTTCTCGTATTCCCGGAACAGGTCGCCAACGACCACAGCGGTTCCTTTGGGCTCAAACCGGTAATATACCCGGCAATAGGCAGCGATAATATCGGGTTCTGCCAGCCGCTGGCTGGCGGGATCGGGCACCAGGGACTTCAGGACACCTTCCCGGTTTAAACCCATGGGCAGGAAAAGTGACAGATGAGCGGCCAGCAACAAGGGCAGCCGGCCGAATTCCTGTCCCAGTGCATCCAGGAACAGGTTTTGAACAAGGCCGTTTTCACCAAGCTGTTCCGCGGCAGCGGGTTGCCGCCGGACGACTAGCCGGCATAAAACCAGGAGCATCGCTTCAGCGCCATATTCGTAAGTATCTGTGTAGGGTTCTGTAGCGGCATCCCGTCGCCGGCGCTCCTGCTGGCTGACCGACAGGCGGCTACAAGCCTCCCCAAGTAGCCGGAGCATAGCTGACACGTCAGGGTCCCGCGCATAGGCTGCTCGGAAAAGTTGTTTAAAAGTACTGGCCAGGTTTACCGGGACGATGGCCACCAGGTTATTGAAGTAGTCGGCCGCCACCTCATTGGCCATTTCAAAGGGGAAGTCCGCCTGTGCGAGCAGCTCGACAACCTTTGGAAAGGCATAGATCTGCATCCGGACGTCTGTTTTGACCAGCTCCCGGAAGCAGGTATAATAGGTCTCGACACCTGGCTCCGGCTGCGACAGGTTTTCGAGCAGCGATAAAAATAGCTGGCTTTCCTTAGGCTCTCCCTGGATACACTGGCAAAAATACCAGTCGGTGATGATATTAAACTTTTCCATAAATTAATGTGCTTTCCTGCAGTGATCGATATAGGCGGTTAAAGCCTGGTACGCTGCTGAGCGCATTTCGGCTTTGGAGCAAAGACCTGTGACACCCCTGACCGGAAGTTCAGGGGTACTGAGCAACTCGGCAATGGTCTGGGGACTGGGTTGCTGACTGAAATAAAGTAGCTTCCAGAAATAACCGGGCTGGTCCGCCTGACTGATCCGGTTTAACAGACCGGCAAGGGGTAATTGGTATTTCCGGTACAGACTGGTTTGAACGAACTGGTAGATCTGTATAAACGAAAGTTTACTGATGACGGCATAAACGTCTTCCGCAGATTTGTCTTCCGCCTGGCTCAAAGTGATGAAGTCGTGAAAGGGATGCTGCGGGGATAAGTTCCGGGCGTAGTGGGCGATGAACTGATCGGCCCTCGCGGCGACAGTGGCGGTCAGCGCATGGCCGGCATGTAAGATCTTCAGGAGGACAATGATCACCTTTTCGGCTTTTTGGTTGTTCAGGTAAACCGGAGGCTGATCCGTCGTCAGTAAAATCTCCAACCAGTTTTCCAAATAACGCAGGTCTTTTTGCGCCAGCGCAAAATCTAGGGAAGCTTGCCGCGCGGCGGGTAGGGCCGCACTACAAGCCCGTAGCAGGCGGATGACTTCGCTTTGGCTCAGGACATCCAGGCTAAGCTGGAGCAGTTCTTTGACCAGGGCGGCACAAAGTACCGGGCTGGCATAATAACTATCCAGGGCAGTAAGCATAGCCGGCAGGTCGGCCGCCCTGTTATCGGGCTGGGCGCTGACCGCGCGCAGGGCGGACTGGAACTGAAAGCATATCTTTTCACAACGCGGATGCGCTGCC
The DNA here is from genome assembly GCA_040389845.1 of Bacteroidota bacterium. Taxonomy (GTDB): domain Bacteria; phylum Bacteroidota; class Bacteroidia; order Sphingobacteriales; family Sphingobacteriaceae; genus Mucilaginibacter. The sequence goes on from JAZJZL010000083.1 coordinate 43,378, forward strand.
CAAAACTGTTCGCTTGGGCGCTGCGCTATGGTCCAGGCGTTACGCAGTTGGAAAATATACTGAAAAAATGGCTTCAGGCGGTCAGCGGCTTCGGTAGCCGCTGTTGCGCTGTTGCTAAAGCCCCAAAAATCATCTGCCGCGCTGGGTGTGGCCGCCGTCTTTTTTTCCCGGCGGGCGGGGCTGATCAGGAGTTCGATCTGCTTTTCCCCGCTGGCCCGCAGCATTTCTCTTTGATAGCTTTCCAACTGTTCCAGCGCGTTGTCGCTGACTTCGGCCAGGGAAAAATGAAAGACCAGGGAGACGCCGCCCCTAAGTTCCCGGCTGAGGCTACGGAAAGCCGCGCACCATTGCCTAATATCCGTGGTATAATCCGCCAGTTTGGCGGGGTCTATCCGGAAATTGAGAAAGAGACCGATCAACTCGCTATCGGCCAGTTCATCAAAACAGGAATAGCGCTCCCGGAGGTCGCTGATGGTTGCTTCCGGGTCTTTGAGCTGGTTAATCTCCAACTGAAACCAACGGCGCTGCGGGATCTCGGGGTAGCCGGTGGCGGTTAACTCGTTAAGCATTTTTTCAGTGAGCAGCAGCTCCCGGAAAAGCTGGCTTTCCTCATTGCGGTTGACATACAATCCCACATATCCCGCCCGGTTCAGCCCCCAAAGTGCTCCGGGAGAGGCGGGTGTGTGATGATGGGGGGATAAATAATGGGAAAGTGCCGGTGGCGCAGTCGGCTCCATGGTCTGTAGCTGCCTTAAAAAATAAAAGGCGCCAGTATGGTCGCGGAGGAATTCTATCAGTTCTTCAATCTTTTCCGGCCGGTGCGCATTCCGGTCAATGATCTGTCCGGTGAGGTCATTAAGGTTAAAAAAGTCGACAGCGAAATCGTGCGGCGGTTGTTCCGTGAATTTCTTTCTGGCCAGTTCCTTTTCTTCCTGGTTCAGGGCCAATACGACCAACCGGCTGACTTGCTTGATCCTGCCAGACGCAATGAGTGATTTTAACTGATCCAGCGTATAGCTCTTTTTATAATCGGTATCGACGGTAGTGATCTGGTAGCACAGGCCTGTACCAGACTCATACAGGTCAATGGCCGGGCTGTTTGGGGGCAGGCAGATAAGCCCTTTGTCCAAAGCCATATTGATCAGGTCGCGGAAAAAAGCTTCTGACTGGATATGGCGATGGAAAAGGCGCTGCTTACCCAGCCGCTTCAAGGTGGCCGAAAGCACATCGAAACAGAATTCCAGTTTTTCCTTTAAGTCGTCTACTGTGTACAGCATATCAAGACGGAATTCGGGGTGGTTTTATAATGTTTGTACAACCATAAGGATAACTCTGGAAACGCCCCTGTCTGCCAACATGTCAACCTTGAGGTGTTGGCATTCCAGTTCACCATTGCCAACTTGGTAGGCCATAAAATAAGGTGCGCGCAAATGGTAGCTTTGTCCGCAGCAATGATCAGCAATGCGAGGCCCTCGACGAATACCTTGTCCACTAGGTTGAGTCCGCTTATGTGGGCGATCTCTTTACGGAAGACTGTCTCGAAACTTCGTCCCCTGCTGAAGCCACTACAAAGCGTAAGTTTGGTAATGCTGCCGCTGGAAAAGCTAAGAGCGATCTTTCGGATACTGTTGCATAATGTGGGGAGCGGGTTGGCCATAATAATGCTGCTTTAGGATGCGTGAGGCTACATTGCTAACAAAGTTTAAGGACAAAAAAGATGGTGATGATGACATACCACACATCGCGAGCTAGGGTGATAGGAAATATTTGGCTCATATGATAAAGTTTGCTTTAAATTTATGAAAAATATTATTTGAAATGCAATGGGAAAAACACCCTAAATGATACGCATTACAGAATTATTTTTCATCTAACTAACTTGCATACAGAATTTTACTGTATTCCTAAATATTTACGGAAGAGCACCTGGTTGTTCCCGAAAGTAAATCAACCTACTATTACGTTATAGAATTGTGTGATTCTGTAAATACATAATTATGCAAACCGAAATATAGAATGTTGGATTGCCAAACTATTTTTTAATAATAGTCCAGAAGTTTGCTTCCTTTTTTGTAAATTTGATGTATCAAAAGTTCTTTAAAACAACTCAAATTACCTCAAGTTAGCCGGTGACCTACTCGGTGACTAGTAGTTTTTAGATTTTATAAATACCTGTTATTTAACGCGATACAGAAATGGTTCGAGTCCCGTCCATTCCGCTGAAGTTTGTAAACGCCTGTAAATCAACGATTTACAGGCGTTTTTCATTACCCTCCGCCGGACCCGAACCTAAATACTTCAAAACATCTTAAAAAACCTCATATTCAATATTTTAAATATCTGAGCCTAAAATTGATTTTACAGCTGTAAAAAAGCATACATTTTATAAAGTACAGCGTTTTTTGTAGCGTCTCTTTTTTTCAAAAAAAGACGCTACAAAATTTACTTAATGGCAGATGCTTATACCGAATAGGTTAGAAGTATACATTTTGAGATTTATTTAAACTTTAAATATCTCACTATGCTGGAAAGAAGCTTCGGACTGTTTTATTATTTGAAACAAGTCAAAAAACAAAAGAATGACGAAAGATACGTTTACCTCCGTATCACTGTAAATGGCATCCGAAAGGATGTTTCTGTGAAAAGACAATGGGAATCTCAACGATGGAACTCTCAGTTTGGCAGGGCAATAGGAATCAAAAAAGACGCAAAAGAATTGAATGCCTATTTGGACGTGTTGTTAACCAAGATATATCAAATTAAGCGAGAGCTTATTGATAGCGGTAAACCTGTAACCGCGAATAGCATTAAAAATCGACTAATTGGAAAAGATCATGATAATCACATGATTCTCGCTGAATTCAGAAATCATAATACTCAAATGCAAGCATTGGTCGGAAAGGAATTTGCTCCTTCAACACTTTGTCGATACAAAACTGCTCATGACCACACCAAAAATTTCATCATGTGGAAATACGAAGAAGATGATATGAACATTAAACGCTTAGATTATGAATTCATATCGCAATTTGCCTTCTGGCTTAAAAGCGAGCGAAAATGTGGCCACAACGTAACCTTGAAGTATTTAGGTAATTTGAGGAAAATTGTTGTAGAATGCTTAAAAAAGGAATGGCTTACAAATGACCCATTCGCCAATTTTAAATTTAGTCGAATTGAAAAGGCTCCGATCGCATTGACGAAACAAGAGTTAATTAGAATCGTTAATAAAAGGTTTAATATTGAACGGCTAAACCACGTCAAAGATATTTTCCTTTTTTGTTGTTATACAGGACTTGCGTATATTGATGTTTGCCAATTAAGACGTTTGGATATAACTTATGGCGTTGACGATCGCAAATGGATTACAACTGTTAGAAAAAAAACAGGATCAGCTATTAGACTGCCTTTGCTGCCGTTAGCACTCGAAATAATGATTAAATATGACAAGGATCCAATTTGCATAGAAAGAGGATTTCTATTACCTGTATTATCAAATCAAAAAATGAATTCCTATTTGAAGGAAATTGCAGATGCTTGTAACATAAGGAAGAATTTAACATTTCACATCGCGCGTCATACTTTTGCTACAACAATAACGCTAAGTAACGGTGTCCCGATTGAAACTGTATCGAAAATGCTCGGCCATAAATCGGTGAAGCAAACACAGCATTATGCCAAGATTGTAGATATCAAAATCAGCCAAGATATGCAAGAACTTTGCAAAAAATTGAAAATGTCGTTATAAACTCCATATGCAGAGCCTGTACCTGGTGTGTTGCTAAATAGTAGAACACCAGGTATATTAAGTGACTGTGTGGAGAATATCGGATTTCTTAGGGCCTCAATTGCAGTACCCAAACGCTGTTTTTGATGGTTTTTAAGCGGTTTTTTCATCGTCATTTTTTGCATTTTGGCAGACTTTTGACAGAGTTTTTGATTGTGCTTTTATTTCAAAAACGCCCTTTTTAATATTAAAAACAGCGTTTTTATTGTTTTACTAATTTACAAAAAATCGGAAAAAGCAACAATTTTTAAATTTATAAAAAATCCGGCATAACGTCTTTTGCCAGAGTTTTTGGCAGAGTTTTGCCGGAGTTATGGCAGAGTTTTTCGCCGATTTTGGAGGAAAATACGCCCGCAGAAATTCACTTAAAAACCAAGCAAATCGCTTATAATTAAGCACGTAAAAGATGGAGGATTCTTTATTCTCCACAACCAAATAAAATTTTGGTCAAAATTTTATTGCCTTTTTAAAAGAGGATTTTTGAAGTATGTTTTGGTCAAAAAGGAGGGAATCTAACTTTTTTTATCTAATATGATCTGCAAATAGCTGATTGTGAAAAAGATATAAAATTTGGCGTGGTAATTCATTTATTCTCCACTACATCCAAAAAAAGCCTCGAATGTTCTGATTCCAGACTTTTAATAAATAAACCAGTATACGAAGAGAGCAGCATTTTTACGAATCATATCGGTTATCAGTTGTGAACTGTTTGAAGTATCTCTTGTCTAAAGTTTACGTAATAAATCAGGATTACCTTGTCTGTTTGCTGGGCAGTAATTAGCCAATTTTAACAATTCCTTATGACTTTTAATGTTGGCTATGTAATATTATAAAAGACGCGAAATGTCGTATATTTATGATAGCCATTACAGATATGAAAAACTTGCCTGATATAAATGATCTGCTCCCTGACAACAAACAGTATTTTTTAAGTTTGTTGGAAGAAAAAGATACAGGTAGGGATGTTTTACTCACATCTATTTTATTATCCCTCAGCAAGGAAATCACTTCCTGCCGCAATCGCAACGAGTTCCTGGATATTATTAAGCAAAAGTTACTCAAAATTTTCCCCTATAGGGAGATGGTCGTTTCGCTTTTAAACGAAGATGGGGATACACACAGTGCATTTCTTTACGATTTAACTAAAGAATCCCGAAATCATCCTGATTATAAAGAAAGGGCATTGGAAAAATATATTCTGGAAGATGGCATTTACCCGGAGGTCCTAAATTCAGACAGGCCGGTAATAATTAATTTAGATGAGGTCATGCTTCGTGAATACTACCCGCCATATATCAGTTTTTTTTATGAGAATGGCATAAGACAGGGGCTTGCTATTGCATTGCGTGAGAATAATGAGAGCATAGGCGCTGTTTTTATGTGGTTAGAGCAAAAAAACACTTACAATGATTTTCAACTTGATCTGGCTATGGGTATTTGTTCGCAAATGTCCATTGCGGTCTCGAATATCCGGGCATATGAGAAAATTGAAAAGCAACTGGTAGAGATCAATAAATATAAGTCCCAACTCGAGCAGGAAAACCTTTATTTGCAAGAGCAAATAAAACTAGTGTATAACCACGGGGAAATGATCGGTAAAAGCCCCGGAATTAAAAATGTGGCTGGATTAATTTCGATAGTTGCGGGGGCCGATAGCACGGTTTTAATTATGGGCGAAACCGGGACAGGTAAAGAATTAGTTGCGAGGGCAATCCATAATTTATCGTCCAGGAAAGACAAACTGATGATCAAAGTGAATTGTGCCTCCCTGCCTGCGTCCCTTATCGAAAGTGAGTTATTTGGGCACGAGCGTGGAAGTTTTACCGGTGCATTTGAACGAAGGATAGGGAAGTTTGAACTGGCTGATAAGGGAACACTTTTTCTGGATGAAATAGGAGAACTTAATCTTGAACTACAGGGTAAGTTATTAAGAGCGATACAGGAAAAGGAGATTGAACGTGTAGGCGGAAAACAGGTGATCAGCGTAGATGTTCGCATTGTTGCAGCAACCAATCGCGATCTGCAAAAGGAGGTGGAGGAGGGGAAATTCAGAAGAGATCTTTATTATCGTTTGAATGTTTTCCCGATAATAGTTCCTGCATTAAGAGAGCGTACCGAGGATATCCCTTTACTTGTTTTACACTTCATAACTAAACTGTCAAATAAACTAAACAGAAAAATAACGTCTATTTCCGATAGCTGTCTGAGAAGTCTGATGGAGTATCCCTGGCCTGGGAATATCCGGGAGCTTGAACACCTGATTGAGCGAAGTATGTTAATGACAACGGGACTTGTTATTAAAGAAGTTTTTTTACCTAAACACGCATGTAACGAGCCTGTATCGATTTTAAATCAGCATCCGATTAAGTCGTTGGAGCAAAACGAAAGAGATCATATTCTTGCGGTATTAAGTCGATGCAACTGGAGAATCAGTGGCGCCGGACAAGCGGCAGAAATATTAGGTCTTCCTGCAACTACACTACATTCCAGGATTAAGAAACTTGGGATCAAAAAAAACGCGTAAAGATCAATTGCTGCATATTGTAATTTAATTATATGCTCCTGAAAGAATATGCTACAGTTATCAGCATTTACAATCCGGTTTCAATAGATAATTTCGACAATAAAACCCATAACCGATACATTGACGGGTAGATATTTCTATGGGATTTTTATAAAGCCGTAGATATCAAATACCAAATGCAGAAATTATTTTTTTTGACCCTTTTTTACAGTTTGCCGGGCCTGCTTGTCGAGGCGCAGATAGCCGACCATAAACCGGCGAAATTGTCACTACAGAAACAGCAAACAGAGCCAGATACCAATCGGGTAACGCCTCAAATGCAATTGGCTAGCTATTGTCTTTATAAAAGAGGTGAACTCAAAAATAATCGGGATAGTCCATTCGCTTTTTCCAGTCATGTAATGATAGTGCGAGGCTCAAGCAGCATCTTTTATCACAGGTAATAATCTGAAATACATATAAGAAATCGTTACAACCCAATAATTTTACACAAATGAGTCATTATCAGATTTTTAATAAATTAGGGGTAAAATTTAGTATCTAATGGCATAGATGGCACTATAAAAATCATCATGTATAAATCGCTGACAATTGTATTAATAATAATCTTACCGGCCTTCCATACAGTTGCCCAAACAACAAAGGATCTGTTTGTGCAGGTTCAAAAAAGCAGGCCCGACATTAACCGGGCCAAACTTTTGGTGCAGCTGGGTGAAATGTACATGGACGACGTCAATCATACAAAGGCAAATTATGATAGTGCGATTGTTACCTTGAACCGGGCCTTACAATTAAGCAGGCAATTGCATAGTGCCGAATGGCAACGCGAATCGGTATTGCATATTGGCAGGTACTACGCCAATATTAACTGTCTGGACCGTGGCATGGATAGTGTTATGCAGGTAATAAATTACTATCATAAAAACGAATTATGGGCTAAGGAAGCGTACGCTTGGGATTACTTAAGTCAAAAATGCATCATCAACAACACTGAGCTACGGTTGAACTGTTGTGGGCACGCCCTGGCTTTATATAAAAAAGTTGGGGACAGGAATAATGTCGGTGCCATGCACATGAGCATCGGTTCTATTTATTATGACCAGGGAAAATTTGACCAGGCCGAAAATGAATTGCAGCTTGCACTGGATGAAAATAAAGCTATCGGGGTTAATAAAAACCACCCAATATACACATGGCTGGCACTTATTTATCAGCAAAGGGGCGCACCGCAAAAAGAGCTTTTTTACCGGCTTGAGGCGGTTAAAAACATGGAAGCTTTGGGCGACACAGTAGACGCGGGATATAATTATTATTTGCTTGCCTATACCTTTAAAAACGTTGGCAGCTTAGAACAGTCGTTATTTTACTATAAAAAGGCTTTAAATGCTTATCAACGGGCCGGAAAAAGTGATGATTTTTATTCTTCTGCCGGACAGGTAGCCGATGTGCTTTTACAATTGAAAAGGAATAAAGAGGCAACTGATATCTTTCAAAAATTATCGACTAAATTCCCGCCAAAAAATGATAAACAAAGGCGACAGTTGAATAATATCACCTTTAATATCTACAAAAACACAGGTCAGTTCCAAAAGCTGGATCAGTTTATCCCAACTTATCTCGAAGCCAGCAAAAATAGCATGCCCGAAGCGGACCGGCTTGACAACGGTGTTATGCTAAACCGGTATTTTGGAGATTTGCTGCGGGTAGCTAATTATTACGCCGACACCCGTCAATATAAAAAGGCAGCTACCCTGGTTGGTGAGATGCTGACGCTGCCTCAAAAAAGAATTTTACCATCTGCACTTCAGCAAATGTACAGCCTTCAATTCAAAACCGATTCAGCTTCCGGGAACTATGTTGCGGCAATCCAAAACCTGCAAAAGTACAACACCATTCGCGACTCGATTTATACCGCTACCAAAAGCAAGCAAATTGCCGACATAAACATAAAATACGAGACTGAAAAAAAAGAACAGGCTATAAAAATATTGCAGGGGCGTGAGCAGCAAGCTATCCTACAGCGCAACTTTGACCTGGCTGAACTGCAAAAGGTTAGCCTACAGCGCGACGTCCAGGCTGGTGAACTGCAAAAAGCAGATTTGCAACGAAGTATGCAGAAAGGCATGCTGCAAAAAATAGAATTGCAGCGTAATGTGCAGACCGCTGAATTACAAAAAGCGACCTTGCTGCGCAATATTCAGCAATCCGAACTGCAAAAAGCCAATATGGAACGGAACATTACTTTTGGCGGTTTAACACTTCTACTAATTATGGCAGGCCTGGCCTACAATGGCTACCGTAATAAGAAGCAAAGTAACAAAGTGTTACAGGTTAAGCAGGGTGAAATAAATGAGCAAAACGCAACCCTGCAACATTTACTCAGCGAAAAAGAGTGGCTGCTTAAAGAAGTGCACCACCGGGTAAAGAACAACCTCCAAATAGTAATGAGTCTACTTAATTCGCAGTCGGCCTATTTAGAAAACAAAGCTGCAATCGAGGCCATACGCGAAAGTCAAAACCGGGTGCAAGCCATATCACTTATCCACCAGAAACTATACAGCGGCAATAATGTGGCCAGCATTAATATGCGGGCTTACGTTGCCGACTTAATAAACTATCTGGCCGATAGTTTTGATGCGGGTAAGCGCGGAATTCGTTTTGAACAACTAGTTGAACCATTTAACCTTGACCTTGCGCAGGCCGTACCGCTCGGGCTCATCCTCAACGAATCGGTTACCAATGCCATTAAATATGCATTTGGCACAGACGGAGGCCAGGTAATTGTTGCGCTGCAATTGATAAAAGATGAAAGTTTGCTGTTAACTATTGTAGATAATGGCAAGGGACTACCTGTTGATTTTGACTTGAAAACAGCATCGTCCTTAGGAATGGAAATGATGAAAGCATTGAGTAAACAATTAGGCGGCGAATTCAAAATTAAAAATAGCGCAGGCGTAAGTATTAGTATCGAATTCCCGATTGAAAAAATGCATAGCCATCCGCAATCAGAAAATATCTACAACTGATCATTACCACCGTAGAGCTTGGCTGCGACCCGGCAGGTTGCTTGTTGGCGCAAACATATCAGTGGTGCTATTAAATTATGCCATTTCGTACAACGTTCGTAAAATCTACGAAATAGAGTTAATCAAGTTTTATTAAAACCACATAAATAGTTGATTACAAGTGAATTAAAAAAATGGCATACCCTTAGCCTATAAGTCATCAGTTAAATCTAATTAAAAATTTTATTGCTATACTGATGGAAAATTACACTAATGTTAACAGGCAATTTATTAATGGCAAATGGGCTGATGGGGGAGATTCGGCCCTGATCAACAACCTTAATCCCTACTCAGATGAGGTTATTCATAGCTTAAGTTCGGCGAATAAGAAAGATGTGGATGCTGCATTTGAGGCCGCCAAACTGGCTTCAGGTGCCTGGGCAAACTCAAACCCTTTGTTTAAACGGGATATCCTGTTAAACGCTGCCCGGCTTCTCTGGGAACGTAAGGATGAGTTTATTGAATGGCTCGGAAAAGAAACAGGGAGCTGCTACTTAAAGGCCTATATTGAAACCCAGCAGGCCCGCGATATTCTGATAGAATGCGCCGGTTTCCCAACCCGTATGCATGGCAATATTCAGGCATCAACTATCGATGGGAAAGAATCTTACATCTATCGCAAACCTTTGGGCGTAATTGGGTTGATAAGCCCCTGGAATTTTCCGCTTTATCTGTCAATGCGAACAATTGCGCCGGCGCTTGGTACGGGCAACACCATTGTTGTGAAACCGGCGACACAATCGTTAGTAACCGGAGGAACGCTGATAGCAAAGCTACTGGAAGAAGCCGGCCTTCCTGCTGGTGTATTAAATGTCGTGGTTGGTAAATCGGATATAATTGGCGATTACTTTACCGGGCACCCCATCTCCCGCATGGTCTCGTTTACAGGTTCTACCCCTGTGGGCCGTGGCATAGGGCGCATTGCCGGCGAGGGGCTGAAAAAATCAGCACTTGAGCTTGGGGGCAACAATGTTTTTATTGTTTTGGATGACGCAGATGTTGATTACGCGGTTGATGCCGCCATCTTCGGCAGATTTTTGCACCAGGGGCAAGCATGTATATCGGTAAACCGTATCATGGTCCACCAAAACCTCTACGAGGAGTTTAAGACAAAATTTACAGCCAAAGCAAAAGAATTGCCTTATGGCGACCCGCTAAACCCCAATACTGTTATAGGCCCGGTAATTGACCGCCATGCACTGCAGCGTATTTTAGGGGTTATTGATAAATCGGTGCAGGCGGGCGCAGTAATAGAAACCGGGAACATAGTACACGGGAACGTACTTGTACCTACCGTATTGTCTGCTGTCACTAAAGATATGCCGATTTTCCATGAGGAAATATTCGGTCCGGCAGTGGGCCTGGTTTCTTTTACTGATGACAATGAAGCAATTGAACTTGCAAATGCTACTGATTTCGGTTTGAGTGGCGCTATTCATACTAAAGATGTTTACCGCGGAATGCGAATGGCCCGCAGCATTGAGACAGGCATGATGCACATTAACGACCAAACTGCCAATGACGAGATACATGCACCATTCGGCGGTGAAAAATCATCCGGCACGGGCCGCTTCGGGGGAAATTTTATTTTGGACGAATTGACCACGGTTCAGTGGGTGAGCGTTCAATACCAGTCACGGCAATATCCTTACTAAAAATTATATACCCTACATCACTTACTAAAACAGTCCCTGTAAAACCATGCGCCTTAATGGCGCTGGTTTTACACTAAACATCAAGATTTACCATTATGAAAACACTTGTACAACTGCTTGAAAAAGCTAAAATCACGCTTGTCGTATTGATGATGCTAATAGTATTTATCAGCAGCGCAGCAGCGCAAGATCCATCATTACCCGCCGCTAATCTCGGTCTAGCTAATATCGATGATGGCGTTACGCCTGGCCCCGGTATCTATTATTCAAACTTCACCCAAATATACCAGGCACATTCTTTTAAAGACGGCCAGGGGCATACCGTTCCAACCGCGCTTAAGGTGAACTCTTACTTTACGGTTCACCAATTCATATATCTAACGAAATTAAATGTATTCGGCGGTAATTTGGGGTTCACAGCTTTCCTGCCTATTGTAAGGTTATCAGCCACGAACCCCGACGGCGCGGTGCCCCCGGTTAATAACGGGTGTTTGGGCGATATTATCGTAGCGCCTGCTATTGTATGGGCTAATAAAAAACTATTTGACAGGCCATTATTTCACAGGGTTGAACTGGATTTTTTCCTGCCTACAGGTTCCTATAATGCCAATATACCCATCAATCCCGGTGCGCATCATTATACCATATCTGCACACTACACCTTTACTTATTTTGTTACCGATGGCTTTAGCATAAGCGCACGTAACCACTTCAACTACAATACAAAAATAATAGGTACCGATGTGCGCCCTGGTATGTTTTATAATGTAAACTATTCGCTTGAGCAAACCATTTACAAAGGTTTCAGAGCCGAAGTTTGCGGCTACTACCTTAAGCAGCTTAACCAGGACTCAAACAATGGCAACAGCCACTATTACCAGGATGAATATGGCATTGTGAATACTAAAGAACAAGTGCTGGGCATCGGCCCAGGCCTAAGCTACCTGGCTAACCAGCGGTTGGTGCTTGAAGCCAAAGTGTTTTTTGAAACCGCCGTGCAAAACCGCGAGCAGGGGATAAGGCCCGCAATGCAACTGGCTTACAAATTTTAACACCGTTTATCCATAAAACTTACTCCGATAAAAATGAAAAAGGTCAATTCAAAAACTATTGTATTTATAACAGGGGCTTTTGTGTCCAGCGAATGCTGGAACGAATGGGTGAAATTTTTTGAAAGCAAAGGCTATGCATGTATCGTTCCGTCGTGGCCTCAAAAGGATGCACCTGCGGCTGCTTTAAGAACTAGACAGCCCGATGAACGCATTGCTTCGCAGCGCCTTATCGACCTGGTGGAATATTTTGCCTACAACATCAGGGAACTGCCCGAAAAGCCTATACTTATAGGTCATTCGATCGGCGGGCTTATTGTACAGCTGCTTTTACAACGCAACATTGCAGCAGCCGGCGTGGCCATACACCCGGTTGCTCCACAGGGCGTTTTTGTGTTTAGTTGGTCGATGCTGAAGGCCGTGTGGGGTCCTCTGGGCTACTTTACATCAGTTAAAAAATCGTTCCTTATGTCGTTTGAGCAATGGCAATTTGCGTTTACCAATGGCATGCCTGTTAACGAACAAGAGGCCGCTTACAATCGCTTTGCTACTCCAGAATCAAAATTGATTTCAAGGGACGGCCTTACCAAGGTTGCGAGCGTTAATTTTAAAAACCTGCATGTGCCTTTGCTGATAACATCAGGCACTACGGATACGATAGTGCCTGCAAAACTTAACCGGGCCAATTACGAAAAATATAAAATCTCGTTTGCCAAAGTTGATTACATTGAATTTGAAGGTCGTAACCATTTCGTGCTGGGTCAGCCAACCTGGCAGGAGGATGCCAGTCATATTTTGAACTGGATAGAGAAATTATAGCTATTTAAGACTCATCAACGTTTGGGAACCGTGTTTTCGCGGTTCCCTTTTATTTTAACTGTTCAGTAATTAATATGCGAACGTGGAGTTGGTTAATATCCCTTCTGCTATTAATACACCGCGCTCTCCGTTGCCGGTATCTATTGTGTGGACATATTTAAAGCTACGGCTCAGCTGGTCGTAACCCTGGTCCACAACTTCTATGTTTACATCTTCAAGGTTAAAATTCATGTTATTTTGCAGGCATATTAAATGCCGGCCTGCTGATACCAGGAAATCATGATCATAACCCTGCCCATGCAGCTCGATAACCCTGCGGGTCAACAAAAAATTTAGTTTGCGGGTGTTTTTGCCGTGGTTTTTCATCATGCTTTTTTTAATGGATTATCATTCAGTTTAGTGTTGTCCGATATACTATATGAAAATATTGTACCATCAAAATAAGCACCTCATATTCAATTAATTAAATACATTTAAGCAAAAACATCCCTCCGAAAACTCGCCAATCCGTCAAATGTCATACGAAATATCGCCATGCGTAAAAGAAATGGAGAACAGCAAATTATCCAAAAAAAAGCGGAGGCCACAGCAAAGGCAGCCACCGCTATAAAAGCTTTTTACATTATTCAGCCAGGAAAAAATCAAGCAGTCCTTTTTGCACCTGTGCAGTTTGTTCCTGCACCAACCAGTGGCCCGCGTCATTAATTTGGGTGTCGGTTACGTTGACGGCAGCGCCACGTACCAGTTCGGCCAGGAAGCTGCCGGTGCTGTGGTCGCCGCCCATTGCCAGTACAGGCATTGGCAATTTCTGCTGAAGCAGCTGGCGGTTGTCGTTAGCATCCTGCTTAAATGCGGCAAACCATTTAAAACTTGCTGCATTAGGTACGGAATAAGCCCTTATAAACTCAGTTTTCTCAGCTTCGGTAAACGAATTTTGCACGTAGCCAACCACCGGCCAAAAGTTGGTTAAAAACAGTTTGGCGCGCCCCTTCGCCAGTTCGCCAGACGCGGGCCAGGCAAAGAAACCCCACCACCATGCCTTCTCTGAATATTTGGTAAACATCGGCTCCACTCCGGGTATCAGGGCATCCAACAGGGCCAGTTTTTTAACTTCCGAAGGATATTGAGCCGAGTACGCATAGGCCACCATAAGACCAATATCATGCCCGGCAATGTTAACTCTGCCATAGCCCAACTTTTTCACCAACCGATAAATATCTGTGGCCATTGTTTTTTTGTCATACCCGCCGTCCGGTTTGCCAGATTCGCCTATGCCCCTCAAATCAGGCGCTATCACGGTAAAGTGTTTGGAGAGTTCGGGCAGTAAACGGTTCCACATGTACCAGTTTTGACCAAAACCATGGATAAGCACGAGCGGCTCACCCTGCCCGCCGATTACATAATGGATATTGACACCGTTTACTTTGGCAATTGCGCTTTTAAAATTTGCCGGCGGCGATGCCGGTGTTGTGTTTCTTTGTGCCATGCAGTTGTTGTTGAACATTGCTATTAAAAGAAATGCAAAACCTGCGATTATTATTTTCTTCATGGTGAATGCTATTAGACATTTGATTAATACACTACCGCGTTTACACTCAAGCCGCCGTCGACGGTAATTTCGGTGCCTGTGATAAATGAGGCTTCGTCTGACGCCAGGAACCTCACGGTATTGGCAATCTCCTGCGGCTGGCCAAAACGTTTAAGCAGTATCCGGTCGCCAAGTATTTTACCAAAGCCGCTTACTTCTTCTTCGGTTAGGCCGAACTTGCCATAAATAGGCGTTTCAACCGGGCCTGGCGAAACAGCGTTAACGCGAATTTTGCGCGGTGCCAGTTCAGTTGCCAAAACTTTGTTTATAGAAAGCAGAGCTGCTTTACTGGCCGCGTATACGCTGCTATCGGGCATACCCAAAACGGCATTTACCGATGTTGTGAAAATAATGGAGCCACCATCATTTATAATAGGCAGAAATTTTTGAATGGTAAAATAAACCCCTTTTACATTGAGATCCATTATCGCATCATAGTGTTCCTCGCTCGCCGAAGCCAGTGAGCTAAAGGTGGCCATACCAGCATTTAAAAACAACACATCAACGCTGCCAAACATATCCTTAACCTCCAGTACCAGTTTATCTATCTGCTGCAAGTTGCTTTGATCGGCTACTATGCCGGTTATACCAAGCTCTTGTGCGGCTTTATTAACCGATTCGTTGTTGCGCCCTGTTATTACCACTTTTGCGCCATGTGCAGCCAGCTCTTTAGCGGTCGCATATCCTATGCCGCTGTTACCCCCGGTAACTACGGCAACCTTGTTTAATAAACTACTCATTATTTTGTTTTTTATGTCATCCGCAGATGACGGGTTACTGATTGCTGTTTTGAACAGCCCGATTTATTTATATGAAGCATTTGAACTATGCCGCTAAGACGGCCGCTCTTCTTTTTAAAAATGTTTGAACGATAAGTACTATCAGTGCAAGCAGCAGGATTACAGCTATTATCGCAGCGATGAAAAGAAACACGGCCCGATTGGTTAGCAACTGCCCCTGTACACTGAGCGATTTCGACAGTGATACATTAGCCAGCGCGTTTGCCTGTTCGACGCTGTAGCCTTTGGATTGGAACAACTGCCTGAATCCCGTCAGGCGGTCGGCGGTTGGCTGGTCGTCGCCGGTAAGATGGGCTAAGAAACTTTCGCGGTACAGTTGGTTATAATAAAGCTGCAGATTATAAAATCCGGCTCCGGCATTAAGCAACGATATAAATCGCGTACAAGCTGCCATGGCCAGGCCGGTTATCCCTGTAGTTTGAGGAACCGAATTGAGCGTAAATATCATTATTGGTACAAATAATATTCCGGATGCCGCACCCTGGAAAAAAAAGGGAATGATCAAATCGCCAAAAGAAAGATCAGGCGTAAAAATGAAATACATCCAAAGGTGGTACAAAAGCAGCGTGCCAAAACCACAGATAACGAAACCTAATGTAAGGTCCTTCCTTTTAATGAGGATAGCCGCAGATATCGTCATAAAAATTATGAGCCCGGCAATATTCACCAAACCAAGGGTAATTACCTGTGGCTCGCTCCATTGTAAAACAGATGCGGTGTAGCCGAAAATGAGGTTGATGCTTTCCTTCATACCATAATAAAGGGCAAGCAGGATCAAGCCTATCCAAAAATTGCGATATTTAAAAACGCTCAGGTCAACCAGCGGGCGCTTAACGGTTAGCTCGCGCCAAAGGTATAATATCAAACCTGATGCCGTTACAGTAGCTGATATTACTATCCGGTCGTCGGTAAACCAGTAATATTTAGAGCCATATATGATGGTATAAGCCAGGGCGATTGCCGCCAGCATAAAGAAAACAGCGCCTGTAAAATCAATTTGATATAAAGGATATGGTCGTATTCCCGACTTTGAATTGAATCCGACAAGTACGATAACCAGCGTTAACACCTGGAAAATAATGAGGTAGTTATACAGGTTAACAAAGTCTGAATTTAAAGTAACCTGCCCGGCAACAAGGCCGATGAGTACACCGCTGCTTAAAACAGTGCCATAAAAAATTGAGGAGCCTACTACCTGTTTGTATTCTAGTCTTAAATAGTTGGCAATAAGTGTAAGCATGCTTGCGGCAACACTACAGATAACAACACCCTGCAAAAATCTTACTATAAAAAAATAAACGATGTTATCGATATAAATACAGATGGCAGAAAGCAGGATACCCGAAAAAATTATCAATATTAAATAACCCTTCATCTCGAAATACCGTAACAACCGTGCCTGTACAGGGATAGTTGTTAAAATACCTGCGTAGGTAAGCTGGATGCTAAAACTGATGTCTTCAGGCTGGGCACCGAGATATGAGATTACATAGTTTTGGCTTAGTGAAAATGCTACAAATTGCACTACCGACGAAAGCAGGATTAAGAACAGCGAGATTTTCATGCCCCAAGTCCATTCTACAAGCCAGGGCTTAAGGTAGGTTGGCGCGTTCATATATTTTTCTCTTTTTTAACTGATACCAAAACGTTCATACCAGCCTTAACAGGGTTGATATCCGTGCTGATAAATCTAATTTTTACAGGTACCCGCTGGATGATCTTTACAAAATTACCGGTGGCATTATCCGGTGGCAGAATAGAGAATTTGGCACCGGTTGAGGCTGATATCGCTTCAATCTGGCCTTTATAAATTTTGTCGTCGATAGCATCAATCTTTATATCAACCTGCTGCCCGACATACATGCCGTTCACCTGGGTTTCTTTAAAATTGGCCGTAACCCATTTTTCTTTTTCGTTTACGATGGATACCAATGGCTGCCCCGGCTGTATTTGCTGCCCTTCCAATATGGTTTTGCGGCCCATGCGTCCGGTGTATGGCGCGCGTATTATGGTATATTCAAGGTTTATGCGGGCAAGCTCCAGTTCTGCTTGCTTCCGTTTCAAATCAGCCGCCAGCAAAGCCTTGCGCGATTTCAGCTCGGTAATTTTGGCGTAGCTGATTTTCAAATTGTTTTGCGATGCGCTGTAATCGCTCAATGATACATCGTAACGGGATTGAACCGATTCCAGGTCGGAGCCAGTGATAGCTTCTTCTCTTATAAGGTTTTTATAGCGCTTAATATCGGCCTGCTGCAAAACAAGGCGTGCTTTTGCGCCGTCAATCTGGTCCTTATTAACAAGTGTGGCAGTTTGTGCCGATGCTATGCCTGCCTCAAGTACAATCAACTGTGCTTTTGAATCTTCAACTGCTGCCTCGGCCTCTGCAACTTTCTGGAGATACTCACGGTCGTCCAAAACAACAAGCGTGTCGCCGGCTTGGGCTACCTGGTGTTCGTTAAAGCGCACCTCTTTTATGTATCCACCTACACGCGCAGATATAGGGTTGATGTACGATTCCACCTGGGCATCGTTGGTTTCCTGGTAATGCCGGCTCCTTAAAAAGTAAGCCCCGAAGTAAAATATCGCCCCTGCTACCACAAGCAGCGCAAGTGCCGATAAAAATATATTACCGGCGTGGTTTTTGGGTTTTGTTGAAGTTTCCATGATGTTTTCTATAATATTGTTTAGTTTGATTTACAGTTTTCCTGATGTATAAAGCAGTTGGTAATAGATAAACTGTGCGCTGGTTTGTGATTGAACGAGATTGAATTTCGATTCCTGGTATAGGTTGTCTGCATCAAGCAGATCAGTAAGCAGGGCGAGCTGGTTGTAGTACTTGGCACTCACAATTTTGTAATTAACCCTTGCCTGTTCAATTGATTTTTCGTTTACCGTTATGCGGTTAAGCGCTTCCCGATATTTTATGAGCAAACTACCAGCCTCCTGGCGCAGGTTGTCATTAATACTTTTTTGAACATAGTGCAGTTCTTCCAGCCTGATTTTACCGGCCGATACCTTGTTTTTGTTTTGATAGCGTGATGATATATTATACTGAATTTTCAACCCAACAAAGCCAATGGAATAGGCCTGGTCAACAGGTGGAAAAAAGATGGTGTTGGGATAGCTTAGTCCGTAGGCCGAATACAAGGATATTACCGGTGAATAATTACTGTTAAGGCCCTTTATCCTCGCGTTTTGTATGTTTATATTTTCATTAACCCTGTTTATAGCAAAAGCATTTTTAGGGGCGATGGTAACTAATGATAAAAGCGTATCAACCTCCGGGCGGCGTATGTTTGCCGAGTCGGTGACAGCTATCCTCGTTGAATCGGGCAGGTTGAGCAGTACGTTTAGTTTTTGGTTACTGATAGTGATGTCGTTTTCAGTTTGCTCGAGATTAAGTTTTACCGAGGACAGCTGCAGTTCGGCCCGGAGTAAATCGCTGCGGGTGACTTTTTGGTTATTATATAACGCTGTGATATTTTTAACACGGGTTTCAGCGCGAAGTACCTGCTCCTCGATAAACCGTTTCTGGTCGTTCAACCTTACAACACCGAGGTATTGGGACACAACCTGCAACCCGGTATTCGCCGATTGTTCCTTGGCGTTTACACCGGCCAAATCTTTTTTAAAGCTTTGTTCCGATTCAAAGGCACGCTGCCTTCCGCCGGAATAAAGGTTAAACGAGGCCGACAAGTTTACATCAGCGCCATTTGCGCTTGGATATTTTGGTACCGAGTGCGATTTGCTCAGTCCATCATCAAATAGGGTAAGCTTGGTGAAGCGCTGGTAGCTCGAGCCCGCCAAAATTGAAGGCAGCCCAGCGTTCTTAGCATCTTTATAATCGGCAAGGCTGGCGTTTTCTTCACTTTGCGCCGCCTTAACCAGGCTGTTCTGGCTTTTGGCAATACCGATAGCATCTTGCAATGAAAGCCTGTAGGTACCTGCCTGCTGGGCTAAAACCCGTCCGCCTGATAGAAAAATAAGGCACAAAAAAAACCTGGTAAGCCCGCAAAGCGCAAGCTCAAATTGTATAGTTTTCATGGTATTTAATTGATTTTTATGGGTTTATTCCATATTTACGGTTTAATGTATTTTCGACTGACAGGATGCGATGTACATAGTTTACTATGCTTTCGGTATTGGCTTTATGTCTTCGGATCTTGTCGCTGTTGGTAACCAGTTCAGCAATCGCCGGGTCGCAGGTTATCAGTGACATAAGGCTCATTATAGTAAGCGAAAAAAACGATGCATCCACAACCTTAAACTGGCCGGCAGCAACACCTTCGTCCACTATGGCCTTCAGTTGCTGCATGTTTTGCCGCAAATATTTCTCAACCAGCGATCTCATTGGCGATTGGGAAAGGATGGCGATCTCCCTGAACAGCAGCTGCTGAAAATCGCAATTGAGCCGGTAGCGCTCAATATGCGTATTTAAAAAAGCATTAAGCTTTGTTTTGACCGGACCAGGCTTCCATGAAATTTGCTGCAAACCAAAGTTTATCTCCTCCAGCCGGGTTTCAAATATTTCACGGTAAAGGGCTTGTTTCGATCCGAAATAATAGTTTATCAAAGCAGCGTTCAGCCCGGCGGCAGCAGCTATTTGCCTGGTTGATATTTCTGCATATCCTTGCCGGGCAAACAGCCTTTCGGCAGTGGTTAGCAGTTTTGCCCGGCTATCAGTACCAATAGTTGCAAATACGCTCATTTAATTGCCCCCTTATTAATTTCAACGGTTCCCATCACCATTAAGAAAAT
>JAZJZL010000084.1:0-6559 GCA_040389845.1 Bacteroidota bacterium
GACAATATTAGGGCGGGAAAGGGTGGGAGCGATTAGTAAAATCCCCTGATTTGGCGCGTAGGATTACGGTAATTTAATTAATGGTTAATGCGGGAAATACGGATTGGTGTTTTTTAACCACGGAGGTCGCGGAGAAGGCACGGAGGTCGCGGAGATTGAAAATTGTAAGAAGCGGCTTTTTTCAAAAAGATGATTTCTAAAGATATATGATGTCGACGTAGAGACGGGATGCTTCCCGTCTCCCGTAGGACAGGCAAACACAATTCCAGCCCAGTATATGTCCAGTCGTTTACCTGTCCTACGGTAGACGCAATGCATTGCGTCTCTACAACCTATAATAGAAATATCGCAAATGTAATTTCGGCAATATTTTTTAACTCCTTGTTCTCTGTGCCTCCTTTGTGGTTAAATTCGTCAATCATATTTAAAACTTTTCCAAATCACAATTGCTATCCCAATAAAGCCCGGTAATATTCGCACTTTTGCGTGTAAACATCTGCTATGAACCGTCTTGCCAATTCCACTTCGCCATACTTGCTGCAGCACGCCAATAATCCTGTGGATTGGTATCCCTGGGGAGCCGAAGCCCTGCAAAAAGCCAAAGAAGAAAATAAGCTGATATTGGTAAGTGTTGGCTATTCGGCCTGCCATTGGTGCCATGTGATGGAGCATGAAAGCTTCGAGGATGAAAGCATCGCTGCCCTGATGAACGAATATTTTGTGTGCATTAAGGTAGACAGGGAAGAGCGCCCCGATGTAGACCAAATATACATGAGCGCCGTGCAACTGATGAGCGGCAGGGGAGGATGGCCGCTGAATTGCATCTGCCTGCCCGACCAGCGCCCAATTTATGGCGGTACTTACTTTCGCAAGCAGGAATGGGCTAGTCTTTTATACAGCCTCGCAGATTTCTATAAAACCAAACCCGAAGAAGCCGAAGAATATGCAGTGCGGCTAACCGAAGGCATTCAGCAATATGAATCTGTTCCGTTTGTAAAGGAGCAACAGGAATACACCAAAGCTGATTTGCAGGCCATCGTAAGCACCTGGAGCAAATATTTCGATAAACAGGAAGGCGGGCTTGGTTCGTCGCCAAAATTCCCGATGCCGAACAACTGGCAATGCCTGATGCGTTATGCGCATCTAATGAAGGATGATGACGTGGCTGCTGTCGCAAAGCTTACACTACACAAAATGGCTTTCGGTGGTATTTATGACCATATCGGCGGCGGGTTCGCCCGCTACGCGGTGGATGACCATTGGCATGTGCCTCATTTTGAAAAGATGCTTTACGACAATGCGCAACTTATAAGCTTATACTCAGAGGCCTACACCTGGCGGACGGACGGCCAATACGGACAAACGGTTGACGAGATAATAAAATTCTGCCAGCGGGAACTGATGTCGCCGGAGTATGGTTTTTATTCTGCACTGGATGCAGACAGTGATGGCAAGGAAGGAAAATTCTACATTTTTACTAAAGAAGAGATTGAAGAGATTCTTGACGATGATGCCGGGTTGTTTTGCATCTACTACAATATTACAGAGGATGGCAACTGGGAAGAAGAAAGCTCCAATGTTTTGTTCAGGAAATATAGTGATGAAGCGCTGGCTGAAAAATTGGGCTTAACCACAGAAGATTTAATCGAAAAAATAAAATCAGCCAGGCAAAAAATATTTGATGTTCGTGCCTACCGCATCCGTCCGGGATTGGATAATAAGATACTGGCTTCATGGAACGGATTGATGCTGAAAGGTCTTTGCGACGCATACCGTGCATTCGGTAACCCGGAGTATTTAGGGATAGCCTTAAAAAATGCAGGCTTTATACTGAATAACCTTTTAGGTAATGATGGCAGGCTGACAAGGGTGTTCAATACTGACGAAAAGGCTGATACTGTCGCTTTTTTGGATGACTATGCCAATATCACAGACGCCTTCATTAGTTTGTATGAAGTTACCTTCGATGAGCTTTGGCTGCGGCATGCCAGGAATCTCGCCGATAATGCCATAAATCATTACTATAATGCAGAAAACGGCATTTTCTATTTTACTGCCGATGACGACGAACAGCTGATAGCCCGTAAATCGGAGATTATGGATGGGGTTATTCCATCCTCAAATTCGGTAATGGCACGCAACCTAAAAAAACTTGGCCTGTTATTTGAAGCCGAAAATTACCGGCAGATATCAGCACAAATGCTCCGTAACATTGTGCCGCACATGGCGCGTTACGGTTCCAGCTATTCAAACTGGATGATGCTGCTGATAGACGAGGTGTTTGGTACTTATGAAATTGCCATTACAGGCGATGATTTTGAGACCAAACGTAGCGAGGTTGAAAATAATTATATCCCCAATAAAATAATATTGGGCGGTAAAAAAGGAAATTTACCTTTGCTGCAGGAAAAATTTGGCATTGAAACACAAATATTTATTTGTAAAGACAGGGTTTGCGGATTGCCGGCAACAGATACAAAACAGGCACTAAAACAAATAGAATAAGCCGGTAACGATGTCAAATCGGTTTAATCAAAAAATCAATAGAATCACAGAAATACATTTATCATGAAAATTGAACCTCAACACGTAGTGTCACTTACTTACGACTTGTATGTTGACCAGGAAGGCTCGGAAGTATTGCAGGAAAGCGCGACCGAAGAACAGCCGCTAACATTTTTATACGGCGCCGGACAAATGCTGCCGAAATTCGAAGAAAACTTAAGTGAGCTGTCAACAGGTGATACTTATGACTTCCGCCTTTCAGCAGAGGATGCGTATGGCGAGTATGATGAGGAAGCAGTAGCAAACCTGCTGCTGGAAATGTTTAAGGAAAACGGTACACCCGAGATTGGGGATGTATTGCCTTTACAGGATAGTAACGGTAATCGTTTCCAGGGAATGGTGGTTTCTGTAGCTGAAGATTCAGTTATAGTTGACCTTAACCACCCTATGGCGGGCCAGGAATTGCACTTCAAAGGAAATATATTAAACGTTCGCCCGGCAACTCCGGAAGAATTGTCGCATGGCCACGCCCATGGTCCGGACGGACATCATCATCATTAATTTTTTAATTCAGAGACGCAGTACTTGCCTCTCTGTGGATGTTTAAAGGAAATTTATAATTAACGCTGGAGACGCAACTGTTGCGTCTCTACGTTTTTTTCCTTGAACTCGAACCTCTCACAATCAATTCCGGTTTAATACTTACCGTTTTAGGTGCGGTAGTAATGCTATGTTTTTCTGCCTGGTCAAAAAATAAATTGGCAACAGCTTTGCCCATCTCCACGCTGAATTGGTCGATGGTGGTGATAGACGGGCTGGTTATCTCCGTAAATGCTTCGTTGGAATAACCACATATACCCAACTGTGAAGGTACTTTTATTTTAAGCTGACTGGCAACCTCTAACACACCCAGCGCTGAAAAGTCAGAAGTGGAAGCAAATATAGCATCAGGTGCATTCTTAAGGCTTAGCAGTTTTTTGGTAGCTGCGGCGCCCAGCTCCTTAGTCCAGGCGTTTTCCACAATAAAGGCATCTTTTACGGGCAAATTATATTGTTTCAACGCGCGCAGGTAACCGTTTTTACGCTGGCGAAAGATGGCCAGGTTTTGTGGTCCTTCCAGCAAGGCGATCTTTTTATATCCCTGTTCAATTAAATGACTTATCGCCTCGAAAGAGGCTTGTTCGTTATCGTTTATAACCTTCAGCGTATCCAAATCCTCGGCAACGCGGTCAAACTGGATTAGTTGCACGCCCTGGTCAAGAACGTGTTGCAGGTGGTCATAATTGTAGCTATCGGCCGATACGGATATTACTATGCAATCTACCCTTTGGTTAATAAGCGTATTCACAGATTTTACCTCTTTTTGGTGCTGCTCGTCGCTTTGGCAAATGATAAGACTATAACCTTTCTCGTAGGCAATGTTTTCGATTCCGGCTATTACATTCGCAAAAAAGTTTTGGTTCACCCGGGGAACAACTACACCGATGGTTTTGGTTTTCCCCATACGCAGATTCGAGGCTACAGTATTCGGTTTATAGTTAAGTTCAGCCGCGGTTTCGCGCACTAACTGCCGGGTTGTGCTGTTTACATAACCACCGCTGCTAAGCGCACGCGACACGGTTGATGGTGTAACATTCAGCTTTTGGGCGATGTCGTAAATGGTGACTCTTTTCTTTCGGTTCATAAATCTTTGTAAATATGATAAAATAATTTTCTGCAATCGATTGCATATTAAAAAAAATATTTAGTTTAGTCGCCGCAAACAATTTATAAACCATCGACAATTAAAGCATGCTGTTATTAGGTATTGATATAGGTACGTCATCTATCAAAGTTTCTGTTGTTGATGCAGCTACCCAAAAAGTAGTAGCTTCTGCCCAATACCCGGATGAAGAGGCACCGATAATTGCTGTAAAACCCGGCTGGGCAGAGCAATCGCCAATCAGTTGGTGGGATTATACGCAAAATGCTATAGCACGTTGTCACCACGCCGGTAGCTATAATCCGGTTGATATAGCTGCAATAGGCATTGCCTACCAGATGCATGGGCTGGTTTTGGTTGATAAAGAACAAAATGTGTTGCGCAACAGTATTATCTGGTGCGACAGCCGCGCGGTGGAAATTGGCGATAAAGCTTTTGAAGCGATCGGGCAGGAGCAATGTCTCTCGCACCTGCTAAACTCTCCCGGAAATTTTACAGCGTCGAAACTGGCATGGGTAAAGGCAAATGAGCCCGAGGTTTACGCAAAGGTCGACAAAGCGATGTTGCCGGGCGATTTCATTGCCATGATGCTGACCGGCGAGGCGACAACCTCTGTCTCTGCATTGTCTGAAGGCGTGTTTTTTGATTTTCAAACCGGCGGCTTGTCGAAAGATGTGATGAGCTATTATGGGTTCGATGAAGCTGTCATTCCCGAAGTGAGAGATGTATTCTCAATACATGGTACTTTACAGGCTTCCATCGCGCAAAAACTAAACTTAAAACCAGGTATACCGGTAAGTTATAAAGCCGGCGACCAGCCGAACAATGCACTATCCTTAAACGTGCTTAACCCCGGCGAAGTGGCTGCCACAGCCGGTACTTCCGGCGTAATTTATGGTGTGAGCGACCAATTGGCTTATGACGAACAATCACGAGTAAACACCTTTGCCCACGTAAACTATACTGCTGAACAAAGAAGATTAGGCGTACTGCTGTGCATCAACGGCGTTGGCAGCATGTATCGCTGGTTAAAGCAAAGCTTTGGCGCATCTGAAAGTTATTTGCAAATGAATGCCAAAGCTATGGAGGCACCTGCAGGAAGCGAAGGACTTCGGGTATTACCGTTCGGCAATGGGGCCGAGCGTATGCTTAATAACAAAATTGTTGGCGCGCATTTCCACAACATCGACCTTAATATTCATACACAAGCACATACTATAAGAGCGGTGCAAGAGGGGATAGCCTTTGCGTTCAGGTACGGTCTTGATATTATGCGCGGCAATGGAATGAACCCAACCGTTATCCGGGCCGGCAAAAACAACCTGTTCCTGAGCGAGCTATTTACCCAAACCTTTGTAAACATAACCGGCGTGCCCGTTGAGCTTTATAAAAACGATGGCAGCGTAGGGGCAGCATTAGGCGCAGGTATTGGTGCCGGCATATTCTCATCGCCTAAACAGGCATTTGAGCATATGCACGCCATACAAATGGTTGAACCCGAAGCAGCTACGGTATTGGAATCATCCTACCAGGATTGGAAACGACTATTAGAGAAACAACTAACAAGCTAAATAAACAAACGAGCCTGATAACATTAACAAACTAATCAGTGTAATCATTCTCAAATCGGTGAAATCACAAAAAAAAACAATCATGAGCAAAGAATTTTTTAAAGGCATTGGCCACATCAAATACGAAGGACTGCAATCAGACAACCCGCTGGCGTTTCGTTGGTATGACGAGAACAAAATAGTTGCCGGTAAATCAATGAAAGACCATTTGCGTTTCGCCTGTGCTTATTGGCACTCATTCTGCGGCAACGGCGCCGATCCGTTTGGTGAACCTACACACCTATTCCCATGGAATGAAAAAGCTGATGCCGTTGAGCGTGCCAAAGATAAAATGGACGCCGCTTTTGAGTTTATCACTAAAATGGGTATTCACTACTACTGTTTTCATGACGTGGACGTAGTGGATTATACCAATGATGTTAACGAAAACGACCGTCGCCTTCAGGCCCTGGTTGATTACGCCAAACAAAAACAAGCCGATACGGGTGTGAAATTACTGTGGGGCACGGCAAACCTGTTTAGCAACCGCCGCTATATGAATGGCGCGGCTACCAACCCTGACTTCCATGTGCTAAGCCATGCAGCAGCGCAGGTAAAGGCAGCCCTCGATGCTACAATCGCATTGGGTGGTGAGAACTACGTTTTCTGGGGCGGTCGCGAAGGGACTGAAAGCGACGCCACCAAAAATCCGGTTGATGCGATCAAGCGTTTCCGCGAGGCCGTGAACTTCCTCTGCTGGTACAGCATTGATCAGAAGTACGGCTACCGATTTGCTTTCGAG
>JAZJZL010000084.1:6569-14774 GCA_040389845.1 Bacteroidota bacterium
AGAACTACGTTTTCTGGGGCGGTCGCGAAGGTTATCTGAGCTTGTTAAACACAGATATGAAGCGCGAGCAGGAGCACTTGGCAAAGTTCCTTCACACTGCTAAGGATTACGCCCGCAGGCAAGGCTTTAAAGGCACCTTCTTTATCGAGCCAAAACCATGTGAGCCAACCAAACACCAGTACGATTATGATGCAGCAACCGTCCTCGGTTTTTTACAGAAGTACGATTTGCTGAACGACTTTAAGCTGAACCTTGAAGTAAACCATGCCACGCTTGCCGGTCATACCTTCCAGCACGAGCTGCAGGTGGCTGCCGACTCGGGCTTGTTAGGTTCGATAGATGCTAACCGCGGTGATAGCCAGAACGGCTGGGATACCGACCAGTTTCCGAACGATATTAACGAGGTTACTGAAATAATGATGATTATACTTGAGGCAGGCGGCTTCCAGGGCGGTGGCATCAACTTCGACGCCAAGATACGCCGTAACTCAACTGATCCGGCTGACTTGTTCTATTCTCATATTGGCGGTATGGACGTATTTGCCCGTGCCTTGATTACAGCCGATAACATCCTTCAAAAATCGGAATACTTAAAGCTGCGTAAAGACCGTTATGCATCTTTTGACAGCGGAAAAGGTAAAGATTTTGAGCAAGGTAAATTGTCGCTGGAGGATTTGCGTGCCTATGCAATTGATAACGGCGAACCTGCAAGCACAAGTGGAAAACAAGAATATCTGGAAAATTTGATAAATAGATATATATAGTTTATAATTGTCAAACCAACAAATAAAACTAACTAAACTAAATTATGAGCTTGAAAACCCTCTCTCCCGGCGACTGGGCCGTGTTTCTCATCTACTTTGTAATTGTCTCCCTTTATGGCTGGTGGGTATATAAGCGAAAAAACCTAAGCGATGGAACTTCGAAAGGCTACTTTTTGGCCGAAGGTTCATTAACCTGGTGGGCTATAGGTGCATCGTTAATCGCCTCAAATATCTCGGCCGAGCAAATGGTAGGGATGAGTGGCTCCGGTTTTAAAATGGGGCTGGCCATTAGTACTTATGAGTGGATGGCCGCCGCTACCTTGGTTATTGTAGCTGTGTTTTTTATACCTGTGTATCTTAAAAACAAGATAGCCACCATGCCGCAGTTCCTTCACCAGCGGTATAACGGCACGGTTGCCATGATAATGGCCATCTTCTGGCTGATGCTGTATATAGTTGTAAACCTCATGTCGATCTTGTATTTGGGTGGTGTTGCAATTGCCGGTATTTCAGGATTGGATTTGAAGCTCGTAATATTTCTATTAGCTATTTTCTCGATAATCATAACCTTAGGTGGTATGAAGGTTATTGGCTATACCGACGTTATACAGGTGTTTTTCCTGGTATTAGGCGGATTAGCGGCTACCTATATCGCACTCCACTTAATAAGCGAGAAATCAGGCACAACCGGCCTTTGGAATGGTTTCAAGCTGCTGCGTGCAGATGCCAGCGACCACTTCCAGATGATATTCCACAAAGGAAATGCGAATTACCTCGACTTACCAGGCCTTTCGGTACTCGTTGGCGGTATGTGGATTACCAACTTAAATTACTGGGGCTGTAACCAATACATCACTCAAAGGGCACTCGGCGCTGATTTGAAGACTGCCCGTTCGGGTATTCTTTTCGCGGCTTTCCTGAAATTATTAATGCCGGTTATTGTGGTATTGCCAGGTATAGCGGCTTATGTGCTTTATCAAAAAGGCATGTTCCACCAGGAAATGCTGAGCTCAAAAGGTGTTTTAGATGTGAACAAAGCTTACCCGTCTATTCTTAATCTACTGCCAAACTACCTTAAAGGGCTTTCATTTGCGGCGCTTACAGCAGCAATTGTTGCTTCTTTAGCGGGCAAAGCAAATAGCATCGCCACTATTTTTACTTTGGACATATACAAGAAGGCAATCAATACCAAGGCTACAGAAAAAAATCTTGTTAATGTTGGTAAGATTGCGGTGGTGGTGTCCATGGTGTTAGGGGTTCTATTGTCTTTTGTAATCGGTGATATGCTGATGGGTGAAGGTAAACAGGGCTTTCAGTATATACAGGAGTACACAGGCTTTGTGTCTCCGGGTATATTTGCCATGTTTATTTTAGGTTTCTTCTGGAAAAAGGCAACGTCAAATGCTGCGTTATTCGCAACCATAGGTGGTTTAGCATTCGCCATAGTATTTAAATTTTTACCCTACTGGACAAATCTTTCCTGGATGTCGCCATACGGTTTTTCCAAACTGAATGGTGATGGCGTGTACGAAATTCCTTTTTTAGACAGGATGGGCTTCGTGTTCATAATATGTATGGTGGGCATGTACATTATTTCGAAAATTGAAAATGCCAAAGGTTTAATTCCGAATGGCCTTGAAGTAGACGTAAATATGTTTAAAACGAACAGAAGCTTTGCAATAGGCGCTGTCGTTGTTGCAGTTATTCTTACCTGCCTGTATACATTTTTCTGGTAGTCAACTTTATTTATAATAAAAAGAGCGACAGGTTTATTATCTGTCGCTCTTTTTGTATGTTATTGTAATAGCGGAGATTTTGTAGAGATGCTTCGCGTCTCTGAATTGACAGGTAAACGACATACTTGGCGACTTGAATATTTCTGCACATAACCGATACATTTCGTTAACCTGTCCTGCGGTAGACGCGAAGCATCGCGTCTACAACGTTGCTAATCGGCACGATTTTTAAATCTTAATAGTTTCGTCCTTCCGTTTCAACATCACTCCGATAACCATCATCCAAACCACCAGCCCCGCAATAAATATCCTAAAGCCGGTCAAATCCACAAATATAAAACCGGCAAACAAGCTACAAATAACCATGATGCAGGTAACCAAACCAAAGTAAGCTACCCACTTCGGGAATATGTTGCCGCCAATAATTACTATCGACCAGAGCATAACCGCCAAACAAACCCCGCCGATAAAAATATAATCGAAGGCATGGTTAAGCGTTTGGTTATAGCTAAGCAGCAATCCTAATGATTTTTGCGCGTCAGGGTCGGTAGCGTAATGTCCGTTTATAAACAACGGCAGCGCCAGTCCATTAAGCGCGGCAGCCAGCATTACTGCGAATAACCCCATACAAATGGTGATGAAGCCGACCATCACTAGAGGGTTATCCGTGCCCATGCGCCTGGTTAGTCCCCAAAAACCGAACAACGTTACCGGGATAGAGAGAATAGCGAGGGAGTGGGTAATGATAATCATGGATGCGATATGCCGCAAGTGTTCAATGCCGCCTCCCGTGGGGTGCATCACCATGGTAACCACCATAATGACTGAGCCGGTAATAAGGGCCGACCCGGCGTAATAATTTGATTGATTTTTCATTTGTGTGACCTTGTTTTTGTTTCCGGTGAAGGTAGCGGGACGCAAACAAACAGGCACTTGACCAGGATCAAGAAAACAAACTTTTGCGCTTCATACGACTAAAGGTTTCTGGTGCCATGTTAAGGTAGGAGGCAAGGTGTTTTTGCGGAAAGCGCAATATCCATTCCGGGTGCAGTTCCATCAGTTTTTCGAAACGCTGTTGCGGGGTTTCCAGATTGGTGAGCGCGGTGGCTTTGGTCCAATTTTCCATTACCCGTCCAATGGCAAAAAAGGCCTGGTTTTTGGCGATCAGCTCATGCAGCCTATAAATGCTGATGGTTGCTATTACAGAATCTTCGAGTGCTGCTATCGTATTCACCGAAGGTTTTTGACCGGTAAAACTTTCGTGGTCGGCAGCAAAATCATATTCCAGGAAAAAGTTGAGCGTATGTTCTTTTTCTTCAGTGACGTTAAACAGGCGTAAGCTGCCGGAAATAACGATGGCAACAAAATTGCAAACCTGGCCTTCAGTTAAAATTATCTCATGCTTTTTAACGGCGCGGCTATCAGCAGCTTTCACCACCATTTCTACTTCATCCGGCGAGAATGTCCGAACACGGTTCAGCGCTTTTTCGATGCCGGTTTGTATTATTGAAGTTTGCTGAATGGTGGTTTCCAATGGCTTTGATATAAGGTACAAAAGCGACCGATAGCATCTCAGCCACTAATTGCAAACTAACCCAAAGATAATCCTAATTTCATATGTATGGTAAAAGACACAAAGTATTGTGTCTCTACAATTGCGTCTCTACG
The DNA here is from genome assembly GCA_040389845.1 of Bacteroidota bacterium. Classification (GTDB taxonomy): domain Bacteria; phylum Bacteroidota; class Bacteroidia; order Sphingobacteriales; family Sphingobacteriaceae; genus Mucilaginibacter. The sequence continues at coordinate 10,738 of JAZJZL010000084.1, forward strand.
ATTTTAAACCTATCAGCATACCCGCGTCAAAACTCCCACCTATCGGCACCACATTTTGGCCAATATGCAACTGATGCCGCTCAATTTTATCCACTTTATCCTTATTGACGATATAGGAACGATGCACCCGCACAAACCTATCGGCAGGTAATAATAATACAACCTCACCAACTGTAAGCCGCGACATAATTCTGCGCCCGTCGACAAGGATAAAGCTCATGTAATTGCCGGCTCCTTCCAAATACAACAGCTCATTAAACATAATTTTTATCTGCTCGTACCCTGCTTTTATAAATATGCTGTCGGCGATGTGTCCAGATTTTTGTTTCAGCAATAGCTGCTCATGCGCTTTATTGCAGGCTTTTAAAAATCTGGTAAAAGCAAAAGGCTTCAGCAGGTAATCCAGCGCGTTAAGTTCGTAGCTGGTTACGGCATGTTCGGCGTACGCTGTTGTGAAAATAACAAGGGGCTTTTGCCGCAGGCTTTCCATCAGCTCAATCCCTGATATATCCGGCATCTTTATGTCCAGAAACATCAGGTCTACCTGTTCTTTGGCAAGGTATTCAATAGCAGCGAAAGCATCTGTGAAATATCCCATCACTTCAAGGAATGGTACCTTTGCCGCCAATGAGCGTATTACCTCCAGCGCCATCGGCTCATCGTCAATTGCAATCGCTTTTATCATTAAAGATATTTTTCTAATTCAGTATAAAGTTCAGCGCCATTGCTTGGCTGTTTGGCATCTGCCTGTACCAATTTGCCTGTTTTATCAAAAATAAAGTAGCACGGGTAAAACCTGTCGTGCCCGGCCGGAAGCAATTCATTCCAAAACTTATCTATATCAGCCCTGCTTTTGCGCAAATGGATACCTGTTATTCCGTTCAGCCGGATGAATTTTTTCCAATCTGCATCCCGGTCATTCTCATCCATATCCAGGTATACAAATACAATGTCTTTATCCTTAAAATGTTGCTTTAACGCCGGGCCGTAAAGCAGTTCTTTTTTACAAGGTCCACACCATGTTCCCCAAACATCTAAATATATAACTTTCCCCTTAAAGGTGTTAACCACATCATAAATTGAGTTAATTTGCTCATATCCCTTAACTACATTTATGTTTTTTAGCTTCTCGTTTTCCCTGTTAAATAATTCAATCTCGTTTACTTTGGCGCGAAGCACGTTCAGGTAAATGCTTTTGGGAAAATTCATTTCAAACTCATCCATTAATGGTTTCACGTGACTTATGTCCTTTTCGCGGCATTCATTCCAGATATTTTGGGCCAGGTATTGTTCGGCAGTTTCCTTTTTAAAAGATCGCTTAAATAAAAGCCAATAAACGAATTTGTTGCCATACAGCTTGCTTAGCATCATTGCGCTGTCCAGGCTGATGTGGTAGGCGTCAAAAAACGGCGCTTTGCTGCGTTCGTCCGCCGGACCGAAATCAGCAAATATTTTGTTGTTTGCATAATTGATGTAGCCATCTGCAAAGTAAGCGTAGTATGGTCCGGCAGGGTAAACCGCAGGAGAGAGGTCGGCACCATCATAATTAACGGCTATAATTTTATTAACGAGCTTTTTATCTTTATAAATTACACCAAAAGCAAAATCTTTCAGTTGCACAAGGGCCTGGTAATTTATTTCAGAAACTATAAGCTTTTTATCAGCAGGCGGCAAATTCGACGAATTTACCCGGGCAATCTTTTCATCCCGCTCAGCAAACCAGGGCTTTAAAAGCTTTTCCTGTAATTCTTCATAGGACATTTTCGCATAGGGATTCTGTTGATTTTCAAACTTTAAGAAAAATGGCATTTCATTCAGCCCTGCGTTGTTGAAAACGCGGTTTTCGTTAGCCGCTGTGCCGTTCATTTCAAGCACTTTACCGGTAGAGTCAATTACCAAAGAGAGCGATTTGCCTGGTCTCAACAACAGTTTAGTTGATGAATTTTTATATATCAGGCTAACAAACTTTTGCGTTTTTACCCCGGCCACAAAACTGAATTTGCCTGATGCACCTACCGGGATTTTTATATCATTTTCGTGATAGAATCCATAAATGAACGGAATATTCAGCACCAGAGAATCCGTCCCGTTGAAACTTTGGATGCGACCGTTTAATTTAAATTGGGCAGTACAGTTTAAGACTGTTAATACTATAACAGCCAGGGTTATAATGGTGGTTTTCATTTGCTTAAGTTTAATTGTTAGCGATAGATGATAGAGTGATAGAAAGATGAACAAAAAACTCCTGTGTATTCCTGCGTACCACCAGTTCATGTTTTTGGGAATAAAGCAGTTCCAGGCGTTGTTTTACATTGTCGAGGCCGGTACCTGAATGATAGCGCTCCGGGTCGTTTTCCTGTTCCGGGTGAATGCTGTTGCGTACATCGAGATTTAACGTGTTGCCGGTTTTAAATAGGTTGACGCTTATCCACGAAGTGTTTTTTAAGCTGATACCATGTTTGTATGCATTTTCAACAAACGGGATGAGCAGCATCGGTGCGATTTCATAATAGCCGGTTATATCCTCAATGTTTACTTCAATTTTAATATTGGGCGATAATGCAATGCGCAGATTCTGTAGGTCGATATAGTTATGCAGGTAATCTATCTCGCGGCTTAAGGCAATCTTATCCAGGTGATTTTCGTGCAGCATAAACCGCATCATATCGCCCAGTTTTTGGATGCCTTCTCCGGTACGTTCAGCGTTTTCGACAAGTGCCGTTCCGTAAAGCGTATTTAGTGCATTAAATAAAAAGTGGGGATTAATTTGTGACCGTAAAAATTGAAGTCCGGCGTTAGATGTCCCCAATTCGGTTTTAAGATTGGTTAGCTCCGCAGCGCGCTTCGTCCTTATCTTATGCAGGTAAATGCTTAGCGGAACAACGCATGCAGCCTGTAATGCCCATCCAAATAAAAATTTGAAAACAAAATCAATGCTGCCGTAGCTCATGCTGATGGTGTAAATACCGCTAAACGGAATATTAATAGCCAGGGTAACTAAAGCTGTATATAACCAAAATCCTCCTTTTTCGGGTTGATAATAGTATTTGGGTATGAGATAGTAGGAGCAGGTTAAGTAAGTTAAAAACATACAGGGAGGAATTAAGGCCAGGAAAAGGCCAAGTCCCCAGTAGGGCGCAATCAGTGTTACACCCAACAGCGCGATACCCCAAAAAAGCACAAACCAAATAATATCGGTTGTTAACGTATTGGTCTTTCCTGTTTTTTTGACGGCATCGCGTTTGAGTTGCCACAGGGCAATTTGCTTGACTATTTCGTACAATAATATTATCCCGCTTATAAACCCGGCTACCCCGAATTCCCGGTACAGCGCTTCCGGTAATATATTGTCGTTAAATGGCATTTTAATGCAATCGCCAGAAACAAATAGCAGCCATATCACTACAAAGCCCCCAATGAGTGACAGGATAGCGTTTCGCCAATTGCGCCCGGTTATGAATTTGTCGGGCAGGGAACAGGTTATCCAAATAAAAGCTAAATACATGGTAAGCCACTTGAGCAGCGCCGGGAATAGGTAGTTTATCCAGAAGTTAAAGTGCAGCCCTTTAGCGTCAAACATCTCTTTCCCATATGCCGAATCCGAAAAACGACCTTCTATATATCCATCTATTCCGGCGAGTTGCTTATAAAAAATGAAGATTAATAGGAGCGTTGCCAGCGTAATTTCGATGTTCCTGATTTTCATGATACAAGAATACCATGCTTCGGAAAGTCCATCAAATAAATGTGACTAAAGTGACGGAAAATGTGATGAGTTCGGGAAGTTCATTGTTGATGGTTCATAGTTCATAGTAGGAAGTAGCAGGGGGAGTAGCACCAGCAGGATATTTACCATTAGGAAAGCAGGTAATCAAAACAAGAATTGCGACAGCTACGCCCCGTCAATTATCAACTATGGACTCAATAACCTGTAGTAGCTGGTTTGAAAGGTTTCTTTACCGTGATAGGAAAATATAAATATTCTTTTCAATTTGGTTTATTCTTTAGTCCTATCTTCTTTTTAAAATTGGCTCAAT
>JAZJZL010000085.1:0-40009 GCA_040389845.1 Bacteroidota bacterium
AGAAGAAATAATGTATAGATACATCACCAAATACAACCATGGCTTTATTCAACCAGGGCAGACTGATGTGGATTTTCCGATCATCAGGTATGCTGATGTACTGCTGGAGATCGCTGAATGCCTGAACGAACAGGGCTTTGCGGCAGGTGGCGAAGCATTTAACCTGCTTAACCAGATCAGGGCAAGAGCCGGCCTGGCGCCAAAAACCGCAGGCAACGCTACCCCCGCATTAAATGTTTCCAGCCAGGCTGCTTTCAGGGATGCCATTATGCAGGAACGTAAAGTTGAACTGGCCTTTGAAAATCATCGCTGGTATGACCTGGTTCGGACAGGAACTGCAATAGCAGTAATGACGGCACACGGGCAGAAAGAGATCGCTAAGGACCCGTCCAGGTATCCTTCGGGTTCGTACGCAATCACTCAAAATAAATTATTGCTGCCAATTCCGGAGCGCGAAGTTACACTCGATCATCTGGTCCAGAATCCGCAATGATATTGACAAAATGGTCAGGGAATCATTTTAAATAATCACAACTCATCAGCTGCTGACAGGAAAAAAACCTGTCGGCAGTTTTTGTTTAAGACGCAAAGAGATGAGATTTAACATTCCCCGGCGGCAAAATGGAAAAATGATTTGACCGGAGCAAGTGAAGGTTATGCCCGGTGCAAAATCATCCGAAATTCACTCGGCCAGTTTGGCTAGGTTTTCCTCTTCAAGATCGAGCTGTGTAAAATGCTTCCTGATGATCTCCTCCTCGAATTCCGCCTGCTTATTCATGTGCAGCAGCATGGATCTTTGTTTATCGATGATCTGCCTGTAAACAGCATGATAATGATCGATCCTGTTGGAGAATTCCCTGGCAGGCTGACGATGGTCATTCAAGTACGTGAGCTCACTTTCCAGGCGGGACTGTAAGATTTGTAACAGTTCATTACTGCTTACTTCGTCCTTAAATTTACCCTTTAATAAACCCAGGGCCGCATTTTTTATTGCTTTCCTGATGGTGGCGTCCTGCCTGTATCTTGGCAGGATATAATCTTTTTCCGGTTCATGCATCAGGCGGACAACCCAGGGTAAGGTTATACCCTGAAAAACAAGCGTAAACAATATGACTGAGAAGGTAATAAACAGGATAAGGTTCCGCTGGGGAAAAGCTGCTCCGTTATTTAATGTCAAAGGAATGGATAAAGCGGAAGCTAACGACACAACCCCACGCATGCCCACCCATCCGAAAATGAATGGCCCCCTCCACCCCGGGTGACTATCCGCGGTTGTAATGACTTTACTTGCGATTGTCGTAAATAAAGATGCGCCAAGCGTGCTGAACAGCCGGGTGATGATAATTACAAAGGAAATAATCACACTGTATTTAATAGCGTCCTGCAACGCTATCGGTCCCAATGACCTCACAACATGGGGCAACTCTAATCCTATCAATAAGAATATGAGTCCGTTGAATACAAAGCCGATGGTCGTCCAGACATTCAGGCCCTGTATCCGGCTGTGGTTACTATAGATGAGATGCCGTCTGCCGGAAAGAAACAAGCCCCCGCTTACCACTGCCAGTACTCCCGAAAAGTGAAGTTTTTCTGCTGTAATGTACATGACATAAGGCACGATAAAGGATAGTACGATGTCGATGCTGGGCGTGGTGGGCAGCCATTTATGCATCAGGTAAAAAATAAAGGCGATAACCAGTCCGGTAACCACGCCCATGATAATGACAAGGAAAAAACTCAAAAGTGCCTGGTGGAATACAAAGGTGCCCGTTAAAACAGCAATCAATGCAAACCGGTAAACGATCAGACTTGAGGCATCATTTAACAGGCTTTCGCCCTCAACAATAGCAACGATCCGCTGGGGTGCCTTTACACTTTTCAAAATGGTAGTGGCAGCAACCGCATCAGGAGGAGATATGATGCCACCCAGCAGAAAGCCTAAAGGCAAATTAAATCCGGGAATAAGGGCAGTCGATATCAGCGCTACAACGCCGGAAGTCAGGATGACAATAATGAATGCAAAAGAGGATATGACCCGTCTCCATTTCCAGAAATCTTTCCATGAAATCTGCCAGGCAGCTTCATAAAGCAACGGCGGCAAAAACAGGAGAAAAATCAGTTTGGGATTTATTGAAACATTGGGAAGAAATGGCAGAAAGCTGATCATCAATCCCCCTAACACCAGTATGATAGGATAAGCGATTTTTAGCTTACCTGCCAGCATGACCAAAGAAACTACGATTAACAGTAATACGATGTAAAATGATAAATCCTGCTCCATTATTAAATTAGGGTCTTTAAACTTATCCTTATCAGGATAAGAGGAATTGTTTATTGAAGATCACCATCAAAACAGGCAGGTTAACCTCGTTCAATCGCTCCACCTGACATACAGGAGCATGGCCCTGCAATGGCTTTCGGTCCAGAGATCAACTCCTTTCAGGGGGCCATTCAGCCAGCGGCCCTGTATTTCTTTGGCTGCCGCGGCGGTAACCTCTTCAATAAGCCTTTTAATACCCGCCTGCTCATTGTCGCGTTCTTCTGCAAGCAGGCTGGCCAGATCTATGCTGCCATGGATGCGTTTAACAGTTTCATACACATCGAATACATATTCCTTGGTTAATTCAAGGTCTCCGCGATGGGCGATGTCTGCGGTATGACCCGAAATAAATGATTTAAAGTCGTAAGCAAGTATCCTGTCAAAAGCACTCAGGTAGAGAAACATATTTCCGGTAATGTCAAAGTCCAGCAAGGGTACCCAACCCGGTGCTATGATGTCAATAGCTACCATCACCTTTTCATTCGGCAGGAAGATGATCAGATCACCTTCAGGGGAATGAAACTCGTCACGTTTTAGCGAGATGATCCGCGAACCGATGTTCAATGTTGTTTCTTCTTTAAAAGTCTGGGTTGGCGGCAATCTTTGTCCGTCATGTTTTTGACCGATGAAATCAGCCACCCGTTCTTCGGCTATGATATTTAATCCCGGACGGGCGAGCAGATAGGCCCCGCCAATATGATCGGAGTGCCCGTGCGAATAGATCAGGGTGGTAATAGGCTCCTTTGTCACTTCAGTAACAGCCCTTTCTATGAACTGCATCAACGGCTTCGGCGCATCGATGAGTACCACCCCGTTACCGGTGGTGATGAACACCGATTGGTAATTGCCATTGGTCAGCATAAATATCCCCGGCTCAACCTCACGGGTTAAAAATCCATCGGCCAGATCGGTTACGCCGTCCGGTTCTACATGCATGCAATGCCGGCAGATGTCTTCACTTTTACCAGAGTGTACTGCCTTAACTGTGTTTGTTTTTTCCATGGTGTTTTGCTGAACGGAATGATTGATTGTACAGCCAGCCTTCTTTTATCAAAGGTGCAGGATAAGGTTATTCTTAAAATATAGATATCATTCCATTTATTACACATATCATTTTTTGGCACAGGAATGAAACTTGCGATTTACTTGATAAATGTCAAGAAAACTTTGTGCCGAATGTCAAATTTCGGGTACACCGCATCAGGTAGCTTTGCTATAAGCAACAACGATATATGGATCAGGCGGTGACGATCGACCGCAATGCCTTGTATAACTTAAAACAGCATACAAAATGAAAAGATTAGAAAACAAAGTCGCCATTATTACCGGGGCAGCTGGTGGCATGGGTGCCGCAGAAGCCAAATTATTTGCAATTGAAGGTGCCCGGGTCATGATTACGGATGTTCAGGAAGAGAAGCTGAAAGGTGTGGTCAGCGAAATTGTGGCTGCAGGCGGAACCGCTGATTACATGGTCCATGATGTAAGTTCTGAAGGGAGCTGGGCTGCCGTAGTCGGAAAAACAGTTGAGCTATACGGCAAAATTGATATCCTTATAAACAATGCGGGTATAACCGGCAACCTGATGGCGCCGCTTGCCGAAAGAACGGTGGAAGAATTCAATAAGGTAATTGGTGTTAATTTATTAGGCCAGTTTATCGGCGTAAAAGCGGTAGTACCTTATTTGCTTAAAAATAAAGGCGGATCAATTGTCAATATCTCATCGATCGGCGGTATCACCGGTTCAGCGGGCGGCACGGCTTATACCGCATCAAAAGGCGGCTCGCGGTTAATTACAAAGGGCCTGGCCGGGGAACTGGCCAAAGATAACATCCGGGTCAACTCTGTTCACCCGGGTTTTGTTGCCACTCCGATGACCCGGAATATGCCGCATGCAAAGGAGTTTGAAGCCATGGCCGTCGGAGGCACCCCACTCGGCAGAGGGGCGACGTTGAATGAGATCGCTTATGGGGTATTATATCTTGCTTCAGATGAATCTACGTTTACAACCGGGGCTGAATTAATTATTGATGGCGGAAATACCGCGCTGTAAGAATGGCAAAACCGGCGTTACCCTAATAATTGAAACCGAACAATAATTAAATAATTAATAAAATGAGAAAGTTATTTGTAAAACCTCCGCTCATCATCCTCTTAAGTCTTTTTACACTGGCAGCAGATGCCCAGAAAAAAAGAAATCTGAAACAGGAAGACGCCAACAAAAAGCTGGTCGAACATTTTTTCTATACTTTTTACAATGACAAGGATGTCGAAAAATCCAGGGCGATGATGCGGCCGGATTTTATCAACCATCACCCCAATTCAGGCAAGGGCGCTGAGGAAACTTTGCAGGCCGTTAACAAGCATCTTTTTGGAAAATTTCCGCAGTTCAGGGTCTTTATCAAACGTATCGTAGCCGAAGGTGATCTGGTTTGGATACAATGCTATACCCAAAATACGCCGGATGACCGCGGGAATATGTCCATGGATATATTTCGTGTCCGGGATGGGAAGATTGCCGAGCACTGGGATATCATCGAAGCGGTACCGGAAGGAATTGATCCGGCCTCCATGTACAATTGAATAATGCCGGCCGGAAGCAGAAATTAAAATTCGGGGCCTCACTTAACTTATGAAAAACTGTCCATCGTTATCTTTCTCATGAATAATAAACTGCCTAAAGGAAAAGGGATTTCTTCGGCCCTGAACTTTGACCTTACCATGGATCCGGCTGTCAGGCAAGCCTTAAAGGATAACGGTATGGATCGTTTGGATACCTCCGCATTTCCGGATCTGAACACCTGGCGGGAAGAAGTACAGCAATATGGGTTCGCCGTTGCCGCGGCACCTACGCCTTATGACGGCCGGGTTACCGTTAAAGATCAGATGATAGCCTCCTCCGATGGTGCAACAATCCGGCTGAGGATTTACCGGCCCTCAGGTATTAAGACAGGTTCCCCGGCGCTTTACTGGATACACGGCGGCGGACTGATGGGCGGTACTCCGGAGCAGGATGATGCCCAAATGAAACAGATTGCGGCAGAGACGGGAGCAAAAGTCATTTCAGTCGATTATCGCCTGGCCCCTGAATTTCCCTATCCCGTCCCGATTAACGATTGTTTTGATGGCCTGGTGTGGGTGGCAGAAAACGCTGCGGTATTAGGGATTGACACCTCGCGCATCGCCGTGGGAGGCGCAAGCGCGGGTGGTGGCCTGGCGGCAGCACTGACTTTAATGGTTAAGGAAAGGGGCGGCCCTAAGCTTATTCACCAGTCCCTCACCTATCCCATGCTGGATGACAGGAACGTAACGAATTCCAGCTACCAGATCAATGCCACAGGTGTCTGGGACCGGGCTTACAACATCTACGGCTGGACCGCCTACCTGGGTAATAAAATAACCCGGCTGGAAATCCCTTCTACAGCCGCCGCTGCCCGTGAAAAGGACCTTTCAGGTCTGCCCCCTGCCTTTATCGCAGTTGGCTCGCTTGACCTGTTCAGAGATGAAGACATCGAATTTGCGCTTCGCCTGATGGAAGCAGGCGTGTCGGCGGAACTGCATTTTTACCACGGCGCGGTACATGGCTTTGACTGGCATGTGCCCGCCTCTGCAATGACAGCTTCCCTGCTTGGCAAAAGAATAAATGCGTTGAACCTCGCCTTTAAATATTAATAACAATCTCCCGATGGAACCCCGGGAGCCTCGCTCAAGTCAGGGACGTACGACGGTTTCCTGTGAAGATAAATCGCCGGTTCCATATGCGCCTTGACAATTATCAAGAATTATTTGTTGCATTTGTCAAAATTTATCCACGCCGCATTCTTCAGTTTTGGTTTGCCGGGTCCGGCGAAAAATTCCGCCGGATACCGCGATGATCAGATGGCTATAAAAATCAGAGAAATGACAGGCCGTGCACTCCATAAAATAAAAAAAGCAGTCCTGCCGGTATTATTTACCTTCAGCCTCGCCCTGGGGATAAGTTGCGCTGATGCGCAACAGGCTTCCACGCCCGAAATAAAACTGTCCCTGAAAGAGGCGATAACCCTGGCTAAATCACAGAATATAGCGATAGGGGTCGCCCGGCAGGAAGAAAAGGCCGCAAATGAGGATATGGCGGATGCCCGGAACGGTATGCTGCCCTCGATTGCCGTGAACGCCGGGTATCAGCGGTATACCAAACTGACCTTATTTGAAAATGGCCTGCATAATGCATATTCCATCGACCGGAAACCATCAGCTAATGGAGCGTCCCAAAGTACGGAAATGGCCTTCAACCTCTATTCCGGCGGCAAAAACAGGGCATTGATACAGGAACGGCAGGCGGGCAAATACCTGGCTGGCATTAACTCCAGGGATCAGGCAGGGAATACTTCATTGCAGCTTGTCTTTCGGTACCTCGAACTGGTAAAGCTGTTTAACCAGCGAAAATTAATAACCGACCAGTCGGAAAGAGCAAGAACGCGCCTGAAAACTATCAATGCACTGTATAAAAACCAGCGGATAACGCGCAGTGATGTATTAAGGGCCGAACTGGTACTGGCAAATGTACAGCTGGACAGCATCCATAATCAAAATGATATTACCATTGCCAATAACAAGGTCTCCGTTCTGCTGCATCTCCCGGATAACACGCATATCCTGCCTGCCGATTCTGCAAATATGAACAGGCCTGATCCTGAAGAGTTAGCCCGCTTAACTGGGAGCGGGGAACAGGGTAGCTACGCCGTTCAACGAACAGGGGCGCTGGCCAATATTCAGTCAGCCAGGTTAAAAGGGATAAAAGGGAACGCCATGCCCACGGCCACTCTCGTGTCTGCCTATGGATTTTCTTACCCTAATTATTTATTTTTCCCACCCGTAGACCAGCTTTACAGCATAGGTTATATAGGTGCAAAGGTTTCCTATAACCTTTCCTCGCTGTATCATAACAAACATAAAGTGACAGCCGCTGAGATCAGGCTCGATGAAATCAGGCAGGAACAACAACTCGTTCAGGATAATACCCGCGAAGAACTAAAGGCCCTGCTTATCAGGTACAATGAATCGCTGAACCGGGTTGCCGTGATGCGTCAGTCGATTGTGCAGGCTGGCGTAAATTACCGGATCGTGAATACCAAGTATTTTAACCAGCTGGCCTTATTGACGGATTTGCTGGATGCCGACAACCTGTACCAGGAAGCAAGCTACAATCTTATCAGCGCGGAGACAGAGGCATCCTTAATCTACTATAATCTGCTCTACACTACAGGAAATCTATAATCATTCAAATAATGGAAAAGGAAAACATGCCAAAAGAAAAAGTTCACCCGGTAAATTTATTTATCTCTGCGTTCGCCCTTTTGATCCTGGCCGGGGGAATAGTTTACCTCGTGAATTATTTTGTCCGTGAATGCAAATATGAAGAGACTAATGACGCGCAGATAGAGGCTTACATCAGCCCTGTTTCAGCACGGGTCGGGGGCTATATTAAAGAAGTACGCTTTCAGGAGCATGAACGGGTCAGAAAAGGCGATACCCTGGTAATCCTGGATGACCAGGAATACACTCAGCGGGTCCGGGAAGCAGCAGCGACAGTGGATAATGCGGCTGCGGAATTAAATGTGCTGGAAGCGGGGATCCAATCTGCCAGGACAGGCACCCTTGTCAACCGGGATCAGATCGCGGCGGCAAAATCCAGGCTATGGCAGCAGCAAAAGGATATCGACAGGTACAGCAATTTGGTAAAAGAGGAGGCCGCAACCGGCCAGGAGTATGAACAGGTAAAGTCCCGGTTTGATGTTGCCACCAGTGATTTCGATGCCGCGCGGGATAATCTCCGGATCAGCGATGCGAAAATAAGGGAACTTATCACCAGGAGGGCTCTGTTAAAAACAGACCTGGAACGAAAGGAGGCAGGACTGGCACTTGCCCGGATAAATCTTAATTATACCGTCATAATCGCCCCGGCTGATGGCACAATGGGTAGGAAAACGATTTTAGAGGGCCAGCAGGTACAACCCGGACAGACCCTGGTTTCCATCGTAAAGCACAAAGAAATCTGGGTGACGGCCAATTTTAAAGAAACACAGGTAAACGGGATGTACATAGGTCAACCGGTGGATATCAGTATAGATGCCGTAGCAGATAAGACGTACCGGGGTACAATTGAGGCGATCGCCGCATCGACAGGCTCCAGGTTTTCTTTATTGCCCGCGGATAACTCAACCGGAAATTTTGTCAAAATCGTCCAGCGGATCCCGGTAAAAATACGGTTTACGGATACCGATCTTCACCAGATCAGGGTGGGAATGAATGCAAAGGTGTCTGTTTTAAAGAAGAAGTCTGATGGAAAAACCTGACTATTTCAACAGCTGGATTAACGGTTCGGAATGGGGCGTGAGAATTTGCCTGTGCCTGATACTGATATGTTCGCTTATGCAGTTCGGCGCATTTGCGCTTACCCAAAACTATGTAATTGCCTCGTTTGGCGCCCAACCTGAGGACGTTACGCTGGCATTGCAAATAACCTATGTGGCAATCGTACCTTTTATTGCCATTCAATTCCGGCTGTTTCAATATTTTGAAACAAGGAGCTATTTACTGGCCGGAATTATTGCCTGTATACTGATTAATATACTCAGTCTCCAGGTCAGGGATGTGGTCACTTTTACTGTACTCAGGTTTCTGAACGGTCTATCGCTCAGCCTTATGTCCGGCCCGATGCTGATACTGATTTTCTCCAGGATCGACCCTGAAAAGGTCCAGATCATAGGTTTATCAATACTTTACGGGGCTATTTTAGGTAACGGTGTGGTCATCGGCTTTGGTGCGGCGCTTATCGATACCACATTGGACTGGACCGTAATTTATTACTTCCTGATCGCCTTCCTGTTTCTGTGCCTGTTGCTGACATTAATCCTGCTGAGGCCCGGCAACGGCCGTCCTTCCCTGCCCTTAGATCACCTGGACTGGCCCGGCGGAATTTTTTTGGCAGCAGCGCTGGTCGCCTTTTCTTACACAATGATCTACGGCCCTAAATATTACTGGTTCAGCGATGCCCGCATCCGGTCAGCTGCCCTGGCCGCTGCGTTGTTTTTTTCATTTTTTATTTACAGGGAACTGAGGGCTAAAATCCCGATAGTTGACCTGTCAGTTTTCAGGTACCGTACTTTTATATCCGGTCTTTTGCTTTTAATAGCTTACTACGGGTTAAAGGATAGCATAAATTTAGTATACAATTATACGGGTACGATCCTTCAATGGAGCGGGCGCCAGCAAATGGAGCTGGGGTTTTTCAACCTGTCCGGGCTTTTATCATTTATGTGGCTGAGCGCACAAATGATGATCACCAAAAAGCATTCGACCAGGCGGTTTTTGATCGCTGGTTTCGGCATGCTGCTGATTTATCATTTGTATATTTATCTGGAACTAACCCCTGACCTGGCTTTTGAGGACCTGATCCTTCCCATGTTTCTGCATGGTGCCGCGTCGGGTATGCTTTTTGTCCCAATCATTATTTATACCTTATCATCTGTTCCTCCCACAACCGGAACTACCGGCATTGTCGTAGGTGCCTTCATGCGGTTTGCTGCAACGCTGAATTCCATTGCCGGATTATACACATTGCAATTAAATTATAACCAGCGCTACAAGGAAGGCTTTCTTAATTATCTTACGGCAAATGACCCCGCTTTTGTTGAAAGACTGAACAGCGCAGCTCAGTTCTTTAATTTGAAAACCGTAACGACAGAACAGGGCAGCGCCCTGACCATTTCAGGAATTGTCCGTTCACTTGGTGTCCAGCAACAATTGCTGACCCTCAGAACGATCTTCCTGGTTTTTTCAGTGACTATTCTCGTTATTATTTTAGCGGTATTGTTTATATCATCTGCCTATAAGACCAGGCTTTATTTAAAAAGCCTGATAGCACCATGGAATAATCATCAATAGAAATCTTACTGAATAGCTGCTTAGAGATCAGGAATGCCGCGGTGATCTTTGAGGGGGAATACCGGCTGATACAAATTCCTGAAATTAAGCGGATACTGTCGTGTAATGATATAGGCAATTATTACGCTGATATCTACCATCTACAGGTTTAAAATCCGCGCAACTTTGGATTATAAAATAAGCGCAGGAACAAGCTCGCTGTTAAATATTAAAAGTTAGCCGGTAACATGCCCAATTTTTAAATCTGTAAGGTGTAGCGGCATTTTTAAAAACGACGGCATGTACCCCCAATAAACCGACCTTCTGATGAAAGCACTAATTAGCCCAGCCGGAATATCTGCAGTATATCAGCTACTAAGTGATTATATTACTGCTTTCACCGGCATACCGTTGAACGAAAATGAACTTATTGCAATCCGGGAGGCTTTCAAATATAAAAAATGCAGGAGGTACCAATATCTTTTTCAGGAGGGCGACATCTGCAAATATATGGCATTTCTGATATCGGGTTCTATGCGCATGTTTGCCGTCAGCGAAAAAGGAATGGAACACACGATGGATCTTGCCCTCGAACAGGCATGGGTATGCGACTACGAAAGCTACAACATGCTCACCCCAACAAAGTATTATTTGCAGGCCGTTGAGGATACTGAATTATTGATGATTTCCAATGAGCATCTCCAGTACCTGATCCAGGAAATTCCAGCTGTGGCAGCAATGGCCAGGAAGATTGAACTTAACAATATGGTAAACAGGCAAAACCGTATCTATGCAAATATTAGCTTAAGCGCCGACGCCCGTTACCATGATTTACTGAATGCTAACCCAACGTTCGCCCGGCGATTTTCGCTGGCCATGATTGCTTCTTATCTTGGCGTGTCACCCGAAACGCTCAGCCGTGTACGGAAAGCGGCTCTTGCCCGGTAGTATTTACTTCACCGATTGCTTGACATTTGTCATGTTTTAAATGTGGCAAATGTCATTGCAGGCCTATTTTGTATTCCTGAGATTTGTTTATGACGTTATGGAAAAATAACATCGGAAATTAGCTAAGGCTCATGGAAAAGACCATCAAAGCAATTTGTAAAGGAACCCATTCAAACTTTGGCAATCTGAGCGCCAGGAAGCTTTTGCCCAACAATGATATAGAGCAAGTAGGACAATTCGTGTTTCTGAGCCATTTTTATGCTGAAGAGATCAGGAATTATAAAACGGAATTTAAGTCCGGAGTTCAGGCTCACCCGCATCGTGGCCTGGTGACGCTGACCTACCTTTTTAGCGGGGAACTGCAACATCATGACAGCAACGGAAACCATCGTATCATAAGAACCGGCGACGTCCAGTGGCTCAATGCGGGGAACGGGATCATGGTAGATGAATATCCTGCAATACCTTTTCAAAAAAAGGGCGGACTTATTCACGGTATTCAATTTTGGATTAATTTACCATCGGCACAGAAATCGGAACCTTCGCAATACAATTATGTCGATGCCGGAAAGGTCCCGCAGGTTTGTTTGCCCGGTAATTCAGGTACGCTGAAACTGCTGATGGGCCAGATCGGCAGTAACTGCTCCGGTTTAAGAAATGCCGGGCAAAATGTTTATCTTTTGCGGCTCGATCCCAAAACCTGTCTGACTTTAACTGTTGAGCCGGGAAACGAATATTCAGTTTTTGTCCCCCAACATAACATATCCCTGAACGGCCACGTGTTGGGACAAAATGACCTCATCGCCCTAAGCCCGGACGGAACAGGGATTCATATCAATAATCTGCAAGTACAGCCGGTAGACGTGATCATCTTCGGCGGTCAGCCTAATCCGGAACCGTTAATTGTTCAGGGCCCGTATGCGATGAATAACCGGGCGGAAGTCGGTGAAGCATACCGGGATTTCTTCGATGGAAAATACGGGCATATTAATTATCCGAACTAACGGTATTCCTTATGGTGCCTGGTAAGATGCGTTTCCGGACGGCAAACCCCGGGGTGATCGTTTTTGCCGGTATATCAGGCAGAATAGGCAAAATCACTTTATTTATTTGACAAATGTCAAGGTTATTATATGCCAAATGTCATTCCTTACTTTTTTTCGGCGATCTAACTTCGTACTATCAATTAACATAAAGGATCATGAAAAAAACATTTGGAATAATAGGCGCAGGCAATATTGCTCAAACGGTGGCCAAACATCTTATTAAGGCGGGTTATGGGGTTACCCTGAGTAACAGTAAAGACCCTGATTCATTAAAAGATACCGTGGCATCTTTAGGCGCTGGCGTAACAGCCGGGACACCGGAAGATGCGGCCAAAGCGGATATCGTATTACTGGCTTTACCCTGGTCAGGCCTGTCCACGCTTAGCAATTTAACTGACTGGAAAGATAAAGTGGTGATCGATGCGACCAACGCCTTTATTAGCTATGCTCCCGATTTTCGGGTCGCTGATCTGGGAGGGCGTGCATCAAGCGAAGTCGTGGCTGGCCAGCTTCCCGGCGCCCGGCTTGTTAAGGCTTTTAACACACTTTATTTTAAAATTCTTGCGTTAAACCCCGAAGAGGCCGGGGGTCGGCGGGTATTGTTTTATTCAGGCAATGATGCCGCTGCAAAAAAAGAAGTGGGCGATGTGATTGAATCGCTTGGTTTTGCAGCGATTGATCTCGGGGATCTGGCTACAGGAAGTAAATTACAGGAGCCCAAACAAGCGGTTGCCACACTGAACCTGATCAAACTTTAAAGTTCAGAGCTATTACCAATCACCTAAATTAGAAATCATGAAACTAGCTTCTTTAGCAGGCCGCCTGCTTTTTTCCCTGGTCTTTTTGACATCGGGATTGTCGCACTTCTCTGTTGCAACTATCGGCTACGCGGCCTCCCAGGGCGTGCCTTTTGCCAGCATCGCTGTACCTTTATCCGGCTCCATCGCTTTAGCCGGTGCTTTAAGCATCATATTGGGTTATAAAGCGCGGATCGGCGCTGTGCTGATCATCGTTTTCCTAATTCCCATTTCATTGATGATGCATGCCTTCTGGAATGTTGTTGATCCGATGATGCACCAAATGCAGATGATCATGTTTATGAAAAATGTATCCATGCTTGGCGGTGCCTTGTTCATTGTGGTACACGGCTCAGGCCCGTGGAGCCTGGATTCCAAAAAGGGAGCAGCGGCACATACGCACAACGATACCATCTCACATGCACATACGACACACGTCTTATAATGACATTTGTGTTTCACTTGATTAAAGGAGTCTTGCTACAAGGCTCCTTTGACTATTAAATCGACAGCATATCTTTTTCTTGTTGCCGGCATTCAAATTAAAAAAAGCCGGATTTTGCTTATTCCCCGGGCTCGTCAGTGCTTGTATGGCACTGAGTGGCAGGGATTAAACGATCATGCGCATCCATAAGATACATTATAAGTGTAAAAAAGACACTTTTTGCAATGATTTAGGTAATTTTTCTAAATAATTCCGGGCTATTTTAGTCCTAATAGCACATACGGGGACACAATGGTTGATTGTGTGAAATACCTGGCAGATAACACGATTATTTGGTCATGATCGGGGCAAATTTCAAGGGGCAGGACTTATAACGAGTAAATGGATAATCAATCTTTAATATATACCATAATCGGTCCCGGTGGGCCCATAGCCGATGAACTTGTTTCACTTTTATCCGCCCATAAGGAAAGAATCCGGCTCATTTCGCGATCGCCGGTACAGATAACGGGCACAGAAAACAGGGTTGCCGACCTGCTTAGTGCCAGTGGGGTGCTAAGCGCTATTGAGGGGTCAGCCGTCGTGTATATGATGAACGGCATTACTTATGAAGACACCAACTGGTGGATGGACTGGCCACTGGTCATGAAAAATGTGGTCGCCGCCTGCAAAAAGTCGGGCGCCGGGTTGATCTATCTGGATTTCGCGGATTTATATGGCAAGGTGGAAGGCGTGATGACGGAAGAAACGCCGGTCATGCCAGTCACTGCCAACGGTAAAACTACCGCAGAAATATTTCGTATGCTGCAGCGGGAAATGACTATCGGAGCCCCGAAAATTGCCATTGCACGTTCCGCAGAAATTTACGGTTCCTGCCTGTCTGCCGGGACCCGGGTTGGCAGGCTTGTTTTTGAAAGGCTTCAACAGAAAATGAGGGCGCAATGGATTATCAATCCGGATATGCCGCATGCGTTCAACTACACGCCTGATGTCGTAAGGGCGCTTTATATTTTAGCCCTGAATGAACGATCCTATGGCCAGGTATGGCATATGCCCGCGGCTAAACCTGCTCTTAACGGGCGCCAGTTTACCGCGATCGCGGCCTACTATATGCGTATTAACAGGCAAGGTAAGTTTGTTCCGCAATGGATACAGAATGTCCTGAACACGTTTAGTGGGAAACAAGGCGTGCAACAAAAGCCGGATCCAATACATTTGGATGCCAGGTTTTCTGCAGAATTCGACCAGCCGGAATTTGAAGCTGTCGATCTGCGGGTCATTCCGAAATGGCGGCTGAAGATCAGAAGCTGGTTTGACAGAGAACACGGCGAATACTACGAAATGCGTTATCGCGATGAATTTCCGTTCAGGTTTGACTCTTCGAAATTTGAAAACACCTTTCATTTTAACCCCACATCCTATCATGACGGCATTAAGGCGACCGCCAGGTGGTTTTCAAATAATTCCAGCCATTAGACTGCTATACCTTACAGGATCATAGCAAGGTAAACCTGTAGGTCCCCGAAACGAGGTGAATGACCCGGTTAGGAATGACCTCGTTATTTAGGTAGACCTTCGATCCCTTGATCTCAGGTAAGATCACAGTCGCGGTAGAATTGGCTGGAATGATAAGGGAATACAGGATTTTCTTTCCTTCTCTGTCCCACCGGGAGGTGATCTTCCCATACGGGCCCTCATGGGTTCCTTCAAAATGCTCCAGCTCATCCACAAAATGCGGTTCAATCAGGATATTTTTGAACCCGGGATTCAGCGGGTCGGGTTTAATCCCGGCCAGTCCTTTATACAACCATGCGCCGATTTCGCCAAACATGATATGATTCAGGGAAATATCATTTTTGGAATCGATGTTCCAGTTTTCATACAAAGTGGTGGCGCCATTTTCGATCCACCATCCCCAGGATGGAAATGTCTTCTGGGAAGCGATCTTATAGGCAACAGCTGCATAGCCATTTTCGGACAAAGCGTTGAGAACAGCTTTCTGCCCCAGCAGGCCCACATCCAAATGAAAGTTATCCAGTTCTACCCGATGGGCAAGGTTAGCAGCTACGCGGGTCCTTTCGGCATCAGGCACCAGGCCCCAGTAGAGCGGTGCGCTCAGCGCCGTCTGGGTGCCGTCTGCGTATACGCCGGTACCTGCATTCAGGTACTTCTGGTTAAAAGCGACCTTTATTTTAAGCGCAAGCGACCTGTACTTTTTAGCGTCTTCAGCGTGCCCTAGTAGGGCAGCGGTATTGGACAGAATATTCACATCGGCATAATAATAACAGCTGGAGGTCAGTTCAACCGGTGTTACAGATTTGACGGGAACCCAGTCACCCAGGCCCCATGATGTTAAACCGGATGGATAAATCTGCGCGATATGTTCCACATAAAGCTTCATGGCTTCATAGGAATCTGCCAATGGCTTCTTGTCGCCGTAAAAAAGGTACAGATTCCAGGGGATGATCGCTATTGTGCTTGTCCAGTCAGGCCCGTTTCCCCATTCGTAGCCCCAGCCATTGGAAGGAATGATCGACGGCAATACGCCATTGGGTTGCTGTTCATCACGGTGATCGGCCATCCATTTTTCATAAATGGTACCCGCATCAAAATTATATAACCCGGTTTCAACTGCAATTTGTGCATCACCGGTCCAGCCGTTTTTTTCACGCTGAGGACAATCGGTGGGATAGCCGAAGAGATTGGATAAATAGGAATTGTTCGTTGCCCGCCAGATTTTATCAATTAGCGGGTCAGACGACCGGATGTCTCCGGAAGGCGGTACAGCACTATGCATAAAATATCCGGTCAGGCTTTCCTTGGTAAGCCCTAACGGCCGGCTGCTCGTAACCTCAACATATTGAAATCCCTTATAATTAAAATGCGGCATAAAAACTTCCTCCCCGCCGCCCTTAAGCGTGATAATATCGGTTTGAAAAGGATCATCAGGGCCGGTAGGCCGGTAATGTATATCAATATTGGACATATCCGTATGCCCGTTAGCATACAACCGTTCTGTATGGCGAAGATGAATAACCGTACCGGCGCTCCCCTGAACCTTTAATTTGCTGACTCCCGCTATATTTCTGCCCAGGTTAAAAACATAGGTGCTATCACCCAGTTTTTGCATACTTACAGCCGGGATTTCTTCCACATTTTTGATGGGATACATTACCTGCGCCGCAATGACTTTTGCCGGGGCCTGCCTGTAAATTACCGGAAGCCATGCCGTATCAACATAATTAACGGTATTCCATCCCGTTTTTTCCAGCCTTGCATCATAATG
Source organism: Bacteroidota bacterium (assembly GCA_040389845.1). Classification (GTDB taxonomy): domain Bacteria; phylum Bacteroidota; class Bacteroidia; order Sphingobacteriales; family Sphingobacteriaceae; genus Mucilaginibacter. Next base: position 16,748 of record JAZJZL010000085.1, read on the forward strand.
TTCTGCGGTATAGATGCTATTAGAAATGATCGGGCTTAATGTCGTTTTCCAGTCTTTCCCCGAGGTAATGATTTCGGTCGACCCGTCCTCATAGGTTAAATGAAGATCAAGGCAAAATGCCGGCCGTGCCCGCCAGGGCGCCTTATGGAAGTCCCATACCGCTGTCGACTGAAGATTATACCATCCGTTCCCCAATAGGACACCCAGGGCGTTTTCCCCTTCCCTCAGGGAGGCGGTTATATCGTACGAGACATACAGGATCCGGCGGTCAAAACGCGTATACATCGGGTCGAGCCTGTGATCTCCGATTTTTTGCCCGTTAAGGTATAGTTCGTATAAGCCTGCGGCGGCGACGTAAACGCGCGCAGTCCTGATCCTTTTTGCGGCATAAAAAACCTTACGAAAATAGGGTGCCCGCTTAATGGTTATATCATTACTGTCACTGATCCATGAGCCTCTCCAATTGCTTATTTGCATCATCCCGGTTTCAAACCAGGCAATATTCCCGCTCATGATGACATGATGATCCCGACCCATAGCCATAACCCTCCAGTAATACCTGGTAAAAGGTTGTAGTTTCCGGCCCGCATAAGTTATCAGCGTACTACTACCGGCTTGCCAGCCGGCATCCCATTCAGTTCCTGTTCCCTTTGCTAACGCAGATGAATCTGCATTAACGAGAATACGATAAGCGGTTTGCCCGGCTCCCCGGCGGCTGTCATTGAGCTGCCAGGTAAACCTTGGTGCCGGGTTATCAATTCCGAGCGGATTGCTCATGTGTTCAGTTTGGAGATGTATTAAGATACCGGTGCTTTGTGCCTGCGCTAAATGACACATTAACAGCACGACGAACAGGCCCGGGAAAGGTTTCAGGGAAATACGCATAATATTTTAGCCATTAATAGCAGGCCCAAATTAGCATATTTTTTAAACGATCCGGCACATCCGGGGAAAGTGTGCCGATCTGAAAAATCCTCATCCAAAACGCTCTAAATTTGGATTATACAACTGATTAACAACAATTTAAGCAAACGATATATGGTATATGGCACGCTGGAAACGACATAAGATGGATAAGTATTCCCTTTATATATGCATCTATTAACCTGTTCTTAAAAGTGCCTGGCGCAGCTACTTAAAACCCCGATATATCGGGGTTAAAGCAGGTTGTTTTTCTAAATGACGTGGTCTTTGACAATGAGAGTTTGCAAAATATTGATTTGCAAGCAATTACATATCGGGCACATATCTTGAACTAATACCGGAACCAATTTTACCCGCGACTCCTGGCGTATACCGGGGCTAACGTTAAGACGACCATGAATATTACAGATAATCTGAAATTATCCAACTCCATCAAATCCGCCACCAGCTATGATACGCAGCAACTCTTTGAAGTCAGTCCCATTGATCAGATGGCAAAGAACCGGTTCAGGAATCACCAGCAACCAAAAAGACAGGAAATGTACCATATTATCTGGGTCAAAAAGGGAAGCGGCGAACATCTGATTGATACCCAACGCCACCAGCTGAGCGATAATATGATTTATTGTGTCCTCCCCAAACAAGTCCTCGTTTTAAAGGCTGACCGGGAAATGGAAGGGTATATGATTTCTTTTACAGCAGATTTTCTCCGGCTGACCCCCAATAATTTTAATCCGCTTTTCAGAAGCGGACTTTTTGGAAGCAGTACAGACCCGGCAGTTATCAAAGTGACCGGCGAAATTGAAAACGACTTGCATCAGATCGTTGGAAACATGCAACAGGAATTCCTGAAAAACGCTACCCTGAAAAGTGAAATTTTAAGGGATTACCTCAAAATATTCCTGATTTATCTGACCAGGCAGATACCCCGGCCGGAAGAGCCGGGTGTACAACTGTCCAGAACGGAGCTGGTGAACAGGTTTTTTAATTTACTGCAGCAGAATTTCACAACAAAAAAGCTGGTAACAGATTATGCAGGCATGCTTTCAGTTACCCCAAATTACCTGAATAATGTTGTCAAGAAAGTTTCGGGTTACCCCGCCAGTCATCATATCCGGCGGCAGCTCATCCAGGAAGCCAGAAGGCAGGCCATATACACTGATAAAAGCATGAAAGAGATTGCTTACTACCTGGGCTTTGAAACCAATACACATTTCAGCAAATTTTTCAAAAAAAATGAAGGATGCAATTTCAGGCATTACAGAAGGTCAATGCGTAATGTGCTGTATAGCTAATAAGAATAATTTCAACTAAAGTGCGAATAAAGAAGATTGGGCATAGGCTGCAAATGAATTGCCTGGATAATTTTAAAAAAATACGATCCAAATAAAACTGATACGATGGCACCCTTTACCGCATATTTTCAATTTAGATTATTTGCATTTATACTGCTAACGCTCGTATCGGCAACTGCAATGGCGCAACGAACAGCGAAGGAATTAAGACATGCTCTTGAAAGTGCAGGACAGGATACCGCTCGTATGAGAATATTGCTCGACCTGGCTAATGCTTATTATGACACTGAGTGGAACTATGCCAACAAAGTAAAGGTAGACAGCGCTCTTACCTATTTACGTCAGGCTGACAGGTTAAGTGATATGCTCGGTTCAACAACTTACAAAAACCAGGCCCTCGTAGGCCTCGGAAAATATTATTACCGGTGTGATAATATGTTAATGGGCGGGGCTTATTTTTCGGAAGCGATCGCCCAGGCGAAAAATTTGGGGACCAAAAAAATGGAGGCGCAGAACTGGTTTGACTTTGGGGAAAGAACGCCACCGTTGGACAGCCTTATACAGAAAAAGGTGTACCGGTATGGGCAGGCATTGTTGTTGTTCCGGCAACTGAACGACGTCAGCAACCAGGTTTATATGTCCCAGTGTATAGCCCGTACTTATTTGGATCACAGCAACCTGGACACGGCTGAAAAACAGCTCAAAAAGCTGCTCACCTGGCAAACGGCCATTAAGGATAAAACGCTGGCCTTTACCTATGACATGATGGCTATTGTTGAGGGAGCCAAAGGGAATTATAATAATGCTATTTTCCTGGACCTGGAGGCTATCAGAAATATCCGGCTTCAATATGATCGTTTCCTTGAATGCAGAATAAATGCCAGGACCGGCAGATGGTACGCAGAGCTAGGCAAGGTTTCATCAAGTCTTCAATATAATTTCAGGGCTATGGAGATGCTGAAGTCTGCAAATAACCCGAACGTTCATGAGAAATTTTTTAGTTATCTGCTGCTGAGGCAGATCATTCAGGGGCTGATCACACAAAACAGAGGCCGGGAGGCTTTAATTTATCTCCGCAAGACGAACGCCAGGCTTTTTCCAAATTCTGATTTTGCATCCCAGTATACTGCAGCTTGTGAGGGGGATTGCTATACTGCGTTAAAAAATTATGGACTTGCTGAAACCAGCTACCTGAAGGCTATCCGCCAGGCAACCCTGAATGGCAGGGCCGAAGATGTGCCCAATGAGTTTTTATTACTGGCCGGCATGTCTGTAAAATGGCAAAGATTTGAAAAAGCACACAGCTACGTCATCAAATTTGAAGAGACTTTCAATCATGGCAAAGACGTTCTGAAGATCAAAGAGATGCACCGGATCCTGTTTAAAATTGATTCTGCATCTGGAAATTACCTGTCCGCTATTCAGCATTTTGAAAAGAATAAAGCGCTGAATGATTCTATTTTTAATGAAAAAAAGAGCCGGCAGATTGAGGAACTCCTCGTAAAATATGAAACGAGCAAAAAAGAACAAAACATCCTTCAGCTGACAAACAATACACGACTGCAGCAGAAAGAGCTCGAAAAGGCCGCGCTTACCCGTAAACTGATCATGGGAACCCTTGTTCTGCTGCTGCTGGTGTCCGGATTTTTATTCTACGCTTACAGCATAAAAAAACGAAATAATCTTGCCTTGCAACAGCAACAGCATCAAATCAACATTAAAAACGGCTCCCTGCAGAGCTTGGTCGACGAAAAGGAGAAGTTGCTGACTGACAAAGGGGCGTTGCTTAACGAAAAAGAGTGGTTGCTCAAGGAAATTCATCATCGGGTAAAAAATAATCTTCAGGTGATCATCGGCCTGTTGTACACGCAATCACGCCACCTCAAGGATCCTATGGCCGTCAAGGCGATACAGGAAAGTCAGCAAAGAATCTATTCCATCGGACTCATTCATCAAAAGCTTTATCAGTCCGAAAAACTGGACCGGATTCCTATGAATGATTATATAGCTGAACTGGTACAATATATATGTGCCAGCAATAATATTGAAAGACGCGACATACGTATCTTTCAAAAGGTATCAATGGTAAACATGGATGTCGCCCATGCCATGCCGCTGGGATTAATTATTAACGAAGCATTGACCAATGCTTTCAAATATGCGTTCCCACACCACAAAAAGGGTGTCGTTAACCTTGCCCTTTCGTCGTGTGACGGGCGCTGTGAATTGATTATCAGTGATGACGGAATTGGACTTCCCGATAAATTCGATCCCTATAAAAGTAAGTCCATGGGAATTACCCTGATTCAGGGTATGACGGAACAACTGGAAGGCAAATATGAAATAGACGGCAGGAATGGCGTGACAATTACCATTACCTTTAATATGGCAAATACGCAGGGGCCAAATTCTGTTGGTGCATAGCTGCCCTGCTTTTCAAAGAAAGCGATCCTATTCTCGTTGACACGGCAGATCAGGGCTTCATTATCCCTAATTTTTTCATTTTTGAGGTTAAAGTTGATGGCGGGAGGTTTAAAAGCTCTGCAGCGCCGCCCGGCCCGTAGACCTTATAATTACACTGACCCAGAACATTTTGTATATGTTCCCGCTCCACTTCATCAATTGTTTTTACATAGCCGCTGTCTGCCTGCCCTGCCGGGGACACCTGGGGGGAATGAATATATACATTGTCCAGGTCTTTATTTTTAGCCAGCACTACGCTTCGTTCAATGGTGTTTTCAAGTTCACGTACATTTCCGGGCCAATCATAACGCATGAGTTGGCTCATCCCCTCCTTGGTGATCCCGTTAATTTGTTTGTGATGTTTCTCGCTGAAGAGCTTGATAAAATGATTGACGAGCAGTGGGATATCTTCTGTCCGGCTCCTCAGCGGCGGGAGCATGATCGGGAAAACGTTCAGCCGGTAAAATAGATCCATCCGGAGCCTTCCTTCGGCGATCTCCTTTTCAAGGTTTTTATTGGTAGCCGCAACGATCCTGACATCGACCGCAATCGTTTCGGAGCCGCCTATGCGATCGATCTCTTTCTCTTGCAATACCCTCAGCAGCTTTACTTGCACGTCCGGCGGCAAGTCCCCTATTTCATCAAGGAACAATGTACCCCCGTTGGCTTGCTCAAATCTGCCGATCCTTTTACTGACAGCACCCGTAAAGGCACCTTTTTCATGTCCGAATAATTCAGATTCAATTAAACTCGATGGCAGCGCGGCACAATTTACCTTGATCAGCGGCTTATTCTTTCTTGGAGAAAGATCGTGGATATGATGTGCTATTTTTTCCTTGCCGGTTCCGGTTTCCCCAAGGATTAATACTGATGTGTCCACAACGGCAACCTGTTTTACATAATCCAGCACCAAAAGCAAGGGATGGCTCTTGCCTACAACGCCGGGGAAAACATAATTTTCACCGTTTTCGGAAACAGCTTGTTGCCCGGCAAGCAGTGCGGTATTTCTCTCTGCCTCCGAAGATGTATTCGTTGCGATCGTTTTTGATATCACTGAAATTAACGATTGCTGGATCCGCCCGAGCAAATGTAGCATCGCGGGCTGATAGGCATTTTCAGATTTACTGTAAAATGACACGACAACGGGCATTCCGTGATCAACCAGTAGCGGCAGCACCAGGCTGGAGCGTACATTGAAGACACGCGCATATAATTCTTTTATCGGCTGCCCCCCCATTAATGAGGCATAGTCCGCCCCGTTGTAAAGTGCCTGCAATGCTTCGGCAGCAGCGCCTTTCCTTAGGTTCTCCAGTTCGGGCCCATTTAAGCGGGCGATGGTTTGCAGCGATTCTGAACTGATGGTTTGATATTCCTGAAATCCGATTCTCAGGAAGCCGCGCCAGTCCAGGTCATTTTGTTCTTTGTTAACTCTGCCAATCTCCAGGAAATCAAACGGTATATAAGGTTGGAGCGCCATGATAAGCGAAAGAAAGTTCTTTTCTATCGTTGCTGTGGGAGAATGGACAGAGCTCAGGCGTTTTTCCAGCAAATACTCCTTCTGGAGATCCGTTTCTAAATTATTTTGATGCCGGAACCTGGCAATGTCCAGGGCGATCAAAACATCTTCCTCCCGGAAAGGCTTAACCAGGAAGCCATAGGGGCGGGTCTGCTTGGCTGATTCCAAAACACTTTGGTTGGAATTTGCAGACAAGTAAACAAAAGCGATGTTCTTTTCATTCAGGTCGGCAGCCAGGTCAATCCCCGTCAGATCGCCCTTCAGATAGATATCCAATAACACCAGGTCCGGTATTTCTGCTTCAATCATTTGCCGGGCCTTTACAACAGATACGGCAATGCCGCTGACCGAATAACCTGCATTTGCCAGGATGTATTCCAGGTCTTTGGCAACGATCAGTTCATCTTCTACGATAAGGATCTTTTCTTTCATACAGCGTTCTTTATCACGGCAAAATAATATTCATTCAGCGAAATTTAATTCTTGGAAATCCCCAGCTTTTTCATTTTTGAGGTCAGCGTACTGGGAGGAAGGTTTAAAAGTTCCGCGGCGCCGCCAGGACCATAAATTTTGTAATTGCACTTATCCAAAACGATCCGGATGTGCTCCCTTTCTACCTCTTCGATGGACTTAATCACCGCCCGCCCCTTTTCTGCGGGCTGCATACTTTGTGGCGCCTGGATAAAAACCTTATCCATATCGTGATCCTTAGCCAGGACCACGCTTCTTTCTATACTGTTTTCCAGTTCTCTGACATTACCTGGCCAGTCATATTTCTTTAACTGATCCATGGCTTCACCGGTTATGCCGGCGACGTTTTTATGGTGCTTTTCGGCATAGAGCCGGATAAAATGATTAACGAGCAGCGGAATGTCCTCTATTCGATTTCGCAGTGATGGCAATAGTACCGGAAATACATTCAGGCGATAATAAAAGTCCATCCGGAAACGTCCTTCGGCGATTTCCTTATCCAGGTTTTTGTTAGTGGCCGCGATTATCCTGACATCCACCCTTACCGTTTCGCTGCCACCGACTCTTTCAATCTCTTTTTCCTGTAAAACCCGCAGCAGCTTGACCTGCACGTCAAGCGGCACATCGCCGATCTCATCCAGAAACAGTGTCCCCCCGTTTGCCTGCTCGAACCGCCCTGTTCTCCTGCTGAGTGCACCGGTGAAAGCACCTTTTTCGTGACCGAACAATTCAGACTCGATCAGGCTGGCCGGAAGCGCAGCACAATTAACCTTTATCAGTGGTCTGTTTTTACGCGGTGAAAGTTCATGGATATGCTGGGCGATCTTTTCCTTACCGGTTCCTGTTTCACCTAATATCAGCACAGAAGTGTCTGCACCTGCCACCTGTTGCACATAATCCAGTACGGCCAGCAACGGCTGACTCCTGCCAATGATACCCGGAAAGATATTATTAAGATTGCCCGGGGCTAAATCGGAAACCTCAAATAATCGCTGTTCCTCTGTCTGCACTTCTCTGAAGTCAGCGTTGGTGACAATATTGGCAATGGCACTTGTTAAAGCCTGCTGAATCCTTCCGAGAAACTGAAGTCCGCCGGATTGATACGCGTTTCGGGACTTACTGTAAAAAGTCACGACAAAAGGCATTGCATAATCTACGAGCAGGGGCAACACCAACATCGAGCGGATACCAAAAGCTTTGGCATACAGCTTTTTCAACGGGTGTGCATGGGTAAGCTTTTCAAAATTTTCCGCGTTATAAAATGTGGAACGTACCTCGTTTGGCGTATCTTTTCTGATATTATCCAGTTCCGTGCCGCTAATATTCGCTATTTCTGATAGCTCCCGGGTACAAATGGTCTGATACTCACTAAATCCTTTTCGCAAAAATGAGCACCACTGTGTAGGATTTGTTGCAGTGCCGTACCTGCCCATTTCTATATAATCAAAGGGGATATGAGGCTGCAATGCCGTTACAACTGACAAAAAAGCGTGTTCATAGCCTCCTGCGAAAGCCTTTATCCGGCCGAGTTGTTCCGTCACAATGGCTTCTTTGCGCTGGCTTGACTCCAGGCTGTTGCGGTGACGGTAACGGGCGATATCCAGGGCGATAAGTACCTGGTCTTCACGGAAAGGCTTAACCATGAAGCCATAGGGACGCGTTGCCTTTGCTTCTTCAAGGACACTTTGATTGGAATTGGCTGAAAGGTAGACAAAGGCGATACCCTTTTCATTTAATATATAAGCCAGGTCGATTCCTGTTTGGTCGCCCTTTAAATAAATATCCAGCAGAACCAGTTCAGGATCTTCCAGTTCAATAATTTCCAGTGCCTTAGCTACTGAAATGGCTATGCCGCAAACTTCATATCCCGCACTCTCCAATATTGATTCTAAATGCTTGGCTACAATAAATTCGTCTTCAACTATTAATATCTTTTCCGGCATTTTAACGGTGCTTCCTTAATCCTACCCTTTATTTAAGTTTGGGCGCCTAAATTTATTAGCAAAAAAGGGCTATTTTCTTGATAAATCTAAAGAAATATTACCTAATATTATTTATTTTACGTTCTCAATACCCTCCGGGAAGACTGAACCTGAAGGGCCGTCACGCTTAACCTTGTATGCGATACATCGTTTTCCACCAAAAATACGAGCCTGTACGGCGGGCAGTTTAAAATGAAGCACTTTAATAACAATTGAATACGCTGCAATCCCTCTCCGTCAGAATAGGATGCTTGCCGATACCCCGAAATATCGTGGTGCCGGGCCCTGTATTTTTCGCTATTGCGGGGTGCACGGGATTGCCTGTGGTGTAAAATACTGAAAAACAATTGCTTAATAATCAGGCACTGGTCTTGTATGAAATGAAACGACAAATTAAGCATCAACCGGTCGTGAAAATTAATCCAGATTAACCTATGAAAACCAATTATTCTGAAAGATCGTCCATGTCAGGCGCCATAAAGAGCGCCGCCTGTTTTGCCGGGCAGCAACCCTTCGAAATATGCGAATTGCGTGAATTACTCAGTACCGATTATCAAAATAGCCTGCACGCTAGACAACCCGAAAGGTATCACATTTTTTGGGTGAAAAAAGGCTCTGGTGAACATGTGGTCGATGCCCGGAAACTTAAGGTAAAGGATAACATGGTCTATTTTATGCTGCCCAAACAGGTTCAAATATTTAAGGCAGATAGGGCATCTGAAGGCTATATGATCTCTTTTACCGCTGATTTTCTGGGACTAACGCCGAATAATTTCAATCCGCTTTCCGGGGCCGGTCTTTTCGGGGCCGGATTGGCTCCCGCTGTGATTAACGTCACAAGCGAGCTGGAAAATGACCTTTGCTATATTTTGTTAAATCTCCAAAAGGAGTACCTGAATTATTCGGCGTTAAAAATGGAAATACTACGGGAATACTTAAAAGTGTTTCTTATCCATTTGACCCGCCGGGTTAGCCAGCCAGTTCCGCAAGCCCAGGGTCAGCAACTCTCGAGAACCGAACTGGCTAGGCGATTTTTCAACCTGCTTCAGAAGAATTTCACTTCGAAAAAACTGGTCACCGATTATGCCGCAATGCTTTCGGTTTCCGCGAATTATTTAAATGTAACGGTAAAGAAGATTTCCGGATATCCGGCAAGCTACCATATCCAGCAACAGATCATTCAGGAAGCTAAAAGACAAGCGGTGTATACAGACAAAAGCATGAAGGAAATTGCCTATCATTTAGGTTTTGAGGCGGTCACTCATTTCAGCAAATTCTTCAAGAAAAACGAAGGAAATAATTTCAGCCTTTTCAGGAAGACTACTTGCCAGGCCATGTACTGTTAATGAGTTGTTCCGGGATTATCCGTTTGCTCAAATCAATCCGGGACAAGTCACGTAAAAGAATTGAAGATGAAAACTGCATAAACGATACCCGGCAAAACCAGCCTGATAACTTAGAAGGCCCTCAATTTGGGTTCTTCGTAAGAAAGAGCGATGCTTAAGGTCAGGCCGTCTTTATTTATGAACGAACATGTTGCCTCCAGTTGTGTACAGAAGGTCCTGATGAGCGATACGCCCATAGATTGATTTTGATTGAGATCTATTTCTTCTTTGACCCCTATACCATTATCTTTAATTATTAAATGGAGACCGTTATTTTCTTCCGTTTTCAATAGGATTGTTATTTTACCGGTGCGGGTACCCGGGAAGGCATATTTTACAGCATTGACGATGGCTTCCGTGATGATAAGCCCTAATGGTATGGCATAGGAAACATCCAATTCCACTTCTGCAATTTCCATTTTGATATCAATGCCTTTGCTGACGCCCAGGCTGCTCTTGAGGTACATGACCAGGTCATAGATATAGGCTTTCATATCCATCCCGGCGGTGCTTCCGGGCTGGTACAATTTCTGATGAACCAATGACATCGAGCGTATCCTGTGCTGCGTATCCTGCATGGCTATTTTAGCCTCTGAAGTTTTAAGGTACTTGGATTGGAAATTCAGCAGGCTAATTATGATCTGCAGGTTGTGTTTCACCCGGTGGTTCAGTTCTTTCATTAACCATTCCTTCTCTCCGATCAGGTTGTTTTTTGTTTCCAATACTTTGGTAAGCAAAAGATTTTGCCCATCGATTTCGTCATTTTTCTCCTTTAACCGTTTGTTGTTCCTCCTATTGACCCGGTAACCAGCATATAATAACCCCACCACAATAATCAGCAGGGAAATAACAATAATGGTAAAACGCCTCACTTCCCGTGCATTGTTCAGCTCGATCCTCTGAAGACTGATTGTCTTTTCCTGCTCGGCGCTGTGGTAATTAAATTGAAGTTCTTTGAACTGCAGATTTTTCTTCTCCGAAAACAAGGAATCGCTGATGGTCTTATACCGCTTGTAGTTTTTAAACGCATGATTCCAGTCGCCCCTGGCGGAGTCTACCTGGTATTGATATAAATAAATCAGTTTATTATTGGTTGTGTTTACTTTGGCTTTGTTGGCAAATAAAACTTTAAGCATGGGTTCCGCCTTATCATACTTTTTATATTTAACATAAAACTCCGCCAATACCCGGCGGGCATGCAAATAGAAATCTTCCTCGTCACTGAGGGTGGCATAGCTGAACATAGCCAGGTAACTCTTCTCAGCCCCATTAAAATTTCCCACTGTACTATAGTAGTCTCCTATCCCATAGTAGTAATGATATTTCGCAAGATTGGAAACCGGCGGGCTGATTTTTGCGGTTTTTTTGATCAGGGCGATCGCTTTGTCAGGCTGGTTGTTCTTAAAATATGAGCCGTTGACAGAACGTACCACGTCAAACAGGTTCAGATTTTCTATCATACTAAGCGGCCTGCTCGCAGAAAGGTGTATATAATACTCATAAACCTTCATCGTAAATTCCCATGCTTTCCCGCTATTATGGGTAGCATAATACAAGTTGGCTATATTTTCATAGACTCCCGGCAATGCTAAAGTGTCATTGGTTGACTTTATGCTTTCCACCGCCATCATCGCATACTTCAGCGCCTCGTCAAATTTGAGCTGTAATTTATTAACCTCCATCAGCAGGGCATAGGTTTCGGACAATCTTTTATAACCGATCTGTTGCTGCATGCTCAACGAGGACAAGAATTCACTTTTGGCCAGGGGCAACTTTCCCTGGCGCATATGAAATTTGCCCAACGTTTTTATGCACAAGGCCTCTTTCTCCTTAAGCCCATGCCTCTTATAAATGATCAGCGCTTCATTAAGATTGCCGGTTGCTTCATCAAGATTCAACGTAGCTCCGGCCATTGTTTCCCAGGTCTGTGCCTCTTCTGTTGAATGATGTGTTTGTTTGTAATAATTGATGACCTGCAAATAAAATACACGGGCGGAGTCTGGCTTATGAATGAAATAATAATAATCACCAAGGGCCGTAAGGCTATTACATTGAGCAGGTATGGAATGTAAGTCAAAACTTAGCTGTCTTGCCTGTTTCAGGTAGGTAAGCGCCATGCCCGCTTCTGCCCCGGACGAATTTTGCTGCAAATCTGAGAAAAGGGACCTGCCCAATGCTATTAAAATGTTCACACGCCCAGTGTCTTTCCGGGAATGTGATAAAGCCTCATTTAACCGGTCAGCCTGTTTTGTCTGACCGTAGGCAATATTGAAAGAAACTAAAAGAATATATATGAATGTTATCCTGCTGCTAATCATATAAATAAATTATTCGGGTACTGGAAACCTGGCTCGTTTTTTAACGGGCCGGGTTAGGCTGTTTTAAGCCGGTTAAGCAATTCTTCGTCAGTTTACCCCTTTTCCGGGCAACAATAAAATTACTGACAAATAATCCTTTTGCAAATCAGGCAACTGTTGATGAAGCAAGGCCACCGGTCAGGAATAAATAGCGTTACGGAATAAAAAGGAATGGCCAAATATAAGCGATCAAGGGGATTATTCCCCAGGTAAAATAATGACCGGCTCAGGACATCATGACTATTTTAAAAATGCGGGATTTTACCAGGCTATATGACGTATAAACAATCAATAAACGGTGTGTTATATAGAAAGCATATTTCATAAGGGGATAGTTATTCATAGACTATTTGAAATTGATCCTTAAAGGCCTGAAAATGTTAACAATCTTAGAAATAATAATTAATATTGAGCAGCCGTTTTAGTAGTTTCTTCTGTTTGTTTCTCGTTTAACTATATGGAAGAATGATAAGATTGTTTCTCAAAGCAATTTTAGCTAAATTTAGGTCAATGATAGCGTTGTTATGGCAATAACCCCTCTTTTTAACGAGAACGAACTGCTGGCAAAAATAGCAGAAGGGGACCACCGTGCATTTAGCGTGCTCTTTGAACAGCGCCAGCAACTCATCTTTAACATTGCCTATAAGCTCACAAAATCAAGGACCGGTTCTAAGGAAATCGTACAGGACGTATTCCTCAAGATATGGAACAAGCGGGAGGAATTGCAGTCACTAGACAACTTCGGCGCTTATATTAACAGGATGGCCCGCAACCAAAGTATTGATGCGCTTCGCCTTTTAGCCAGGGAAGCACTACGCACCGTTCAGCTTCAGGAAGAGCAACTGGAAAAAGGCGACTCTCAAACGGAAGAAACCTTAGAGTTCCGGGAAACCGGCCGGGTAATACAGCTTGCGCTGGAATCGCTATCCCCTCAGCAGCGTAAAGTTTACGAGCTTTGCCACGAACAGGGGCTGAAATATGAAGAAGCCGCACGTGAATTGGGCCTCAGCCGTGGTACCGTACATTCACATATGAAGCAGGCGCTGAAAAATATACGGGTTTATTTGAAGCAATTGGATGCCTTGCTGCTGCTAATGGTGCTCATGCATAAATAACCATCTATGATAAGACGACCTTCCCAATTTTGAATTCACACGGGAATTAAAATAATATTAAAAAAAAGTTAAGATAGACTACCCCTAAGGGGGCTCCTATATCGTCAAGCTTATGAAACGCGGATAAAACGTTTTCAAAGTGATGACAGAACAAACAGAATTTTCCCGGTTATTCAGAAAATACATAGACGGAAGTGCCACGGCTGAAGAAACGCAACTATTTCTGAGCATGGCCGACCAGGCTTCCCTGCAGGAAGAACTGGCACGGCTGGTAGACCTGGAAATGCTTACGGCAGACCAGCCGTTCAACCTCGATCAACAGGAAAAGCAGGCGATACTCGAAAATATTTTTTCCGCCGGACAGGTTCAGCAGATCAGCCCGGGAAGAACGCGCCGCCTGTGGCCCCGGATCGTGGCAGCAGCCTCCGTTATACTTTGCCTTTCGGTTGGCGGATATTTCATTTTTCATAAAACCGATTCCCCTAATTATGCAGGGAATTTAAAAGCCGACATCAAACACGGCAGCAACGGTGCTGTACTTACATTGGCTAATGGAAAGAAAGTCATACTGGACGAAACCAAAGTCGGTGATATCACCCGGCAGAATGGAACAAACCTTCAAAAAGCGGGAGACAGCCTGCTGGTTTACCAATCAGGGGAAACAACCGTTGTGGGGAATTATTACAATACATTAGAAACCCCGCGGGGCAAACAATACTCGGTGGTTTTGCCGGACGGAACTAAGGTGTGGCTGAATGCCGCTTCATCACTGAAGTATCCGACAACCTTCTCCGGGAAGGACAGAAAAGTGGAACTTGCAGGAGAAGCCTATTTTGAAGTAGCCCACAATAAAGCAAAGCCATTTAAGGTGCTGACCAATGGCCAGACGGTGGAAGTATTGGGGACACACTTCAATATTAAGGCCTATGCCGATGAACCCGCTACCTGGACAACCCTTTTGCAGGGCTCTGTGAAGGTGGAAGACAACCGGAACCATTCCGCGCTGTTAATACCCGGGCAGCAGGCGGTCAGTGGTAATAACGGAGCGCTGCAGACACTCAACAAGGTTGATATGGATGCGGTTTTAGACTGGAAGAACGGCGAGTTCGTCTTTTCGGGAGAATCGCTGGAAAGCATTATGCGCAAGGTTTCCAGGTGGTATGATGCAGAAGTGGAATATAAGGATGAAGCACTCAAAAAGGAACATTTCTTTGGATCGGTGTCAAAATGGTCCAGCGCCTCCGACGTGCTGGATGCACTTGCCCTGACCGGAACCGTGAAATTTTCGATAGTTGGGGGACCAAAAAAAGAAAGGAGGATCATCGTAGCGAAATAAACCTTACCCCATCATAAATGCATTGCACAAAAAATCCGGAAGCCAACAGTCATTGGGATCCGGATATGTTTGCAGAGCATATTAAAAAAACGGATGCGATCCTATTCTTTAAACTAAACTCTGATTAAACCAAATGTACAAACTTTACTCGCATTATGCAGAGCGGGCATGCCCATATCTGTTAAAAAAAGATCCGTCACATATGAATAGCGGATTATCAAGGAACATACCGGGTGAGCATAACCACGTTCACCGCCCGGATCAAAGAATAAGGGTTATCCTTATAGCCCTTTTATTATTTGCCGTTGCCCCGGTTTTTGCCCAAACTACACCCTCGCCTGTCCAAAGCACCCCCACCGTAAGTATAACCATATCCGTCAAAAACGCTGCTATGGAAGAAGTGCTGCGGCTGGTGAAGGAAAAATCCGGTTACCGGATTTTGTATAACGGAAAAACGCTGGAAGGCTGCAGACCGGTCACTGTCAACCTGAAAAATGTTGCGCTGCAGGAGGCTCTCCAGGAAATCTTCAGAGGTCAGCCAATTACTTACACCATAAGCAAAAATGTAATTATTATCCACAAAAATGCGGATACACCGGAGCCGCAGGACGAACCCAAAAAGTCGGGCCAGATAATTCCCATCAGGGGCTCAGTGGCCGGCGAAAAGGGTGAAGTGTTACCGGGAGCTAGTATCACCATCGGCGGCACAGCCATCCGTTTTACGACGGATAGCCAGGGCAATTTCAGCGTCCCAACCGTGCCGGCTGACGGGATAATGGTCATTTCCTATATAGGGTATCAGACGGATTCGGTCGCCATCATGGGGAAGAGCAGTTTTAATATTAAACTCAGGCTTTCCAGCAACAAGCTTGATGAGGTTACGGTATCAACAGGCTATCAGAAATTGAGCAAGGAACGAGCCACCGGTTCGTTTGCGAAACCGGACATGGAAATTTTTGCGGCGCGTACCGGCACAATGGATGTTATTTCGCGCCTGGATGGTCTTGTACCGGGCCTTACCGTCATCGCAGGTCCGAATGGAGTTGAGTCCACCAGCGGTAACGGCAGGGCAAGCAACGGCAACACTACGCAGAAAAGTCTTATTAGGGGACAAAGCAGCATTGTGGTATCTACAGACCCTTTATATGTAGTGAATGGACTGCCTGTTACTGATTTCAGCACCATTAACCCGGATGATATAGCGGACATCACCGTGCTGAAAGACGCAGCCGCAGCTGCCATCTGGGGAGCCAGGGCAGCTAACGGAGTTATTGTAGTGACTACAAAAAGCGGCAGCAGGAACGGCAAAATGAAGATCAGCTATAGCGGGTTTGTTAATTTTATGGGTAAGCCCGATTTTGACTACGGCAAAGTACTCAATAGCCAACAATACATCCAGGTGGCCAGGGAAACATTTAACCCCACTCAATTTCCCTATTTTACGCTGGGTACGGCTGTCATTACCCCCAGTGAACAGCTCCTGTACAATCAATATACCGGGAAAATATCCGCTGCACAAGCCAATAAAGGGTTGGATAGCCTTGCTTCGATTAACAATATGTCGCAGATCAAGGATTTGCTCTACCGGAATGCGCTTACAACAAGCCATACCTTATCGCTTTCAGGCGGTACGCAGAACTATACCTATTACAGTTCGCTTTCAAATACCGACCTGATCGGTAACAGGCCTGGTCAAAACGAACAGAATTTCCGGATCAATTTAAACCAGCAAATGAATATTAATAAAAGGCTAAGCGTTTCGCTGTATACTTCCTTGAATAATACGCTTAGAAAGTCCCTATATGAGCCCACCATCAGCAACCTGTTTATTCCCTACCAGCTTTTCCGGGATAACCAGGGGAACAATTTAAATATGGATTGGGTTCAGGGCCTGTCGCCCGAAACAAGGGCGGATTACCAGGCAAGAAGCCGTATTAACCTGGATTATACCCCCCTGGATGAAGTAAATGACGGTTTCGCAAAAAACAATAACCTATCCATAAATATAACCGGTGGGGTTAACCTTAAATTAATTAAGGGGTTGAGCTACCAGGGTACCTACGGCTACCAGAAAGCCCCCGGTACATCTACCAGCTATAACGACAGTAAAGAATATAGCCTCAGGAATCAATTGCTCGGCTTTACGGTGGCGCCATCAACAACAACCCCCCCGGTTTATTATTTACCGACAACTGGTGGCACCTACATCGCGGGCAATACCGATTTTCACAGCTGGACGCTGCGGAACCAACTGGTTTATAACACGAGCTTCAGGGAAGGGAAAGACCGGTTTAATATACAACTTGGCCAGGAAGCCAATGAACAGGTTACTTCCGGTAACTCGACCATGACAAGAGGGTACAACCTGGACCTTGAGAATTATCCCCTGCTCGATTATAAAACCTTAAATAATGGCATATTCGGGACAGTATCGTCATTCAGGAGCTCACTTTCGGATTTTCCTTTTACAAGCCTGGAACTAACATCCAGGATCAGCTCCTATTTCGTGTTGGCCAGCTATACCTTAAATGATAAATACAGTATTGATGGCAGTTGGAGGGTTGACCACAGTAACCTGATCGGATCGGACGTTTCCGCCCAAAATAAGCCGGTTTATAGCATAGGCGCCAAATGGAATATCGGCAAGGAAAATTTTTTAAGCTCAAATAAATGGTTTGACAACCTGGCTATAAGGGGTACCTATGGAATTACCGGTAATTCACCCTATGCAGGATCCGCTTCATTGCGGGATGTAGCTGTGGTCGAAACCAGCCAGGCGGCGTTCGGCCAGGCAGCACCTGTGGCCGGAACCGGCTTTTCCATTAACCCCGGTAACGCCAGGCTTGGCTGGGAAACTACTAAAACCTTTAACGGTGGTATCGACTTTGCGATTTTAAAATCGAGGATAAGCGGCAGCATTGACCTGTATGACAAAACCACCACCAACCTGTTAGGTACGCTTAATACTAATCCGATAACGGGATTTACGAGCGCAGAAGGGAACCTCGGCAAACTAAGTAACAAGGGGATTGAAATGGCTCTAAGCTCAATAAACATCAAGGGCGAAAGCTTTAGCTGGACCACTTCGCTTACCTTCAGTTACAATAAAAACAAACTGCTTTCTTACCAGGCTGTACCCACCTTCCTAAATGACGCTCTGAGTAAAGCCGCGTCAAATTACATGGTTGGCTACAGCATGTCTTCATTATTTGCATACAACTATGTAGGGCTTGACCATAACGGGAATCCGCAGATCAAGCTTGCCAACGGCACAATAAGCAACAACCCTGCCATTGCCAAACCGGCAGATGTGATCTACATGGGTACAACAGTGCCTGTTTACAACGGAGGGTTTACCAATACCTTCAGGTACAAAGCCCTTTCATTAACCGCCAATATGATCTATAGCCTGGGGAATGTGATGCGCCGGGACATGAATACCGTGTTTTCGGGCAGGATAACCGGCGTACCAGGTGGGTTTGTCGGTAACCTCGATTCCTATTTTTTAGACCGCTGGCAAAAACCGGGTGATGAAGCACATACAGATATCCCTGCTTACATTTCGGATGAAAATCCCTTTACTTCAACCCGGAACCTGAATTACTACCTCTACGGCAGCAGGAACGTTGTGAGTGCATCTTATGTCAAATTGCGCGATATCACGCTTTCTTGCCAGCTGCCCAAGTTCCTGCTTGATAAGGTAAAGATATCATCAGCAAGTTTCTATGTGCAGGCTACCAATTTTATGGTTTGGAAGGCTAATAAAGACGATATAGATCCGGAATACCAGGATCTCAATTCAATATCAAGCCAAAGCAGGCATATACCACCCTTTAAGCACTCTTTTAGTGTGGGTACAACCGTCAATTTTTAATTCATATTAAAACTGAAAGAAAATGGAAAAGAACATATATAAAATTGTCTGGGTGTTTCTGTTTTCAGGAGTTCTATTCTCCTGCAAAAAAGATTTTCTCCAGATAGTGCCCAAAGGGGCCTTGATCCCAACCACTACCTCAGATTACAACCTGTTAATGAATAGCAGCAAGTTTTATCAGTACACTAATGGTTTACCAACCCTCCTTTTGGGCGATGATATCGTTGCAGAGGAAAGCGAGTTTAACTATCATATCACAAACGCTACCGCAAGTGCGCAGCAATTATTCGAATACGGGGGCGTGTTTTATCAAATTGGAGATGCGCCGTGGGAAATCCAGAATTACACGCAAAATATCTATGTCTGTAATAAGGTCATCGCTGAAGTAATGAATTCAACCGAAGGGACCGATGCGCAGAAAAAAAGTTTACTGGCCGAGGCCAGGGCAACCAGGGCCTGGGCCAACTTTCAGCTGATCAATTTTTATGGCAAACCCTATCTTGCGTCAACCGCCGGTACCGACCTGGGGTTCCCGATAGTTGAAACGGCCGACGTATCACAAAAGACATTCAGCAGGGGAACAGTACAGGGAATGTATGACTTTATCATCAAGGACCTTACCACTGCCATACCCGATCTGCCGGTTCAAAGCGCTATTCAAACCAGGATGTCCAGAACAGCCGCCGAAGGGATTTTAGGTAAGGTTTATCTTTTTATGGGTAAAAGTACCGAGGCCCTGGCCCAGTTCAACGCGGCATTTACCGACCTGGCTTCATCTTCTACGCCTGCTGTATTATATGATTATAATGTAACGCTTGCACCGGGAGGCTCCTTTTTACCGGTCGGTTTCTTCGGCCCTAACTATCCGGGAAACAATCCGGTCGACATGACGGAATCCATACTCGCTAAAACCTGCAATGCCGGCGATTGGGATGGCCTTGGATTTGGTAATACCGGGCTTGAACTGAGTCCGGAAACCCTGGCCCTATTTAGCTCATCTGATTTAAGGCTTCAGCTGTACGCCAATTACTTTGAGGACGGCAGCCCTATCCCTGGCGGCAGGATACGCAAATACGCGGTACAGTATGCCTGGATCGGCTTCCAGCTTTCCGATCTCTACCTGCTGCGCGCTGAGGCCCGCGCCCGCACTAATGACTTATCGGGCGCTAAAACCGATGTTGAGTACCTGAGATCACACAGGATGCCGTCAGCAGATGCTGCGGTACCTTCAGCCACGGCAGGCGATCAAACGGCGCTTATCAAATTTATCATCCAGGAACGCCAGCGTGAATTTGCCCAGGAAGGTGACCGCTGGTATGATATGAGGCGCCTGTCCGTCGACCCGATTTTTGCAGGCGCCACTTACAATCATACACTTTATACCGTATCGGGTGGCACCCAAACTTTCCCCATGCCAGCCGCAAGAATGGTAATGCAATTGCCGCCAAGCATAATGGCGGCCAATCCAAACTTTGTTAATAACCAATAAATTAAAAGAAATATGAACTTTAAAACAAATCTATTTAGGGTTTTGGCCTTTATTAGCATGCTGACAGCAGCGGCGACGCAGCTTAAAGCCCAGCAACAATTTACGATACATGGAACATTAGGTAAGGATAAGCAGGGGATAGTGCGGCTGGTGTATGTGGATCCTTACGCTAAAGAGGTCAGGGATTCTGCAGAAGTTAAAAACGGTGTTTTTGTAATGAGCGGCGCTATTGCAGAGCCCACACATGCAACGCTGACACTTAACCCACCCGCAGCGGGCTTTAGCCCGAACGATGACGTGAAGGATCTTTTTATTGACCCTGCTAACATCACGGTAACCAGCACCGGCGGGATGCTTAGTGCAACCATTACCGGCGGTGAATCGCAAACCGGCTTCAGCCAGATCATGGCGGAACTCCAAGTTGTTGGCGACCGGGGCAGGCAACTTGATACCTTATCTCAGAAATACAGTGCAGACGGAAATGATGAGGGACTAAAATCTCTTCGTACAGAGGGTCAAAAGTTAAAAGAAAAAAGAGCAGAAATCCAACGCACCTTTATAAAGGAACATCCGGATAGTTTTGTGGCCTTTAGCTTGTGGTTAAGAAGAGTTAAGGGCAGTGTGATCGATGTGCCTGTTGTAGAGCCCGGATTTAACGCCTTTAGTGCAAAAATCAAAAATTCAGTAACTGGAAAAATGATAGCTAAGCGGCTTGCCATTGCAAAATCAATGGAACCGGGAAACCCCATTGTCGATTTTACCCTCCCTGACACTTCAGGGAAAATGGTTTCTTTATCCTCCTTTAAAGGTAAAAATGTATTGTTATGCTTCTGGTACCGGAATTTTGTCCCTTTTGAAACCTTTAGTTTCCTGATGACTAAAGTAAACAAACTGTCAGCAGCTAATAACCTGGCCGTTATATCAGTTTACTATAATGTAGATAACAATAGCAGCGACTGGAAAACGATACTTAAAGAGAATGGGATGACCTGGACAAACCTGATTGATAAGGATGGGATTGCAGGCAATGAGTCGGTAAGTGAGGTGGCCAAAGCCTATGACCTCGGAAACGCGCTCCTCCAATGGATTCTTATCGGGCCTGACGGGAAGGTTTTAAGCCGGTATTTCAACTTAGCTGGAAACGACCCGGTTGCGGATGTAAAAAAACTCCTGACTAAATAATGATGAAAGCGATAGTTAATTACTTGTGTAAGATCGTGGGCTTCGTCCTTGCATTGGTCATTCCTGTAGTTTCCTTTGCCCAGGAGCCTACACCGGCGGGCACCGCGCCGGATGCTGCAACAATAAAATCCGGTGGGCATCTGCCGTATGCGGCTGAGCTTAACAGAGCCCTTTTTAGTCATAATCTGCGGGTCATCGACTCCCTGCTCTCCGGTACGCCGGATAAGGCCAGGATCGGTTCATACCGTAGGGCAGCGACAGTGCTGCTGGAAAATGACCTGGATCTGCAAATGACGGAAAAGTATGCTACGATTGCCTATGAATTGTCAAAGGAAATGTATGCCCACCCGTCAGATGGGTATGACCGGGAAATAGGGCCTTCCAATTTAAGCAAGGCCCTGGAGCTTTTGGGCAGTATTGCCGCAATTAGGGGCGACTTTGCCAGGGCAATGCAGTATTTTACCGAAACACCTGATACTCCAAGGTCCGGGTCTGCCAAAATGGAGGCATTGTACCTGTTAACCATTGCCCATTCAGATAAATACGCAACCGTAAAACAAAAACTGGAATCCAAAGTCTCTTCGGGAGACTTTGGCCCGGAAATAAAAACCGCCATTCAGCTGGTTTACAACAAGGAGCATCCGGGTAAAACAGATGGTTTTGAAGCGTGGTATAAGGCGTTAAAAGCCTCGTATAAACCCGAAAACGACCCGGCCAGGACTGCGGAATTAGCCGCGCTGAAGGCTCAGATGGCGGGCAGGCCGGCCCGGGACTTTTCATTGTTTGATACCGAAGGCAAGCAGGTTACCCTGGGTTCCCTGAAGGGCAAAGTGGTTGTACTGGATTTTTGGGCTACCTGGTGTGTGCCGTGCCTGGCCTCTTTTCCTGCCATACAGCATGTAATGGACAGGTATAAGGATGACCACGACGTAGTTTTCCTGTTTGTTAACACGCGGGAAAAAAACAAGGATATCAAATCATGGATCGCGAAGTTTAAAACAGCGCACAATTATTCGTTCCCGATACTGCTGGATAGTGATAGTAAAGTCGTTGATTTCTTTGGAAGCACGGCGCTGCCTACAAAGGTGATCATAGATAAAAATGGGATGATCCAGTTTACCACGATAGGCTATGCAGGAGATGAGGTGTTGGTGAGCGAATTGCCGAATATGATCGAATTAGCAAAAAGCGCCAAATAGCGGGTGGTGTTAAGCCGGGTGTGTGGCAATTGCCCCATCCGGCGCAGTTTCCTTGCTAACGGGCAATTAAAAAAACAGACAAAATGAGAAATAAACTTTTATTAACGTTCCTGCTGCTCCTGTTTATGGCCGCCAGGGGTAAGGCGCAGATGGCTTTTTTGGACACCGGGGAAAAGGTTAACCTTTATCCGAAGGTTGAATGGATCAAAGGGAAGCCCTTCAGTGCCTTCGATCCGTCCAAGATCTACGTTATTGACTTGTGGGCCACCTGGTGTAAGCCATGCCTTGCAGCAATGCCGCATCTAAACAGCCTGAGTAAAAAATTCGGAGACCGGATTGTTTTTTTGGCCCAGGATGTAATGGAAAGCGACCTGGCAAAAGTAACCGAGTTTGTTACCAAACAAGGGGATAATATGGATCTGAATGTTGCATTCGGCGGGCCAGTTGAGGGCGATTTTAATAAAAAATGGATCCAGGCCTCAGGAACACAAAGCATTCCGAGAACTTTTGTGATTCAAAATAACACGCTCGTTTGGATTACAATGCCCGACAAATTAAATGAAACGGTATTGCAGTTATTGATCGATAAAAAGTTCAGTATAGCAGCAGGAGAAAAAATAAATAAAAATATTCACCCATGAAAAAAATTATAATTGGATTACTGTTCAACCTCT
>JAZJZL010000086.1:0-30641 GCA_040389845.1 Bacteroidota bacterium
CCAGTTTAATAAAGAATATAACCTGGAGCAATATAGCCACTTACCCGGTGAGCCAAATCCCTGGAAAAAGCCTTACTGGTACCGTACGACATTTAATGTTGCGGCGGGAGATAAAGGCCGTCATTTTCAGCTGATATTTAAAGGTATTAATTACAGGGCTGCAGTATGGGTTAACGGCAAGCAGATAGCCGACTCAACCCAGATGGCCGGCATGTTTGCTGATTATAACCTTGACGTAACCGGCGCCATAAAAGCCGGCGGCGAGAATGCCCTGGCCGTTAAGATATACCCGCTTGATTATCCCGGCTATCCCGCAAAGGAGCAGCTGAAAGCATTAGGCCCCTTTTATGAAAATGGCGGCCCCACCGGAGACATAGGTAAAAACGTTACGATGCTTTGCTCGGTCGGCTGGGACTGGATCCCGCCGGTGCGCGACCGTAATATGGGCATCTGGCAGCCGGTTTACCTGCGCACTACCGGCGCAATAACAATTGGCCGCCCGAAGCTGGTTACCAACCTGCCTGCATTGCCTGATACAAGCGTTGCAAAGCTGTCTTTAAATCTTACCCTGTCGAATCATAGCGATGCCGTTAATAATGGAAAACTAACGGTTACTATTAAGCCGGAAAACTTTACCGGGTTACCGGTTCAGTTCACACAAAGTGTAAGTGTTGCTGCAAACGGAGCATCGGTTATTGATTTGGATGCAGATAAAATAAAGCAGCTTACCATTAATAAACCCCATTTATGGTGGCCTAATGGTTATGGCCGGGCAAACCTGTATCGCATACGCCTTCAATACGCCGATGCCAATGGTATGGCTGATGATACTTCATTTGTTTTTGGTATACGCACTGTTAGCTCGAAGGCGACGATGGTTGGTAAATTTTTACGCCGCGAGTTTTATGTAAACGGCAAGCGCGTACACCTGAACGGCGGCGCCTGGGTACCGGACTTGATGGTAAACCGTGACTCTGCGCGTTATGATTACGAAATGCATCTGTGCCGTAATGCCAACGTAAACCTGGTGCGGATATGGGGCGGGGGAGTTACGCCACCCGACGCATTCTGGAACGCTGCCGATAAGTACGGCGAAATGGTATGGTCGGACTTTTGGATAACCGGTGATACACAGGGCGAGTTTAAGGGCTCGCCGGATTGGCCGCTGGAAGGTAATGTGTTTGTTAAAAATGTGGTAAGTACTATCTATCGCATCCGTAATCACCCAAGCTTGTTGGTTTGGACTGGCGGCAACGAAGGCCATGCGCGTAAGGAATTGTATGACCAGATGCGCGAGAGCATAATCAATCTCGACGGTACCCGTCCGTATATCCCGAGCTCATCGGGCTTTGCGAAATTACCTGCAGGATGGAAAGGCGCATGGCCGGACGACCAGGCATCAGGCGTTTACAGCGGAGGACCTTATAGCTGGCAGGACCCTAAAGTTTATTACAAAAAAGCTGACTTTGGCGGCGACTGGGTATTTAAGGATGAAACCGGCATACCATCGCAGCCGCCATATACCACGCTTGCCAAAACTATTCCCAACCTGGTTTGGGATACAAAGTTACCGTTCCCGCTCAATGATAGCTGGGGCTATCACGATGCAGCAACCGGTGCAGCGCAGTATGACAACTATATTAACGAGATGGTGAAGCGATATGGCCAACCATCAACCATGGTAAACTTTTCGGACAAGATGCAGTTGATGAACGCAGTAGGCTACCAGGGAATATTTGAGGCTGCCGGTCATAAGCTTACCGAAACCGGTGGTGTGATGCTATGGAAGCTTAATGCTGCATTACCAAGTGTTGTTTGGCAGATATACGATTGGTACCTGGAACCTAACGCAGGTTATTATGCTATGCAGAATGCTGTGGAACCGCTGCATATCCAGTTTAACCAAAACGATTCTACCGCGGCGGTGATAAACCGTATGCACCATGCCACTGGTATTTTAAGTGCTAAAGCAGAAATATACGACGTCGATAGCAAAAGGTTAAACTCATTTACCATTAGCCATATTGGTTTTGCAGATGAAGGTACACAGGAAGTTATTAAGCTAAAGGAAGCCTTGAAGGCTGCGAAGGGCGTAAGCTTTGTTGTATTAAACTTAACTGATGCGACGGGTAAAACTGTGTCTCACAACGTGTATTGGATGGCGCCCGATAACAATTTAACCGACCTTAATAATATGGCTCCAACCAAAGTTGACGTAAAAGTATTAAAGGCTGAAAAAGGCGCCGCCGAAAATAAATGGACGATACAATTAACAAACAATACCGGAAAAATTGCATTTTTCGTTCGCCCGCAATTAATGAAAAACGGCGAAGAGGTTATGCCAAGCTACTGGACCGCTAATTATTTTACCCTTGCCCCGCATGAGAGTATAACGATATCTGTTAGCGCACCGGTTGCGAAACTGGCTGGAGTACAGCCAAACATATTGGTAGAAGGTTGGAACCTGGAAAAACAATGGATAGGCTTAGGAAATAAATAAGGACTTCTTAAACTTACGAAGTTTTAGAAACTTCGTAAGTTTTCACGGATGCTTAAGTTTTCATGGCTGTGATTTTAACCAATCAATCGCGGCATCTAAAACAACATAGCCTTTGCCGTCCGTGCTTGTTTTAACAACCACATCCGGCACAATCGGCCCTGTATATATTTTGCCACTCCTGTCTGCCATGTGCGTTGACGCAATAAACATTTGTGAGCCATCTGGCAAATCAAAAGACCCATTACCGGTTGTCAAGCCCCAGGTTGGCTGACCGAACGATCGGGTTCGTGCATTCCCAATGAATGAGATAGCTGTAATTTCTCCCGAACTGCCGGTTTGAGCGCTGGTTAAAACTGCAATAGGCAGCTGTGATTTTAATTTAACCGGATGCGTCACTTTCCAGCCCGTCGAGTCATCAAAAAAATACCGGCCATTGTTATAATTCCATGAGCTGTATTGATTATTCACATCAAGCAAAGAGCCTAATTTAACCGAACTGAACAACGGTCCAAGACCGGCAATCATGGGCTCCTGGTTGCCGCCGCTGTTTTCGCGTAAATCAACAATCCAGCCTTTAACGCCCGCATTTGCCAATTTTTTAATATCGGCTTGCAGGGCATTCGCAAAAGCAAGAATCCTTTTTTGATTGCCGCCATGAAAGCCGGGGACCTTGATGTAACCATAATCCCCCATCGCCTCACAATTAGCATTCTTTATTTTATGAACCGCCGAACCGTTTATTTCCCAGTTCTTTTTCTCAGCAGCACTCATGAAAAATGAATGCTCATCTCCATAAAGCCGCAGGGATTCGATGAGATATTTTACTGCCAGGAAACAATCACTGTATGTTTTAGCCGGTCCGGCAATTTTTAAGGTAGTTTGTTTTAGCTGGCTGATGTTTACAGAATCCTTAACCAGCGAATGTTTTTTAATAATGTCGCATGCAGCATTGATGTATTTTACAGCCAGTGGACTTACCCTGCGATTGCCGATGGTAGTAACACTAAACCTGTAACTGCTGAACCATGCCTTGCCTTTTCCGAATAATATCGCGCCGATTTTTACTTTGGCTGTTTCCTTTGGCAGGACTATTGAAATTGAGCAGGTTTTCCATCGCGTTGTTCCTCTTATCCAGTCGAGAGAGTAAAAGCCGCCCATATCCCTGGTGGCGAGGGTGTTTCCTTTAGCGTCTAAAAGCCACAAATTTAACCCGGCGCCTTTTCCGATAACGTCCGCTGTTTTTATATCAGCTGTAAGCGTAATAAACGCATCGCCTTTAGGCGCCGGAAAAACAGCTGTCTGCTCGCTAAAGCCAACAGAGATTTCGGTGGCACCTTGTATCAGCATGGCGTTAATATTGCCGTCACGCGCCGGCGATACTGCTCCCTTGCCGCCCCAGGATAAATCCCAGTAACAAAGCCCGGTTTTCGAGGTGTCGCACTTGTCGGTAAACTTTAAATTATGAAAGTTTTGGCAATCAGCGGTGTTTATGGCAAGCACAATTGCTATCAATAAAAAGGCAAGTTTTTTCATCGTGCATTTTTTAATTTGACGGCAATTTAAACTCCCCGCCGGGCAAAAAGGTGTACATTTGTAATCCCGTACCCCTTTTAGTTTATGATTTTTAGCTTGTGGTCGATATTATTGATTGCCTTTCTTTCGCAGTGCCTGTTTCTTTTCGTTTCGCTGCTGATAAAGCCTGCCGCCAATCAAAATGCCCGGTTGCTGCTGCTGTTCCTGCTGGTGATAATATTTTGCGTGCAATTCAGCAACTTTAGCGAAGCCACTTACCTGTATCGTACCGTTCATGGCATCACTAACATTGGCCGGGGGATGGTGCTGTTGCTGGGGCCGGTATTATACCTGTACACACTGTCGGTAATCTCGTCGGACTTTAAATTTAAGTACATCCACCTGTTGCATTTTGTGCCTTATCTGCTAGCGTTGGTAGTCATCTGGATTCAGGAAAACCCTGTTGACGACCGTATTTTAGTGCTCACTATCGATGCGCTGATAGAAGGCAGGATTCAAATAGATGGTAAGACATCGTTATGGTTTATCGCCTATTTTGCGCACCTCACTATCTATTTCTTCTTAATCAGGCGTTTTCTGCTGCAGTCGGTTAAAAACCCGCCGGCACAGTACCGCTTTCCTGTTGAGCAGCGCTTTAAATGGCTGCAAAAGCTTACCATTACGTTTTGCCTGGTGGCAGTCGTTTTCCTGGGGATAATAATTTATGTGGCGGTAACCGGGGTTTACACGGTGACGGGCAACTTTATATACTCCATGGTATTGGGTGCGATGATCTATACCATCGCCTTCCAGGCTTTATCGGATGTGCGTACGTTAAAACCGGATTTTGATAAAAAATATGCATCCGTAAATATTGAAGAACAAACGGAAGATGCCTTGCTGAAGAAAGTGCTTCATTTTTTTGAGCGTGAGAAGATTTACAGGCATCCCGAAATAAAAATAAGCGAGCTGGCAAAAAAAGCGCACACCACGCCTCACGTTATATCGCGCGTTATCAATAACAGGCTCAATAAAAGCTTTAGCGAACTGGTGAGTTATTACCGCACCGAAGAAGTAAAACAACGCCTGGCCGACCCGGCTTACAAACATTACTCCATTATGGGTATTGCTATGGACGTGGGTTTTACCAGCAAATCGGCCTTTAATGAAACATTTAAGAAACAAAATGGGATGACCCCATCGCAGTATTTAAAGATGCTGGAGGAAAGATAGGCATATTTGCGAGGCGCGCGTATGCGATACGATAGCCGTTAACTTAAGCCAAATCATAGCTGCAAAGCGGGTCAAAGCCCCTCCTAAACGGCGAAGCCCTCATGAAATAATCCTCCCCGGTTGGGAGGACTTAAAAAAATTACGGCGATCGTGCAGCTAAAGTCTCCCCTACCGGGGGAGATTTAGAGGGGGCTACGGACCCCAATGCCCTTAGGTTAACGGCTATGGTATGCGATACGCCCCGACCGACATACAAATAACAATTCTCAAACAAATCAACTCAAAATCCGCTTATAAATTTCAATGAATAAAGCTGATATCCTCATCATAGGCGCAGGTGCAACCGGCCTGATGGCGGCGCGTACTTTAAGCAAAGCCGGAAAGAAAGTTACCGTACTGGAAGCCCGTAACCGTTGCGGGGGGCGCATCCACACTTTGCATAACGAATCATTTTTTAAAGATGCAGAGCTTGGTGCGGAGTTTATCCACGGTGATTTACCGGTAACGCTAACCCTGTTAAAGGAAGCCGGTATTGAATATCATTCTGCTGTTGAAGAAATGGTAACCTACAAGGATGGAAAATTTATTGAAGACGGCGGCTTCGCGGATTGGGACAAGGTGGTGGCTAAACTTGGCGAACTTAAACAGGACGTCAGCATCCAGGAGTTCCTTGATAAAGAATTTCCGGCTGGTAAATATGATGAATTAAGAGCCTCGGTAATCGGTTTTGTATCAGGTTATGATACAGCCGATCCGGAAAGAGCCAGCTCATTTGCTTTGCGCGATGAGTGGGAGGGCGAAGACTTTGAAGCACAGCACCGCGTAAAAGGAGGCTACGGTGTGATGATAAAATACCTGGAAGAAGAAAGCAGGCAGGCGGGATCGGAGATATATCTTAACTCCGTAGTAAAAGAAATATCCTGGCGAGCCGGATATGTAAAAACGAAAACCGATGACGGAGCAACCTATGAAGCTGAACACCTGTTAATAGCGATGCCACTCGGCGTTTTACAAGCCGATAAAAACGAGAAAGGCGCAATAACGTTTTCTCCACAAATCCCGGATCATCATAAAGCAATCCGGCAAATGGGCTTCGGCTCAATCATAAAAATCCTGCTTGAGTTTGACACACCCTTTTGGGAAGACGCGGCAACTGCAAAGCGCGTTGGAACCGACTTGAAAAACATGGGCTTTATCCTGTCAAGCGAAACTATACCAACCTGGTGGACACAATCGCCCCGGCACAGTGCGGTTTTAACCGGCTGGCTTGGCGGCCTGCCCGCGGCCCGGCAAAAAGATACACCGGCAGAAGAAATATTAAAGCTATGCCTGCAATCAATAGGAAATATTTTTAAGATGAGCGAGGACGAATTAAAAGATAAGCTCGTGGCCTTCGATGTAGCCAACTGGACCGCCGAGCCGTTTACGCGCGGCTCCTATGCCTACGATACGGTTGAAGCTGCAGGCGCAAGAAAAATATTAACCCAACCTATCGAAAACACCATCTTCTTCGCCGGGGAATACCTGTACGAAGGCCCCTCCATGGGCACCGTTGAAGCAGCATTAACTAGTGGCTTAAGCACAGCCCAAAAAATCATCCGCCAAAAAAATCTGTAAAATCTGCGTAACGGCGAAACCCTCTTGAACGCCATTGAAAACTAACAACAGGTGAAAAATCCCGGTTCAATTAATTGCCTGTATCGCTTTCGACAGCGTTTCATCACTGGCGTTTATGGCTTCAAAATAGGCATTATCTCCCCACTTAAACCGGGCGGCTGATGCCTTAAGCATGGTTTTTATAGCAGATTTGGAGGTGAGCAAATCCTGAGGATTCATTTCCTTTATGGTTTGCGAGGCATATTGAATGAACTTATGAAACTCGTCCTCGCTTATTTCATACTTCTTGATAAAATCATCCGAAGAGTTGAAGGCATTCAGCAGCGGCTGCAATTTATCAATGGTGTAGGCGGTAAAAAGCTGCTTGTCGTTCAGCTCTTCTAAAAGATACGAATCACCGGTCGTATCGGCAGGGACAAAAATATCAGGCATAATACCGCCGCCGCTGAATACCTTACGGCCATTAGCCGTATGGTATGGCGATTGCTTTTTGAAAATGCTGTCGTCCAGGTTATTTTGGGCCGAGAATAACTCACCCTTCCGCATACGTTCGGCTATATCGTTATGGTAGCTTTCAATGCCGCCTTTGTATGATTTTTGGATAGAACGGCCTGAAGGCGTGTAGTATCGTGCGATAGTTAGGTTAACCGCCGAGCCATCTGCGAAGGCAAATTGCTGCTGCACCAATCCCTTGCCGAAGGAGCGGCGACCTACGATGACAGCGCGGTCTAAGTCCTGCAAGGCGCCGGCTAATATCTCGCTGGCCGAAGCAGAGTATTCATCTATCATAACTGCTACCTTCCCGGTTTGGAAAGTGCCTGAATCGGTAGAGAAATAGTCCCGGCGTTCTTCGTGTACACCCTGGGTATAAACTATCAGCTTGCCTTTAGTTAAAAATTCGTCGGCAAGTTCGGTTGCTGTATTAAGGTAACCGCCGCCATTTCCGCGTAAATCAAGCACCAGTTTTTGCAGGCCTTTGGTTTTAAGCTTACTTATAGCCTCGCGAAAATCGGTATCTGTAGTCAGGCCGAATTTGCTGATTTTAATATAACCCACACCCGGAGCTGCCATGTAAGCGGCGTCAATACTGCTGTTGGGTACATGCCCCCGTTTTAGCGTATAGTTTTTCCTGGCCAGAGAGTTAGGCGAGCTGACCGCAATTATCAACGGAGAATTGTCTTGCCCGTGAAGCGTTTTATTGATCGTTTTTACCGTTAAATGTGTTCCGGAAAACTTTTTACCATCAACCTCCATAATCCTGTCGCCTGTAACCAGGCCTGCTTTCGCCGCAGGGCCGCCAGGGTAGATTTGGGTGATAATCATGGTGTCGCGCAGCAGCTGATATTCAATGCCAATGCCGATGAATCCGCCTGCCAGCCCTTCGTTGATAAATGTTGCTTTTTGTTCGGGAAGGTAAAGCGAATGCGGGTCGAGGTGCTGCAGCATATTGTTAACGGTAACCCCCTCAACACTGTCGACATTTACAGAATCGACATACTTATGCTTCACCAGGTCGAGCACTTTGGATATCTTGTCGTTCTCCTCGAGCGAGAAACCAAGACTTTGATTCATCAGGCTGCGGTTGCTGATGAAGAGGCCAATCATCACACCCAGCGTTAACAATAGCGTCGTCCTGAAAATAATCCCTGCAGCTCGTTTCATTATTCTTATTACCACAAAGTTAGCAAATAGATGCGAGATATGAGATATGGAGGGAATTGCCATTGAAATCATTACACATAGGCCGTTTACTTTTCAAACGGAAAAGACCGCCCACTTGAGAAGATCTCCACCATAGCGATGGGTTTATAAACCCATCGCTATGAAAAAAGCCGCCAAAAGATTAAAACGACTTCCCTGTGTGAGATTAGAGATTTGAGATAAGGTATTCATCTTTTGGACTTATTGACTTTCATCGAAAAAATCCAAGTCTCATATCTCAAATCTCACGTCTCACATCTAAATTATTTTCCCCAATTTTGCCTTAATGGAAAGAATCACCGAAAAAGAATCGCACTACAATAACCTGGAGCAAATGCCGGTTCTGCAGATTCTTGAAAGTATTAATAAGGAAGACCAAAGCGTGCCATTGGCCGTGGAAAAAGCGCTCCCGCAGATTGAAAAGCTATCGGCTATTACCGCGGCAAAAATGAAAGAGGGCGGCAGGTTATTCTATATCGGCGCCGGTACCAGTGGCAGGCTGGGTGTGGTTGATGCTTCGGAATGCCCGCCTACGTTTGGCGTTCCGTTTGATATGGTTGTAGGCATTATTGCCGGCGGCGATGGCGCTATTCGCAAAGCGGTAGAGTTTGCGGAAGATGATACCGAACAGGCCTGGATTGATTTGCAGGAATATAAGATTAACGAAAAGGATGTGTTAGTAGGTATAGCGGCTTCCGGTACTACGCCTTATGTGGTTGGCGGCTTAAAAAAAGCCAATGAGAACGATGTGGTAACTGGCTGCATTGTTTGCAATACAGGAAGCCCGGTAGCGGCAGAAGCCAAATACCCGGTTGAGGTGGTTACCGGTCCTGAATTTTTAACGGGCAGCACCCGCATGAAGGCCGGCACAGCCCAGAAATTGGTGTTAAATATGTTGAGCACCAGTGTTATGATTCAATTAGGCAAAGTGAAGGGGAATAAAATGGTCGACATGGCGTTAACCAACGATAAGCTGGTCGACCGCGGCACCCGCATGGTAATGAACGAAACCGGCCTGGATGAAAAAGCCGCGGGTGAGCTGTTGTTGAAACACGGTAGTGTGAGGAAAGCCGTTGATGCGATTTTAAACAAATAAGGTTGTGAAAGTTACGAAAGCGAGGTCTTTACATATAATGTTTTCCATAACCCTTTTATTGTTAATGATGGCTGTTATAGTTGCATGTTCCCGTCCCCGGGGAAGTGGCGGCCAAACAAAAGTTGCCGAATACCAAAAGGGAAATAATATGGATGAGAAGGAATTTTGGAAAATTATAGATTATGCTTTTTATACTTCAGGTGGCAGTACAAAAGCAGAGGGGGATATAATAATTCAAAAACTGTCGCAATACACCCCGGAGCAAATAGTGGATTTTGAGATAATTTTGTGTAAAAAGATTATTGCCGCCGATGATTATAAAATTGTGGCCATCGATAAAATCATCGATGGTTCCGTTTCTGATGATACCTATTTATATTTCCGTTGCTGGTTGATTGGTTTAGGCCAAAAAACATTCGAACAAACGATTAAAGACCCTGATTCATTAGCGGATGTTATTGAAAAGGGCGTTGTACCGGATTTTGAAGATTTATTATTTGTTTCTACAACGGCATATCAGAATAAAACAGGGAAAAAGGAGGAAGATGATGCCTTTCCCCGAAACGTAGCCTATGATAAAGGGCTGAACTATGATTTTGGAGGCCCGAAAACTACGGGTAAAGATTGGAAAGAAAGCGAGTTGCCGGGTTTATACCCGAAACTCTGGAAAAAGTTTAACTGAGAGAATATTTATGCACGAGATAGAACCATATTACAAATGGCGTGACGACTATGTGGCGTCGGAAGATGAGTATTCGCCGTTTTATGCTACGCAATACAGTGAGTTTGAATTTGATAAGCAGGTTTACAATTACCTGCTGCACCCGCAGTGGGATTCATTCGGCTCGAATACGTTGTATATGAAGGTGTTATTTGCCGATTACGAACGCAACTATGCTATCATTGAATTTATCGGCGAATGGAACGATGCCATCAATAACGATATCATGCTGATGAAGCGCGAGATACTGGAGTTGATGGTAGATAACGGCATCAATCACTTTATTCTGATAGGGGAGAATGTGCTGAACTTTCACTCATCCGACGACTGTTACTATGAAGAATGGTTCCAGGATGTGGAAGACGGCTGGATTGCCGGCATCAATTTCAGGGATCACGTAATAGAAGAGTTTAAACAGAATAATATCGACTATTACATCAATTTCGGCGGTGAGCTTGACAACCTGGCCTGGCGCACGCTTAAACCTTTGCAGGTATTTAAAAAAGTTGAAGAACAACTGACAAAACGGCTGAATTAGCGGCTGAGGTACGAGAATTGATATATCTGCGTTATAAGGTGATATGGTTTGAATTGAGCTATTGCTTAGCGATAAAAAATCTGTTGGCATTTTTACCTCAAATCTCATATCTACTAATTACATTTGAACAACAAATCTTTAAAACAAGAAAATGGAAAATAATAATCCTGACTACGTTTATGAAAACGTAATACAAATTAACGATGCTGATTCGTCGCGCAAGTACATTGCAAAGGTTTTTACCTGGATGTTTGTTGCACTGGGCATATCGGCCTTTGTTGCTTTTGAGTTTGCGACAAATATCAGTTTGCTGCGCCTGATTATCGACCCTACCCGGGGCGGTTTCACAGGTTTAGGTTATATCGCTGTGTTTTCGCCATTGGCTTTTTCATTAGTGATGAATTTCGGTTTTAACCGCTTATCATACGGGGCAGTACTGACTTTGTTTATCGCTTACGCTGTTGCGATAGGAATTAGTTTGAGTATTATCGGCCTTATTTATACCGCATCATCAATATTTACAGTGTTTCTGAGCTCTGCTGCAATATTTGGCATAATGGCGATAGCCGGCTATACCACATCGATGGATTTAACCAAATTCGGTTCGATATTGATTATGATATTCCTGGGCGCATTTGTAGTGAGCCTTATTAACTTTTTTATGGGCAGTGCTCAATTATCTTACCTATTGAGCTTTGTATTCGTAGCCTTGATGATAGGCTTAACTGCTTACTACATGCAAATGTTGAAACGTATTGGCGCTGGTATTGAATACGGTACTGCCGAATCAAAAAAATTGGTAATTATAGGAGCCTACGTGCTCTATACTACTTTCATTAACCTGTTTATGTCAATGCTTCGTTTGTTCGGCAGCAGAAGATAATTCAGCTTAGATTTTTATCAGAGCCGGTGAGAAGCCTCAATAAATTTTTATTAGCCTTCTTACCGGCTTTTTTATGCGCTATTAGTTCGATGGCGGCTACTCCGCATATCGATACAAACAGAACCCGGTTAAAAGCCAAAGAGGCTTTGCAATTCTGCAAAAAGCAGGGGTTTAACATGCGTTATTGTTTCCTGGTTGATATGAGCCTGCCCTCGGGTGTTAAACGGTTTGTGATTTGGGACTTTGCCAAAAAACAAATTCTCGCCAGCGGCCTGGTAAGCCACGGCTGCGGACAAATGCCCTGGTCTGGTATGTGGTCGAAGGATAAACCTGTATTCAGCAATGCGGATGGCAGCCATTGTACGCCGCTTGGTAAATATCGCATAGATGGCCGCGCCTACAGCAATTGGGGTATACACGTTAAATATTATCTCGCAGGCCTCGAATCAACCAATAGTAATGCCCTTAAACGGCAGGTTGTTTTCCATTCGTGGGAGGCCGTTTCCGAAGAAGAAGTTTATCCAAACGGTACACCCGAAGGTTGGGGATGTCCCGCCATATCAAACAATACCATGAAGATTGCCGATGCCCTTATTCGTAAGCAGAAGGGGCATATGTTGATATGGATATATTCGTGAGACAGCCAAGAGCCAAAGAATCAAGAGCCAGGAATACCAAAAAATTGGCAGTCCCACGCATAGGATATTTAAGGGCCATCGGCCCGAATCATTTTGTAGCCACGGGTTTCAACCCGTGGTTAATTGCCAGCAAAACAACAGAGTGCCATTGGCACGATCCATATTGTACGCGGATGTATGGGCTTGATTTTCGCGATAACCTACATATGAGATTTTCCACCGCCATTCCTGGCATATCGCAACACCTCATTCTTGTAGCTCAAACCAATCGGCACATTTTTGTAAGTTGTCTCTACCGCATTGCCGGCTATGGCAGAAATTTCTGCCACAGGTACTATAAATGAGCGGTGTACACGCAGAAATTTATGCGCAGGAAGCAAATCGTCCATTACCTTCATCGTGTTGGCCGTAATCATAACCTTATCCTTCAGGTGAAGCTTTACATAGTTTTGCATGCCTTCTACCAGTAATATTTCGTCGAGGTTTATCTTAACCAGCTTGTTTTCTTGTTTAATAAAAATATGATTGATTGCCGGAAAAATATTACCATCAGTCGTTTTCTGCATGCGACCGTTTACTTTTTCAAGCGCCTGCATCAGTCTGGGCAGCGATATGGGTTTTAACAGGTAGTCTATTACATTCAGCTCGTAACCTTCCATCGCATATTTATTAAAGGCAGTGGTGAAAATTACCAGCGGCGGGTTTTTAAGCGAACGTAAAAAGTCGGTGCCCGACACTACCGGCATTTTTATGTCCAGGAACATCAGGTCTATCTTTGATGTATGCAGCGCCTCATACGCCTCCATCGCGTTAGCGCATAATTTAATAAGATTATAGTTACCTATGCCGGCCAAATAAGCCTGGAACAGCTTACGGGCTTGCGGTTCATCATCAACAATTAAATAGTTTACGGTTTGCATATCTCCAGTATAACGCTGTAAATATCGCCCGTATTTTCAATGCTGAGCTTATAATTTTCATTGAAGTAATAGCTTAACCTTTTGCGCACATTCTGCAGGCCGATGCCGCCTTTGCTTGCCTGTCCGCCATACCGGTTTTTCGTCGTCAGCGTGATTTTTTCGACGGTGTTTTTTAAGTCAATACTTATAAGCACGTCCTCCGCAGGAACAGAGCCGCCATGTTTGAAGGCATTTTCTACAAAAGGCAAAAATATAAAGGGCGGAATTTTGTACTCCGGGTCATCATTTAAAAAGTTGAGGTTGATTGTGGCTTGTTCATCAAAGCGCACACGCTCTATAGCGATATAATTGGTTAATAAATCGGCTTCCTGTTTAACCGTTATCAGGTCGGCGTCACAGTCGTATAATGATGAGCGCATAAAATCGCCCAGTTTGATGAGCAGGTCTACTGATTTTTCTCGTTCGTTCTGCACGATGAATGACTGCAGGTTATTGAGGGTATTGAAAAAGAAATGCGGGTTTACCTGTGCTTTTAGAGTTGATAGCTGTAGTTGGGCATTTTCTTTAGCCAGCCAGGCTTGTTTCAGGTTAAAGCGGTATGCGTACCGGATAAATTTAACGGTAAGTGGCAGGTATATGATCTCCAGCAGGCTTGGAATGCTGCTGAAAAATATTTTCAAAAGGTTTAAGGGGGCGAACTCATGAGCATATAGCCGTTTAAAAAAGTCCTGGCCCACAACCCACGATTTTTTGAGGTTATACCAGCTCATAATCAGTTCGATATTGTAGGCGCGCAGGGTAACTGCAATTATGTAATAAACAGCAAGCAGGCCTATTGCAGGCAGCCATTTGCGCTTTTGAAACAGCGGAACAATGGCATATACCAGCGGGTAAAACAGGAAAAGGGCCAGGCAAATGCCGATGAGAGTGACAGAATAGTGTTGCTCCCACTTAATGAGTAGTACTACGCTCTCCTGTGTCCAGTAAAAAAGGATAAAAAACCAAAACATCACATGCAGCAACAGGCGATAGCGCCAGTCGGTGAACGATTTATCCCAGGATATTTTCAGCCGGTTCATTTTTTGAATCTATGCAAAACTTGCCAATACCTGCAATTTTAATGACTAATCCATAATTTCTGCGGATTAACCCCGGTTTTATCCCCATATATAAAAACACTGTTATGGTAATGCCGTTCGTCATATTCTTACCCTGTCTGGTAACCTTTATGGCTCAACCGGTCAATTATTTTTTAGGCTGATAAAAGCGATCGTTTCCTTTATTGAAATTTTAAGGAAATGAAAAAGCTTTTGTTGAGCATCATCGCGGTAGTTGGACTTATTGGCTTGGCATTGGGCCAGGTTAGCACCGTATCGACCGCTAAACCGGCAGGTGGCGAGATGGTGACTATCACTTATAACAGTACAGAACCCGGCGCTGTGCTTAGCGGTAAGGAAACCATTTACGCCAGGATAACCATTTACCTCCAAAATGGATACTATGATAAATTCCATTTGGCGATGGAAGGGGCAGACAGCCACCTAACCAATCAGTTTAAGCTTCCCAACAACGCGGCGTCATTAAAAGCAGAATTTTATACCCTGAACAAAGACGACGATAATGTTGCTATAACCAAACTGGTATTTGATTCTAATCATCAAACTGAAGCTGAGGGCGCTTACCTCGATGCGCTTTTAGACGATAACCCGGATAGCGTCTTCCGGAAGGAAATGGTTCATTATCCGGATAATTATTTGGCCTATGCCCGGTTTATCAATGTTGTTTCGATGATAAAAGACCATGAGGCGGCTAAGGTACAAATAGATGAAATTGTGAAAAAACTGCAGGCAATCGCCCAACAAAAAAAAGACGCCGGACCAGGGCTGCTGGCGGCTTTATGTGTCGGTTATGCTAAAACCGCCAATCTGTCCGAAGGAAAGAAATACCTGTATTTGCTGTTTAGTCGTTTTCCCGAAAGCGCCGAATTGGCGTTTGCATTCAGTATTTATAATTATGAATACTATAAAGCAAGTGCTAAGAACGTGGAAGATGATGTGCGCATGAAATTGAAGGAACTGTTTACCTCATATCCCAACGCTTATCTTTCGCACGACCCCAACGTATTCTACTACATTAAAGACGATAAAAATATCAGCACCGCAGCCTTTGAAAAAGCTTTGCTGCCGGAGTACAATAATAGCAAAATGCCCTACTACGCCTTGGCTAACCTGCCTGAGCTTTACATCGAACGAAATGAAAAATTGGATTCAGCTGAAAAAATGCTTTACGAGGCCATTGAACTTTACCAGGGTGGCTCAATAAATCACCAGTACCGGCTAAACTATAATCACTACCAGCAATATGTACCGTTATTTTATATGGATTTGGTAAAGCTTAACCTGCTGAAGAAAGATTATAGGGCCGCAATAACTAACAGTTCTGCAGCAATCAGTATATTGGCAGGGAGCAACGCCGAGGGTAATTTTCTGCCCCTGTTGCTTCAGCAGCGGGCGCTGGCTTACAAACGGACGGGTAATCTGAACCTCGCAATGGAAGATTATAAAAGGCTTTATAAAACAGGCGATGCAGCAGCCCTCGACTCAATGGAGGCAATATTTGCTTCTATCAGCGTAAAACAGAAAACCTTTGCAGAATTCCAGGCTTCGCTTAGACCCGCAGGGGCGAAGTCAACAACATCAGCCGATATAGTACCAGATTTTACAGCGACAGATTTAAAAGGAAATGTTGTCCGCCTGTCAGACTTTAAGGGCAAGCTGGTAGTATTGAATATATGGGGGATTGGCTGCGGCCCGTGCGTTGCCGAAATGCCGGAGCTGAATAAATTGGTTAAGCAATTCAGCAATCAGCCTAATGTGATATTCCTGGCTTTATCGGGCGATAAAACAGAAAGCCTGCTAAAATTCTTTAAAGACCGGGAGTTTGATTATCGCGTATTAAACAATGGCAGCAAAATCGCTGAAAACTTTAATACCAATGCTCTGCCCGTACATATGGTTATCGGCAAAAATGGCGAGGTAATAAGCCGCTCTATAGGCGCAAGGGAAAATATCAGGGCCTTTTTGCAGCAGGTGATTAATGCAAATCTTTGAAAACCTATTCACCAAAATTACCTATCATCATATCTTCTGCAGAGCCAAGAGTCAAGAATCAGGATAATTTGCAGCTTTAATACGTTGGCGCAGTTTTGTTTTGAGTCTTGGTTCTTGACTCTTGCTTCTTGATTCTCGCTCCCGGCTCTTGATTCTCCTCCAATGCCTTTCTTATCCTATGACAACTAATCCCTATTGCATGTAACCGCATTTATGCAGATATTTGTGGTGCTTATGGAGAAAGACGGAGGGACAGACCCTGCGATGTCTTAGCAACCTGTACTTACAAGGTGCTACATTCTACCCGGCAGCCAAACGGCAGCGGGAAAGATAAGCGAAAGTCAAACTAACACCCGACTTTTCGATAAGCTTGTAGTGATTTCACCGATTAGAGAATGATTTCACCGATTATTTAAGGATTACACTGATTTAAAAGATGATTACTTCGATTACCAAAATCGGTGAAATCACAAATTATAAAATCGGTGAAATCACAAATTATAAAATCGGTGAAATCCCCAAAAAAATCTGTGAAATCGCAAATTAAAATCGGTGAAATCACAAACATGGATATTAGAAAAGAACTAGAAAAGCGCATACTGATTATTGACGGGGCGATGGGCACCATGATTCAGCGTTACCAGCTGAAGGAGGCCGATTTTCGCGGCGAGCGCTTTCGTAATCATCCTTCCGACTTACAGGGCAACAACGACCTGCTGAATATAACACGCCCGGATATTATCAAAGCTATTCACATTGAATACCTTGATGCAGGTGCGGATATCATCGAGACAAATACCTTCAGCACGCAGCGCATTTCACTGGCCGATTACCAGATGGAGGATCTGGCCTATGAGCTAAGCTACGAGGGCGCACGCATAGCCCGCGAGGCTGCTGATGAATATAATATTAAGACCCCGAACAAACCACGTTTTGTAGCTGGCGCAGTGGGGCCGACGAATCGTACTGCTTCGTTATCGCCTGATGTAAACGATCCCGGTTACCGGGCAGTAACTTTTGACGACCTTGCCGAAGCTTATTATGAACAGGTAAGAGGTTTGGTTGACGGCGGTTCTGACTTGTTGATTGTCGAAACCATATTTGATACACTGAATGCCAAAGCTGCTTTGTTTGCTATTGACAGGTACAGAAAAGAATGTGCGCTCAATGGCAAAGACTACCCCCCCTTTAGGGGGTTAGGGGGGCTGATGATTTCCGGTACTATAACGGATGCTTCTGGCCGTACGCTGTCCGGACAAACCGTTGAGGCATTCTGGGATTCGGTGCAACATGCAAACCTGCTTTCTGTGGGATTGAATTGTGCGTTGGGTGCAAAGGAAATGCGCCCGCACATTGAGGAACTATCTATCAAGGCTAACGTATTTATTTCAGCCTATCCGAATGCCGGCTTACCGAATGAGTTTGGTCAGTACGATGAAACTGCGCACGAAACCGCTCACCAGGTTGACGACTTTATGAAAGCCGGTTTGGTAAATATTGTTGGTGGTTGTTGCGGTACCACGCCGGAGCACATCAAATGTATTGCTGATAAAGCTGCAAGATATTCACCACGGCCTATCCCGCAAATTGAACCCTATATGCGTTTAAGCGGGCTTGAAGCGGTAACCATCACCCCTGAAAGTATATTTGTAAACGTAGGCGAGCGTACCAATATCACCGGTTCGCCCAAATTCTCAAAGCTGATACTGGCTGAGAACTATGAAGAAGCCCTTACCGTTGCCCGTCAGCAGGTGGAAGGCGGTGCGCAGGTTATCGACATCAATATGGACGAGGGTATGATTGACTCTGAAGCTGTGATGGTGAAGTTTTTGAACCTGGTTGCATCTGAACCGGATATTGCCAAACTGCCGATAATGATTGACTCGTCTAAGTGGACGGTTATTGAGGCTGGCTTAAAATGTATACAGGGCAAAGGCATTGTAAACTCCATCTCCCTAAAAGAAGGTGAAGAGAAATTTAAGGAACAAGCCCGCAAAATATTAAGCTATGGCGCAGCTACGGTTGTGATGGCTTTTGATGAAACAGGACAGGCCGATTCATTACAGCGCCGTATCGAAATCTGCAAGCGTTCGTACGATATATTGGTGGATGAAGTCGGCTTTCCGCCGCAGGATATCATCTTCGATCCGAATATTCTTACCGTGGCAACCGGTTTGGAAGAACATAATAACTATGCCGTGGACTTTATCGAGGCTACGCGCTGGATAAAACAAAATCTGCCACATGCTAAAGTTAGCGGTGGGGTGAGTAATATTTCGTTCTCGTTTCGTGGTAATAACACGGTACGTGAGGCCATGCACTCGGCTTTCCTGTACCATGCCATACAGGCAGGCATGGACATGGGCATTGTAAACGCCGGTATGCTGGAAGTTTACCAGGAGATTCCAAAAGAACTTCTGGAGCTGGTTGAAGACGTGTTGCTGAATCGCCGCCCCGATGCCACCGAACGCCTGGTTGAATTTGCCGATACTATAAAAAGTAAAGGCAAAGTAATAGAGCGCGACGAGGAATGGCGCAAGGGTACGGTACAGGAACGCCTGTCGCATGCGCTGGTAAAAGGTATTATTGAATATCTGGATGATGATGTGGAAGAAGCCCGCCAGGCTTACGCTAAACCGCTTGAAGTAATAGAAGGTCCGCTGATGGACGGGATGAACATTGTAGGCGACCTTTTCGGAGCAGGCAAGATGTTTTTGCCGCAGGTGGTGAAATCTGCCCGCGTAATGAAAAAAGCGGTGGCTTACCTGCTACCATTTATTGAACTTGAAAAGCAGCGTGTTATCGATGCCGGGGAAGACAGCAGCGGAAGCAGGGCCAATGCCGGTAAGGTTTTGATGGCCACCGTTAAAGGCGATGTGCACGATATCGGTAAAAATATAGTGGGGGTGGTGTTGGCTTGCAATAACTTCGAGGTGATTGACCTTGGGGTGATGGTACCTGCGCAACGCATAATTGAAGAAGCAAAAAAACAGGAGGTAGATATTATCGGCCTTAGTGGGTTGATTACGCCCTCGCTTGATGAAATGGTGCATTTTGCCAAAGAGATGGAGCGCGAAGGTTTTACCATACCGCTAATAATCGGCGGCGCTACGACTTCACGTATTCACGCAGCCGTAAAAGTTGCGCCTAATTATTCAGGTGCGGCTATCCACGTGTTAGATGCATCGCGCAGCGTAACCGTTTGCAGCAGCCTGATGAACCGGGATACACGCGATGGCTATATCAACGGTATAAAAGATGAATATGCCAAAGCCCGTGAGGCACACATGAATAAGCGTTCGGATAAACGTTTCGTAAGCATTGAGGAAGCGCGTAAAGGCGGTTTCCAGATTAGTTTGGATGGTGATGTAGCTACGAAACCGACGTTCACCGGCACAAAAGTAATTGAGAATTACCCGCTGGAAGAACTATTGCCATACATCGATTGGACACCGTTCTTTCATACCTGGGAATTGCGCGGCAGCTACCCGAAGATTTTTGATGACAAGT
The DNA here is from genome assembly GCA_040389845.1 of Bacteroidota bacterium. Lineage (GTDB taxonomy): Bacteria > Bacteroidota > Bacteroidia > Sphingobacteriales > Sphingobacteriaceae > Mucilaginibacter. Next base: position 19,980 of record JAZJZL010000086.1, read on the forward strand.
TTGTAGGCGTTGAGGCCAAAAAACTATTTGACGATGCGCAAAAGCTGTTGAAACAGATTGTGGATGAGAAATTGCTAGCAGCATCGGGCGTAATCGGTTTCTGGCCGGCTAATAGTGTTGGAGACGATATCGAATTATATACTGACGAAAGCCGCAAAACCGTGCTTACCCGTATCCATACCTTACGCCAGCAGGCCGAAAAAGTAAAAGGTGAGCCATATTATGCATTATCAGATTTCATCACCACAAAAGAAAGCGAAGTGCCGGATTATTTTGGAGGTTTCGCTGTAACTGCAGGTCTTGGCTGCGACGAACTGGTAGCCAAATTTGAAGCCGACTACGACGACTACAACAGCATAATGGCCAAAGCCCTTGCCGACCGCCTTGCCGAAGCATTCGCTGAAAAGATGCATGAACTGGTGCGCAAGCAATACTGGGGCTACTCAAAAGGAGAGCAGCTAAGCAGCGAGGAACTGATAAAAGAAGAATACCAGGGTATTCGCCCGGCGCCGGGCTATCCCGCCTGCCCTGACCATACCGAGAAAACGACACTATTTAGCTTGTTAAAGGCCGAAGACAGTGTAGGCATGCACCTAACCGAAAGCCTGGCCATGACCCCTGCTGCATCCGTAAGCGGTTTCTATTTTGCGCATCCGCAGGCAAGGTATTTCGGATTGGGCAAAATAAGCAAAGACCAGGTGGAGGATTACGCGATAAGGAAGGGCATGGAATTGGAGGAAGCCGAACGGTGGTTAGGCCCAAACCTGAATTATTAAACGGAAGAGATTTGTCAACTTTTTAAAAGTTGACAAATCTGAACTTCACAATTAACCTAGCGATATATTTATCCTGAACAGGATTATCAATGAAAATAACAGAACACATCGCCAACGCGAACGGCAAAACACTATTCTCTTTCGAGCTGATACCGCCATTAAAAGGGCATAGCATAAAGGGCATTTATGATGCGATAGACCCGTTAATGGAGTTTAAACCTCCGTTTATTGACGTAACGTCGTTGCGTGAAGATTTCATCTACAAGCAGCACGAAAACGGCTTGCTGGAAAAGCTAAGCTACCGCAAGCGCCCTGGTACTATTGCTATTTGCGCGGCGATAATGAATAAATATAAGGTAGATACCGTGCCGCACCTGTTATGCGGCGGCTTCACCAAAGATGAAACCGAAAACGGCCTTATCGACCTTGAATTCCTGGGTATTGAAAACGTACTGGTATTGCGCGGCGATGCGCGCATAGGCGATGCTTCATTTGTGCCTACGCCTAACGGCCACTGTTATGCGACTGATTTATTACAGCAGGTAGCAAACATGAACAACGGTATTTATTTGCACGATAACAGCGGCGATAACCTGAAAACTAATTTCTGTATCGGCGTGGCCGGTTACCCTGAAAAACACTTCGAAGCGCCAAGCTTAAAATCAGACTTTAAATATCTGAAACAGAAGGTAGATATGGGCGCAGGCTTTATAGTAACTCAGATGTTTTTTGACAACCAGAAATATTTTGATTTTGTAAAAAACTGCCGCGATAATGGGATTAACGTGCCGATTATACCGGGCTTAAAGCCGATAACCACATCAAAACAATTGGTTAATCTTGCAAAAACATTCCACATTGATATGCCTGACGACCTTTGCGATGCCATAACCGACTGCAAAGACGAGAAAAACGTTAAAGAGGTAGGCATAGAGTGGATGATAAATCAATGTAAAGAACTGGTGGCATTTGGTGTTCCGGTACTCCATTTTTACACCATGAGCAACGCCGGTCCGACTAAAAAAATTGCAGAAGCCATATTTTAATATTTTAAGAAATACAAGCAGCCAATTGACGTAACTTTACGTACATGCTTGTAAAAAAGCGCTTTGCAAAATTCTGACCTCTCAAAAATAATTGAAGCTGAGTGCAGCCTTAATAAGCTGTTGCCTGTCCGCAGGCTACAGCAAAGTCCGCCGGGCGAATTGATTGCGTCGGCTGCTCAGTGGTCGCAACTGGTTTGGGCAGAGGCGGAACAACAGGGACCAATGCCTTTAAGCCGGGATGAGTTAAAGTGGGGCTTTGATCTCGCGAGGCGCCCTGTTTTTGTATGCGGGGTTCACCGCAGCGGCACCACGCTGGTCAGGAATCTTTTAGACTGTCATCCTAAACTCGCGGTACTACCGTCCGAAGGAACTTATTATACCAACCTGGAACAAAAGTTAAAAACATTACCGGCAGACTACCGACTTGCTTTTTTAGGTATGGAATGGCTTCGTCGCCTGGCAAATCCTATCAACCAGCCACCTTACTGGCTCCTTGGGCGAAGCACGATTGAAAACTCACCCTATGTTGATTTTGCAAAATATTTAATGGCATGGTGGAACGAGGTGCCGCACGATGATGGCACACAGTGGCCGCACACCGCTGTTTTACTTGCTTATGCATCCTGTTTTAATAGCAGCGCAGAAATGTGGGTAGACAAAACACCTGCAAACGAGCGTTTTCTGCAGCGAATCTGGCAGGAAATGCCCAATGCCAAAATTATACTCCCCGTACGCGACCCAATAGCGGTGCTGTCCTCCCGGAAAAAAATGGAACCAGGCTTAAATCTCCGCCAGGCATTGCTCGACCTTCGTATGTCTTTTAAAGTTGCGGTTGAACAGTCGAAAACAAATGACCCGAGATTTCTGCTGGTGCGTTATGAAGAGCTAAGCGAACAGCCGGATACGGTGATACAACAACTGGCATCTTTTCTTGAAATTGAATATTCGGATATATTGAATATCCCAACCGTTGCCGGTATGCTGGCCGGTGCTAACAGTTCATTCAAACAAGATGCTGCGCCAGGTCAAATCCTCAAACAAAATGAGCATGAGCAAAGTAGGGAATTGAGTGAAATTGAATTGGCGCTTTTATCGGCGTGCCTTGGTAAACTTGCAGGGAAAGCCGGTTATGAATTACCGGGGATAGGTTTTTTGAGAAAGTTTTATTTGAAGACGAAATACCGACTTTGATAAGATGTATCAAGCATAAAAAACTTGTCATTGCGAGCGCAGCGCGGCAACCTCTTCGCAAACAGGTGTGCAATATGCATGGCCGCCATGCAAGCGACGAGGTTGCTTCACTCGTTCCTCGTTCGCAATGACAGATGTTAAAAATTGTAGCAACTATAAAAAAACCGGCTGTGTCCCCACGACCGGTTTTTTTATTTCTACTGTGGTCTATCGTCCATGGACTATGAACTCAAACCTACCACACTTTAGTCCTGTCCTCAGGTTTCTTATACATCTTATCACCCGGTTTAACATTGAAAGCTTTATACCATGCGTCGATATTGGTTATCGGCGCGTTGGTGCGATATTGTTCCGGTGAGTGTGGGTCTGTTAAGATACGCTGTGCAGCAGCTTCGGGCCTTTGCGAGCTCCTCCAAACCTGCGCCCATGAAAGGAAAAAACGCTGGTCTGGCGAAAAGCCATCTATTTTTTTATCTGAATGGCCTTCCTTGGTTTTCTTGAAAGCAGCATAAGCTACATTCAATCCACCCAAATCCGCGAGGTTTTCGCCAAGGGTTAGCTTGCCATTTACATGGATAGTATCGACAACTGTAAAATGGTTGTATTGGTCTACCACCTGGTCGGCGCGTGATTTAAATTTGTCTGCATCATCTTTTGTCCACCAGTCGCGCAGGGTGCCGTCCGCATCATATTGGCGGCCCTGGTCGTCAAAGCCGTGGGTCATTTCGTGACCGATTACTGAACCGATACCGCCATAATTCACGGCATCATCAGCATTAAAGTCGAAGAACGGGAACTGCAATATCCCCGCAGGGAAAACAATTTCGTTGTTGGTAGGGCTGTAATAGGCGTTAACAGTCGGCGGACTCATGCTCCAGCGGGTTTTATCAACCGGTTTACCCAACTGGCTTACGTTGTAATTATAACGCCACTGGGAGATACGGCGCAAATTGCCTGCATAATCATCGCGGTCAATTTCCAGGCCGTTGTAATTCTGCCATTTATCAGGATAGCCGATTTTTACAGTAAAGGCAGCCAGCTTTTTCAATGCCTTTGCTTTAGTCTCGGCGCTCATCCAGGTAAGACCCTGTATGCGTTCGCCGAGGGTTTCTTTCAGGTTATTTACCAGCTTCACCATGTATTCTTTTGCTGCCGGTTTAAAGTACTTTTCTACATAAATCTGTCCTAACAGTTCGCCAAGGCTACCGTCGACCAGGTTTGCCGCGCGCTCGTCACGTGGTGCCTGTACTTTCTGGCCGCTCAAAGCGCTGCTAAAAGTAAAGCTTGCCCTTTCAAAAGGAGAGCTTAGTGAGGATGCGGAACCTTTCAATACATTCCAGGTAAGGTAAGTTTTCCAGTCATCAACTGAAGTTGAGGCCAATAATGCATCGGTTGATTTATAAAAATCAGGAGATGAAACAAGGATGGTATCTTGCCCTTTAACGCTCATCAGCGGCAACAGCTCGTTCCATTTTAAATGGGGCGTAAGTGCCTGGAAATCTTTTACAGCAAACTTATTATATGTTTTGTTAGGGTCGCGCATAGCAACGCGGCTTAGCTGGGCTTTAGCAAAAGCTGTCTCGATATTGAAAATCGTTTCAGCGTTTTTAGCTGCATCAGCATCGCTTGACCCTGTTAGTTTAAATAAAGCCACGATATAATTTTTATAAGCAGCCTGGATTTTTTTGGTGCGGTCGTCGCTTTTCAGGTAATTATCTCTATCAGGTAGACTAGTGCCTCCCTGCCCAAAATTCAGAATGTTAACGGTAGGGTGTTTGGAATCCTGCCCCACGCCAAAACCAAACAGCGGACTGCCCACTCCGGTTGTGCGCTCATAAATTGCTTCACGTACAACGCCGTCAAGGTCGGTGATTTTAGCCACGCGTTCCAGATCAGGTTTTATGGGGTCATAACCGCGTTTTTCTATTGCCACGCTGTCGATGCTGCTGGCATATAAATCACCTACCCGTTGTTTCAGGCTGCCTTTTGGCTGGCCGGATGTTTTGCCTAAATCAGTTAAAATGCCTTTCAGCCTGTCGGTGTTCTCCTGGTGCAAAATACCAAAGCTGCCCCAGCGCGTTTCTTTAGCGGGAATCGGATTGTTTTTTACCCAGGCGCCGTTTGCATACTCAAAAAAATCATCGCCCGCCTTTGCCGATTGATCCATATTGACAGGATCGATATACTTTTTAAGATCAAGGGATATGTTTGGTGTTTTCGGCTTGTCCTTGCCATTCTGCGCGAATGCGGTCGCTGAAAGGCATACGAGGCCCACCAGCATGAGATTTTTTGTATTAAACATCATAGGTCTTTACTTAAAAACTAAAGTTAGTAAATTAGAAAGGAAGGCCGCAAGCCGGAGCAGGTGAGAGGTTAGCGGTTAAACCACTTTACCAGGAAAGATGAACGCGCTCTTTTCAGCATTTCAAGCAAAAAACGGTGCAAAGGCAATGTTCTGATGTCCATATCGTATTAAACTTCGCAATTGTAAAAATATTGTGGCAGGAGGAAGTTCATGGTTAATGGTTAATGATTCATGGCCGGAAAGAGCCAAGAACCAGGAACCAAGAGCGTAAAAGGACAGTCGTTACCATTAACTTTTCGCAAAAAAACCATGAACCATGAACCATGAACCATGAACTATCGTTAAATTTGCGCCCTTATGAGTACTTCCAAACCATACCTGCCAAAAGATATTGAAGACAAATGGTACAGCTACTGGCTCGAGCACGATTTTTTTAAATCGGTGCCCGATGAGCGTGAGCCTTATACTATAGTTATCCCTCCGCCAAATGTTACCGGCGTGCTGCACATGGGGCACATGCTGAACAATACCATACAGGATGTTTTGGTGCGCCGCGCGCGTATGAAAGGCAAAAATGCCTGCTGGGTTCCCGGTACCGACCACGCCAGCATTGCAACCGAAACCAAGGTGGTGAATATGCTTAAAGAGCGCGGTATCAGCAAAAAAGACCTTACCCGCGAGGAGTTCCTGAAATACGCCCTGGAATGGAAAGATAAGTATGGCGGCATCATCCTGGAGCAGCTCAAAAAACTTGGTGCATCCTGCGATTGGGACCGTACGCGCTTTACCATGGAAGACGATATGTCTGAAGCGGTTATCGATACCTTTATTCATCTTTACAAAAAGGGCTGGATTTACCGCGGCGTGCGAATGGTAAACTGGGATCCCCAGGGAAAAACTGCCGTTAGTGATGAAGAAGTTAACCGTAAAGAGGTTAATCAGAAACTTTATTACATAAGATATAATTTAGTTGATAATTCGGGCTACGTTACCATTGCTACCACTCGTCCTGAAACAATCATGGCGGATACTGCAGTTTGTATCAATCCGAATGATGAGCGTTATACACATCTGCACGGCAAAAAGGTATTGGTTCCTTTAATTAACAGGGAGATACCTATTATTCTTGATGAGTACGTAACCATGGACTTCGGTACAGGTTGCTTAAAAGTAACTCCGGCGCACGATTTAAATGATTACCAGCTCGGCCAGAAACATAATCTACCGGTTATAGATATTTTAAACGACGACGGTACGCTGAACGAAAAAGCCGAGATACTGGTTGGAGAAGACCGTTTTGCCGCCCGTAAGAAAATTGCCGTTTTATTGGAGACTGACGGCTATTTAGATAAAGTTGAAGACTATAAATCGCAAATTGGTTTTTCAGAACGTACGGACGCTGTAATTGAGCCGAAACTATCTATGCAGTGGTTCTGCAAGATGGAAGAAATGGCCAAACCTGCTTTGGATTATGTGTTGAAAGGCGAGGTTAAGCTCATCCCGGATAAGTTTGTGAACACCTACCGCCACTGGATGGAGAATGTTCATGACTGGACAATCAGCCGCCAGCTTTGGTGGGGCCAGCAAATACCGGCTTGGTACCTTCCTGATGGGCAATTTGTAATTGCCAAAACTGTAGATGAGGCTTTAGAAATTGCAAAGGAACAGACTCAAGACTCAAGACTAACGGCTCGGGACTTAACACAAGATCCTGACGTAGTTGACACCTGGTTCTCTTCATGGCTGTGGCCGATATCTGTTTTTGACGGATTTAAGGACCCGAATAATGCAGATATCAACTATTACTATCCAACCAACGACCTGGTAACCGCACCGGAGATTCTTTTCTTCTGGGTAGCCAGGATGATTATGGCCGGGCACGAGTTTAGGGGGCAGGCGCCGTTTAAGAATGTTTACCTTACCGGTATCGTGCGCGATAAGCTGGGTCGGAAAATGTCGAAACAATTAGGCAACTCTCCAGACCCTATCGACCTGATGGAGAAGTTCGGCGCTGATGGTGTTAGGGTAGGGATGCTGTTGTGCTCTCCTGCCGGTAACGACCTGATGTTCGATGAAAGCTACTGCGAGCAGGGCCGTAATTTTGCCAACAAAATATGGAACGCCTTTAAGCTGGTTAAAGGCTGGGAAGCTGATGAAAGCATAGCGCCTCAAAATGCCGTTGCTATCGAGTGGTTTGAGAGCCGCTTTAACCAGGCGCTTGCCGAGATAGAACGTAACTTCACTCAATTCCGCCTGTCGGAAGCTTTGATGGATACTTATAAGCTGGTTTGGGACGATTTCTGCGCCTGGTACCTCGAGATGGTAAAGCCGCCTTATCAGCAAGATGTCGAAAAGCAGCGTGTAGATGCGGAAACGCTCAAGGCTACGGTTTCGTTCTTCCAAAACATCCTGAAAATATTGCATCCGTTTATGCCCTTCCTAACCGAGGAGCTATGGCATGACGAGCTATTTGGCGGGCGCCCTGAGCTGGATTGCTGTATAGTTGCGCAATTGCCGGAAGTTGGGAAAATAAATACACGGCTGCTGGAGGATGTTGAATTTGTAAAACAAATAATTGCGGGTGTTAGGAATATTCGTAACGCAAAACAGATTGCGCCAAAGGAAAAACTGAACCTGTCGGTAAAAGCAAATTCGGGCGTGTCTTACAACTATTACGAATTAATTATAACTAAACTGGCCAATATCGATACGTTTGATTTTGTTGCCGACAAACCGGCAGGCGCTGCAGGCTTTATGGTATCAACAGACGAGTTTTACGTGCCTTTGGAGCAGAATATCGACCCGGTTGAAGAGTGCGCCAAGCTGCAAAAAGAGAAGGTTTACTTAACCGGATTTTTAAATGCAGTTAACTCAAAGTTAGGCAACGAGCGCTTTATGGCGAACGCTAAGCCCGAGATTATTGAGGTAGAGTTAAAAAAGAAGGCCGACACGGAAGCCAAGCTTCAGATAATAGAAGAAAGTTTAGCAGCTTTGGCGTGCTAATTGCATAACTATCTGTGATAAATTATGGTGAGCAGGGGGCTTGGAAATTTCCACACCTCCTTGCTATTATTGATTTTTATAATCAACTTTAACAGATAGTGTATATTAATGAGCAGGGACGCGAGCTTTTTTAATTTTTCCTTATCCAATATACTTTCAGACGAACAGTCGATCCTTGACCAGGCGCGCATCAGTTTGTTGTATTACGGCTTTTTCATCCTGTTCGTTACTGTATCCGCGCTATTTTTAAGCGTTTACTTTCAGCACTTACCGTTGCTATCCATTACTTCGGCAATTACCCTTGGCAGCATTATCGTTTTATATAAATACCTCACCTACCGGCCCGATTGGCGCAGTGTATCGCATGCGCTGCTGGCCATCGCTACGCTCATCAATTTAAGCAATGTTTTCATCATCATTCAAAAAGTTGATATCATTGCCATACAGGTAATATTGCTTTCAGTTTTGTTTAGCTATTATATGCTGGGCCAACGCTGGGGGCTGTTTTACTCGTTGCTGAATATCATTCCTGTCCTGGCGTTTTATGTAATTGCTTACAACCAGGCGTACTTTATATCGCTGAGACCAGAGGAACTCGACCAGTCAACTATCATCATCAGCATGTTTGCAAACTTTATTATTATAGTTTACATACACAGTCATTTCTACAGCGCATTTATAAAAAATATAAAGGAGCTTAAGCAAACCAGCGAAGACCAGGCGGTGCTAAATGGTAAGCTTGAATTGGCCATCGAAAAAGCTGAAAAGTCATCGCAGGTAAAATCTGAGTTTTTGGCCACTATGTCTCATGAGATAAGGACGCCTTTAAATGCTATTATCGGCATGAGTAACCTGATGATAATGGCTAACCCACGACCTGATCAAAAGGAAAACCTGAACGTCTTAAAATCATCGGCAAATAACCTGCAGTCGATAGTAAACGATGTGCTCGACTTTAATAAAATAGAAGCCGGTAAGGTTATGTTTGAGTCGATTAAATTCAACCTGGTCGACCTGTTAGAAAACCTTTGTTCGTCTCAAAAAACCAAGGCCGAAGAAAAAGGTCTCAATTTTACTTTAAAAGTTGACCCGATTTTGAAAGGCCGGGTGCTTTACGGCGACCCAACGCGACTAAGCCAGGTGCTTTTTAACCTGGTTAGCAATGCCATTAAGTTTACCCGCCAGGGCAATGTATATGTTAAGGCGTTTTGTTATGAAGACCGCAATAACAAGCTGCGGATTACTTTTACCGTAAAAGATACAGGCATAGGTATAGATAAAGACAACTTGCAAAGCATTTTCGAGCCGTTTACGCAGGAGTCTATTACTACTACCCGGCAGTACGGCGGTACAGGTATGGGGCTGGCTATAGTAAAACGACTGCTGGAATTGCAGGGGCTGCAGATGCATGTATCAAGCAAGCTTGGCGAGGGCTCGGAATTTTCTTTCAATATGGAATTCCCGATATCGGAGGTCAGCATTAACGAAATTGGAGAGAATCATCCGTTGCTGCATAATGCCGACGCGTTGAGCAACCTACGCATACTGATTGCCGAAGACAACCCGGTGAATGTGCTGCTGATGAAGAAGCTGCTTTCTAAATGGAAAATTGTACCAACGATTGCCGAGAATGGTGAAAAAGCCATCGAAATTTTCAAAAGCAGTAATTTTGATATTATATTAATGGACCTGCAGATGCCGGTGATGAACGGCTTCGACGCTTCGATGGAAATACGCAAGATGCCTGATGCGGGCAAAGCCAATGTGCCGATTGTTGCACTCACTGCCGCCGCGTTGCTGGATATTGAAGAGCAGGTACTGAATGCAGGTATGAACGATTATGTATCCAAACCATTTAAGCCGGAGCAACTGATGGAAAAAATACAAAATCTTGTTTTCGCTGGAAATAATCAGGTTGTAGTATAAGTAGGGAGATCTTCTATAAACCGGTACTCGCTTTTCTCAAAATCGATATTACAGTAATAATGCTGCAAGCCGTTGGTAACAGCCAGCAATTTTACTTTATGCACCATATTGTACCGGGCCACCTGGTCGAATGTTTTTTGGTCGATGGTGACTGATGGGGCTTTGCATTCGATTAAAAGAATTTTCTTTCCGGATGAATTGTACACTATAATATCGGTGCGCTTGGCCATACCGTGCAGCCGGTGACCGCCTTCAAGTTTAATAAGCGCCCGCGGGTATTTTTTTTGATTGATGAGGTATTGAACAAAATGCTGCCTAACCCATTCCTCGGGTGTGATAATTATATTGCGCTTGCGGATAACATCAAAAAGGGATAGCTGCCCGTTATGGTCATTTATTTTAAACGGGTAGGGCG
>JAZJZL010000086.1:30651-32940 GCA_040389845.1 Bacteroidota bacterium
TCCTCGGTCAGCTTGGGCTTGTCGTTCTTGTGCTTCTTCTGCAGCTCCTGGATCTTGGGCTGCAGCTCTTGCATGGCCTTGGCTGAGCGCGTTTGCTGGAGATTAAGCGGCAGCAGCAAATCCATGTGCGAAGGTGTGAATTTTAAGGGGGATGAGCAAGTTAGAAGATATGAGATTTGAGACATAAGATTTGAGACTGGTCTCACAAATTCGCGATCCGACATCTGCATTTTACCATTCCCTATTCACCACTCACTAAAAATTCCTTACTTTGCCATTGAAATGACGGCCCAGGATATCTTAAAGGATTTAAAGAACAGAAAATACAAGCCCGTGTACCTGTTGCATGGCGAGGAACCTTATTTTATAGACCTGGTGAGCGATTTTGTGGAACGAAAACTACTTTCGGAAGCTGAAAAAGGCTTTAACCAAACGGTATTGTACGGTAAAGATACCGATGTGATGACCGTGCTGAACGCCTCCAAGCGGTATCCCATGATGGCCGACTACCAGGTAGTATTGGTAAAGGAAGCCCAGGACATGAAGTGGGGGAATGACGATGCAGATAAAAAGAGCATTAATCCTTTATTGAGCTATCTCGAAAATCCGTTACCAAGCACTATTCTTGTTTTCTGCTATAAATATGGCAAATTCGATAAACGCAAAAAAACATACAAAGCGATAGAGAAGAGCGGGCTTATTTTTGAGTCAGCTGCTTTGTATGATAGTAAGATACCTGCCTGGATTGAAGGCTTTATTGCTGAAAAAGGCTACAAGATAAACCCGCAGGCCAGTATGATGCTATCCGAATACCTGGGTAACGACTTGTCTAAGATATCCAACGAACTGGAAAAACTGATGCTGAATGTACAGGCCGGACAGGAAATTACCTTAAAGCATATTCACGACAATATCGGCATCAGCAAAGAGTATAACGTATTTGAGCTGCAAACGGCGCTTGGCCGAAGGGACGCATTTAAGGCTAACCAGATAATTAATTACTTCGAGGCCAACCCGAAGGCAAATCCATTGGTATTGGTTTTAGGTAACTTGTTCTCGTTTTTTAGCAAGGTGCTTACCTATCACTATGTTAAAGATAAATCGCCCCAAAACGTGGCCCGCGAGATAGGCATCAGCCCCTATTTTGTAAAAGATTATGAACAGGCGGCCCGTAGCTTTAATTACGCCAAAACCATGCAGATTATCAGCTTCCTGCGCGAGTATGATTTAAAGAGTAAAGGCGTAGATTCAAACACGGATAATGGCGGGCTGATGAAAGAATTGGTGTTTAAGATTTTGCATTAGGATATGTTTCTTGTAGAGACGCAACACTTGCGTCTCACGCATGCTATTTAACCCTGCTTTAAATGGCTGTCCTGAGGGAGACACAAGTGTTGTGTCTCTACAGCGATTTTGTAATTTTATCTCGTCAAAATAGAATCCCATGGAAAACCTCATCAAACAAGTCAAACTGTTAAAAATTTATGCAGCTATATTAACGCTGGTTGTGCTTGCACTTGTAATATATGTATTTACACTAAACGGCGGCCATTACAAAGAACTTACCGCCGAACGCATAAACATTGTAGAAAAAACAGGCAGGCTGCGCATGGTCATCAGCAATAAAGAATTGCAGCACCCGGGCAAGATGGATGATAAAGACCTGCCTAAACGTGAGCGCCCGGCCGGTATGATATTTTTTAACGACGATGGCGACGAGGACGGCGGCCTGGTATATGACGGCGATAAAAACAGCGCCAGCATGACCTACTCGTTCGACCAGTACAAAAATGACCAGATTATGCAGTTGCAGTACGAGCAGGATAAAAATAGCAGCACCCCTGTAAAAAGCTATGGTTTAAAAATGTGGGACAGGGACAATTTTACACTTACCAAACAACTTGCTTTTTATGATTCGCTGCAGAAACTAAAAGATACCGGAGCCATAAATGCCGGTTTAAAAAAGTATAAGGCCGCGGGACACACACGCCAAAGGTTTTTTGCCGGTAAGAACGATAAAGGCGAAGTAGGCCTGTTCTTAAATGATGCGAACGGCAAACCGAGGCTAAATATTTATATAAACAAACAAAATCAGCCGGTTATTGAAACGCTGGATGAAAATGGAAAAGTAGTCGGCACAAAATAACTAAGTTAATTTAACGTCTTGAAAAAATAATTCCTTAGTAGCCTGCCAGTTAAGATAGAATGTATGATTTGGTGATTTTTCCATGGAAATAAACTATATATTTAGTCATGGAAAAATTAAAACCTATACTCTTACTATGCATG
>JAZJZL010000087.1:0-28308 GCA_040389845.1 Bacteroidota bacterium
ATGTGAACTAAAACCCAGCTTGAATGCCGAAGGTATAGACCCTTAATGGCGGTAAATAAGTAGCGCTTGCTGATTCGGGATCCAACCCGGTGTATTTGGTGAAAGTCAGTAAGTTTTGACCGTTCAATGATAACCTGCAGCTTTTCATCCCCACATGTTTCGTCCAGTTTTCTGGCAAATTATAGGATAATGAGACATTCTTTAATCTGATATAGGAAGCGTCAGTATAGGCCGCGTCGCTGGACTTTATCTCATTGAAAGGGGTGGACACACTAAAATTTGAGGAGAATTTTTGTACAGGCACCTGATTTCCATTATTTTGCCACCTATCTAATACCGAAACCGGCTGATTTCCCAGTCCTGCATTAAACCTGCCAGGTGACACCAGTCCACCGAAATAATAGCCCCTTGCTATTTGTTTGGCGAAATTGAAAAACACGCTGAGGTCAAATCTTTTATAACTAAGCGAATTATTAAAGCCCCCATAAAACTTAGGATCGGTTGAGATAAATGCGGTCGGCTTATCAGGTGTTGGTGTTAACTGACCATTGGAATCGACGAATTGGTACTGACCTGAAGTTGGATTCACGCCAGCGGATTTATAAACAAAAAATCCTGTGGCAGGTTGTCCAATAATCAATGAATTCGCAAAGGCTGATGTAGCTAATGATGGAAATGCCATCAACTTGTTCCGGGGAATGGTCAGGTTGAACGATGTTTGCCAGCTTAAGCCCTTACCACGAAAATTGATAGTATTGATTTGAAATTCCAAGCCACTGTTTTGGACTGTAGCTGGAAAATTCGCAGAGTAACCGTAGAATCCTGTTAATACTGGTGTGGAATAAAACAATAACTGATTCGATGTTCGGTTCCGAAAATAGTCAGCATTTAAAATAATTCTGTCTTTAAAAAAACTTAATTCGGCACCTAGTGATAACTTATGCGTTTCCTCCCATTGCAAATACGGATTGGCTGGTCCTGCTGTTTGGAGCGAGCTCACACCTTGATAGGGGATATAACCACCGTACGTTGATGTATAGGTGCTCAAGTATTGATAATCGCCAATTTGGTCATTCCCTGTCGTTCCATAACTGGCACGAAGTTTTCCAAAGCTAAGCCATGGCATATTTTCCGCTATAACTTTTTCTTTCGTGAAAATCCATCCCGCACCCAACGACCAAAAATTATGGAACTCATTCGCTGGTCCGAACCGGCTGCTTCCATCCCTGCGCATCGTAGCGTTAAGCAGATATTTTTCGTCAAAGCCGTCGGTAATTCGCCCGAACACAGCGTTATACTTATACGTCGGCGCTGATGAACTGTTAACGACAACCGTCGTCGCGGATTTGATATCCGCTAGCAGAAGATCGTTCAAATAACCCGTACCGACTTCCATTAAACCTTTCCCGTTATTTTGCGAAGCAGTTCCTCCAATGATTGCATCCAACTTATTTTTACCGAAATTATGGGTATAAGTTATCTGCGGTTCAATTATCCAGGAATTGGTATTATTAAATGTGTAACTCGCGGATCTTTGAAAAGTTGTAATTCGAATCGGGTTAGCATTTGCGCCGGGCAACGTTTGTAATTCGTTGTCCTGTAGTTCAGTATACCCCAAACTGGTTTTAAACACTAAGCCAGAAATGATCTCATAGCTTAATTGTGCATTACTGATTAGGTTATCTGCCTTTACCGAATATTCACCAGAAGCCGAGTATGCCGGGTTATTTGTAAATGTTGCTGTTCCTGAATTATTGATCGCCCAATTTACCTTTCCGTTTGAATTATATAATGGCGGGGCATCGGGTGCGAGTTCCAAAGCATTTGCGGTTATATCAATTCGTGGCAAAACATTATTATCATGCAGATAACTTCCGGTGAATTGCATGCGGAACCTTTTATTTAAAGACTGGGTGGTTAAACTAAAGTGGACGGAACCTTTGGTGTCTGCATAATTCCAGGGTAAAACAGTTGTTTCCCGATGAAATGTACTTCCCACCAGATATTGAACTTGTTCGTTGCCGCCGGACACGGACACGTTGTAGTCTTTATAATTTGCAGTACCACCAAGTAGTTCCTTTTGCCAGTCGGTGTTACGGGTGGTATCCCAGGATGTTATGTCGTAATCGCTAAGTCCGGGATTCAATCCATCATTTTTTAAAGCCTCATGGCGCATCTCCAGGTATTGTTGCGTATTCAAAAGATTTAACTTCCTGGGCACGTTCCCCCAACCATTCTGAATATTAAAATCAACACGAGTGGCTCCATTTTTTCCTTTTTTAGTTGTAATCAGAATAGCTCCATTAGCCGCCCGGGAACCGTAAATCGCAGTGGCGTCAGCATCCTTTAAAACGGTAATATTTTCGATGTCCTGCGGATTCATATAACTAAAGGGACTTCCGTTGACCGATCCAAAAAGGGAAATACCAAAGTTTGGCAACGTTACATCCATGTATGGAACGCCATCCACGACAAAAAAAGGATTATTGCCGTTAAGGATACTATTTTGCCCCTGGATAACGACCTTTACGCTCCCCCCAGCGTTCCCTGTCACCTGAGAAATAAATAATCCTGGAACTTGTCCTTCCAACGCAAGCAAGGGGTTGTTTACCGGTTGCTTCTCAATCGTCTTGGCACTAACGCTTGAAATGTCCCCAACGCTTAATCTTTCTGTAGTTTGCCCATAAGCGATAACCTTCACTTCATCAAGTTTGGAGCTGGCCTGGATGAGTTTGATAGCTCCAAGGTCACTTTTGGCGGAAATTTCTTTTTTGTCGTAACCAATAAAAGAAATAACAATGATAGCGTCGGGTTGGACATTTTTAAGTGTGAAGACCCCGTTGGCGTCGGTGTTGGTGGCGTTGTTGGTGTTCTTGACAGTGACGGTGGCGCCGGAGAGGGGCTGGTTGTTTTCGTCGGTGACTCTGCCGGTGACTTCGATGGCAGCAAAGGCGTTTTTGAGCTTGTCAATGAACGAGGGCTCTTTGACTTTGAAGACAACTGCGCTGTCTTCGATCTCGAAGGTCATGGGCTGGTCCTTGAGTGCGGCTTTGAGGGCTTCGTCGAGGGTGGCGTCCTTGAGGTTGATGGTGACGGGGACGGACTTGTCGAGCATGTTGTCGCTGTAGATGAAGTCGTAGCCGCTTTGCTGGCGGATCTGTTTCAGTACTTGTTCGAGGGTCGCCTTCTTTTCATTGAGGGTGATCTTCTGGGCTACGGCGGCTGCGCTTACGTGTAAGATGCCGGCGGTGAGGAGTATGATAACGAGTTTCATCATCAAGAGGAGTTTTCTCATACAGGCGTAGTGCCTGCCTGAAATTTTAGGGTAAAATTTCATACATTTTGATCGTTGTGTTCGCTTTTAGCGGTGATCAAGAGATCGCATAATTGCGGTTACCCGCAATTATTGCTAA
The DNA here is from genome assembly GCA_040389845.1 of Bacteroidota bacterium. Taxonomy (GTDB): domain Bacteria; phylum Bacteroidota; class Bacteroidia; order Sphingobacteriales; family Sphingobacteriaceae; genus Mucilaginibacter. Next base: position 3,414 of record JAZJZL010000087.1, read on the forward strand.
GTTTGAACTGTTTGGGTTTAAAATTGTAAATCAATGCTTCGTCGTGTTTTTTTATAATGGGTAGATCCGGACATTGAGCCAGGTTTGTTTGCAGCATTCCTGGCTTCTTTGTTTGGGTACCCTTTCCGCTGTGTGATTGGTATAGCTGTTTCTTATAATTTCCTTTCTTTTTTAGGTGTGTTAATAATTGGTCTCTTTTATTTTTTTGTATTCCTTATTTCTTCTTTTTAAATACTTTAACGGTCTTGCCTTCTGCCAGGAAGTCGACTTCACCAGTCTTGCGGAAGAAGTTGAGGACGGTGGCGAGTTTCCGGGTCTGGCTGACCTGGCCGTTGAATTTTTTGGTCTTCAGGCTTTCGTCTGCGAAAATGAAGGTGACATCATAGACGCGGGCGACCCTTTTCAGGATGCTTTCGAGCGGCTCGTGGTTAAAGATGAGCTTGCCTTGCAGCCAGGATAAGGTAGCTTCGAGGTCGGCGGTTTTCGTGGTTAACTGGTCGTTGTTGTAGACGGCTTGTTCTCCGGGTTTCAGGATCAGCTTCTGGTTGATCCTGACGGAGCCTTGTACGAGTGTGGTTTTGATCGCTGCTTCGTCTTCATAGGCATCCACGTTAAACTCGGTGCCGATATCTTCAACGGTTTCGTTTTTGGCGGTCACATAGAATGGTTGTTTTTCATTATGTTTCACTTTAAAATACGCCTGGCCGGTGATGGTTATCCTTCGCTCTTTTTGGTTGAAAGCAGTTGGGTAGCTGATGCTGGAATGGGCGTCGAGGATGGCTTCGGTGCCGTCTGCCAGCGTCAGGCTGAATTTGCTGCCGCTGTTATTGGCCAGGGTTTGCATGACGGGCTCTTGGGTTTGCTGTTGGTTTTGCGTCTGCTGTTGCCGGTAGTCCAGTGCCTTGCCCTGCTGGCTGGCTTCGGCGCCGTCATCGGTTTTCAGTTTTCCTTTATGGTTAGGATCGATACTGATCTTCTTGCCGTTGGCCAGCGCGAGGGTGATGCCATTCTGCTGCGGGGCGATCTGTTCGGGTTGGTTCTGGGCAAGCTGGTTGTTATTATTCTGATGCAGGAAGTAATAACCGCCGGAGCCGATGATGAGCAGGATGGCGGCGGCGGCGGCGATGCGTGGCCATAGTTTTCGTGTGCTGGCGATGACCGGTTGGGGTGCGTTGACACCTGTCTTTTCGGTGATGTCCTGCCAGATGAGCTGTTGGTATTGGCTGAGTTCCTGTTGTCCGGGCGGGGGTAACCTGTCCTGGCTGGCGCGGGTGGTGTACCAGCTTTCGAGCAGGGCGGTTTCCCCGGGGGTGCAGGTTCCGTTTTGGTATTTGTCCAGTAAGGCTTTGAATGTTATCTCATCCATGGGTCGGTCTATCGCTTATTATTGTTAAGACGATTAGCTCGGGCGGCGGTATGAGATTTTTGTTAAATTATGATTAAATAATTTATCAATGTCATTTTTTACTGTAAATAACATAAGTTGAGTTTACACTTTTCACAACAGCAGACTTTACGCTAAAGTCATGTTAATTCCTCAATTGATCTTATCAATTCGTTGCGGTTTTCCACCCGTTGTAGTTAAAAGAAAGTATTGTTTATTACCATCATTTTTAAAATTGATGTCTGTCTTCTCGTCCTCATACATAAAGAATTTATCTTGGGCATAAGGGACGAAATGAAGTGTTTTAATCTTGCCTACCTGGAAATAAAGATTTCGGTTTCGTATAAAAAGTCTGAGCTTTAATGCAGGATCTTCGGCGCTGCGGTAGATGCCGGCATACCTTGCCAACCCGGTTACCGGTACGGTGATCGCGCTATGCGTACGGCAATAGGCAAATTTCATGGCGCTTTGAATCACGGGCGCTAAACCTGCTCCGTGGGCCACACCAGGTATAATGACGGTTTTATAAGTAAGGCTTTTAATTTTTTGGGCCTTCAGGTAAGCGCCAAAATTTTTGACATTAGCGGATTTTTCCGGTTCATACGAACCCACGCCAGCAAATACATTACATCTCAGGTCGGTATGCGTTTCAAAATATTTTTGTGCAGAGGAGGTTAGCGAGGTTAATTCGTTTCCGCTATTGCCAGGCGCGCCAATCAGAATGCTATTAAATAATCCCGGATGTTCAAATAACACATAGCTGGCAAATACACCTCCGTACGAATAACCGAATAAGGTATTATCGCCGCTGGTGTGGTATTTTTTTATGAAAGGCATCACCTCAGTTTCAATAAATGACAGAAATTTCGAACCGCCTGTTTTGGGTTCAAAGTCCCGCCCCCGCATATTCTTTCTATTGCCGTAACCTATACCCACGATGATTGGTGTCGTCGTATAGTAATCCTGTTCGAGCATGTCGAAACAATCCCTGGCTACCGTCATGTTCCAGTCTCCATCGGTCATGTACAAAACCGGGCGGCCCGTTTTCGAAGTATCATAACCCGATGGCAGGGTTACGTAAATAGTATAATCTTCCCCGATAACTTTGGAATGATATTGCCACACCAACATACTGCTGTCTACCAAAAATTCGGGTTCAGCGCTTTTAACCTGGCTAAAAACGGTTTTGGCGCTGACTATGCTAAACAGAAAAATGATGAAAAGATGTTTCATATCGGGAATTTACGTTTTTTGATTTGACCCGATTTACCGGGAAATGGTTACAGCTAAGGCTATTATTTCTTAAACACCTGGTGAACGCCTGACGATAACAATTATGCCTAAATAGTATAGTCTTCTTATATAACTAGTGTAAACTCAGCATATGTTACTTACATTTACATTTAATCATACGTATTTTCATACCAGATCATATGCTTGTATAACGGCCATGTCTTGGTTCACAGTGCCAGGGCTTTGCGGACAAATGGATCATAACGGATCAGGAAATCTTTGCCGAAGCGGTTCCCTGGATGAGCTTGCAGGTCGATCAATTCCTGCAGGGTCATAGGCAGTTCGATTTCGTTATCGTCATGCATCAGGTCAGCCAGTTTTTTTACACCCGTTACATTAAGGGAAGGCGCTATCCGGCAGGTCATTTTCGAATAAGGCAATTCAAAGTTGAGTGGTGAAAACCCCACGCCCAAAAAAAAGCCGGTTTTTCTGCCGATGGCATAAATATGATCGTGCGGGTCGGCGTTGGGAACGACCATCGAACTGCCTGCTGATGAATAAATATGCTCCGCCAGCACGATGATCTTGCCAGCAAACCTGATCGAGTTGCTGTCCGGGTCGAGTGTTTCCGTGGTGTCGAGGATAGTGTATAAACCATAGCGGGCTAGCAGGGGATTGGTCTCCTTATGTATTGCGCGCGCGGCCGAATAATCGTCGATCTTTAAGCGGAATTGTACTGGTTTGGCAATGATCCGGGCATACAGCGATTGCCAGACCGTATCTTCGCCGCCGCCGTTTTCACGGATGTCCAGGATGATGCGCTCAGGCCTGAGCGGCGGGTGCCGGTATTTTTCCAGTTCCCTGTACAGGTAGGGGATCAATTGCCGGTCCATGGCGGTCAGCCGGATATACAACGCGCGCTGATCCGGCCAGTATGCTATTTTGGTCGTATCGGGGGTAGTGTGCGTGTGATTCAGGTAGTTAAAATGGGCATGGGTCTTCAGGGTGATCGTTTTTACCAGCCCCTTGGTATCCTGGAAGCTAAAAGTCACTTCGTCCTGGAAAAGCGTGGCCAGGTTTTTAAAGAAACCTGCTGAATAAAACTTTTTCCGCGCCAGGTCATAACTGTAATAGCGGTCGGCAAGGTGCTGCCGGATATAATCGTCCACCGGAAGGCCGTTGATATTAGTGATGACGGTGCCGGTGTATACGGTGTCATTACCGGCGCTAAAAGGTTCGCGGATGATATAGTTGCCGTTAAGGTAGGCCACCGGCAGGTACATCCGGAAGGCCGACTCGATGCGCCGCATCTCGTCGGGGTAAAAGTCCTGGTAACTGGTGTGCTCATCCTGCGAGGCGTTGAGCACACGGCGGATCAGCAGGTAAAATGAAAAATCACTGGATATGGTATCAATCTGCTTTCGCTGCAGGGACATTTCCGCGAGCGCATCATAATGCCACAGGTCTTTCTTAATGGCGACCTGCGGCGAAAGGGTTTTTATCTTTGTGACCAGGGTATCGAAGTCAGCATACATTTGTTGCTTTGACAGGCTTAGTGCCTGTTGCTGGGCGTTACTGCGGGTGCAGGCCAGGCAGAAAAATAAGAGTAGAAAAAAAAGTTTCATCGGGTGAGTGGATTTTATATTATTGCTTACTATTGATAAAAAATACGAAATGAGCACAGCAACAGACCAGCTAAAGGACGGGGCCGAATGTAAGGTGACCGGCGGTACGCATAAGGGAAAAACTGGCGTTGTCCGCGATATCAAAACCAGCAAGACCGGCCATGTCACGATAACGGTGGTGGAGGCAAATGGCGTGCGGTTCAAAACGCTGGCTAAAAACGTGGAGGTTTGAATTAGCGCTTGCCGGCGGTTAATTGCTGCTCTTGACCGCCGTATCAATTTTTATTTGTGCCGGGTCGTCGACTTTTATTAAGCTCCCTTTTTTAAGAACGCCGGTTACACAAATCCTTTTGCCTTCAAAATGAAAATAATCCGGGCCGATGGCCTTCTGGAACTGGTATTTAAACTTGATCACGACAACGGCGTAATGGGTCGAATCGCCGAGGTACAAGCCAACGTTAAAGGCCTTATTGCTTTCGCGAAAAACGCGGTCACAGATGGTTACTTTTTCACCGGTATGTTTTGCAGCATCTTTAGCCGTAATCACGGTTTGCGCGGATAATTTGCTGCTTGCAAACAGTATGCATGCGGAAATGAGGATAAGGGTTTTCATGGAATAAAATATAAGATGAATTTTGGTTAAAGATTTAGAAATCTGAACGGAGAAAGGTATAGAGTAATTGTGTGGCCTTCTGTAAATGCGGAAAGTCAGTCAAATTGATCTTGTCCTGCGGGGTATGGTGTTCGTCAAAGCCGCCGGAACCAAGTAATAAGGAAGGGATATGCCTGTTCATAAAGCTGTAGGTATCCGTATTGCTTAATACCTCTTTGACGGAATCGGTTGGCGAGAATTGCAGATCTGATGCGGCAAAGCTTTTTCCTGCTGTCATAAATGCCGTTTTGAATTGAGGGTCGCCTAAGGCCCATACCCCTTTGAACGAACGGTGCTTGCTGCCGAGTTGCTCCAGGTTAACGGTCATCAGGATATCGCTTTGGGGCACGGGCAGGTGGTCTGCAAACCAGCGCGATCCTTTCAGGTTCAGTTCCTCGCCGCAAAAGAAAGCAAATATCACGGGGCGTTTCCCGGGATGGGCAGCCAGTATTTTTGCTGCGCCGAGTTCGGCTGCACAGCCGCTGGCATCGTCATTGGCGCCATTGTAAATATGCTTGCCGATACGCCCGATATGGTCCAGGTGGGCACCCACCACGATAGCCTGGTGTGACATTTTTGGGCTGGTTCCCGGTACTTTGCCGATCACATTATAACCGGTTTTGCTTTCGGGCCGGTAGTTGAGTTTAACCGTTACGCTATCCCCTGCAACCAGCATTTTTGCCAGCAGGGGGCTGGCCATGACGGTCGGTATGCCTTCCGGCCTGTTCACGCCATCGGGCAGGTAATGCATGTAACCGAAGCGATATTGCCGGATCATGGTGGTTTCCCAGTCCTTCGCCTGGTCTTTATTGGGGAGCAGCACCACACCGGCCGGCTTACCCGTTACCGAATCGCCGGGCGCTAATACGATCCATTTCCCGGGCCCTGTCATTCCGCGCTGCATGACAATAAAGTTTTGGGGGTTATGCAGGTAGGTTTTGCCTTTGATGGTTACTTTACTCCCGGTATAATCGTCCCAGCTAAAGGGCACGGGCTGCAGATAAGCTTTGATACCCGCTGTTTTCAAAGTTTTTAATACATACTTTGCAGCTTTCAGGTAACCGGGTGAAGCGGTGAAGCGACCTTCAGTAGCGTCTGAGGCGATACCGTACATATCCTGTTTTAATTGTTTGATCGTTTGTGCCTGCGCTGCAAACGCAATAGCGATTAATAATATGGTGATATATCTTCTCATCTTATTGGCGGGTCACTTTTAATACCTGTTTACCACTTTCGATCACGACCAGGGAATTGGTGTCGGGAAACTGCAGCTGCACGTCATAGCCTTCCATAAAGAATTTGTTATTGGATTCGGGGAATACGGTTACGGTCGGTACACCATCGCCGGATATCTTCAACGCATTGCCATTTTTTTCGACGTTCACCAGTTTACCGTTGCTTTGGACATAGGTGCCGGTATAGCTTTGAATGAGCTGATCGGCGATGGCGATCCTTTCGTGGCTGGTGGCCGATTTGTTCATGGTTTCCAGGACTTGTGCTCCCAGTGCCAGTGCACGTTTAATGACCCGGTCGCAGATAAATTCGCCGTTGTCGCCGTTGGTCATCACGACCACGCCGCTTTTTGATTTGGGCAGGAAAACGGCCATGGTGCGTACGCCGATATCCGAGCCGCCATGTTGGATGGCATAAGCGCCGTTGGGTAAGCCATCCACCAGGCCCCACCCTAAACCAGCGCCATTTCCTGGTTTTGTCCTTCTTTGAATTTTGACCATATCGGCATAAACCGGGCCGCCTTCGTTCGCCAGTTGCATCGCATAGATCCCGAGTTTAGCGTAATCTTCAATGGTGGTGATCAGGTCGTCGGCAGCGTTTACGGAGGTTTGGATGGAAGTGGTATAGCGTCTGCCCTGTCCGTCATGCCACATGGCGAAACGGGTAGTGTCCAGGTTTTCGCTCCAGTATTGCGTGTTCTTCATCCCCAGGGGCTTAAACAGGTAGGTATTCATCAATACGGCCAGGGATTGGTGGAACTTTGCTTCCAGCGCCCGGCGCAGGTACTCAAAGCCCTCGCCGGAATAACCGGAGGCGGTGCCGGGCTCGAACTTAAACTTGAGTTTGGTGCCGCCGTTATCCGAGCGCCAGTTGGGGAAACCGGTCTGGTGGCTCAGGACGAAACGGGTGGTTAGTTTCATCAGGTACGGATCGTTTGCAATATCCGGGTCTATCCAGTAATGCGCCAGCGGTTCATCGAGGTTCCATTTTCCGAGTTCTACCAGCTTAAGGGTCAGCATGGCGGTAACGGGTTTAGTTTGGGAGGCGATATTGAATAAGGTGTTATTTGGGGCCGGGTGCCCGGCTTGCAGTTCACCAAAGTTTTTGGCCCATTTGATCTGGCCGTTTTCGATGATGCCCACACCTACGCAACGCACGTGGTATTCGGCCATCCAGGCTGGGATATCTTTTAACAAGTTGGTTCGTACGGTATCGGTTTGTGCAAAAGCGGTTTGAACAAATAATAAAAGCGCGATGAAGGGGGTGATAAATGTTTTCATGTTTTTTAGCTTATGAACCAAAAGTATCCCGGCGGAAAACCTTAAAAAAATAAGAATGATGACCTTACCTGTATTGGTGATGAACGTATGTGCAGCGGTGATGAAACGTTCATCATCAAAATGTATAGGTTCATCACCAATATTTGGTGATAAGGCCGGACCGTCGTTTCTTTGGGTAATGAAAACTTTCGACTGGACGCGTTTATTTACCTGGCCCTATAAGGTTTACACCCAGCTGGTGTTCTGGGTGATCGTTTTCTGCCTGTATATTTTGCTGAAGGAATACCCTCAGCGCATGAGCGGGATCACGCTGTTCTGTCTGGTATTCCAGGAAACACTGGAGCTGGTTATCCCTTGCTATTCGCAAAACCTGCTGGTATTGCCGTTTTTCAAACGTCGTAAATGGGTTATTGGGATCGTTGTTTATGCAGTGCAATTGGTATTACTTATTTATTTGTTGCCTTATTTACTGAACCTGATAGGCCGGCTTTTTGCGAACGTCTTCCATATCACCGATGTGGTTACCAATTGGCAGGACCAGCATATTGCGTTCACGATGGTGGCCTTTACCATCATGGCCACATTCACCAAAGCCGGGCTTGACCGCCTGATCCGCGATAAAGAACAAAAAGAAAATGAATTGCGGCATCTGAAAGCGCAGCTGAATCCGCATTTTCTTTTCAATACATTGAATAACCTGTACGGCCTTTCGGTTACCGAATCAAAAAAGCTGCCCGGGCTGATGCTGAAACTATCCGAATTGCTCCGTTACTCTTTATACGATACCAACCAAAATTATGTCGCGGTCAGTAAGGAACTTGATTATATTACAAATTACGTAGAACTGGAAAGGATACGGTTAAGCGAAAAAACGGATATTCAATTGCAAATAGCGGGTGATTATACAGACCAGTATATCGCGCCGCTGTTGCTGATTATATTTGTAGAAAACAGTTTCAAGCATTTTTCAGCGGCTAAAGGGCAAACAGCCTTCGTGCATGTTGTGCTAACTATAAAGGATAGCAAATTGCAACTCCAGGTCAAAAACTCGGTTGATCCTGATTATATACCCAAAGTCAACAAATCCAAAGGCGGGCTGGGTTTGAATAATGTGAAACAACGGCTGGACCTGATTTACCCGCAGCAGTACAGTTTAAAAACGACCAAGGACGCTAACTTTTTCGAAGTGAATTTAACCATAGACCTGAGCTAATGAATATCAATTGCATCATCGTGGACGACGAACCCATTGCCAGGGATATCCTCAAAACCTATATTGAGCAGGTGCCTTATTTGAAGCTGGTGGCGAGTTGTGAGGATGCTTTCGAGGCGATGCAGGTGTTAAAAACTGTGGATATTGATCTCATCGTTTTGGATATCAATATGCCGCGGCTGACGGGTTTTGAGATGCTGCGTACCCTCAAAAAATACCCGGCGGTGATCATTACCTCGGCCTATCCGGAGTATGCGCTGGAAGGGTTCGAACTTTCTGTGACCGATTATTTATTAAAACCCTTTTCCTTCCCGCGTTTTGTGCAGGCTACCGAAAAGGTGGTCAACCGGTCTGCAGATGCGCCGGGGGCAGTGAAGGAGGTAGATTTGTTTTTGATGGTCAAATCAGACAAGAAGCTGACGAAAGTATTTTTTGACGCGATCAGCTATATTGAAGCCTATGGCAACTATATTTTTATTTATACGGGCCAGGAGCGCGTGATGTCCAAGCAAACGCTGACGCAGTTTGAACAGCAGTTGCCGTCCTCAAAATTCACCCGCATCCATAAATCCTATATCGCCTCGCTCAAAGCCATCAAATACCTCGAAGGCAATGAAGTGTCCATTGCGGGTAAAAAGCTGCCGGTTGGTAAAGTGTACAGGGAAAGCTTACTGGGGAAACTAAAGTAAAAAATCATCCTTTAAAGCCAATAGACTATTCGTTTCTTAAACTTTTCACCGGGTTCATCAACGCTGCTTTCACCGCCTGGAAGCTGACCGTCAGCAATGCAATTACTATTGCAGCTAGTCCTGACAGCAGGAATACCCACAAATTTATAGGGACACGATAGGCAAAATCCTGTAGCCAGGTATGCATGAAATAGTAAGCAACCGGTGATGAAATGAGCAATGAAATGAAGACTAATGTTAAAAATTCTTTACTTAACATCGATGCGATACTGGTGACACTGGCACCTAAAACCTTTCGTATGCCAATTTCCTTTATCCGTTGCTGCGCGGTAAACGTTGCCAGGCCGAATAAGCCCATGCACGAAATGAATATGGCGATCAGCATGGCCGTATTCATCAACTGAGCCGTTTTCTGTTCTTTGTCGTAGAAACCGGCGATCGTTTGATCGAAAAAAGCATATTCAAATTTGTCATGTGGATATACCTGTTTCCACGCGGTTTTAATCTCGGCAATGGTCTTCTTAAAATCGCTTATCCCTTTGCCTGCAGCCAATTTTATGCTGACGGTCCTTTCGTTATTCTTAATCGAGCCCATGAAGAAAGGGGTTATCGCTTCATGCAGCGACTTTGAATTAAAATCCTTTACCACGCCAACGATTTGCCAGGTTGAATTGGGCATGCCGATCCCAACAAATCTCCCAACAGCATCCTCCGGCTTTTTAAATCCAAGCGCTTTAGCGCAAGTTTCGTTTACCAAATACTCCTTGAGCGTATCGGACTGCGAAAGATTGCGGCCCGCTATTATTTTTAAGCCAAATAATGGCACATAGTTGTCGTCACAAAAATCAAATGAGGCGTCTATTTTGGTGTCTTCCGCGCCTTTGTTGTAAATAATCGTTCCTCCATGGCGCTCCGCTGCCGGCGTTGAATGATGCCGGCTTACCATTTGAACGCCTGGCATTTCTTTAATTTTATTACAAAAAACATTGAGTTGACCGATACTATTATTCCATTCGGTATGCAGGGTAATAATGGCATCTTTATTAAAACCAAGGTCTTTGTTTAACATAAAATTGATTTGGTTCGTTACCACCAGGGTACCGATAATCAACACTAATGAAACGGTGAACTGGAAAATGATCAGGGTCTTCCGGAGGTAGCTCTTATGATTAAACTGCATGGCGCCCTGTCCTTTTAAACTTAATACCGGCAAATAGGACGATAAAACCCTTGCAGGATAAAAACCTGCCAGCAAGGAGGTAATGATAAGTATCGAAACCGAAAACAAAAGCACTGCCGGGCTGAATAAGCTCAAGGCCGCTCCCTGGGGAATAAAGGAATGGAACAGGGAAATAATAGGGTTAATAACGAGCAAAGCAATAATTAAGGCGATCAAGGTGACGATAGCTGTTTCCACCAGGAACTGGATAGTCAGGCTTGTTTTGCTGCTGCCCAATACTTTACGTACACCGACTTCCCTGACCCTTGCTAATGACTGGGCGGTAGAAAGATTAATAAAATTGATCGCCGCGATGAGTAATATAAAAACCGCAATCGCCATCAAACCATATAAGGTCGGCAAATGGGCTTGACGGGAGTAGGCGTCCTGGTAACGGTTATCAAAATGAATGGCAGCCAATGGCTGCAGCGATAGCCGGGGCGGAGGCCCGTCTGTTCTGACGTGCGCTTTTACAAATGCCGGGAACTGCTTTTCAACCTGGGCCGGAGTCACGCCATTTGCCAGCTTTACATAACCCTGTGAATTAAAGTCCCACATGCCCCAGTTATGCAGATCGATATCGTTTTTTAAAAAACTGTGCTCAACAGTGGCAAATGAAATAAAGTCTTTAAAGCCCAGGTCTGTATGCTTATCCCAGTCTGCGACAATTCCCGAAACCGTCAGCCGTAAGGAATCGTTATAAACAACTTGTTTACCGATGATATTTTCCAATGGCTGTGCACCGAAATATTTATAAGCCTCGTTCCGAGACAGCACCACCTTAAAGGGCTCATTTAAAGCTGTGGATGGATTACCTTGCAACCATTGGTATTTGAAAATTCTAAAATACTGCGGTTCCGCCACGATAACGGGCGAGTTTTCCTCCCCTTGCTTTGGGGCAGCAAATTTTTTGGCCGAATTGTCTTTACCGGGTATGGCAACTTTGGGGAAATAATTGTAAAACGAGGTTACCTCATCGAAACCACTCATTTCGTTTCGAACGGTCATAGGCAGTGCGCTTACCAGGTAAGCCATATCATTCTTTTTCCCTTGTCTGTCCTGCATGGATACGACAATGCGATAGATCCGGTCCTTATCCGGGTGAAAAGTATCAAAGCTCAGTTCAAAACTGGTGATCAGGTAAATAAGTAAACAGGCGCAAATACCGAGCGATAAACCAAGGATGTTTATCGTCGTATTTACTTTATTCCTTCCGATCCTGCGCCAGGCAGTTTTCAAATAATAGTTGATCATAAAATTGCGGTTTGATTTCCGGTACGAAATTACCGCGGCCGGGCTGCGCTGAAGCCCCAAATTATAAGTTGGGGCTTCATTTTTCAGTTCGGCCTTATAGTCCACCGGGTTTTTACCGGTCACCTGTTTAAAAATACGGTTGAAAGAGGTTTTGGAATTGAACCCCGATTCATAGGCCAGGCCCAGCAGCGTCAGGTGGTCGTTGGCAGGGTCCTGCATTCTCCGGATCACATCCGCGACCCGGTATTCGTTAATAAAATCATTAAAGCTTTTTTTGAGCACGGAATTGACGATCCTGGATAATTCATGCGGGTGCAGATCCAGCTGCTCAGCCAGCGAGCCTAAGCTTAGTTCCATATCGCGGTAATACCCGTTCTCTTTAACCGCTTTCTTCAGCCAGGCGCCTTTGCGCTTGAGTTCCGCCGGCAGCAATGTCCCGGAAGTAAAGGGTAGGGGATCCTTAGCCCAGGGTCTCAGAAAAGCCGCAAGCGACAGTGTGGTAAAAGCGATTGCGAGCAGCAAGTACAGCAGGTAATACAGTTGGGCACCAGCCAGGCCGTGGTAATAAAGCTGATCTATGGCCGCGCAGGGTACCCACAACAGCCAGAGCAGGCCGAAGCCCCCGAGCAGGCGGCTCAACCACCGCAGCTCCAGCCGGTACCGGTCGCTTCCGTTAAATTTCAGCCCCCGGTAATAGTTTTGGATCAGCTTGCGGGAGCGGTATAAGTAGGCAGCAACCGAAAGAAATGCCAGCAGCAGCAATACCGGGTTGAGTTGCCGGAAAGCCCGGGTATCATAAGTTGCCGCGCCTGTTTTGATGCCTTCCGCTATTTCATACACCCAAACGCCCTGCTGCAGGAGCAAGGGGCAAAAATGCAGCAAATCCTTTGCGCGGAGCCGGTATGCCGGCCGCGTCAGTTTTAGCACATAAAAATAGATCAGCGGCCCCAGTATCAGTGAAAACTGCAGCGGCAGCCGGCTCCATCCGGGAAAATAGGCACCCAACCGGATGTCCCTGCCCATCAGCCAAATCATCCACAAAACGACAGTGCCCATTGCCAGCGCAAGAAACCGGTTTGCGGAACGGTTGCTGGTTTTAACGAAGCCTAGCAGCAAAGCAAGCATCAGCCCGATAAATATTGTCGCCAGGAAACCCAGGTCATACAGGCTGATATGGAAGGTATAAGCATTCAAATGATCAAAGTTTTAATCGCTGTTCCAAATTTACATTCAATTGAGCAAAAATCAGGTTATAAAGATCGAAGCTTTGCCAGCTTTGTGACCGGGTTTTTTATCGAAAATAATAAGGCCTATTCCGTCGGGTTGTACCTCGGCGATTCGACCGGTTATGTTGTTGCGATCAGGTTTAAATACAAGTTCCGGCAGGCTATAGCCCCGGGTCATTTTCATTTTGAAGGAAGAAAGATCTGTGTGACCGGCGTTATCAAAAAACGGGGCTTAATAAAAGTCGATGACCCGGCACAGCTAAAACCTGATCGGGCTGATTAAGCGGAAAAAGCAGGAAATTAATCATTGCACGGCTGCGGCGTCTGTCAGATTCCTTATCAAAAAAAGGAATCCCGCAATAATTTATTGGGGTGCTTTTTGGATGGTTATTGCTGATGGATCAGGTAGCCGATGAGCATAACGGTCGGGCCGACTTTGGTGCGCAGGATGCGCAGGGCGTTGCTGACCTGGCTTTTGACGGTATGTTCGGAGATATCGAGCTGGCCGGCGATCTGCTGGTAGGATAAATGTTGCTTGCGGCTGAGCTCGAAAATAACGCGCATCTTCTTGGGGAGCAATGCAATCTCTTTTTCGATGACGGCGGCGAGTTCTTTTTCCCGCACTAAGGTATCGGTCTCGATGGTTCCTTCTTCGAGGAATTCATTGAGGGAATCGAGGTAATCCTTAACGACTTTTTTGTGTTTGAGGTGGTCGAATACTTTGTTCCTGGTGGCTTTATAAAGGTAGGCGGAAAGCGATGTATTGGTGGCTTCAATGCTGTTGGACCGTTGCCAAAGGCTGGTAAAGAGTTCCTGTACGATGTCGCGGGCTTCTTCGTTATCCCGCAGGAGATTCCGTGCGTGGAGGAACAAAACGCTCCAGTAACGTTCATAGATCTCGGCGAACGCAGCCTGGTCACCCGACTTCAATAAGTCGGCCAGTTCCTGGTCGGTATGGGAACGGTACGGGGACATTTTGAAAAAAACCAATGTCTAATTTAGGGAAATAACGCTTCAATGTTAAATAAAATTATTGAGATCGCGCGCGATAGGTGCCTGTGTAGCAGGTAAATTTGTCGGCGTCCATAGTTAAACATGGAAAAATCTAATGATAAGTTAGGTTGGTCAAAGATGGACAGTCTCGGATAAACCGTTATTGAAGTGTTTATTTTTGAACTGGTTGAAGATGCTTTTGTACCGTGGTGTCAGGCATCCCGCTTGCTGTTGGTCCGGTATGCTTTTCCGGTAATTACCCCCCGGAAAAATTGTTCGTTCAGAAAGGTGAGGATATCTTTTGTCGCTTTATGCTCGTTGGGGAAAATGATCTTACCGTCCGCATCCAGTTCAATAGTTAGTTTGAATTTTGCAGCGTGGCGCTTGATCTTTTTGGTATCCGCTGTGGCCAGCACATTACTCTTTTGCAATAGCGTAATATTTTTACGGATCACGGTATTGCTTTTCATGAACCATTCCTGGTCAAAGGAAACTTTGCCGCTGATGGCAAACTGCCGGATCTCTTCATCGGTCGCCTCATGGTAATACGCTGCCAGGCTGAATATTTTATTGGCATTGGCGTAATTGGGAAAATAGAAATGACCGTCCCGGTACACTGCGTTGATATGTGGCTCGATGATAAAGGCGTTTTCTTCGAGCCTCGTATAGGTGTCCCCAGAATAGACGATCACGTTACGGTTGCGCAGCAAACGACGGTTGTCGAAATTTTGAAAATAGTAAGCCCCGTTCTCATACCAGAATAAAGCTTTGATCGGGTCCTGGTTCAGGTTCAGCGTTTCGATGCCAAGTGCGTTGACACTTACTTCGGCTATGTTTTCCGGCAGCGCCATCCCGACAACCAACACTTCGTCTTCCTCGATCTTGTAGTTACCGGTAAAGGGCACAGGATCTTTATCAGCCCCGGCTATCAACTCACCCCCATTGACAAAAATGTCCCGGACCCCGGGGATAATGGCTTGCGTCAGGTTGATGTTCCTGACGGTACCGTCTTCTAATATTGCGTAAAAATTATTGACCATGGTTTGTAGTTTAACTGATATTGATCAGCATGTAATCCGTCAGGTGAACGACCTCTGTTAATTGCTTTTTATTGATCAGTGATTTCTTGCTCAGCACCAGATAGGTGACCTCTTTGGTCGTGCTGACCTCAAAATGTTTGTAGCCGAAAAATAAACTGAAGGTAATGTTATAATGATAGGCACGCGAAGTGACGATCGCCAAAACGGATGCGATCAGAAAATACCCGGCCGCATAAATGTAGTCATGGCTGTTTTCAAAATAGAACTTGCACCAGGGCGCCAGGTAACTCAGCAGGATGGAAACCAGGTTGACATCGGCGGGTTTAATGGCCTTAACGTCTATTGTTTGTGGGCTCAGGTGGCTTTTGGCAAAATTGATCATACCCAGGCAGACAAAAAGCAGGAGCAGAAAAACCAGCAGGAAGCCATGAAGATAAAAAAATGCTTTAAAGTCGGATCCCTTTAGGCTGAAGTAAAAATGCAGCTGCTTCCAATTATTGATGATACCGACCAGCCAAAAGATCAGGAATACCGGGAAAAGGCTCGATAAGGAAATTAAATATTTGATTGGCCGGGAATACATTGATAATAAGGAATATAATATGGAACTGCAAGTATCAGCATATTATTTCGCTTTATCAATTGATTGACTTCCTTCAAGATGCTGCAAAGCTTCTTGCGCGGTTTTCAAAGCAATGTTCACTGCCACTTTACGGTTAAACCGGGTGGATCTCTATAACTCGCTTGTCAAACATCGTTTAAACCGACCTCGTCAAATAAAATTCATTATCGCCAGCCGGGTACGTAATCCGGTAATTGATTGATGATTTATTATATAATGCCAGTTAACCGCGCTGCCCATACAAGTGGACAAATTTAGTAAGCTGTGATAATTATGTAGTTTTGCTACAGGTCGGTGACCTATGTTCTAACTACTCCTTGAAATGACCACATTTAAGCTGTTAGGTATCCGTCCTATGCCGGGTTGCCACGAGAAATTTTTAAAAAACCTAAACCCGGGTGAGATCTATCGGCTGTACCGGTCTTGCCGTTTCTTAGATGACAATAGCCTGGATGTCGGTCCGGGCGGAGTCGTGGACAGGATCAGGTTCCATGGGCAGATTCCGGATGATTTTTTTGATACCGAAACAGCTGAGGGCTATCCACTGAAGGTGAGTATTTCCGCTATTGCCGGCAAGAACGGGTCGGGAAAAAGCAGCCTGGTCGAGTTGTTGTTTGCCGCTATCTATGTTTTTTCTGTACAGAATGGGATGCTGGAGCCGAATAATGACAGTCTTGATAGGCAGGACCGATGGTTGAGCAAAGTTTTGCAGCAAATAAACGATGAACGCCGGCGCCTGGATCAAGTTAAAGTGAGCCTGTTAAGCTACCTGAAGGGTGATCTTGGGACTCCGGAATTAATTAAAAGATCGCCGGAAGAACTATTGGCTGTTTTTTCTGAATATGAAAAGGATGAGCAAAAGTTACTGGACAAGGAAAAAGCCTTCGGCGAAGACCGGCTCAAGTTTGACAGCCAACGCTTGGGTATAGCAGAAATGAAATCGCAAATAGCTGTGGAGGTTTATTACGAATTAAACGGGGCCGCCTATCGGCTAAGCATTGGACCGAAAGACAAGGTTTCAGGAAGCGGGTTATATCGGCTGGGAACAGGCGGTGGCGAAATCGTGCTGGCTAACGAAGATGGTGAGCAGGCGCAAAGGGAATTCGCGTTTCATTTTTTTTATACCATCGCGGTTAACTATTCCCACTATGCATTGAATTCGAATTACCTGGGCGATTGGATCAATTCCCTGTTTCATAAAAATGACGGCTATAAAACACCGGTTGTGATCAATCCAATGCGTAGTGAAGGCAATTTTGACATCAACAAGGAAATGGCTTTCGCAAAATATCGTTTGCTCTCCAACGTGCTCGTGATGCAATCGCAGCTGAAAGCTCACCAAAAGACATCTAAAGTCTTTATAAACGAAAAGCATTTTGTAAAGGGAATAACGTTTACACTTAACGAAAATAAGATCGCCAAGCAACGCATTTATGTTGCCGACAAAGGAAGTCATAGTAATGATCGCGCTGTAAATGCGGTAATAGAGCTGTTGCAATTGTATTATCCCGATGTATCGCGAACCTTTCCGCTTTCGAGCAGTGGCTTGCTTGCGGAATATGTGATGAATTACATCGTCCAGAAAATCGATCGGATCGCTGAAAATTACGACGAATATCACGCGGGCTACGACTACAGCAAAGAAGCGGATAAGGAAAAAAATGCAGCATTCCTGCTCGAATTGTTTAAAGACAAAAGCCATATCACGTTCAAACTGGAACAAGCCGTGCATTTTCTTTACAAGATTTTCTATCAGGATAAGGCTAATAAATTTAAACTTCTCAGAGATCATCCTGCCCTGGCTCCGGGGAGGGTTGTGTACTTCGAATTAGATGAACTCCTGGACTGGATGGGCGACCAACGTGGCGCTGACATTATCCGGTTCCTGCCGCCAGCTATTTTTAATATTGATTTCGAGCTTAGGATCGGCGAGACCCCTGCCAGGTTTTCTGAGCTAAGTTCTGGTGAACAGCAACTCATCCATGTGGTGCAGTCGGTAGTCTACCACCTGAATAATATTCAGTCGGTTCATTATAGCGGGATGCAACGGGTCAGCTATTCCGCTGTAAATATCATTTATGATGAGATAGAATTGTATTTCCATCCGGATTATCAACGCCGCTTTATCAGTGAGTTGAGGCTGGCTTTGGGCAGGGTTTATACTGGTGAGCAAAATGCGATCCAGTCCGTCAACATCCTTTTCCTCACACATTCTCCCTTTATTCTATCGGATATCCCGCGAAAAAACATTCTACTGCTTAAGGCTAATGGCCCTCGGGGAATTGTCCGGCAGTTAACCGCAAGCTCAGAAACTTTCGCCGCAAATATCCATGACCTGCTTGCTGACAGCTTTTTTTTGGAGGGTACGCTCATGGGGATTTTTGCAGAAAAACAAATCACCCAACTGATCGACCGGATCGGTGAAGCGGACAGGATCAATGCAAAAGACAGGCGGATCGTCAAACTGATCGGCGATTCTTTTCTCCGTACCAGCGTGGAACAGTATGTAAAGAAAAAATCATGATCAAGATCGAGATAGATGATATAGCAAGTCTGCAGCAGGCTTATTTTCAACGGGTTGAGCCGGCGGTGTCGTTCAGGCTACGGGTTTTGCAAAGGGTGCTTGGGCATTTGCAAGGCGCGCCCATATTGCTGCCTGATCCGGATATCCGGTCGGTAAGCACGGCAGCCCGGGATATCGTAAACATGGTGCCTGGCTTTACCGAGGATATTGCAAAATTTCACTCGGGCGAATACATGGCTACGATCAGCCGGCTGATTGCTTCGGGATACCCGGCAAACTATTTTGACCTCTCTTTAGTGTTAGGTTTGGTGGATGACCTGCTGGACCATTCAAAAGACCTGCTTTTTCAGTTACTGACCTGTCCGCCGGGTGACTTGTGGACTTTTCATAAGGGGTTGATCAGCAAATATCGACTAAGTGAACCGGCCATTAAGGCGTTGACATTGGGCGTCGACTACGGGTATCCCAATATTAACCGGGCGATCAAAGATTTTTTTGCTGCTCACCCGCTGGTCATTGTATGCCCGTACTGTAATGCCAAAGATGCGGCTTTTGTTGCTGATCTTGCCGGTGGACAGGCGGCCCTGCCCCAGTTGGATCATTTTTGCAGCCAGGCCGATTTTCCTTTGCTGAGTTGTTCATTGTTCAACCTGGTACCAACGGATACGGACTGTAACGGAACGATCAATAAAGGAGATTTTGAATTCAAAGAAGAGTTTCATCTTAACCCTTATGATGACGGATTCGGCCAGGACTTGAAATTTGAAGCCGTTTTTAAGTTCCCCAAAAAAGACGCCGTTGAGATCAGGCTGAACGTCGGGACGGCAACTGCCCTGGAAAAACGCAAGCGCATGATTGGCAATGAGCCGGGTGTCACAGAAAAGACCAAATTAGGCAACGCCAATGTTTTTAGCTTGTATTCGAATTACAATACGGAATCACTTTGGGAGGACGCCGGAAATGTTTACAGAATGATTAACAAAACTGCCAGCGGCGTCCGGGGTCTTGCACGTTTTTTCCGCCAGATGAGTGGATCTTATGAAGAGGCCTATAAAGCCTGGTACGAAAGTAATTTGCTTAAAAAATTTCACAGAAAGGATTTCAATAAGAAAAAATACGCCAAGTTGTTCCGGGATCTCCATGATGATTATTATACCAAGGACAAACGGCGGCGAAATAACTTTATCCGGGAGATTATCAGTGCGGACAGCTGATTATATACGTTTCTCGGGTATACTCTTATACAATCTCCAAAAATGGTTTTTCTCCTTTGCCGCTATTGGGCAGGTATTGCCAATAGGCTATGCTGATACCGATGATCTGACGGATCCGGTCCAGGTGAGCTGTTTCAATAGCGGACAATACACAAGGCGAAATAATGACCAGCTTTTTGATCTTCAGGTGACTATGCCAGCAGGCGTAGTCCAGCAATTGCCCCAACGCTTCCCGAATATTTTTTCGCGCGATATTAGATGTCTTTACCTCCAGTATGGTGATATGATCCTTGCCGTGTTTCAATACGATATCTGCGATATTATTGCCAAATTTGGTCTTTTCGATAGAGAGGTTCTTTTTTCCGCGGCTGAATTCGGGCGCAAGATATTTTTCGAGCGCAAGCGTCATATCGGTGTGCAAACGTTTGATGGTACGGGTCGCGGCTGTCTGATGACGCTCAAAGTCCCTGGAACTGCTGGCGACTCCCGGATTGAATAAAAAATCATCCGGGGGTATCGCGCCGGCAATAATCGATTTCAGTTGCGGGTTAACGATATAAGGCATGAACCGTTTGTACTGATGCCCGTCTAACCCGGGCACCGGCAGAAGCTGTTCAAATAACTCATCGCCATTTACTTTGAATCGCACATTTGGCAACAAACCATCCGTTGCAAGCCCGGCCAGGTCCGCTTTCGCGTCCAGCAATTCTGCTTCCATCTGCGGCAGGTAGCGGCTGTATAATTTTCGGCCGATACGGAGCGCGGAGGTATTCGTACTGATGATCTCCAACTGGCTGATCCGGCCAACCAGGAACCGTTCGCGCGTCTCCTGATTAAAGGTGAAAAGATAAGCGCTTGATAATTGCGTGACTTCGGCTCCAAGATCCTGAACGCCTCTGATAAAACCGTACTGATAACCGCGCAGGAAATATCGCGGGTTAAAAAGCCATTCTTCGCCGCCAAAGCCATATTGGTTCTCAAACGCAATATTGGTTTTTCCCTGGTTGGCTTCGCGCCACTTGTGCCAAACGGGTTGTTGCCAGCCATTGGTATTCCAGGTTAAACGGAACAAGCGAGCTTCATTTTCATGGGTTTCTTTCAGCAGAATGAGGTCGTTTTGTCTTTCAAAGAGTTGTGGGTATTGGTTGACACGGGCATGTATCTGCTTTGCTGCTGGTGGTTGCTGATCGGATGGCCTTAGCCATAGCCGCTGCCTGGCAATCAACTCCGCAATTGCAGCAGCCGTCAGTGGCGTATCTGCGAAACGGAGTACGCCGGCAATCACATCCTGTAAATATATTTGTGGCATGGAGTAAATATTAACCGATTCTAAGTAAGGTTTTATTCCGGTCAAAACCAAACCTGATTTCGACTATCAACCCACTTCAGCAGGCAAGTAAAGCGGTTGCCCTGGTACTTTATCTTTAAAGGTTGCATATCACTGCTGATCCTGGTATCGGTAACGCGAGGGTAATGCCGGGTGGTACGGATGTTCTTATGGCCGGGCACCTGGCCGACGGTTTCGATGGGGACGCCGTTGGTGTGGGTGACGGTGATAGCGAAGGTTAGGCGGGCGATGTGGTACGTGAGCACTTTGGTCCAGCCCAATGATTTTATGATCTCCTTGAGGTAGGCGTTGGCCGTTGGGTTGCTGATGCAGGGCATGAGGTATTTGCCTTCGGCTGTGCGGGGGATGGCCTTTGTAATGGTCCATGAGTTTCTGGGCGGGTTCGAGTAAGGGGACGCGTACGCGGTTATTTTTTTTGATGCCGTGGGTTAAACTTCGTTGGAGATTCAGTATGAAGCGGAAATGTATTCGGCGGATTTGGCCGGAAAAAAGGAAGGCGCGGAGGTTCTAAAAAAACGCCTTGTGATTTTTCGGTCACAAGGCGCTCAGTGGCTTGGGCTGGTGTTCATCATCCTTCGGGCGGATAAGGGTCGTTGCCATAACTGTTACGGTCCCTGATCTGTCCGTTTGGACGGTGAATAAACATTTCGGATTGCTGGTTGATGGCGATCTCCCTTGCAATTTCGATGGCGTCTGCCTGTGTTGGCGCTATGCGCGTTACTCTTTGGGTGCCTTCTCCCCTCACCGCCCACTCTCCGTTGTGCGGTACTACATGCTGGTTTCTACCCATGTAATTTAACTTTAAAATTGAATAAAACTATTAATTAAAACAAATATACAACTAATTAGTTTATTTTGTATCTTTGTATATGTTCATTATAAACTTTTAGCATTCTTGCAGCAAAAGCCACTTTAACGTTTATTATTTGTAATAATCTGGCGATAAATACAACGAATAATTAAAATATCAGATTTTATGAGTACCTTGGGAGAAGTAGCATCCTTTTTACAGGATTTCAAAGTGAAATATAAAATCTTTGATATCGTTTTCAGGGATTCGAGAGAAAAGAATGCCAATACGCTTTTACTGCTGGATATACCGCCTGCGCGGCGCCGGGAGATCATTGAATCTATTACCGCCGCCGATTATACCGAGGGGCCGCTGGATGACCGTTTATACGGTATTGCAAGCCTTTGGGTATTTGGAAAGGTACACCAGCAAAAGGAAATTTATATCAAGATCTCCATGGGTGTAATGAATGCACCGGTGATCTGTATTTCGTTCCACCCGGCTGAAAGACCAATGAACTATCCCTATAAAAACCAACCATGAAAAGTCCCATTACAGGTAAGGAAATGCAATTATGCAAGGAACCAGGGGTTCTGACTTACCGCAAAGAAGAATTTCCGGTGTTTTATCATTATTTTTTATGTGAGGATACCGGTGAACGTTTTACCAATGATGAAATTGACGGGATCAATATGATCCAGGTGCATAACCAGTACCGGGAAAAATATGGCATCCCCTTCCCGGAGGAGATTGCCGGTATCCGGGAAAAATACGAGGTGTCGGCCGGCAAGATGTCGGAGATCCTTGGGCTGGGGGCCAATACATACCGGCTGTATGAATCGGGGGAAATGCCTTCGGTGGCTAACGGGCGGCTGATCCTGTCGGTGAGGGAGCCGGTTGAATTCTTGCGCCAGGTGGACGCCAGCACCCATTTGCTGAGCCTACGGGAGACACAAAAAATAAGGGAGACTGCCCGAAAGCTCCAGGCCTGGGAGGAGGAAAACTTCTGGGACCGGATGTTTGAACAGAAGATATTTACACACCAGGCCCCGGACGAGTTTACGGGTTATAAGGAGCCACAACTGGAGAAGATCGCGCAGGTGATCGCCTTTTTTAGTACACAGATGGACCTCTATAAGACCAAGCTGAACAAGCTGTTTTTCTATACAGATTTTTGTTATTACCAAAAGACGGGGTATTCGATGACCGGCATTGCCTACCGGGCGATTCCGTTTGGGCCGGTGCCTGCGGAATACCAGAAAATGTATGTAAAGCTCTCCGACGATCAGCAGATCGAGATCAGGCAGGTGGATGTGGGTAATGGGAATTACGGGGAGCAGATTAGAGCCATCCAGGCATTCGACGCCTCTGTTTTCAATCCCGTTGAATTGGAAGTTTTGGAAGCCGTAAGTCGTACGTTCCGTCAGAAGAATACGGACGAAGTCGTGCGCATCAGCCACCGGGAGGCGGGATGGTCGGAAAATGAGGGCAGTAAGGATATGATCAGTTACCAGAAATATGCCTTCAAGACCTGCGGGGTGGTTTGCTGAGCATTCAGCTGAGGATAGCTATCAGTGCTTGCATAAAAGAAAATAAGACAACCTATTACCAATATCAATTGCACCGGGCACCGGACTTGGCGGCCGGGCTTGTTCTGAAATCGAATGAAATGATAAAAGAATTACAACCCTGGTTGTTCCTGGTTCCGGTCATCAGCGTGGGCTGTGGCTGGTTGTTGAATGAGGGCAGCCAATTATTCAGGGTGCGGCGGGAAGACCGGAAATCGCTGAACCGGATTTTATATCACCTGATCCTGACTTATGCCTTGCTGGTTAAGCTCAACCAGGATAACCTGGACAGGACGCTGAAAAAACTTTATGCCAAAATTCCGCAGTTTACGCCGGAAATGATCACCGATGAATTTGTTGCGATGATCACCTCCTGTTTGATCTCGGCGCAGATGAAAAGAGTGCTGGAAACGGACCTGGCGACGATCAGGATCAGTTTTTCGGCTGCCATTGATGAACTTTCAAGGATCTATCCGCTGACGGCGTACGAATTGAGCAGCAGTACCAATATCGCGGCCACTTTTGAACTGCTGGAAAATATTTTCGCAGAAATGGAGGAAAAACTGGCGCCGGGTCTGCCGAAAACAACGGGGTTCTCCGAACTGGTCGCAGGTCTGCGGCCGGCGATTATTGACAATTCTGCGAAAAACCTAAAGAAGGATATTTTATACCTGTCGTTGAAGATAGGCTTTGTTTCGAAGTACCGGACGAGCCGGGTTATCAAGCATCTGCACAAGGATCTCAGTGAAGAGGCGATTGACGAAGTGGCCAGGAGTTTGCAAAATACATTGGCTAAATACATTGAACGGGAAGCGGTGGTTTAGGGGCTGCAATTACGGTTGAAATAATTTATTGTTGCGATGTCGGATTGCTTGTTATTTATATTTTATGTAATTTTCCCTTGGTTAAACCTGGCCTTATGAGAAGAGCTTTACTACTGTGTTGTCTTACCCTTTTTTTTGTTTGGAATGCGAGTGCGCAAAAGCTGGATGTAGATAGTCTGTATGCGAGCCACCCCATTACCAAGTCTGCGTTTTGTGCGGATTGTTATGAATGGCATAACGGGTATTACAGTGCGATAGCCGATGTCCGGCTGCACCAGCCGGTGATCACTTTCTATATTTATACGCGGGCAAAAAAAGCTGCGCAGGTGGCTTTGGGTTATAAACGGACGAATTTCTTAGCGGCGTGGCATGCGGTAACGGGTATGCCTAATGAAAGTGATGTTTACGCGAACTCCAACAAGCTGATCAATAAACCCCGGCAACCGGAAGAGCTGCAAAAAGGGCATTGCCAGCCATGGATTCTGTTGGCCTGGTGCCTGGAGGCGTGTGTGCTTTCAGATACGTATACTTTTAATGCGGGGATGGAATACCGGGGACAGAATACAGGAACGGAGGAAGCGAGTGAGGATTTCAGCCGGGATTTGCTGGACAAGACGGATAGTGTCAAGATCTGGTGCGGTACTTTCGGAAACCAGCATATCTGGACGGATAAAAAGGGCAAAGTTACGTCTACGATGCCGGCTTACTATTGGAAGCTTATTGAAGCGGGTGGCCAGACGTATTGCTGGCTTTTGCCGAATCTGCCTTCGGAAAAATATGATTTATTGCCGTCGAGAACAATCAGTTTTCAGGATTTGGTGGCGAAGCTGGGTTATAACCCGGAGTCAATTTTGCATACGTTATAACCGGATTTGCAATCAGTAATTTAAATTACTGATATACAAATAATTGAAAAACATCTTTAATTTTAACCAATACAGGATAACTACATATTATCAATGGC
>JAZJZL010000088.1:0-59694 GCA_040389845.1 Bacteroidota bacterium
CAACCGGGGGAGATTTAGAGGGGGCTACACACACAGATGCCCTTAAGTTAACGGCCATGGCATGCAATACGCCCCTACATTTTATATTAAATCAATTAAATTTAAACCGGTTGCCATTAATATAACAGGGGCGATTTTATCAGTCAACACTGACATCCTGACACAACAATATTACTCCACCGTTAATAATAAAAATACAACAACAATATTAGATGACAATTGAACAGATATGCTGTCAATTTTTAACTTTGCGCCTGCTTGGCATAATTGATGTTGCACAAGGGCGGAAACTTAAATTATAATTTAAATAAATAGTAACTATGTCATTAAACATTAAACCTATCGGAGACAGGGTGGTAATAGAAGCCGCTGCGGCCGAAGAGAAAACTGCTTCGGGAATCATTATCCCGGATACTGCAAAAGAAAAACCTCAGCGCGGAACTGTAGTTGCTGTTGGTGCAGGTAAACCAGATGAGCCTTTGACTGTAAAAGTTGGTGACCAGGTTTTATACGGAAAATACGCCGGTACTGAAATTACCTACGAGGGCAAGGAATATTTAATTATGCGCGAAAGCGATATATACGCAGTTTTATAAGCTGTTGTAAAGTTGCAATGTTGAAAGGTTGTAAAGTTGCCTTCCGACATTGATTCTATAACATTCAAACTTTACAACATTCAAAACATTCAAACAAAAAAACAATGTCAAAACAAGTTAAATATAACGTTGAAGCACGCGACGCCCTGAAAAGAGGTGTTGATATTTTAGCTAATGCAGTTAAAGTAACGTTGGGTCCAAAAGGTCGTAACGTAATTATCGACAAAAAATTCGGTTCACCTGCAATTACTAAAGACGGTGTTACCGTTGCTAAAGAAATTGAATTGAAAGACGCCCTTGAAAACATGGGCGCACAAATGGTTAAAGAAGTAGCTTCAAAAACTGCAGATATTGCAGGTGACGGTACTACTACTGCAACCGTACTGGCACAGGCTATTGTAACTGCTGGTATTAAAAACGTTGCCGCTGGTGCAAACCCTATGGATTTGAAACGCGGTATTGACAAAGCAGTTGCTGCTGTTGTTGAAGATTTGAAAAAACAGTCTCAGGCTGTTGGCGATGACAATAACAAAATCAAACAGGTAGCTTCTATCTCTGCAAATAACGACGAGATTATCGGTTCGTTAATTGCTGAAGCTATGGCTAAAGTTGGTAAAGATGGTGTTATCACTGTTGAAGAAGCAAAAGGTACTGAAACCGAAGTTAAAACTGTAGAAGGTATGCAGTTTGACCGCGGTTACCTTTCGGCTTACTTTGTTACCAACACCGACAAAATGGAAGCTGAGCTGGAAAATGCTTATATCCTAATCTACGACAAGAAAATCTCGTCGATGAAGGAATTGCTTCCTATTTTGGAAAAACAGGTTCAAACCGGCAAACCATTGGTAATAATTGCTGAAGACCTTGATGGCGAAGCGCTTTCAACTTTAGTGGTTAACAAAATCCGTGGCTCACTGCGTGTGGCTGCTGTTAAAGCTCCAGGCTTTGGCGACCGTCGTAAAGCTATGCTGGAAGATATCGCTATCCTTACCGGAGGTACAGTTATTTCGGAAGAAAGAGGCTTTAAATTAGAAAATGCTGATTTAAGCTACCTGGGTACTGCTGAAAAAGTGCTTATCGACAAAGACAATACTACCATTATCAACGGTGGTGGTAATGCAGACGACATTAAAGGTCGCGTAGGCCAGATCAAAGCCCAGATTGAAACTACAACTTCTGATTACGATAAAGAAAAACTACAGGAGCGCCTGGCTAAGTTAGCCGGCGGTGTTGCTGTACTTTACGTAGGTGCAGCTACCGAAGTTGAAATGAAGGAAAAGAAAGACCGTGTTGACGACGCTTTACACGCAACCCGTGCCGCTGTTGAAGAAGGCATTGTTGCAGGTGGTGGTGTTGCTTTCATCCGCTCTGTTGAAGCTTTAGCTGACCTTAAAGGCGCTAACGAAGACGAGAACACAGGTATCCAGATCATCCGTCGCGCTATTGAAGAACCACTTCGCCAGATTTGCGAAAACGCAGGTATCGAAGGTTCTATAGTAGTGCAGAAAGTAAAAGAAGGCAAAGGTGATTTCGGCTACAATGCACGTACCGACAAATACGAAAACTTAATTGGCGCCGGTGTTATCGACCCAACTAAGGTAGGTCGTGTAGCATTGGAAAATGCAGCTTCAATTGCAGCTATGCTGTTAACTACAGAAGTTGTATTGGCTGATGATCCGGAAGATGCTCCTTCTGGTCCACCAATGGGTGGCGGCGGCATGGGTGGCATGATGTAATAGCCCCCAAGCCCCCTAAAGGAGGTTTTAAAATACTTAAAAACCCTGTCTGTTATTTCAGACAGGGTTTTGTTTTTTGTACAGACCGGCCGAGCGTCATAGCAGCGTAAACGGACTGTCATTTGTTAATCAAATGATTGATTAAGTAAAAATAGGGTTACAATTAGCTGTATTTTTGTATAAGAAATCAGGTGCGGCACACTTAGGCACAGCATTTGAATATAAATGAGTACCATGAAAAATATTACAGAAGCAGCAAGACACATTCAAAGCCAGTTAATTGACTGGATGTTAATTAAGGGCCCGGAACTTTTTATTACTATTTACGGTAGATAATAATTATTGTTATTTTCGCCTCCGCTATGCATGCGAGGCTTCAAAATTACTACAACCTGGTTTACGATTGGTTACTGATAAACGGAACCAAACTCATCGGCGGCTTTATCCTCCTGATAATCGGCCTTAAAGTCATCAAGTTTTTACGGATAAAGTTGCGCAACCGGATGGATAAGCGCCAGGTTCATTCATCATTACAGCAATTCTTTTTAAGCCTTTCTATAACATCGCTATACGTACTGCTGGGCGTATTAGTCACCACTACTATAGGCGTTCCGGTCGCAGCATTTACTACTATCATCGGCGGTTTCAGCGTTGCGATAGGTTTAGCGCTGTCGGGCACGTTTCAAAACTTTGCCGGCGGCGTGCTCATACTATTATTAAAGCCATTCGACCTGGATGACAGTATCGTTGCCCAGGGCCAGGAGGGTAAGGTAACTGCTATCCAAATATTTTATACCGTGTTACTAACCATTGATAACAGGACTATCATTATCCCTAACGGCAAGCTTTTTAACGAGGTGATAGTAAACGTGAGCCGGGAGAATCGCCGTCGCCTTGATTTTGAATTCAGGGTAGGCTACAGCGCCGATATCGAAAAGGCAAAAACCATTGTGACCGGCATTGTAAAATCTACCAAAACCATATTACCTGACTTTCCGGTTCGGGTTGGCGTAGTAAGCCTCGATTTGGATAACATTCGCTTCACGGTTAACGTTTGGGTAAAACCGGATGATTACCTTTCTACCAAAATAGAGCTGATGGAAAATATCATCAAGCAATTGGGTGCAGCTGGCATTAGTTTCCCGAAACCGGGTTGGGGATAAAGTTTAAAAACGCGTCATTGCGAGGGGGACTGCTTGCAGCCTGCTTCGAAGCAATCTCTGCGATATGCTGCATCGAAAGAGAAATATATATGGTTTCCTGTCCGCCGGCATCCCTGTAACCATTTGTGTTAAAGGTCCGATACCGTCCTGTGTAGAGATTGCTTCGAAGCACATTGCAAGCAACGCGCCTCGCAATGACGTATCGGAGAGAGACTAAAATCATATTTTCTGCCTTGCCTTCAACTCCAAATACCGGTTCACCGTATTTATCGTCAAATTTTCAGGGGTGGTTAAAATCGACTGGATATTGTATTTGGCCAGCTCCTTTACAATCAGCTTTTTATCGTAAGCAAATTTTTCGGCGATGGTTTTTATGTAGATGCCTTCCACATCGGTAGCAGGTTCTTCACTTACTTTCTTTAGTTCTGTATTCTCAAAAAACACAACCAGCAACAGGTGGAAGCGGGCGATACGTTTTAAGTAAGGCAGCTGCCGCTCAAGCGCGTACATGCTCTCGTAGTTGGTAAAAAAAACTACCAGGCTGCGTTGCTTAATAACACCACGAATAGTGGCATACAGCAACTCCATATTCGTTTCAAGGTAGCGCGTCTTTTCCTTATACAACACCTCAAGTATCTTGTTGATTTGTGTAGGCCGCCTGTC
The DNA here is from genome assembly GCA_040389845.1 of Bacteroidota bacterium. GTDB lineage: Bacteria > Bacteroidota > Bacteroidia > Sphingobacteriales > Sphingobacteriaceae > Mucilaginibacter. Next base: position 4,159 of record JAZJZL010000088.1, read on the forward strand.
GGCAGGCACCACAGCGCCAATTTTTTCCGCTGCGGTAATCAGTCCGGCTTTGTCTTCCTTCAGCAGGGCCACGTTGGAAAGTACAAGGCTGGCGTTAATGGCATAATCCAAAAGACTTAATCCTTCAAAAGGCATCCTCATGGAGCGGGATTTATCTATCACGCAATACACCTGCTGCGATTTTTCATCCACATAAGCATTGGTCATTAAGGCGCCGCGACGGGCTGTGGCCTTCCAGTTGATGGTGCGGTAATCATCACCCTGCACATAGTTTTTCACCTGCTCAAACTCTAAGCTGTGGCCGAGGCGGCGTATCTTCTTAATGCCGATCTCGCTCAGGTTATTGGATATGGCCATCAGCTCATATTTGCGCATCTGCAGGAACGATGGATATACCGGTAACACTTCTCCCTGGCTGAAATTATAACGCCGCCTGATAAACCCGATCGACGTAGTTACAAAGACGCGTATATAACCAAATTCGTATTCGCCGCGGCGGGTAGGCCGCAAGCTATAGCTGATAAGCTTCCGTTGCTGGGGTTTTAAAGATGTTTTGAACCAAATATCCCTTTTCTGAAACTGGACAGGAATCTCGTCTATTATGCCGATATTAATAGTAAACGGATACCAGTTTTCGATGTATATCCCGAGTTCATTTTCGTCGCTGTTGCTTAACCGTTCGGGTGCGTGCCGCTTGGCAAATATGCCTTTCTGCGTACGGTAAAGCATAACGGCGTCCGTTAAAAAAAGCAGGCACAGGGTAGCAAATACCAGTATGGGCACAATATCGAGCCACGGAAAAAAGAATGCCAGCAAAAAAAGCGCGACACAGCAACTCAGCACTGTAAAGAGCCGGCTGGTTAAAAACAAATCGCTATAAAATAACCGGAATACTTTTTTCACTTGTTAGTTTTTTGGGTCGCTAAGCTCTGCCTTATTTGGCGCCGCCGCAGCTAAAGTCTCCCCAACAGGGGGAGATTTAGAGGGGGCTTCACCACCAACACTACCTCGGCACCTCAACCTTTTTAATAATCTGGCTTATTACATCATCCGGCGAAACGCCCTCCATTTCCTTGTCAGGAGTTAGCATAATACGGTGCCTTAACACAGGTGCAACTACATAATTAATATCATCAGGCGTTACAAAGTCGCGGCCTTTAATGGCAGCTACTGCCTTAGCCGCATTAATAATTGCCAGCGATGCGCGCGGCGAACCGCCCAGGTAAAGCGATTTATTGTTACGGCTTTCGTGAATTATCTGCGCAGCATATACCAGTAATTTATCTTCAACATGCAGGCCGCGCACCACACTGCGCAACGCCACAATATCACTACCCGATAGCACAGGCTTAATATCGCTTAGCTGGTCGGCCGTTTTTTTCTGGTGCTGTTGAGTTAGTATCGCAATTTCTTCGTCAAGCGAAGGATATTTCACCTCAATCTTGAACAGGAACCTGTCGAGCTGTGCCTCGGGCAGGCGGTAAGTACCTTCATGTTCAACCGGATTTTGGGTAGCCAATACGATAAACGGCTCGTCCATTTTATAAACCTGGCCATCCATCGTAAGTTGCCGCTCCTCCATCACCTCGAACAATGCCGATTGCGTTTTGGCAGGTGCGCGGTTAATTTCATCGATAAGGATAATATTACCGAAAACCGGGCCCGCCTTAAATTCAAATTCCGTAGTTTTTGGGTTAAATACCGAGGTACCCAATATATCCGACGGCATTAAATCCGGCGTAAACTGTATGCGTGAGTATTTAGCGTCTATTGATTTGGCAATCAGCTTTGCAGTAAGCGTCTTGGCCACACCCGGTACGCCTTCAATCAAAACATGGCCCTCGGCAAGTATACCCGCAATCAACAGGTCGATGCTCTCGTGCTGGCCCACAATTATTTTGGAAAGAGTAGCCTTTATCTGCTCAACGGCCGCGGTTAGCCGGCTAAGGTCAGTTCTTTGTTCAAATATTTCATCTTCCATAATTACCTGGCTTGATTATAAAATTTTTCAATCTGTTTGTTTAATTCAATTAGTTCCTGGTCGTTAACACTATCCTGTACGTTCAGGTAGTTTATAAAGCGTACAAAGTCCCTTGCAAACGAGCGCTCGATGTTAAACTTGGCGATAATTTTCTCGGTAAATTCATCATCAAGCTTATTGGTTTTCACCTGGTGCTCATCGCGCAGCCAGGTTAAAAAGTAGAGTATCTTTTTTTGCGCGATATTGGCGCTGTTCCGTTTTTCGTAATACAGGCCGCCTACCACGTTAACAAATTCCAGCGAAGAATTTTTTAGCGGCTCCACTACCGGGATAATGCGCTGCCGCCGTTTAATTTCATAAAGTACAAATATCAACAGGCTAAACAAGGTAATATAATACGCCCATTGCAGTAAGGGGTTAGATAAAAAAACACGCATCGGCGACTCTTCCCCCACATCGCCCTGGGTATAGTACTCATCTACCGCTAAGTGTTTGGTGTTTTTCAGATACGACAATGCATTTTCTGCATAGATCCGCCCGCTCCTGTTAAGCAGGCTATAGTTACTAAAAAACCTCGGGTTAGCGCATAAGTACAGGTTCCCGTTACCATAAGTATACCTGATAAAGTTTGCCTTTTCAGACTCGTTTTCGCTTAACACAACCGCATGCAGCGTATCAAACTTCGAAAAATAGTTATCTGCAATATTTTTATCGATGCTTATCGGCTCCCGGGGATTAAGCGAAGGGCTTGAAAAATTAACATCAGTAAAGGTTTTGAACAACCTGGAATATCGTTTTGTTGTTACCGAGAGTTTTTTCTCAAACATGTTGCCGAAGTCAGCAGCAGCTATAAAAACATCATTACCTTTCTTAATATAGGTTAGCAGGTGGTTGTAATCGGTTTTTGAAAGGTCGATATCTGAACAGATAACAACGTAAGTGGAATTTGCGAGGGAATCGTCGACGATCACGTTATATACCGGCTGGCGGTACCTGGTAATTGCAGCGCCCGGAAAAATGTCGTTAAGGCGATCATTTAAAATATAGGTACCAAAAGGTGCTTTATCCTTGCTGCTCAAAGTCTCATTCCAATCCACAGCTTTCGGGCGATTAAATTGCGCAACTATATAAATTATAAGTATTATGCCCCCGGCAATCAAATACGTTTTCAGGCTTTTCATAACAGCTGCTTTTTAAAGTTTTGAAAAAGCAGGTCGATATCAGTAAACGCCTGTTTGTTTATCGGGAAATTGCCATACCACACGTATTCAAACCGGTTGGTAAGCACGCTGAAAGTCTGCCGCTGCTCCCCATTTTTTAATTCATATAAGTAGGCAGTATTGGTTTTATCAATTTCCCATTGTATCAGGTTCTTGTCGCTAAGCTGTTTCAGGCATTTCAGGTACAATAACCTTACTGCCAGCCTGTAATTGTGCTGCGCAAGGGCCTTTTCAACCTCTGCATCAAAATCAATCCCATGAATATCTTCCAGCGACTCGCTATACGGCATCGCCACTTTGGTTGCCTCGCCACGCCATAGCCGTATAGGGTCCAGCCCGAGTGATTTAAAAATGATATAAGCCAAAAACGCAACCGATCCCCCTATCAGTAAATACTGCAAAATCTTCCCGCCATACGGAATGCTGTTAAATAATTTTGTAATATGGTACCATACCCAATTCCAAAAAATCTGCCATAGGGTTGGCTTACCGGTGCCGGGGCCATTGTAATTGAAATCCTCATCGGCCTTATATTTGTCTATGGCTTTTTGGTCCAGGTGCTTTGCGACTATTGTTGAGGTGTCGGCTATTGCTTTTAATGGAATTTTTGTTTTCCCGGGAATGGCAAATGCGTTGCCTGTAAAAAGCAACAGCATTATCATCGTACAAAAACTTACAGCCAAACGTTGCATAAAACTAATACTCCTCGGTTGGTAAATCAGGCCTTTCATCAACATTCGTCCCGAATTTTTCTATACGGCTTAACAGGCCCACACCTTCTTTTTGTTCGGTAAGGTTAAGGTAACAGATAGCTACAGCAATACCCGGCAGTACATAAGTGAGCACTAATATGCTGCGCATAATACTGAAAAATACGATAAGCGGCGTCTGGAACCCTTTTAGCGATAAAAATCGCCCCCCCATGGCGAGTATGGTAATAGGGTACTCTGCAAATGAGTTGGCAACACCCACTATTAACGACATGATAAACAAAATGCCGAATACCTGCCACCAGTTCTCCTTTATCAGTCGGAAACTCTTGTTGAACGCATAGCTGAAAGAAGCGTTTTCAATTACGATTGCAGGTACAATTAGCGACATGATTGGCACAAGGTATATTCCTGGTATCACACAAAACACAAAACCTACAGCAATAAGTATAAAAACCAGTATGCTGGCCCCGAATACCCTGAAAAAATAATATTTAAAATATCCCCATACCTCTGCAAAAGTTGGTTTCACGTTGCCCTTTTGAAGGTATACCGATATATAACATAAAGTAACCAGGTGTATGCACGACTGCTCTACAAGAATAACCAATATATTAATCAGCATGCTTATTACGTAGCTAAGGCTGCCGTCCTGCAGGTTTTCGAGCTTGCCGCTATACATATCCGACATTTTAAGATAAGTGGACACATTGGTTATGCAGCTCAACACGATAAAAAATCCGCAAATAATAAGCAGCGACGCAAAAAGCGGCTTTAAATGCTCCTTAAAAAAAGCAAAGCTATCGTTTATTACCTGGCCAAAATCCCGTACACGTCTTAATTCAATAGGTTGTCTCATTAATAATCTGGTTATTGCGATTTAATTTTCGGTTGAGGTTTGCAGGGTACACTATAACGTACCATATTATAAATACCAGCGACGATATCAGTATCACCAGGCTTTGCCAAACGGCCATTTCGGTATGGCGGGTAACAAAGCCTTCAAAAAAAGCAGCCGTTAAAAATATCGGGATAATGCCTATTGCTATTTTCAGGCCGTCTTTAGCACCGTGCCGTAACGACACCATGCGGGTATGTGTTTTTGGAAAAAGGATGCTGTTGCCCAATATCAGGCCTGCGCCACCTGCTATAATTATAGCTGAAATTTCAAGCGTACCGTGCAGCCATAGCACCAATATCGATTTAAATCCTAACCCTTTGCTGAAAAAATAATATTGAAACGAGCCCAGCATAACACCGTTTTGTAAAAGCTGGTAAATGGTTCCGACAGAAAGAAAAATACCCATCACAAAAACAACCAGCTCTACCTTAATATTATTAAGGGCAATCATTACAAACATTAAAAAAGGCCCTTCCTGCTTGTAAACACCAAATGCATCGCCTTTGGCAATATTTTCATTAGTCATGTTCACATAGTCATCGCCCATTATCAGCCGTACGAAGGTATTATCATATTTAGCAGACAAGGCCCCTATCAGGCTAAATACGATAAAAAACAAGAACGAATACAGCAAAGGCCTGCGATGTTTGTAAAATATCAACGGCAGCTCATATCGCCAAAAATTAATAAACCTGTTAGATTTTTCTTTTTTATTTTTATAGATAGACTGGTGAAAAGTTGCCGCAAGGCCGTTCAGATACTTTGTAGTGTTCGATTGCGGATAAAACGTTTTGGCGTAGGCCAGGTCGTCAGTTATGCTTATAAACGATTCCGCAAGCTCATCCGGCGTTTTCGACTTTGAGTTTTCGTAGTCCTTCCACCTTTGCGTATTTTGTTTTATAAACAGGGCTTCGCGCATCAACTATAATTTTTGTTTAATGTAAATACAAATTTTCAAACTGCAATCAATTTACCAATAACAAATTTATATTTGTTAAAAGATGGAAATAATTACCGTACATACCGCCCAGAATATCGACATCGATTACGAAATCGGGGGCTTTGGAGAGCGTATATTGGCAAGGATAATAGACTATGCAATATTTCTTCCTTTTTTGTTTATAGCGATAATATTATCATCAACCATAGGCAGCCAGGCCACGGGCATTTTTGCCGTAGTAATATTTGCGCTATTTGTATTTTACGATTTGATATGCGAAGTTTTTTTTAATGGTCAAAGCCTGGGTAAACGCGTGATGAAAATTCGCGTTATCAGTCTTGACGGAGCACGGCCAAGCTTTGGTCAATACCTGTTGCGCTGGCTGTTCAGGCTGGTTGATTTCGGTGTTACCGGCGGGCTTGGAGCGTTGATTAGTGCTGCTGTTACAGAAAACGGCCAGCGTCTTGGCGATTTGGTTGCCGGTACTGCTCTTATTCGCTCAATACCCCGCACGCAAAATAAGGATGTGGTTTATGTTAAGGTAGATGATGATTATGTACCCGTATTTAGCCAGGTAACCCAATTAAACGATAAGGATATTACATTGGTGCACGAGGTAATTTCGGCCTATTATAAAGCCGGCAATAGTACCATAGTTTATACACTTGCCGAAAAAGTAAAAATAGTTTTAGGGATTGCGCCTCCCCCGCAAATGAACAGCCTGGTATTTTTGCAGACGCTTATAAAGGACTATAGCTATTACGCAGCTCAGGCTGATAGTTTGTAAAGCGTATACAGATGCCACATTTTATAACAGTAGCTACCGATTATCAGTAAGCCTACAATTATAAAGAGTGTTTTCTTGAGGATACTCCTGGAATTATCCAGCTTGAAAAAGCCATCTGCAACAACATAAATAGCGAGCAAAATTAGAGGAATTGCAGCAGGATATAGTTGCAGGCTTGTTTTAAGGTTGCCCCGCAGAAGGGCGACTACTGAGCGTTGAAAGCCGCAGCCGGGACAGTCAATGCCGGTTAAATATTTAAATGGACAAGGTATTAAATGATTTTGCAGCCAGCTGATAAAGCTAAGCCGGCTGCAAAACATTTGTATAGCGTTTAGGCCTAATAACATTAAGCCTGTGGCGGAGGATTATTGCTAAAAGGGTCCTGATAGTTACTTGGCGGGAATGGATTGCCAGGATTATTCATATTGCGTGCTTCCGCAGCAGACGGGCCAAGGTATGGGTAATTGCCAAAACCTAATATAGGCCAAAAGATAAATCCTAAGAATAGCAGGCCTATTGTGAAACCCTCACTTTGCCCAAAGCTTTTGCTAACCAGGTTAAGTGTCCAGATTCCAAAAATGATGTTAACACATGGAATAAAGAATAGGATTACCCACCAGATTGGTTTACCTACAATCTCCAGCATAACAATGATATTGTAAATCGGAATTATACACGCCCATCCTGGTTTGCCTGCTTTGGCAAAAACCTTCCATTGGCCTATTATTGTTATCACGCTAATAATAATAATGGGAATCATCATAGCAGCAATAATTGCCATCAGGGCACCTACGGCGCCCACTGAAGCTGAATCATAATTGTAATCTTGCATTAGTTTAAGGTTTTAAAGTGAGTGTTAATTATATGCAAAATATAAAAAAATCATTACAAATATTATTTTGTAATCTTTTTATTTGAAGCTTAATACAAGCTTAATGTATTAAATTTGACGCGTGCAAAAAGAGCAAATCTCCGTTTTCGATATTTTTAAAATAGGTATAGGCCCTTCCAGTTCGCATACCCTTGGCCCATGGCGGGCGGCGCAGCAGTTTGTACAATCGCTCCGGCAAAAAGGCGTATTGGAACTGGCTGAACAGGTAAAAATTTTACTATATGGCTCGCTGGCCAAAACCGGGCATGGGCACGGTACAGATATCGCCATTTTGCTTGGTTTGAGTGGCGATGACCCGGTAACTTTCGAGGTTGACCAGGTTGGGCCAAAAACTGAGAACATAAAAAGCGCCCACAAGCTAATACTTGGCGACCAAAAAGAAATCAGCTTTTATTTTGATGAAGACCTGTTGTTTTTGTACAACGAAAGCCTGCCATTTCATCCAAATGCCGTAACCTTCCAGGCTTTTTTAAGCAACGGCACCGCTGTTTCCGAAACCTATTATTCTATCGGCGGCGGCTTTGTGGTTAAAGAGGGTGCTGATAGCTCACAGAAAACCGAAGTAGACTTACCCTTCCCTATCGATACTGCCAATAACCTGCTGCATTGGTGCATGAAAACCGGCCTGAAAATATCAGAAGTGGTGATGGAAAATGAGCTGGCCTGGCGCAGCGAGCAGGAAACTACCACTGGTGTACTAAATATATTTAAAGCCTTGCGCGAATGTATCTATCGTGGCTGCCACACCCGCGGCACATTGCCGGGAGGACTAAATGTTGCCCGCAGGGCAGCGGCACTAAACAAACGATTGCTCGGCGATGTTGCTTACAATAACTATGACGAGTGGATTGCCGCCATCCGCAATACAGGTAACGGCTTTCAGAATATCCTTGATTGGGTAAGCTGCTTTGCGCTCGCCGTAAACGAGGAAAATGCATCCTTCGGCCGCGTGGTTACTGCGCCAACCAATGGCGCTGCCGGCGTGGTGCCTGCGGTATTGCAATATTATATCGCATTTTGCGATGGCAACAGCAACGAGCGTATCATGCAATTTTTACTCACCGCATCCGAAATCGGAAGTATCTTTAAAAAAGGCGCAACACTTTCAGCAGCCATGGGCGGCTGCCAGGCGGAGATTGGCGTATCATCAGCCATGGCCGCAGCGGGGCTTACCGAATGTATGGGCGGCACACAGCGCCAGGTATTAATGGCTGCCGAAATTGCCATGGAACATCACCTCGGCCTCACCTGCGATCCCATAGGCGGACTGGTACAAATACCCTGCATTGAACGCAATACCATGGGGGCCATAAAAGCCATCACTGCATCGCAATTAGCCCTGCAAACCAACCCCGACAATGCCAAGGTAAGCCTGGATGCAGTGGTTAAAACCATGTGGCAAACCGCACTGGATATGAACTCGAAATACAAGGAAACATCAGATGGGGGGCTGGCGATAAATATTCCGATTAGCTTGCCGGAGTGTTAGTTTCTAAATCATCATTTGCCCGATTTAAGGATTGAACGATTTGATTTACAGGCCTTGTTAATCAATATATAAACCCTTAAATTCGTTAGCATTATGACAAACCACCGCCGAACCTTCATAAAACAGGCAGCCGCCCTTGCAGGCGCCTTTTCTGTTAATAGCCTCTTTAACCAGGCCCACGCCGCCGATTTTGCAGCAGCGTCAAGGAATGTTGACCATCTGACCGCGGCGCAAGTCGCGGAGGACGAGGAGTACTGGAGTGTTATACAGCGGTCGTTTTCCGTCAACCCAAATATTATTAATTTAAATAACGGCGGTGTGTCACCCTCTCCTATCGTTGTTCAACAAGCGGTTGAGCGGTTTAACCAGCTGGCCAACGAAGGCCCATCTTATTTTATGTGGCGTATCCTCGACCAGGGCCGCGAACCTCTGCGCGAAAAACTGGCTAACCTGGCCGGTGTCAACCCCGAAGAAATTGCCATAAACAGGAATGCAACAGAAGCGCTCAATACCATCATATTGGGTCTCGATTTTAAAGCCGGTGATGAGGTAGTGGGCACAAAACAGGACTACCCGCACATGATACAAGCCTATAAACAACGGGCTATGCGCGATGGTATAGTGTACAAACAAATCAGTTTCGAATTCCCGATTGAAGACGATGCACAAATCGTTAAGGCTTATGAAGATGCCATCACCCCGAAAACAAAGCTGCTGCATGTTACGCACGTGATAAACTGGGTAGGGCAAATAATGCCTGTTAAAAAGATATGCGATATGGCGCACGCCAAAGGCATCGAGGTAATTTGTGACGGTGCACACTCATTCGGCTTGATGGATTATAAGATACCAGATTTAGGCTGCGATTATTGGGGCACCAGTCTGCATAAATTTTTATCTGCCCCCATTGGCAGCGGGATGATGTGGATGAAAAAGGTGAAAATAGAGAAGATATGGCCCCTGCCCGCCAGCGGCGATCCGCACAGCAAAGACATACGTAAGTTTGAGGAGTTAGGCACGCGCAGCTTCCCCATCGAGCAAGGCATCGGCGAGGCCGTCAACTTCCACGAAGGAATCGGCTCTAAGCGTAAGGAAGAACGCATCAGGTTCCTTAAAAATTACTGGGCATCTAAGGTTCAGCAAATACCAAAGGTAAAGCTGCATACCTCGCTCAATGCAAAATACTCATGTGCTATCTGCGGCGTAAGCATCGACGGAATGACGCCAGGGCAATTAGATTCCGCGCTGTTCGAAAAATATAAAATACATACTGTCGGTATCAATTGGGAAAACATCAGCTGCGTACGTGTTACTCCGCATGTATATACTTCGCTGCACGATTTGGATAAGCTGGTGAAAGCCATCGGCGAGATAGCGTCGAAAAGCAAAACCTGATGGAAAACGACACGCCAAATCTCAAATTCGCGGTACCATTTTATATGGTCTCCGATATGGAAACCTCCTTGAAGTTTTATGTGGATGGTTTAGGTTTTAAAATAAAAAACACCTGGACACCACGGGGAAAAATTGAATGGTGCTGGCTGGAACGCGACAATGTGCCCATTATGTTACAGGAGGCCCGGCTAAGCGAAGGTGACGTATTTCTCTCGGGGAATAAACCGGGGGCAGGTTTGTCCATCTGGTTTCAGTGTTCCGATTCACTCGCCCTTTATCATGAATTTAAAGGAAATGGGCTTGATGTGCAGGAACCATTTGTTGGCAATGGATTATGGGATACAAAAGTAAATGATCCTGATGGTTACCATCTGCATTTTGAAAGTGTAACCGATGTGCCGGAAGAAACCAAATATTCCGATTGGGTGAAGAATCATTAGTCCTACTTTTGTTGCAGTCGTTCCCTTACCTCCGACACCAACGCATCAACCCAAAGCTTATACATCGCGCCGGATGGGTGCAGCCCATCATCCGCAATCAATGTAGGGTCGGTGGCAGCTCTTTTCGAGATGGGGTTGATGTCGATATAGTTCGGCACATGGGCTTTGGCCGTTTCTTCTTTATTAATAGCATTAAACGCATCTATATCCGGACCTATCTCACTATCACGACCGCCGCCGAATGGAGTAACACCCCAATCCGGTATGGATAATACAAATACTTTACTGCTATCGCCATTGGCAAAATCTATGGCAGTATGTAACAGTTCAGCAAACTTAGTCCGGTAATTATCTTTGCTCCGACCCTGGTATTGGTCGTTAACGCCGATTAAAAGCGTTACAAACGTGTATTTTTTATCCTTAAAAGCACTCCTGCTGATAGCACCTATCAGGTCGTCGGTGGTCCAGCCGGTTACTGCAATAATATCAGGATTCTGCACATCCAGGTTAAAGCTGTTCAGTTGTGCAGCCAGCTGATAAGGATATGATTGTATCTGCGGCACTCTTTCGCCAATGGTGTAAGAATCGCCGAGGGCAAGATAAGTAGCAGGTCCTGTCATAGGTTTTGTAGTTGTTATTGTATCGGCACCTTTTTGGGCTACCGGCGGATAATTCTTCTTTGTGCAGCCGCATAAAGCTGTCAATGTAATCAATATCAGTTGTATCGCCTTCATTCAATTATCTCCATATTGAACAATACGGAAATATGATGCTTTAAGATTTTTTTTACTTCATTTATATCCACCTCACGCCCCAGTTCACGCTGCATGCTCGTAACATCTTTATCGTCGATGCCGCAGGGAACGATGTTTTTAAAATAATCCAGGTCGGTATTTACGTTAAAGGCCAGCCCGTGCATGGTTACCCAGCGACTGCACCGCACGCCAAGCGCGCAGATTTTACGGGCGTTCTCGTTATCCGCATCAAACCAAACACCGGTATAACCTTCGTAACGCCCCGCTTTAAGCCCGTAGTCGGCAAGCGTGCGTATTATCGCTTCCTCAAGCGTACGCAGGTAAAGGTGGATATCAGTGAAAAAATTATCCAAATCAAGAATAGGGTAAGATACTATCTGGCCGGGGCCATGGTACGTTATATCCCCTCCGCGGTTAATGGGATAGTAAACCGCCTGCTTATCTTTCAATCCCTGTTCGTCCAACAGTAAATGTTCCGGCTTGCCACTTTTGCCGAGCGTATAAACATGCGGGTGCTCACAAAATACCAGGTAATTTGGCGTCTCTGTTGAAACGCAGCTATCATAAGTATGCCCGGTTGAATTTGCAGCTTCAACTTCAGCGTTCCTAATATCTATTTTCTGCTTAACCGTTTCCGAAAATATCGCTTCCTGCCGGTCCCAGGCTACTTTGTAGTCAACTAATCCCCAATCCTGAAAATATACCTGTTTGTTTTTCATCGTTTCAGCCTTTCACGTAACCAACCATATAGTCGTCATATTGCAGGTAGCCAACCTCGTATTTTATGTCAATATCGTCTTTCAGCAGCCTTGCATCTACCCATCCATGTCCTTCAAACTGAAAAGGTTCCAGCAAAATATTATCAGCAAAGGACACTTCTTTCTGTCCGTAACACTTGTAAATGGCCTCTTTGGCGCACCAGCAAACGTAAAGCTGTTTTATTTTACTTTGTTCGTTGATAAAAGCCAGCTCTTCATCCCGCATAAACTTGCGGGCTATCCGCTCTACTTTTTCCTTTATTTGCTCTATATCGATACCTACCGGCCGCTTGCCAATCATCACCGCAGCATAATCAAAAGAATGGCTTAATGAGATATGATAAGGAAGATTTACCAGGTAAGGCTTGCCATGCGAGTCTACTTTACAGTCGATGTACTCCTCAGTCCGCAGCATTTTACGCAGCAGCACACGGGTACCCAGCCAGTGCAGATTACGCTTTCCAACCTTCAGGCTTTCGTAGTGCGCTTTTTCCTGTTCGTCAAGGCGCAATTGGCTCAACAGTTCATCCGCCTCTTCCTCTATCTTCCAGATTGCAAATTCTGTGTCGTCATCAACCTGTTGCCGGTATGCTATAGCCATAGTAAGTAAAATTGCAAAAAAGCCTGACAAACTTATAGCAAATTACGCTAACTTGTGTTGACTTTTGGTAATTATGCTTAAGAGAACCCAGAGTCAAGAACCAAGAATCAAGACAACGCCCTTAAAATATGCGACAGCAATACAGAATTACCCTGCAAAAGTTCCCTATGGTTTTATATCTTGGCTCTTGATTCTTGGCTCTTGGCTCTAATCCAATTAAAATCATGCTGACTGAAAAACTTACACCCGCCCAGGTGGAACAATATAACCGCGATGGTTATATCATCATTAAAAACTTTTGCTCCGCCGAAGAGATTGATAAGCTATACACAACGGCGGTGGATGACGATGCCATGCGTAAAAACGCACTCGACCTGAACGACCAAACCGGGAAGAAAACACGCTTATCGCTTTGGTTTACGCCGGGTAACGATGTTTTCGGCTACCTTACCCGCAGCAAAAAGATGATAAGCACAGTACAGCAAATACTTGGCGATAAAGCACCTGTTTGCCATTTCCATTCAAAGCTGATGCAGAAGGAGCCAAAAGTTGGCGGCGCCTGGGAATGGCACCAGGATTATGGCTATTGGTATAAAAACCAATTCATGTTTCCTGATGAATTAATCAGCGTAATGGTGGCGCTCACAGAAGCCAATAAGCAAAATGGATGTATCCAGGTAATAAAAGGTTCGCACAAGCTGGGGCGCGTAAATCATGGCTTTGCAGGCGAGCAGGTGGGCGCCGATATGGTAATGGTAAACAACGCGCTAAAAACCATGGATATTGTTTATGTAGAGATTGAGCCCGGCGATGCGCTTGTATTTCATAGTAATCTCCTACACCGGTCTGAGGCAAATTTATCGGATAAACCACGTTGGTCTATTATATCCTGCTATAACCTGCAATCGAACCTGGCTTATGCCGAAACATCAACGTCGTACAAAGTTCCGGTCGATGTGGTGCCTGATGAAGCTATATTACATTGGGAAGCAGATTCATTATCAAACGCCGATTTCCTGAAAAAGGAAAACGACCCGGCGTTGAAAGAAACTGGCTGGGAGAAATGATCTGCGGATTTTAAGATGTGCTGATTGGAAAATTTGAAGATGCGCTACAAACAACTACAACTATTATAACAACTAAAACCAATACAACTAATAATAACTAAAATGAACATAGCCATGCTCGGTTCGGGATTTATTGCCCGTTTTTATGCAGACTCATTGCAGGCGCAGCGCGCAAAAGATAACCTGGTAAGCGTTTATTCGCGCAATATTGAAAAGGCCAAAAAGTTTGCTGATGATTATAACCTGTCGTTTTACAGCGATAATATGGACGAGGTTTGTAGCCGCGAAGATGTGGATGCGGTGATCATTTCACTACCCAATAACCTGCATGAGGCTGCTGTAGCTGCCTGCGCAAAAGCTAAAAAACATGTATTATGCACCAAGCCGCTTGGCCGTAACGCTGCCGAAGCTAAACGCATGCTGGATTTGGTTGAAGAAGCCGGCATAATGGGCGGCTACCTGGAAGATTTATGCTATACACCCAAATATTTAAAATCGTTGAAGTCTGTTAAGGACGGGAGCATTGGCAAGGTACTGGTGGCCAAATCGCGCGAGGCTCACCCCGGCCCGCACAGCGACTGGTTTTGGGACCATGAACAATCCGGCGGCGGCGCTATTGTCGATTTAGGCTGCCATTGTATCGAGATTGCCCGTGGTTTTATCGGCAAGGACGTTCGCCCGGTTGAGGTAATGTGCTGGGCTGCTACGCAGGTGCATCCTATAAAAGCAGAAGACAATGCTATCGGTCTGGTAAAATATGCAAACGGCGCCATAGGTCAGTTCGAGGTGAGCTGGTGCTTTAGGGGTGGAATGGACCTCCGCGATGAAGTAATGGGCACTGAGGGCACCATCTGGCTTAACAATTTCTTACGTACCGGCTTCGAGATGTTCAGCACCGGCAAAGGCGGCTACATAGCCGAAAAAGCCGAAAGCAGCAGCGGCTGGCTGTTCCCGGTTGGAGATGAAGTGCACGAGCTTGGCTATACCAACATGTTTACCGATATGTTCAATTGTATCGAGAGCAAATCCGATCCGATGGAAACGTTTTATGATGGCTACATCGTAAACGCCATTATTGATGCTGCTTACCTGTCATCCAAAAGCGGCAAATGGGAACCTGTTCAGATTGACGACTGGCGTGGCAGCGATGAAGCTAATGATGGCCCGGCAACAACCTCATACGACGATACCTATTATCTCATTAAGAAAGAGATTCTGCATTCCGGTGAGTATAAGCTAATATTAAAACATAAGGTGACGGGTGAAGTGGTAGTGAGGGATATAAAGGAATAATCTATAGGACATTCTCTGCGAGTCTCAAAAATGAAAAGAAGCACGTTTTTGTTTATAGCTATTCTGCCATTTGCTTCTTTCGGGCAGCAAGCCGCGCAGTATTTAAATGCAGGTTATAAACTTTTTAGGGCCGCTGATTATAGAGCGGCAATAAAGGAGTTTTCAAGCGCGATAGAACTTGAACCGACAAATAACCTATATTATAATTACAGGGCTGTCACGGAATTGATGGCCAAAGATTATGAGGATGCGACAGCCGATTACTCCAAATTAATATCTATCAATTCGAGGGATTCTGCCGCTTTTTCAAATAGGGCTTTGACAAAAATCTTCGCCAAAGATTACAAAGGTGCGATTGAAGATTGCAATTACGCTCTGGCTATCAATCCGAAAATTTCTGCTTCTTTTCTAAATAAGGGCGTTGCGGAGTATATGCTCAAAAATTATGAAACAGCCCTTGTCGATTATAACCAAGCAATTTTAGTCGAACCCAAAAACCCTGTCGCCTTTGTAATGAGGGGATATGCGAAAAAAGCCATGCGCGATGTCCGTAGTGCTATGTCAGATTTAGACTCTTCGATAGTAATAAACCCAAATATTCCGGTCGCTTACTTTGAATTAGGGTTATGCTATTTTATCTTAAAAGATTTTGATAACTCAATCAAGAACATTAGTCACGCGATTGACTTACGTGAAAGCCTCACAAAGGTTCGAGACCCGGAAGCGCTTGTTGGAAAAAATTTGATGGAATACGATCCTAACTTCTTGATTGACCTTATGCCAGCAGGCGTTGATAATGACAATTATTATAAATTGTACGCAGAAGCTCTTTTTAGCCGTGGCAGGGTTGAAGAGCAGAGGGAAGATTTTAAAGCGGCGGTTGCTGACTATACCAAATCGATAAGTTTAAATCCTGATTTTATCGATAATTATATATGCAGAGGGATCGTAAACTCTCAAATTAACAATTACAGGGACGCCTTATCTGACTTTAATAAAGCAATAGAATTAAAGCCAGACGATCCACTAAACTATTATAACAAAGCAAAGACTGAGTCCATGTTGTATGATAATAAGTCCGCTTTGGTTGATGCCGAAAAGTCTATTGCCCTAAATGCCAATTTTAGCGAAGGCTACTACATAAAGGGTAACATACTATTTGATTTGAAAGATTATAAAAACGCCCTTATAGCCTTAAACAAAGCGATAGATTTACAATCTAAAAATCCATTAATGTATTGCGACCGGGCTAAAATAAAAATACACCTGCATGATAGAAACGGAGCTTGCGAAGATTTTGGCAGAGCAAAGGATCTAGGGTATCAACTTGCCGCGCAGTATATCAAAACGTTTTGTAACTAAAATAAGGTGAGGCTTATCAATGATAATAAATCGTTCTTTGTGCAACATTTCATCCCGATACCGCATCTTATAGACGTATACTTAACCAAGACAAAATGAAAAAATTAGTTTATACCATCGTTGCATTCGTATTAGTTGCTGCAACATCTTTTAAAGTTTCTGCACAGTCAGAAGAATCACGGTCAGTTTCAGGATTTAACGGCGTGGGCTCAGCCGGTCCGTTTGACGTGCATGTAAAAATTGACGGTACTGAAAGCCTTAAAATAAAAGCCAGCCAGGAAGCCATCAAAGAAATTGAAACTTATGTAAAGGACGGTAAGCTCCAAATAAAATTCAAGCACCGCGACTACTCGAACGAGCAAGACTTTGGCCGTATAGATATTTATGTCAGTGCAAAATCGTTATCATCAATAGCTAACGCCGGTTCCGGTTCTATTAAAGTTGAGGGTACTGTCACAGGTGACGTTAACGTAGCGCTAAGCGGTTCTGGCAATATATCAACATCGGTAAAAGCAGGAATGTTTCATGTGGCTATCTCGGGTTCGGGCTCAGTCGAGTTGAGCGGCAGTGCCAATGAAACAAAAATATCTATTGCAGGTTCCGGCGATATGAACGGTAAGAGGTTTAAAACCGGCGAGGCCAATGTAACTATTGCAGGTTCAGGAAATGCAAGCTTTGGCGCAGACAAAAATATATCAGCTAATATTGTAGGCTCGGGCAATGTAAATTATACTGGTAATGCAACAGTTAGCAGCCGCACCATCGGCTCCGGCAGAGTTAGCAAAACTAATTAAGCGTAAAACTGGAAGACCAACGCAGAAAGCTTTTTGCTTTCAGCTCAAAAAAGCACTTTAATAACTTATACTATAAATTTTAAGACCGCTGCGATGGCGGTCTTTTTGTTTAATGGTAAACTATCTTTATACATATTGGCCTTATCATTTTTACGAACAACTCCTCGGGGCATGGAACCATCTGTTGGCAAGCGGTATATATCGCGGGCATTATGTTTAGCAAAGTGCTTTTTATCGTACATACTTTGGTGGCTTCCACATCAATCAGTTGAAGCTATTGCAGCAACAACTTCAAATTAATTCCAAAATTGGTAAACGCGGTATTAAACGTTTGCGAAGTGTATGGGCGGGTAATGTTTGAATCGTAGAAGATATTCAAGTTAAAACGCTGATTGATGACATAGTCGATAGACGGCCGTACGGTTATATTCTGCGCGCCAGATGATACTTCCGCAGCCTGTACATCCGCACGGTATATCAGTGTTTTATTATCCTGTAACGAGAAATCTATCTTAAAGTTTACATCGTTATCCTGCTTGCCGCTCAGGATGCCGAATGGGAACCTGAAGTTTTTAGCATGATAGCCCCAGCCAAATACCAATATATTTTCATTTTGCTGCGCCAGCTGGCTATTCAGTAAGCTCAGGCTTAGTGAACGGCTTTTACGGTATTCCAGGTTAGCAGTCATGTTATTTTTAAACCTGGCCGACATACCGATCAAAGGCACAAATTGCTCAAAAATGGTTACCTGCGAGAACTGGTAAAAAGGCAGGAAGTCGCCGTTTGCGTCGCGCGTGCTGACGGCACCATTTGCTGCCTGGTATTGCAGCAAGGTACTGAAACCGGCCACACTATAGCTTGAACGGTAACCATGCGATACGTCAAACGAATCGAACCAATCCATAAACATGGGCACGTGGCTTAAGCCGTTGTAAGTGATCTGCCAGTTAGGTATCGGTATTTTAGGGAACTGGCCCAGGCTCACTTTACTGGCGTCTTTGCCGCTATATGCTGCCATAAAAGCCGGCACCAGCACGTTTTGCGAATTGGCGCTGTAGCCATCCGTAAAGCCATTAGTAGTTGGCGCCGTCGAGTTAGGATTTTGCGCGCCCAAACGTTTTGATATCTCCGCCCTGTTATCCAGGAACTTTTCGAAGGTCGGCGAGGTATTATCAACACCTTTCGATTTGGCAAATGCAGTTCCTATGGTTAGGATAGATATGGTATAATCACCGGAAGTTACCGGGCTCAGACTCTGTATATTGCCCGAACCATCCAACGATTTAAAGTTGGTCTGGTAGGTATGATTCTGTGTTTTTGATGCCTGTAACTCGATACGCAGATATTTTACAGGCTCGAAGGTTCCCTTCAAATTCAGGTTCTCGTTAAGCGTTTTCACATACAGCTGGTTTTGCAGCGTGTCGGTGCTTATCCATCCGTTGGCAACGGCTTTCTGGCGCAGATCAGCCTGGCTGCCCAAAAGGAAGCCGATACCAGGTGCGCCATAATTCAAATCCTCGCCCAAAAAGTTCGACTGCGGCAGATACCCAGGTATGAAAGTACCCTCGGTGCGTGTATAAGAACCGCTCAGGCTCTTTGTCGCGGTTAATAAGCCTACCAGGAATTTGGTTAATCCATTCGAGTTATCCGGCCCGCTTAACCTTTTAATAAACTTAAACTTGTTATAAAACTGGTCGAAGTTTAAAGTCGGATTAAGTTGGATGGTGCGCGAGTTTTGGATACTGTTACCTACATCGTATTGCGGGCTGTTCAACGCAAACAACGGCGCAGTTTGCCACCTGAAATTGGTGCTGTATCGCGCCACCATGCTTGTCCAATCCATGCCAGGTATTTTGGCCAGCGGTACGGTATAATTGAAGTTTATGGTGTGGTTATAGTTGGTAGTTCTGCCCAAACGTTTCAGGTTCTCCCAAAGCGTATCCACCTTCATACCATTACCATCCCGTTGTGTAGGTTCGTCAATGGTCGATAGGTTCGTGGCATCGATATCCATAGTAAGAGATTTCGATAAGTTCCAGCCTATGCCGTATACACGTGTAACGTTAAACGTTTTGTTAAAGGTAGTCGGTATTGGTATAAAGTTATTCGGGTCGTTATTACGCAGGGTGTTTTCTGAGTAAAAACGGTCGAATGTGATATTAAAGTTCAAACGCGTCGGCAGTATGCTGAAGTTAATATCGCGCAGCAATGCCAGCAGGTTATTTTTTATGATCTTGGAAAACGGACTATAATATTTAGGCTGATTGGTATAGGCATAATCCAGCTGGACTTTGTAGGTTTTCTCTAAATCGTTTTCAGTTGTAAAATCATGGTGCAGGTATTCCGAGTAAGCATAAGTAGCGTTAAAATTCGAAATATCATACACGTGATTTTTAGCTTTCGGGTCCATCTTGGCTATGTGAACATTCGTAAAGCTGATGCTTTTGCGCAAAGTGTAATCTTCGGCGGCATTCTTTATCGAATCGCGGGTATGCTGATCAGGCGCGGCGGCCAGTACGGCTTTCAGCTTTAAATCTGGCGCCGCAGGATCGTACTCCGGCGTGCTTACTTGCGACGATACGTTTATGTAAGCAGGAATGTGCACACCGGCTTTATCCGGAAAAAATTTACCGAGTTCTACGTTGGCAGCCACGTCATAAACCTGGTTGTCATACAAGCTCCGGTCGGCTAACCGGGAGTCAAGGGCGCCGAAACCTACAGAGGTTTTACTACCCGAGACGGTTACGTCTGCAAAATCAGCAAGCTTGGCATTTACCCTGGCTGTTGCAGCCCATCCGCCGCTTTGGTCAAAGTTGGTTAAACGCAGCTCATCAAACCAAAGAATCGCGGTTTTATCCAAACCGTCATCGTTAGACGTGTTTGACGCCGATTTCAGCGGGTTGCGAACACCCAGCATTACAGCTGTCAAACGGCTAAGGTCCGGTTGCCCTACGATGGTAATTTTGTTAGCACCATCGCTCATGGTAAACGGTAGCGTAAGCGGCCACGGTTTGCCCAGGTATTTGGCATTGTTACGTGCCAGCTTGGCATTGGTTAGTAACGAAAGTTGCAGGTTCATCTGGTTGGCATCGGGCCAGATTGAGTTCGGCGCTGATGAACCCGGCTGGGTAACCTTCAGCGGTATTTCATACTCGTAGTAGTTATCTACATAATCTACCCCGAGGCGAATAAATGCACTTACTTCGTTATCTCTTAACTGAGCGCCCTCTGCGTGAATAAACATCTGCAGGTTTTTGTATTTACGAAGGTCGTTATTAAACAGGCGGAAAGCTGCACGTGAATAACCATCGCGCAGGTCAGTAACTTTTAAGGATAGCGACTGCTCATTCAATCTTGTATTAGCCTGGATGTTGTTATAATCAATCTGGCGGGTAATGCCCGGCGGAACCACATACGGAATTGATGGGCGGTTACCGTTTTGCTCGATGTTAACGGTCTCCACATCCAGCTGCGAATTATCAAGCGGCGGGTTTACTATTGTTGGGTCTGCAATAACGTTGTTCGGATTATTCTCTGTATTGAAGGCACGCCATTCACCGCGTACCAGTTGCATCGAAGCAAAACGCAGTACGGCTGTATCGGCAAAGCCGCTCATGAACAAACGCATGTAACGAATGGATTTAAAATCCTGTATGTTGTTAACTGCCTGGTCATAGCTGGTAATCGGTATTCTGAACTGGTACCACGTAACATCGCTAGTGTTGCCATTAGCGAGTTTAACTGTTGATGTTACCTTATCGCTCACATACTTTTTCCCAATGGCCAAGTCGCCGGGACGGATAGATACATGGTACTGGAAGTACTCGTCGTCCTGGTCCATGTTGTTATCGTGGTTAATATCCTCGCCATCAGGCAGCGAGGTGGAAGCCGATGTTTGCAGGCCGAGCAAAGCCTGTGATTGCTCCGCAGTAGGCGAGTTACCATCCGTACCGTTATAGCGGCTATAGCGTTTCAATATGCCTGCGCCGGCATTATCCAAATCCGGCCCCTGGTAATACTGATAATCGTCCGACGAAGGGTCGGCAGCAAGCGCGGCGGCGGCCTGGGCATTCAATTGTCCTTTTACGGTTTGCACAAAGCCGCCGAATTTTTTTTGCTCATCGGCATCAGCCATACCGTCTAAACCAACATCCTGCAAGGCACGCGAAGCCGGGTTATTGTCAAAAGCATTTACCACCGGCTGTAGCTTCGATACTCTTCCCCAGTTGGTTTCATCTACATTGCTGTAGTTACCATCAACGGGTAAGCCGTTCTCCAAACTCTTACGGCCGTCCTTTAAAATATCTTCAGATATATTACCAAGGTTAAAATATAAATCACCACCCGTCGAATTCGGCTTATAGATGAATGGATCGAGCACCCAGAATTCGATATACTGAACATTCAGCGATTCAAAGTCATTCGCATTGATGCCACGCATAATACCGCCCCATTTTTCCTGCGGATTTTGCATGGTACCATCGTTATTAATCCCTGTGGTCCGGTAGTTGTACGGACCACGTACCGTTGGATAAAAAGCAAGGTCAAGCGTAGAAATATTAAGCGGTTGCCCCGTTGGCGATTGCTTAAACGGATACACCTCGTTAATTAAAACCTGCCTTACATAATGGTTCGAAAGCTCGTTACGGCTTACGTTAACTTTGCCGGAATTGGTATAAAATATCGGGTCAATGTTGTAAAACGCCAAACGTGCGCGCCTGAAACCGTAGCTTAAGTCGTTAAAATTCGCAGCCTCCGGGAACATCTGCGGCGTACCGGATATCTGCCAGGCATTGGCGCTTTTTACATCGATTATCGACTGGCTGTTTTCAAAGTCATCCAAATAAGATGTTCCGCCTTTAGCTCCCGCAAAATTCAATATCGACGGCGTGCCTGGCAACAGTTTCGCAAACTCACCATTAAAGCTTATCGACGAAGGCACTTTGGTATGTATAAATGGCAGCTTATCAACCAAACGCGTTAAAAACCGGGAGTTGGAGTTGTAATTTACGTCGAAGCCATAAATCGTATTCGAGATAGACTCCTCTCCTATTACCTCATTTTGGGTGATAGGCTGCTCGGTAAGATGCATTAAGGTTGCGCCCAGGGCCAAATTATCATTCACCTTATAGTCAAACCGCGAGCCGAAAAGGGATTTCTGCTGCACGCCAAAAAGTTCATTATTCTCAACTTTCACGGTAATTGGCTGTCCGGATGAAAGCAGGGCAGTATTCAATACCCGGATACGACCGGCGCCATAATCAATGGTATAGTCTGTGCCTTCAACCAGCTTTAGTGTACCGGCGCTCACCACTACCGAACCCTGCGGAATGTTAACTGCGTTCAACTGGTATTCTGAACCTGCCGTGGCTGTATATGTTCCTTTTATCAGGTATCTGTTTAACTGCGGAAAGAATTGCTGTGCAATGGTTTTCGTGGAATCATACAACTGCTGGTAAACATATCGTTTGGCTAAATCTGCCTCAGCTGGTGTAAACTGTTTCGCCAAATCAGAACCAAATGGCTCCAGCTCCGGGAACATGATGCGCCCGTTTTGCGAATCGATCGTGATGCCTTCCAAAAAGTCGAAATAACCGTCCGGCTGTTTGTTTTGCTGCATGTCCAGGTTATCCAGGTCAGTCAGCTGCAGCCAAAGTTTGCTCTTGGTATTCTGGCCCTCTTCCATCGCTGTTTTTTCAATGCCCGACTTATCATCCAAACGCGTTACCGTCAATTTGAAATCCTTAGGGGCTACCTGGAAAGAGTTTAACGAATAGATGTTTTTCATCATCAGTTTCCAGGTAGGAAGGCTGGTTTTCAGCAGCTGATTTTTCAGTAATTTAACATATAGTACCTTTGGATTTGTGTTATCAACCGGTACATCGCTCGAGAACTCACCCACCTGGTATTGCACACCGTTATAGGTGTATTGGTAAGCAACAGCCAGCACTTCATCATTATTTAAAGGATAGTTAAGCGAGATATAGCCCAATTGGGGATGCAGCGTAAATTCCTTTTCTGTCAGCTTACGCGAATAAGTCAGCTTCGCGTAGTTGTCAGAAGCGCCTGTATTTTTAAAGTAAGTGCCGATAGTATTTTGCGGATCGTTGGTTAAGCGGCTGGCAGCAGGCAGGTTATCCAACAGGTTGTTTGATTGCTGCGGAAAGCCGGGGCCTTTGAAGCCGGCGGGCAAACCCGAATATGACGAGCCGCCATGAACCAACGTTTTGTTGTAAGGAGTATTTTCGCCAAGGTCCATCAAAGCCAGTACGTCGCGCGAATTGGTTGTGTTGTTAGTGCGGTTAGTAGTCCAAACCTCTATTTTGGTAATATTGATATTTGACGAGATGATTGGAATATTGGCAAGCGCCTTATTATACTGGTTGCGGAAAAACTGCGACAGGAAGAAGTGCCTGTTGGCCTCATAATCCGCAGGTGTAAATTTAAACTGGCCCTGCTGCGAGCCATTGGTAATGGTAATGGTTTTTGACTGCGAACGCTGCTGCGACATGATGGTCGTAACATCCAGCTTACCAAATTTCAACTTGGTCTTCACACCAAAAAGCGCCTGGCTGCCGGTTATCAGCGTAGTGTTCAAAGGCATGCTTACGGTACCTGCTTCTATCTTTTGAATGATTTCATCCGGCCGGCCGGTATAGTCAAGCTTTATCTGGTTCTCAAACTGGAATTGCGCGTCAGTGTTATAGTTGGTTGTAATTTTCAGCTTATCGCCAATGTTACCGGTAATGTTCAGCTGTATTTTCTGATCGAAATTAAAGTTAAACTGCGTGCGCTGCCTGGTATTATACAGCGGGTTTTGGTTTTTGTTTATTTGTCCCGCAAGTATAGCTTCTGCAGAACCCTGCGGCTTAATATCGATGGTATTGCCGCCAAAAATCTGGTCGAAGGTCTGGCTTCTTATTTTTATCTGCGGAATAAACCCAGGCTGCTGCGACTGATAAGCATAATTGTCAGAAAGCTGCCTAAAATTCAAGCGCATGCTCTCCCGCTCGCGGTAATGCAGATACTCATCAAACGTCATGTAAACAGGCGGCCTGTAAAGCAGGTTACCCACACGTTCATACATTATATAGCGATTGGTAATCGGGTCGTACTCGAAAGTGCGTACAAGGTTGTATGGATCGAAATTGAAGATACCTTCACGATAACGATAGTTTTTCGACTCCTCCACTTTTCCTGAAAGCTTTCCCCTGGTAGTATCAACCGGTGGCCGTTGTTGCTGTTGCGTCGCTTGTGTCCGCTGTTGGTTTCCAGGCTGCTGACCGGCGGGAATTTGCGTCTGTTGACCAACAGGAGTTTGCTGCTGCTGACCAACCGGCGTCTGTTGCTGCTGGCCGACCGGCGTTTGCGGTTGCTGCCCAAACGGTGTTTGCTGGTTAGCCGGGGTGTTAGTTCTTACCGGGATTTGCTGGGCCAAAACACTGCCTGCCCCGCAAAAAACGAGAAAACACAGTATAAATACAGCTACTTTGAGGGTAAAATTTTTTATCAAGGCCCGGCTTAAAATAATACGTAATTATAAACTTTTTAGTGCAGATTTTATTAATTGCTCAACGGTTAGGTCACCATTATCTTTATTAACCTCATGGTCAATTACTTTCTCTGCCGCGTTGCGCGCAAAACCCAGCATCACTAATGCTGCCAGGGCTTCTTCGCGTACGGTTTTATTTAACGGAACTGTGCTTAAGGTATCAGGTCCTTCTTTCTTCAGCTTATCCTGAAGCTCCAATATCACCCGCTGGGCTGATTTTGGTCCGATGCCTTTGATACGTTGTATCAACGATACATTACCCGAAATTATTGCGTTCTGAATTTCCTCCGGCGTAATTGACGACAACATCATGCGCGCTGTATTCGGCCCGATACCTGATATCGATATCAAATGCAAAAACAAGCGGCGCTCGCCTTCGTCAATAAAACCATAAAGCGTATGCCCGTCCTCCTTAACATGCAGCCAGGTTAAAAGCTTGCATCTTTCAGAATCACCCAGCTTCGAATAAGTGTTGAGCGAAATATTAATGTGATAGCCCACGCCCCCTGCGTCAATTACAACAAAAGCAGCGCTTTTAAAGGCAAGTTTTCCATCAATATAAGCGTACATAATTTATCACTGGCACTAAAAAACCATTGCCGAAAGGTAACAGGATTTTTATAGTTTCCGAAAAAAAACTTATCCCCAATTTATATGAATTGTTAGGTATTTTTTGTGATTTCACCGATTTGAGGATGATTTCACCGATGATATTCATAGCATAGTTAACATAATGCCTTTTCGGACTTTCGGACTTTCGGACTTTCGGACTTTCGGACTTTCGGACTTTCGGACTTCCTACTTCTTCTCTTCACCTTTTTCCTGCGCGTCAACTACGGCGATGGTAATCATGTTTACAATTTCGCGGACGGAGCTGCCCAACTGTAATACGTGCACCGGTTTTTTAAGGCCGAGCAAAATCGGGCCTACGGCCTCGGCGCCGCCTATTTCCTGCAGCAGCTTGTAAGCAATGTTTCCTGATTCAAGGTTTGGGAATATCAATGTGTTGGCAGGTTTGCCCTTTAATGTCGAGAAAGGGAAATTGTCGGCAAGCAAATCGGCGTTTAAGGCAAAATTGGCCTGCATATCGCCGTCTACTATCATATCCGGGTATTTTTCATGCAGGATGCGTACGGCCTCGATTGTCTTTTCGGGGATAGGGCCGTGGTTGGCGCCAAAATTCGAATAAGAAAGAATAGCAACCCGTGGGTCGATGTTAAATTTCCGTACTGAACGTTCTATCAGCACAGTGATGTCGACCATATCCTGTATAGAGGGGTTAACGTTAACCGTAGTATCGCCAAAAAACACTGGGCCTTTTTTGGTAATCATCATATACATACCTGCAACACGGCTAACACCTTCGCCGGTGCCAATGATTTGCAATGCGGGTTTTATCGTGGTTACATAATCCTTTGTAAGGCCCGATATCAGCGCATCCGCCTCGCCAAACTGCACCATACAGGCGCCGTAATAGTTACGGTCGTGCATCAACTTTTTCGACTCATAGCGGGTCACGCCTTTCCGCTGTCGTTTGGCATACAGGTATTCAGCATATTCGTCCAGCCGCTCACAGTTTTCTGATGGATCTATAATTTGCACATCGCCCAGCTCGATATCGTTATCGCGCATTATCTGCCGTATCTTGTTTACATTTCCCAGCAAAATAGGCGTGGCAATTTTCTCTTCCTTAACTATCTGTGCCGCCCTTAATATCTTATAGGTATCGGCCTCTGCAAAAACCACACGTTTAGGATTTGATTTTGCCTTATTTGTAAGGTTGCGCAGCAGTTTATCGTTAATACCAATCCGCGACCGCAATTCCTCGATATATCCGTCCCAATCCACTATGGCCTTTCTCGCCACGCCTGATTCCATTGCCGCGCGGGCAACCGCCGCCGAAACTTCGGTAATCAGGCGCGGATCCATCGGTTTTGGGATGATGTATTCCCTGCCAAACTTAAGCGACTTGGTATTGTACGCCAGGTTAACCGACTCAGGTATGGGCATTTTCGCAATCTCGGCAATGGCATTTACAGCGGCTATCTTCATCGCTTCATTTATGGCCGTTGCCCGAACATCCAACGCTCCCCTGAAAATGTAAGGGAATCCTAAAACATTGTTTACCTGGTTCGGGAAATCAGAGCGGCCGGTGGCCATCAATATATCTTCGCGGGCAGATTTTGCAAGATCGTAATCAATCTCCGGTACCGGGTTAGCCATTGCAAAAACAATCGGCTTCTTTGCCATCACCTTTAACATATCCGGCGTAACCGTATTACCTGCAGAGAGGCCGACAAAAACGTCAGCATCCTTCATCGCTTCGGCTAATGTTTTAATATCGGTGCGATTGGTAGCAAACTCAAGCCGTATATCATCAAGATCGGTACGGTTTGGCGTGATAAGGCCGTTGATGTCAAACATCACCAGGTTCTCTTTTTTAACACCCAGGTTAAGGTACATTTTTGTACACGACACTGCCGCTGCGCCAGCGCCGTTAACCACCATCTTTATTTTTTCGAGCTTTTTGCCCTGTATCTCACAAGCATTTTTTAACGCCGCGCCCGATATAATGGCTGTACCATGCTGGTCGTCATGCATAACCGGAATCTTCATTTCAGCTTTCAGCCTGCGCTCAATTTCGAAGCAGGTTGGTGCTGAAATATCCTCCAGGTTAATGCCGCCGAAGGTAGGCTCCAACGCTTTTACAATATTTACAAACTCATCAACAGTTGTGGCATTTACCTCAAGGTCGAATACGTCAATATCGGCATAAATTTTGAACAGCAGCCCTTTACCTTCCATAACCGGCTTGCTCGCCTCGGGCCCGATATTGCCTAGTCCCAATACAGCGGTACCATTGCTGATTACCCCTACAAGGTTACCTTTTGCGGTGTATTTGTATACGTCGTCAACGTTTTCGGCAATGCGCAAACAAGGCTCGGCCACGCCGGGCGAATAAGCCATAGTTAAATCACGCTGCGAATTGGTGGGCTTGGTAGGCACTACCTGTATCTTCCCGGGGCGGCCTTCTGAATGATATTTCAGCGCATCCTGGTTACGGGCGGGTTTGTTCATCTTCTCAGTTACTTGGGATGCCAAAAGTACGGATATTTTTGATTTAGGAGGGCGGAATTTTGATTTCGGAATTTTTCTGAACCAGAATTTTGAGGATTAAGGAATTAGCAGAATTTTATTTGGTTGATAATTTTTTTCGAATAAAATAAAAAAAGGTATTTTACTACAGTAAAATACCTTAATCTTATTCTTAATTTCGAAATTCCGACTTCCGAAATTCCTACCCTTTATTAATCTTTATCATCATCCCCGGCTGCAGCCTGTCCTTTTTTAGATTATTCCACTCTTTTATCTTTTCAATATTGGCGTCGAACTTATTGGCGATGCTGGTCAGCGTATCGCCGGTTTTTACTTTGTAGGTTACGTAGGTGCTGCGGGTAGCTTTGGTGGCTACAGGCTTTTCTTCCGGCATATCGGCAGATTCCTTAACCTTGAGTGTTTGCCCAACTACCGCCTTGTTGCTGTGCAGGTGGTTCCAAACTTTTATATCCTGTACCTCTATGCCATAAATATCCGCAATATCGCTCAGCGTTTCGCCACGTTTTACTTTATGGTACGATGGTATCGGCTTTTCAGATTTAGGCTCCCGGTAAGCAGCATAAGTAACGGTTTGTGGTGCCGGAGATGTAGCCGGTGTGCTGTTTAGCGCATCATACAAAGATGCATATTGTGTTTTATCAATCTGCGGGATTATCATGCGGCGAGGTTTATCGGCCGTACCGTTAACAATTTGTCTTTTGTATGATGGATTTAGGATCGTCAGCTGGCTCAAATCAATTTTTAACGATTGCGATACGGTGCTTAAAGGCAGGTATTTATTTACCAATACAGTATCGGTCTTCATAGCAATGCTGCATCCCTGTGGAACAATATTGTGCTTGTCGTAATAGTTCATTACATAAGCCACAGCTATAAATGCCGGTACATAGTTACGTGTTTCCCTCGGCAGATATTGGCGAATAGTCCAGAAATCGGTAGCACCGCCGGATTTTTCAATGGCACGCTCTATGTTACTTTTACCGCAATTGTATGAGGCAATGGCCATCAGCCAATCGCCAAATTCCTGGTAAGCATCTTTCAGATAAGCAGCTGCGGCGTAAGTAGCCTGTATAGGGTCGCGACGGTCATCTACATAATCATCCATGTTCAAACCGTAAAGCTTAGCGGTGGTAAACATAAACTGCCACGGACCAGTTGCCCCTACTCTCGAAATCGCATACGGGTCGAGTTTTGACTCAACTATCGAAAGATATTTTATTTCATCAGGTATTCCGGCATCATGAAACGCCTTTTCGTATATCGGGAAGTAGTATTTCGAAAGCCCCAGCACCTGCCCCATTTCATCACGGTTGCGCATATATATATCGATATAGCTTTGCACATACTCGTTGTAGTCAAGCGGGATGTCTTTTTTTATGGAATCCAGGCGGCGTTTATATAAACTATTGCTCTGATAGTTTACC
Organism: Bacteroidota bacterium; assembly: GCA_040389845.1. Lineage (GTDB taxonomy): Bacteria > Bacteroidota > Bacteroidia > Sphingobacteriales > Sphingobacteriaceae > Mucilaginibacter. Next base: position 33,637 of record JAZJZL010000088.1, read on the forward strand.
GATGCCGGTTTTTCAACTACCGGAAGGATAGTTGTGTCGGCAGTTCTCTGCGCGTCATTTAAAAGTTTGCTGTTCTGAAAAAGAGCTGCCGAAAAAGCAGCGGCAGCGGGTGCTGCATTAATAATTTGTAATGATACTAAGCAGAGAATAAGCGTAAGCGTTTTCTTCATTCTTTACCAATTAATCAGGGATACACCATCGGTATATTTTACTAATATATAAATTTTCTATAGTTCGAGGAAATATTTAGAAAAATTTAATAGTTCCTGTTCGTCAAAATGTTTTGTTAACAGTTGCAATCCTAACGGCAAACCCTTGCTGTTATTGCCGGCTGGCAACGATATAGCCGGCGCTCCTGTTAATGACGCTTGTACGGTAAAAATGTCGGAAAGATACGTTATAACCGGGTCCTTCTCCTCCCTGCCAAGCGGAAAAGCCGGTTCAGGTGCTGTAGGAACTAAAATAAAATCGTATTCTTTTAATATTTCATCCGTTTTTTCCCTGATAAGGCGACGAACCTTTTGGGCTTTTGCGAAGTAGGCATCGTAATACCCCGCGCTCAATACAAATGTGCCCAGCATAATACGGCGCTTCACTTCTTTGCCAAACCCCTCAGAGCGCGATTTTTTGTAGGTAGATTGCAAATCAACCGCCGCCGGACTGCGATAACCGTAATGAACACCATCATACCTCGACAGGTTCGATGATGCTTCGGCCATTGCGAGTATGTAATAAGCCGGTACCAGGTAATCCAGGTAATCAAACGCTATCGGCTTAACGGTATGCCCGTCGGCGCGCAACTTTTCGATATAGTCTATAAGCGTATTTTTTATCTCACTGTCTACTCCGTGGCTTGATAATGCCTCCTGCAGGTAAGCTATTTTTTTAGGACCAGGCTTGGTAAATTCATTGTTCAATTTAGGCGCGTCCACCTGGGCCAGTGTACCATCGTATTCATCGGGCCCGGCCATCACTTCCAGCAGCAGGCCGGCATCCTCCACCGAGCGGGTTATCGGCCCTACCTGGTCAAACGAGGATGCATAAGCAATAATCCCATGACGCGAGATACGGCCATAGGTAGGCTTTAAGCCTATTAAGCCGCAAAATGAAGCAGGCTGTCTTACCGACCCACCAGTATCTGTGCCTATAGCAGCATGGCACATATTGGCCTGTACAGCCACTGCCGAGCCACCTGAAGACCCACCGGACACCCGGCTTTCATCGGCGTGGTTTTTTACCGGGCCAAAAAACGAAGTTTCATTAGCCGCTCCCATTGCAAACTCATCGCAATTACAGCGGCCAATTATTATCGCATCTTCAGCCAGCAGCCTTTCAACTATGGTTGATGAATAAACGGAAGTAAAATTCTGAAGGATTTTTGACGAGGCGCTTACTTTGTGCCCCTTATAGCAGATGTTATCTTTTATGCCGATAACCATACCGGCAAGCCTATGGGCTGTGCCTTGTTTTATGCGCGCATCTATTTCTTTAGCGCGATCTAATGCTTCCTGGCTAAATACCTCGTTAAAGGCATTCAGGTGGCTGTTCGCAGCTATATTATCCAGGTAACCCTGTACGAGTTCCTCAACTGTAGTTTTTCCGGCAGCTATATCGCTCTTTATCCCGCTTAACGAGGTATAAGACTTAGTCATGGGCCGAAAATAAAAAACTTATCCGTTGAATGTATAAATATTCAACAGATAAGTTAATATTAATAAGTTCCGGCGGGGTTCCCGGAAGCGTTTACTGTTATTTTTACAGCTTATACCTTTTTCTCTTCGGTAGTATTAGTATTCGAAGTTGTGCTGCTGTTCTCCCCATTTTGAGCATCTTTAAATTCTTTCATGCCCTTGCCTAAACCTTTCATTAGTTCAGGAATTTTTTTACCGCCGAACAGAATTAAAATTGCGATGATGATCAGAATAATTTCTGGTGCGCCTAATCCACCCATGATGTTTTATGTTTAATTATGATTTATATTTATTAGCTATTCTCCGTATGTCCTGACGAAACCTGCTCATGGTTCTCGCCATGGATGCTTTCGGTAATTGTTGCCGGATGTGTTTCGTGCGATGTGTTTTCATGTACGCCGGCTTCATGATTCTCAGCCGCCGGTGCGGCGTGCAGGTCGGCATGCGTTTCACTTGTCGTAAAGTGGCTGTCGCTTACCGGCATGGTATTTTCAACAGGGGTAAAGCCATGTGCCGGGAGCTCTGGTGTTGTTCCTTCCGGTTGCATTTTGGTGGCCTCTTCTACCCTTTTTTCTTCTTCACGCTTTTCTTCGTAGCTGTTTATCTGGTTGTTTATTTCGCGCTTAACACCGTCCGAGGCGTCTTTAAAGTCGCGTATCCCTTTACCCAGTCCCCTTGCAATTTCAGGCAATTTCTCACCGCCAAAAAGCAACAAAGCAACAAATACGATAAGTATCATCTCGGATGACCCGATGTTCAAAAATCCCAATACTAAACTATGCATGCGGATGATTTTTTATATAGCCTGCAAATATAGGCAATTTTAAATTTATAATGTTCAAAACTAATTTCCTGAAAGCCAGATTTTAGGGTTAACTGCCGTAGTGCCCTTATATAAATCAAACTCTACTATGGCCTCACCTGTCGCGGGGTCGGTTGCAACCGTACCTAACGTTTGTTTGGTGGTTATTTTTTGTCCTTCGCGCACCGTGTACGATTTTAAATTAGCATACGCAGTAAAGTATCCGCCATGTTTGATTACTATAAGCCAGGTACCGCTCACATTCACTATACTTGAAACCTCTCCCTGGAAAACAGCCCTTACTGCCGAACCCGGGTTAGTTTTAATATACCAGCCATTACTCTCATTTTTTATCCCCGTTTCGTCTACATACTGACCAAAGCCCTGTTTAAGACTGCCGTTGGTGACAGGCCATGGTAATGAGCCCCGGTTATCCAAAAATTCGTTTGAAAGCCTTGCAGCTTCCGGCGTTGCATTCAGCACCTCATTATCCGACGACTTTTTTGTTATCGCTTTCGCCCTGGGCGCAGGGGCTTCCCTGTTCTCAGCTTTGGCTTTTGCAGCAGCGGCTGCAGCGGCACGCCTGGCCTCTTCCTCCGCTTTGCGCCTTGCCTCCTCAATTTCACGACGGATAGCTGAAGCAATCTCTCGATTCGTTCTTGTTATTTTCCTTTGTACCTCCTGCTGTTGCTGTTTAAGCTCCCCTTCATGCTGCGACAGGTTGGCCACCACCTGCGTCTGCGTATTCTTTTCGTCGCCGAGTGTTCTCTTTTCTTTTTCCTGGTCAACAAGCAGGCCGTTCTTTTCCTTTTTATTTTTGTCCAGCTCGTTTATTTTAACGTGCAGTTCGGTCTGCGTTTCTTTAATGTAGTTGGCCTGGCGCTCGCGGTAAGTTCCTATCTGCTGTAAATACTTTAAACGCCTGTAAGCCTGGTTAAAGTCTTTCGCTGCAAAAACAAACATCAGCTTATTGTAAGCACTCTGGTTATGATAGGTAAACAATATCATAGCTGCGTACTCTTTTTTCAGCTGGTTTAGCTGGCCCTGCAGGTTACGCACAAACGTATTGCTTTCTGATATCTGGTTGTCAAGGTTACGCACCTCGGAGTTAATCGTCGCTATCTTTTGTTCGCGGATATTAATTTGCTGCTTAAGCAGGTTAAGCTGTTTTAAAGTAGCTTTTTTATTACTTGAGGTTTCCTGGTATTCGTTGTTAAGCTGCTCCAGTTGCTTGGTATAAAGCTCCTTCTGCTTCTTCAATTCGGCACTGCTTTGCGCATGCACGGCAAACCCTGCAAAAACCAGGAATAAAACTAAAACCGCTTTCAAATATCTCATTATATAATGCTGTTGCTAATCTGCCGGTGTGTACCGCGATGGAATACTGAAAGGGAATTCCAGCGGCAGATCAAAGTCCGTTTTTGTGTAATGCAAATTAACCTGTATTTTTTTATCTTTTACTGTCGAGTTGATATCTATTTGCGATGGCATCACCCGGTTCGTCGCCTGGATGAATGCACTATTTGCCACTTGTAACGTTTGACCGGCAGCCTGGTTGCTCAAATTTGTCTGCGTAACTTTCAAATCCGGCCCAAGTATCAGTTTAAAAACAACCTCGTTCAAATTGCCGCTTAAGGTAAGGTTACCGCCTGCTGGCGTAAAATCAGCCTCTTCCGTAAGCAATTCAGGTATCGCATTCCCCATCAATAGCGACTCCAACGTTTTATAATTCACCTGTTTGCCGGCATATTTGTTAACATAATTAAACGGTTTGCGCAGGTAAACGCTCTGTAGCTTATTTATCAGCAGCAGGCTATCGGGTGTAATCATCGCGCGGGCCACTTCAATTCCAGCTATAGCAGTTATCGATACCCATATCTTCTTGTCGCGCTGTATCCTAATGTTCAGTGTAACATCATTGCTACTCCCATTTATATCCAGCTTAGTTTTCGCCTTGCCCGAAAAAGTATTAAAATTGGTTTGTGCAGCTTTTATTGCTGTTATTTTTGCAGCTTTTACATTCACTTCAGGTTTAGCAGATGCAACTGTGTCTTTTGCTACCCTGTTCACCAAAATCTGCTTTTTGCTTTTACAGCTAAAAACCAGCAACAGGCAGCAAACAGCTATCAACTTTACCGAAGAGCGGGTTACCTGCCCGTTATTCAACGTATTTCTTTTCATTTATCTTTCGTTCCAAAAGCGGCGATTTACTGCCGGCATCCTTAGCTTTTTTCCAATAATCAACCGCACTGTCCACACTACCTAAGTAAAACAAAATATCGCCGTAATGTTCCATTTTGGTGGCGCTTTTATCTTTATCGTCTGCTAAAGCTTTTTCAATCCAGGTTTTTGCCCCCGCATAATCCTTCTGCCTGAATAATATCCAGGCGTAGGTATCCTCAAACGAGGCATTTTTGGGCTGCAGCTCATTGGAGTGTTTTGACATTTTTGCCGCTTTCTCCAAAGCTTCACCCCTTAACGACAAATAATAGGAATAATTATTCAGCGTGAAAGCATTATCCGGATTGTAGGTCAGGGCCTTATCATAGGCCTCATCCGAGTTTTTGTTATCCTTCAAATCATGATAACAATCGCCCAAAGCCGAAAAACTTTGCGAAAGTAAGTCCTTATCCTGAAGTTCTAATGAAGTTGCATTTTTTATATAATCCAGCGCTTTTTTATAGTCTTTCTTTTGCAGCCAGGCCACCCCTACCAAATAATTCATCCATGCCTGGTTCGGGAAAAGCGACAAAGAGTTCTCTCCATCTTTTATAGCGGCAGCAATATCATTATCCGCAAGATCCAGCCGTACCAGTTGCTCCTGCACCTCGTATACCTGCGTGTTTAACTCCACCGATCTCTGGTACATCGCCCTGGCTTCCTTACTTTTATCATTCTGCAGCAGCATATCGCCGTAAATAGAAAATGCGCGTGAATCGTTAGGGTGGGCAGCTATCAATAACTTGCTCAACTCAAGCGCACTGGCCTTTGCGTTAGGGTCGGGGAATCGTGGCAGATAACCGCCTATAATTTTTATTTTTTGCTCTATGTCGAGGTCAGGTATCGCAAAAGCCAGGTTAAGCTCGTTATAGCTGGCATCGATATTTTTCTTATCCCGGTAAATATCAGCAAGCGCAAGGTGAACAAGGCCGCTGCTGGGTTTAATTTTCTCGCCGGTCTGCAAAATCTTCAAGGCCTTATCCGGCTGGTTATTTGCGCTATACAGTTGCGACAAAAACAGGTAATATTTTATCTGCGATGGGTCGTTGGCAATCATTTGCTCTAACTGCTGGGCGGCCAGATCAACCTTATTTTGTTTCAGATATATTTTTTGGCGATTAGCCAGTAGATCGTCAGTAACGCCGGTTTGCTCCTCAATCTTTTTATAAACCGCCAATGCATCATCGTACTTTTGCTCATAAAACAGCGCATTAGCCTTATCGTAGTAGTAGTCGGTTTTATCCGGGTCGAGCCGAATTAATTCGTTAAATACATTTTCCAGCTTCGCGTAGCTGCTGGTTTTCTCATAACATTCGGCCAGTGCAACCCAATACCATTCATTATCCTGGTTAACGGTTACTGCTTTCTCAAGAAGTTCCTGCGCATCAGGGTAATTGTTTTTTAGTTTTTTGATGATAGAAAGCTCATATAGCGAGGCATCGTTTGCCGGGTCTATCTGCACAATCCGGTCGAAAAACTCAGCAGCCATGGTGTTATTGTCGATAGCCTTTTCGCGCAAGGCCGAAAAAAATAGCTGTTTTACGGTAGCGCTGTCGGTTGCGGTTAAAGGCTTGCCGGCCACTATTACCACTTTTTTATCCTGGGCTTGGGAAGGTAGAGTCAAGAAACAAGAGCCAAGAGTCAAGACAGCTGCAAAAGCGCGGTTAAGCTTCTTGCGTTTTAAATATCCCGATTCTGAAACTGTCATGCTTTTACTCTTATCTATTTTAAAAATCTTAGTTCTTGGCTCTTGGTTCTAAGAACCTACACCACTCCCGTATGGCCATACCCACCTGCACCCCTTGCAGTTTCGTTCAACTCTTCGGCCTCTTCCCATTCTACTCTTTCGTGGCGGGCAACTACCATTTGGGCAATCCGGTCGCCGGTATTTATTTCAAAATCCTGGTCGGAGTAGTTTATCAGCAACACCTTTACCTCACCGCGATAATCTGCATCTATTGTCCCGGGCGAGTTTACTATGCCTATACCATGCTTAAACGCCAAACCACTACGTGGGCGTATCTGCGCCTCAAACCCTTGGGGCAATTCGATATATAGCCCGGTAGGTACTAACCTACGCTCCATTGGTTTAAGCACAATAGTTTCATCAAGGTCGGCACGGAGATCCATACCGGCAGCATGCGCTGTTTCATACGCGGGTAAGCTATTTTTCGATTTATTAATGATCCTGGTTTTCATCGCCTGCTTAAAATAGCTTTTAATTCTTTTCCTTCTTTCAGGTACGCACCTGCTATAAATATTATAAACAGCAGGTTACCTGCAAATATATTACGTTTAAATACATAGAAAGATAAATAAACGAACACAACCGAAATAATAATATAAACCAGGTTCTTTTTTAAATTGTATGGGATAGGGTAATTTTTTTGCCCCCAGATGTACGACATTATCATCATGGCTGTATAAGCAGCAAACGATACCCAGGCCGATGCCATGTAATTGTATTTAGGTATAAACAGTACGTTAAAAACAATAGTGATAATAGCGCCGATACCTGATATATATAAGCCGTATTTAGTTTGATCTGACAATTTATACCACACCGAAAGGTTCATGTACACACCGAGGCTCACATAACCGAACAGCAGCGGCGGCACCACATCAAGCCCAACCCAATACCGGTGGTCGTGTACGTAATACTTCAGAATTTGAATATTGGCAATAATGCCCACAAACATGATGCATATGGTTATCACAAAATAATCCATAATGCGCGAATAGGTTTGCCCTGCATTTTTGTTTTTGGCATGACTAAAGAAAAACGGCTCGGCGCCCAGCCTGAAAGCCTGTATAAAAATACTCAGGAATATCGACAGCTTGGCACAGGCGGAATAAATGCCAACCTGATACTCACTTACATTATCTGGTAAAAGTTTACCCAACAGCAGCTTGTCCAGATTTTCGTTAATGATATAACTCAGGTTTGCTATTAAAACAGGCCAACTGTAAACCAGCATATTTTTGAAAATATCGCTATTAAATTTAAGCTCAACCCATCTTAGCTGCGGTATCAGCATTAAAAATGTAATGGCGCTTGCTACCAGGTTCGATAAAAACACATATCCTATCCAGCCCGCCTCGAACCAGCTGCTTAGCCAGCCCGCGCCTATAAATTGGTGCTTTATCCAGAATGGAATGCCGTAAATAAATACCAGGTTTAGCGATACCATCACTATAATGTTCACCACCTTCACCAGGCTGTACAGCATCGGCCTGCTATCGGCCCGAAGCCGGGCGAATGGTAGCACACAGAGATTGTCGAGCACTAATATTCCTATAAAATAGCGTATATACCGTTCATATTCTGCCAGTGGGGTGTTATCGCCAATTTTTATCCAACCCGCTATCTGGTGAACGAAGGGAAAAGTGCAAAGGAAAAATATTGCGGTGAGCATGGCTACTGCCCAAAAGCTGTTGTTATAAACCAGTTTCTTTTTTTCAGGGATTTTATTCATGTACCTGAAAAAGGTAGTCTCCATGCCGAATGACAGTATTGCATTAAAAATGGATGCATAACTGAACATGGTTGTAAAAATACCGTAGATGCCTGGCTTGTAAGCGGAGGTGTAAAGCGGTGTAAGTACAGAGCCGAGCAACCGTTGGACAATAGTACTTAATCCATATATGGCGGTTTGCCCTGCAAATTTTTTAGCGGTCGACAATGGTTATTTGAAAGAGTTAATTTGGCTATTTTCATCATAGCGATAGGTTTAAAACCCATCGCTATGATGAAGGCCACCGAAAGTTTTAAAAGCGATCCCTTGCAGCTAAAACCAGCTACTTCTTTATCACCTCAAAATTACGATAGTTTTTTAATTCGCCCTCATTACTTTCAACAGAAGTAACTTCGGCATCTTCCGGGCCTTCGTGGCACCAGTCCAAAAACATATCCAGCGACATTTTATCGCCCTCGGCTTCAATAAAAACATCGCCGCCAGGAAGATTCTTCACATTTCCTTTAACGCCAAGCTGGTCGGCAACGGCTTTGGTTGATCCCCGGTAGAATACGCCCTGTACTTTGCCTTTTATGGTGATATTGAGGTGTTGCATTTTTGTTGAAATGTTGGAAGGTTGAAATGTTGGACGCTGCAATATTAAGAAAGTTTGCTGAATTGACCTGTTGTATTTTTAAACCTGCCAGGTGCCATTTCAACCTTACAACGTTTTAACATTACAACAACTTTCTCACCCTCGTCTCCGGGGTAATCTTCGTCCCATCCAGGCCGGTTAGCAGGTTAAGGCCGGGGGTTTTACCTACTTCTATAGAGCCTTTATCTTCATTAATGCCAAGGAATTTCGCTCCGTTCAGCGTGCCCCATTCTAACAGTTGCTGAGTGCTGATCGCCGGGAACTTTTCCTGTATAGTCCGCATCTCGCTTAAAATGCACAGCTTAGTGTTCGATGCAAGGCTGTCGGTGCCGAGCGTAATATTGTAACCCTGGCCAATAAACAACTCAATCTTCGGCAACCTGCCTTCAATATACAAGTTAGCATTCGGGCAAAAGCAGAAGTTTATCTTACGGTCAAATCGTTTGATGAAATATATATCTTTAAGATTGGTGCAGGTGTTATGTACCAATAAAATTTGTTGCTTATTGGTAAGCAGCGGCAATATTGATTGGATGGAATTACGGGCCTGCGGCTTAAAGTGAGATATATCCATCCCAAAATGCGCGTATAACTCGTTAAAGGTGCCCAGCTTGTACCTGTAGAATTTATTTTCGTCCTCGCATTCCTGGTTATGAATGCTTACCAGGTTATGGCCTGTATCACTATATTTCTGCAATAGCTTAAAAAGCTCTTTCGACACTGAATATGGCGCATGCGGGGTAATGGAACAAGCCATTGGCTTAAATTCATTCAATAATGCCAAAGCATTATCAAACACCTCCTGTGCGCGGCCCGGCAGAAAGCCAAAGGTCTCGACAAAACTATGATAATATAGTTTGCTGTTCTTTTTTTTGTCGATAGTGAGGTTGGTGTTCGAAATGTCGCCAACTGCAACAATTCCGTTTTCATACATTTCGGCGTCGGCTTGCTCAATAGCATCCAAAACCGGGGTCTTATCCGCCCCTCTTAGTGTTTGAACATCTATAATAAAATTAACGAGGCCGGCGCGCTGCCTTACTTTTTCTTTAAGGTGCGAAAGTTCGAGGTGGCAATGTGTATTCACAAAACCGGGACAAATAATGCCACTAACCTGTTCAACAGGCGTATTAAAGGGTTCGGTTAGCGTTGCGGGGTCAACAACAGCGGTTATTTTCCCAACATCATCAACGGTAACAATTCCATTTTTAATTGGATCGGCACAAACAGGGTAAACGTAATCGGCTTTAAAACTTTTCATTCAAGTATCGGTAACTCTTCCCGTAACAATCCAACAAATACTTATTACATTAACTTTTAGTTATTGTTTTTAAATATAAAAGAATGTCTTTTAAAAAAAGATAGTTTTTTTTATTTAGTACCTTTGTAGCGTGACTGATACAAAGAAAAAAATAGACATCCGCAGCCTTACGTTACCTGCTTTGCAGCAATATTTTATCCAAATGGATGAAAAGAGCTTTAGGGCAAAACAAGTTCATGAATGGTTTTGGAAAAAATCATGCTTTTCTTTCGAGGAGATGAGTAATATTTCTAAAGAACTAAGGGCCAAGCTGGAAGCGAATTTCGTGATAAATAATGTCAAAATTCATAACTCGCAGTATAGCGCCGATAAAACTATAAAAAATTCTTTTATTTTACACGATGCTCATTTAATTGAGGGCGTTTTAATTCCGACGTCCGAACGCATGACTGCCTGCGTATCCTCGCAGGTGGGTTGCAGCCTTACCTGCAAGTTTTGCGCTACGGGTTATATGGAACGCAAACGCAACCTTAATCCTGACGAAATTTACGACCAGGTTGTATTGATTGACAGGCAGGCGCGCGAAAATTATAACATCCCGCTTTCAAACATTGTATACATGGGCATGGGCGAACCACTGCTTAATTATAAGAATGTACTGGAGTCGATAGAAAAGATCACTTCCGAAGACGGCCTTAACATGGCGGCAAAACGGATAACTGTTTCCACCGCCGGCATCGCCAAAATGATAAAAAAACTGGGCGATGACCAGGTAAAATTCAACCTGGCCCTGTCACTACATGCCGCTAACGACGAAAAACGCGACACCATTATGCCAATAAACGAGCAAAACTCGTTAAATGCACTGGCTGAAGCCTTGAAATATTACTACGCGAAAACCAAAAACCCGGTAACCTACGAGTACATCATCTTCGACGGTTTTAATGATAATATCCAGGATGCCGAAGAACTCGCACGTTTTTGTAAACACCTGCCCTGTAAGGTAAATATTATCGAATATAACCCAATTTCGATGGCCGCCTTTATAAATGCCGGAGAAGACAAAGTTGAGGCCTTTGCCAATCACCTAAAAAAACATGGAGTTAACGTCCATCTGCGCCGCAGTCGTGGTAAGGATATCGATGCTGCTTGTGGGCAGCTGGCGATAAAGGAAAAGGATAAACAAGCTGTTTAATACCGTTAGAGGGAGACGCAATGCATTGCGTCTCCCTCATGCAAATCCAATGTGCCAGGCGTTTACCTGTCCTGCGGGAGACGGGAAGCATCCCGTCTCACAACCAACCTTTATTATTAATCTTGTATCCTGATTGTTTTTTTGCGACCTTAACCTCGTGAACCTGCAAAAAACCTACCTCGCCGATTTTGTCTCCCTGTTATTTCCCCAGCTATGTGCAGCCTGCCGTGAAACATTGGTAGCCGGAGAAGATGTGCTATGTACCGATTGCCGCTTCAATTTACCCTATACCAATTTCCACTCACAGCCTGATAATATTGTAGCCCGGCAGTTTTGGGGCAAAATAAAGGTTGAAGCCGCTTATGCGCTTTTTTATTTTACAAAAGGCGGAATGGTTCAAAACCTGATGCATGAGCTAAAATATAACGGGCAGCAGCAAGTCGGCAATCTTGTCGGGAATATAGCCGGCGGCCAGCTGATACAAAACGATATTTTTAAGACCGTTGATTATATAATACCCGTACCGCTTCACAAAAAACGGATGCGCAAACGCGGCTATAACCAAAGTGCCTGCTTCGCCGAAGGACTTGCAGCAAAGCTAAACACGACTGTCGAAATAGATAACCTACTACGCGTAAGAGCCACCGAAACCCAAACGCATAAATCCAGGTTCGCCCGGTTTCAGAATATGCAGGAAGTGTTTATGGTCAGAAATCCAGAGACATTAAAAGACAAGCACATTTTATTGGTAGACGACGTTATAACCACCGGCTCCACACTTGAAGCCTGCGGTGCTAAACTGCTTGAAATTGAAGGATTGAAATTAAGTATTGCTACTATTGCGTATGCGGAGTAGTTTTGGGGATTTCACCGATTTGAGAGTGATTTCACCGATTTTGGACGCGATTGAAGGATTGAAAAGATTTCAGGATTCAAAACCTTTCGGCTTTTACCTTTAAGCTTTCACCTCGACTCAAACTTTCTGATAAGCGCTTAGCTTTTCGAAAAGATTTTTTGGCTCAAACGGTTTGAGGATATAATCGTTCATACCGGCATTGCTAATCTCCTCTTTTTCGGTGCTCAACATCGATGCGGTAAGGGCAATAATAGGCAGTTGCTGAAAATAAGGATCCTGTTGTGAGCGGATAATTTTCGTAGCCTCTATGCCTCCCATCTCGGGCATGTAAACATCCATCAAAACCACATCGTAATTTTTATTTGCCGTTACCTTTTCAACAGCCTGGCGGCCGTTTTCGGCAAAATCTGCCTGTGCTCCCCATTTCCCCAGCACTTTATTAATTAAAAGCCTGTTGATGTTGTTATCGTCGACAACCAGCACATTTATATTCAGTTCGGTTTCCACTTTTCTTTAAATTAATACAGGTAAATTATGGCCTTTTACGTTGGCGCCGCAAAAAAGTTGTGATTTAGTCCTGAGTCGAAAGTCTTAAGTCCAAAGTCAGAAAAACTCCAACTGACTTAAGACTTTCGACTCAAGACTTAGTACTAGTCTATCTCCGTATGCTTTGTACGATACAATGGATATTCGTGCATCAGCTTATGAACTTTCTTCCGTACCTTTTTCAGGTTTTCTTCGTTTTCCGGGTCGGTTATTACCTGGTCAATCAGGTCAACAATTTCCGCCATCTGCTTTTCCTTCATCTCGCGGGTTGTAATTGCTGCCGTACCAACGCGGATGCCCGAAGTAACAAACGGCGACTTATCATCATAAGGCACCATGTTTTTATTTACGGTGATGTCGGCAGCCACCAATGCATTCTCAGCAGCTTTTCCGGTAATATTTTTATTGCGCAAGTCGATTAATATCAAATGGTTATCGGTACCGCCCGAAACGATATCATAGCCCTTTTCGATAAATGCCTTTGCCATAGTCTCGCCATTCTTTTTCACCTGAACGATGTATTTCATGTAATCCTCGCTCAAAGCCTCACCAAATGCAATAGCCTTGGCAGCGATGATATGCTCCAGCGGACCACCCTGTGTACCAGGGAATACGGCCATATCCAGCAACGACGACATCATTTTGATTTCGCCTTTGGGAGTTTTAAGTCCCCATGGGTTTTCAAAATCCTTACCCAGCATAATCATACCACCACGCGGGCCACGCAAAGTTTTGTGGGTTGTGGTAGTAACTATATGGCAATGCGGCAGCGGGTCGGCCAATAAACCGCGGGCTATCAGGCCGGCAGGGTGCGATATATCGGCAAGCACCAAAGCGCCTACTTCATCAGCTACTTTGCGAATAAATTCATAATCCCAATCGCGTGAATATGCCGAAGCACCGCAGATGATCAGTTTTGGCTTTTGCTCCAGGGCAACTTTTTTCAGCTGGTCGTAGTCAACTAAGCCGGTTTCTTTCTTCACCCCATAAAAATGAGGCTCGTACAGTTTACCCGAAAAGTTTACATGCGAACCATGTGTTAAGTGCCCGCCGTGCGACAAATCAAAACCTAATATTTTATCGCCGGGGTTAAGCACTGCCAGCATTACTGCAGCATTAGCCTGTGCGCCTGAGTGCGGCTGCACGTTTACCCATTCGGCGTTAAACAATTGTTTGGCTCTTTCAATTGCTATCGTTTCAATTTCATCAACCACCTGGCAGCCGCCGTAATAGCGTTTGCCCGGCAGGCCTTCGGCATATTTATTGGTTGCAACCGAACCGGCAGCTTCCATAACCTGCCTGCTAACAAAATTTTCGGATGCAATAAGCTCTATGCCCTCTTCCTGGCGGTCCTGCTCTTCATCCAATAGCTTGAATATTAATTTGTCTCTTTTCATGTGATGATTTATCGATGGCAAAGGTAATAAAAAGTGGTTAGAGATTAGAGGTTAGAGATTAGTTGAAAATCAATATACTTGATTAGAGGTCAGTCAAGACCGCGTCTATTGTCCCGCTTCCTTTTTTAAATATGCGATATATCCATTTATCATTCTCATACATTCCTCGCAATCGCCCTTTAAGGTTTTTCAACACGCTTTCGTCAATAAGCTTGTTGTCAAAAGCAATGATAAGGTGATCGATGGTCTCCGCTGCTGAGCCACGTGCATTAATTAAAAATCTTGAGACATCGAGGTAATGAAACCTACCGTGTCCCTCAGCTATATTATTTCCGATAGATCTTGATGAACGGATAATTTGGTCAACCAACCTATATCTTTCTTCGTTTGGAAACGACTTAACTAACTCAGTTATGTTGTTTCGCAAAATCCTTGCTTTTTTCCAAACTTCCAAGTCGGTGAATGCTCCCATGTTTTTTAACTAATCTCCAGTCTCTAACCTCTAATCTCTGCTTTAGCGCTAATCCAGAAGTTGTTATACCCCAACCCAACTTGTATGTCAATCAACTCTTGTTGCAACATCTCTAGCACAGCCAGGAAGTTATATACAAAATGAACCTTATTTTCCGAATGCTCTCTAATGGCTTTAAAGTCCATCATCTTATTTAACCGCAATAAATCGCCGATTGCCTTTTTCTGCTGTTCGATGGTATAAGGGTATTGCACAACAGTATGCGTTACTTCAACGCTGCGGTTTTCAAAGCGCTTTACCAGGCGGCTGTAAACCATCATCAGTTTATACAGGTTCAACTCCGACAATTCCTCGCCGGGCTGTGGTATAGCTTCAGTTTGTTCAATATCAAACTTTATATTTCCGCGTTTCTCCTGCAAAAAACGTTCATCCTCCAGTGGATGCATTTCTTCGCATATCTCTTTAAACCTTTTATATTCAACCAACTTGCGTATCAGGTTTTCTTTACTGTCTTCCTCGTTAGCATCTGCGTCAGCATCGTAGCGCGGCAGCAGCATTTTGGCCTTGATGCGCATTAAAGTGGCAGCAAC
Organism: Bacteroidota bacterium; assembly: GCA_040389845.1. Classification (GTDB taxonomy): domain Bacteria; phylum Bacteroidota; class Bacteroidia; order Sphingobacteriales; family Sphingobacteriaceae; genus Mucilaginibacter. Next base: position 48,774 of record JAZJZL010000088.1, read on the forward strand.
TATAATAAACTCACTGGCCAGCTCCATGTTCAGGCTGGTCATGTGGTGGATATAATCTAAGAAGTCGTCAGTGATTTTAGCGATGGGGATGTCGTGTATTTCCAGCTCATCGCGCTCTATAAAAAACAGCAACAAGTCGAATGGCCCCTCAAACTGGGGCAGCTTTATTTCAAAATGTTCCTCGACCGTCATCGGCCCAAAAGTAATTTAATTTTTCAGCCTTTTAAAGTGTACAGGCACTGTAAGGCAGGCCGGTAACAAAAATTATCAGCCGAATCACAACAAAATTTTCCTGCACGCAGTATAAGGGCGTGTCAATAAGGCGGATAAGGCCTTAAGCCTGACTAATTGAGACGATAAATTATACCCGCAAAGTACATTTATGAAAATACCTTACGCACGATTGTTTCTGTTTACATCTGTAGCTGCGATTTTTTACAGTTCATGTCAAAAATCCGTGGTGAAACCTGTAGCCAAAACCGCAGCTGATACGGCGGCGGTAAACAAGCAAATAGCATTAAACCTGGTGCAGGCTTTAAGTGGCTCTTACGGCGGAACCGATATCAACTATGGCGTAAAGGCACAATCTAATATTTCAACTACCCATACCGATCCTATAGAATACCGGATAACACCGCTTTGCGGATTTATAATTGATACAACATTCAGCAGCAAGACGCAGAGTGGCGATACAGCCAAGGTTTTCGCGGGCAATTTCAGATTCGTTTATACCTGCAGCACCAACCGTCCGGATGGCTATATGGTACACGATAGCCTGGTATACTCAGGCACTGCCCATTTATTTAAAAATAGTTTTACTGTGGCACAAAACTACACAGTAAAAGCCACCGACTCTACTTATAAACATGTTGTGACCGATGGCTCCATTTTGTCAGAAGTTAACAACCTGGTGTACCATGACGGTTTTTCTGTAGGATATGACTTTGTAAGCAACCATTACCAGCTGCATAAGTTAAAGATGGATATTGTTGGCGGCAAACCGGCAGATATCACCTCAGGCACTGCTGATTTTACCAGCATCACCAGCTACCTGCATTATGGCGACATAAATTATACCGAAAGCAAAACTTATGGCACTATCACTTTTCTGGGCAACCACCAGGCCAAGCTGACGATAACAGGTACAGGAAAATCGTTTATGATTGATTTAGCAGCGGGAACAGTTAAGGCGGTTTAAACTACAAAAACTCTGTCATTTTGAACGTTGTGGAAAAACTTATCAGAGATGCATAACGACCTATCCATTATTAGAAGACCCTCGCCGAAATGACATTGGACCAGGCGTCTGCTTTCTATTTTCAACAACCATTTTGTAATGTTTATTAAATATTGATGCTAGTTTATAATAAATTGCCGTACTTTGTAAGTTAAATATCTAAGGACTTTAATGCAGGTACCAGCAGGCAATTTACTTCAAACCATCAACTCCCCCTCCGACCTAAAAAAGCTAAAAGAGGATGAATTAAAACAGGTGTGCCAGGAATTGCGTCAATATATTATTGATGTGGTTTCGGTAAACGGCGGACACTTTGCGGCCAGCCTTGGGGTTGTTGAACTTACCGTTGCCCTGCAATACGTGTTAAACACACCATACGACCAGTTGGTATGGGATGTTGGCCACCAGGCTTACGGCCACAAGATATTAACCGGCCGCCGCGATGAATTTCACACCAACCGTGTACACGGCGGTATCAGCGGTTTTCCAAAACGATCAGAAAGCATATACGATACATTCGGTGTAGGTCACTCCTCTACATCAATATCCGCCGCTTTGGGTATGGCTGTGGCTTCGCACTACAAAGGTGAGACCGACAGGCAGCATGTGGCCGTTATCGGCGATGGCTCTATGACTGCAGGTATGGCGTTCGAAGCGCTCAACCACGCAGGCATCGAAAACTCCAACCTGCTGGTGATATTGAATGATAATAACATGTCTATCGATCCTAACGTTGGGGCTTTGAAGGAATATTTAACCGATATTACTACATCCAAGCCTTATAATCGTTTCAGGGACGACATCGCCAATATTCTTGCCAAAATATCTGCCATAGGACCCGATGCATTTAAAATAGCGCAAAAGCTTGAAAAGAGCATTAAGGGCACACTCCTTAAAAAGAGCAACTTCTTCGAAGCGCTCAAGTTTAGGTATTTTGGTCCCATCGACGGGCATGATGTTGAGCATTTGGTGAAAGTACTGCGCGATCTGCGCGATATCCCCGGCCCAAAGCTGCTGCATTGCGTTACTGTAAAAGGTAAAGGCTATGCTTTAGCCGAGAAAGACCAAACCAAGTGGCATGCGCCCGGTCTTTTCGATAAAATCACCGGCGAAATAAAGAAATCAAAATCCGACAAACCGCAGCCTCCTAAATACCAGGACGTGTTCGGCCATACCATTATAGAGCTTGCCGAGCAAAACCCTAAGATAATGGGCATAACGCCCGCCATGCCTTCGGGATGTTCATTAAACCTGATGATGAAAGCTATGCCTAACCGGGCATTCGACGTTGGTATAGCCGAGCAGCATGCAGTAACTTTTTCTGCCGGTTTAGCATCACAGGGCTTGATTCCATTTTGTAATATCTATTCCAGCTTTATGCAGCGGGCGTACGACCAGGTAATACATGATGTGGCCATACAAAAATTAAACGTTGTACTTTGCCTGGACAGGGCCGGCGTTGCAGGTGCTGACGGGCCCACGCATCACGGGGCGTATGACCTCGCTTTTATGCGTTGCATACCTAATATGACTGTTTCGGCGCCAATGAACGAGGAAGAGTTGCGCAACCTGATGTTCACGGCCCAGCAAGATGATATGGGGCCTTTTGTAATACGCTATCCGCGGGGCAATGGCGTAATGGTTGACTGGCAGCGGCCGTTAAAAGCTATAAAAGTCGGCAAAGGCCGCATGGTTTGCGATGGCGAGGAAATTGCCATTCTTTCAATTGGAGCTATTGGCAACGAGGTAGTAAAAGCTACCACTGAACTAAATAACGAGGGGTTTTACCCGGCTCATTACGACCTGCGTTTTGTGAAACCATTGGACGAAACTTTGCTGCACGAGGTATTTAAGAAATTCGACAAGGTAATTACCGTTGAGGATGGTTGCCTTGAAGGTGGCATGGGCAGTGCAGTATTGGAGTTTATGGCCGATAACAACTATAAATCGCAAGTGGTACGCCTTGGCATCCCCGACCAAATCATCGAACATGGCGAACAGCCTGAACTTTGGGCTGAATGCGGTTACGATGCACAATCCATCATTCAACAAGTAAAAAAGTCAGGAATTAAGCAAACGAAGCATATTATTGCAAGCTAAATTTTTTATTTGAAGATTTGAAAATTGTTTAATTTGAAGATTAGCTCCTCCATTTTCAAATCTTCAAATCAATTAGCTTTATATCTCGCCAAATCATTGTAAAGTCCGCGGAATGAGCTACGCAGGCCAATCGTTATCATGGTAGTTTTATCGGTAAACTGGCTATTCTTTTCGTTACGGATAATACCACCCAGCTCAATGCGCAAGTTATATCTAGGGTTTAACAGGTAGGCCACTTTGCCTTCAGCATAAACCATATTGGTGGTAAGTCCCTGCCCGATATAGTTTCCTGTCAGCCTTGCAGGATTGGCGTAATCCTGGAAAAGGTCTTTGCCGTAATTCAGTCCATCTATGTCCAGGCCGTAGTGGCCATAATCCAACTCGCCTGAAAAGTCAAATCGTTTGTACGAATAGTTCAGTAAGCCTACAAACTCCCGGAAATTTGCACCCCACGGATGTGCCAGCGCTTCGCCATTTTCGGTATAGCTTATTATTCCGCTGTGTTCGGAATAAGTATAAGGATTAGAAGAGTTGGCTTCAACAAGGTAGTTTAGTCCTTTAACATTGAAAAGGTCAGCTCCCCTGAAGCCAACCTGCCAGCTGGATTTATTCCTGGAACTTCCTTTCCCCGAGAAAAAGCTCGACGATTCAAATTCATCCAGCGCAAACTGACCATAAACGGTAACTCCATCGCTTATTTTATATTTACTGGTAAGGCCAATCAGGGCGTTATCCGGTGAACCATTCAACGCTTCAACCGGCCTTAAAAATATAACAGGGTTGATGTACGTCAGGTCAAACGGACGGGAATGCCCTACATCATCCTTATTATAGAAGATTACTGCGTCAAAAAATCCTACGGAAAACCTGTTACTTACATTCCAGTCAAGGTAATGAAAAACAGCACCTTTTCCGCGGTTATTACCATTGGCATCCAAATCCCTGGGATCGGTAAAGCTTGTCCACATCGCCATATACCTAATGTTGCCGAGCGTGCCGGTCAATCTAAAGAAAGGATATGGAGAGGCTGCATCGGACAATAACAATGACCGGTAACCATCACCGATAAACGTTTTATCCCGCCCAAATGAGATGTTCAGATACTTAATGGGTGTGTACGATGCTACGCCGGTTATATAATCCCAGTCGTAGCCGTTAGTTTTGTAGATTTTCGCATACGCCTGTCCCGGGATGATACCTGTCTGATTGATATAGGTCGCCATGTAATTGGGGACTACAGCACTGTTTTCATATCCGGCAACGTAATAGCTGAACTTGTTGCCAAATGTACCTCCTACCTGCAAACCAAGCGATACCGTATTTGTAGTAAGTTTATTTGAAAACTCCCTGCCGATACCAAAATCGGGCAGCAGGTCGGCATAAAAAGTAGAATTGGCGCCTTTATAATCTATAAGATGTTCATTAAACAGCTTATTATAAATTCCGCTGTGCTGCTTGCCGTCATTACCGTAATTCAGTAAAGAATCTACAGTATGTTTTATCAGCGAATCATCAGCAAAATATGGTCTTAGCGAACTATGCTGCCTTGTTTTTGTTGAATACACATCCGAATTAAGCTTCTGATAAAACTGGTATGAATACGGCTGATATACGGACTGCGAACGTGCAACACCGATTACGGTAAAAAGTAACAGTAAAGCGCCAAATGTTTTTTTCATAGGGTTTGGTTATTACTCAAAATAATTGAGTGTCTTGAAGCCGCCTTTTTTCAAATAATCGTCCTTTTTAACCATGTGCAGGTCTGATATCACCATATCGTTAACCAACGACTGCAAATTGTATTTGGGTACCCAGCCAAGTTTTTCTTTAGCCTTGGTAGCATCACCGATAAGCAAATCAACCTCGGTAGGCCTGAAATATTTTGAATCAACCTTAACAACCGTTTGCCCAAATTTCAAGGCTTCGGTATTCAGTCCAAAAGATTTTGCCTTTTCCTCATCGATATCGATAATTACACCACGCTCATTTTCATCCTTTCCGCTAAATTCCACCTCGATACCCAACTCCAAAAAACTCATTTTGATGAATTCTCTTACAGTAGTTGTTACGCCGGTAGCGATAACAAAGTCCTCAGCCGTATCATGTTGCAGCATCAGCCACATGGCTTCTACGTAATCTTTAGCGTGACCCCAATCGCGCTGTGCCGACAGGTTACCAACATACAGGCAATCCTGCAAACCCATAGCAATTTTAGCAGCTGCACGGGTAATTTTACGGGTAACAAACGTTTCGCCGCGCACCGGGCTTTCGTGATTGAACAGGATGCCATTGCAGGCAAACATATTATAAGCCTCGCGGTAGTTTACTATTATCCAGTAGCCATAAAGCTTAGCCACGGCATAAGGTGAGCGCGGATAAAATGGTGTGGCCTCACTTTGTGGAACAGCCTGTACCAAACCATAAAGTTCTGATGTGGATGCCTGGTAAATACGGGTTTTCTTTTCTAAGCCCAATAGTCTTACCGCTTCCAATATTCTTAAAGTGCCTATGCCATCGGCATTAGCGGTGTATTCCGGCGTATCGAAGCTTACCTTCACGTGGCTTTGTGCCGCCAGGTTATATATTTCGTCAGGCTGAATTTCCTGTACAAGTCTTATCAGGTTGGTTGAGTCGGTAAGGTCGCCGTAGTGGAGTTTTAATTTCACATTAGGCTCATGCGGATCGTGGTAAAGGTGATCAATACGGTCGGTGTTAAACAACGACGATCTACGTTTTATACCGTGTACCTCGTAGCCTTTTTTCAGCAAAAATTCTGCTAAATAAGCGCCATCCTGCCCGGTTATGCCTGTTATTAAAGCAACTTTCATCAATAAAATAGTGTAATATCTTTACAGGTACAATATTAACCAATTTAATTGTAAATGTGGGTATGTGGGGTGGGATTGGGTGATTTTTTTGTTTGCGGTAATCAAGTTATATTTGAAAATGAACTCGAAGAAATTGCCGGTAAATCCTTAAAAACAGGATAACGAGTTCTGGAATGATTTACCGGAACATGTAAAAGCGGGAATTGGACGGGGCAGAAAACAAGCCGCAGAAGGTAAACTTACTCCGCATGCAGAGGTGATGAAAAAGTATGCGAAGTATTTAGAATAATAGCGAGTAGTCATTCCCCCTTTCCATCTCCCCTAACCTTTTGCTACCTTTACCTTACAATGATTCCATCTACTCCCAATAAATACAACGAGAAATTCCAGCAGGCTTTAGCCCAGCTTAACCCCGAACAATTAGCCGCCGTTAATAAAATGGATGGCCCTGTTTTGGTTATTGCCGGGCCCGGCACTGGTAAAACGCAAATACTGGCCGCCCGCATCGGTAAAATACTCACCGAAACGGATGCCAGTGCTCATGAGATTCTCTGCCTTACTTATACCGATGCCGGTGCCGTAGCCATGCGCAAACGCCTTTTTGAGTTTATAGGCCCGGATGCTTACCGCGTTAACATTTATACCTTCCACGCTTTTTGCAACGAAATTATACAGGAAAACCTGGATTATTTCGGCAAATTGAATATGGAGGCATTATCAGATTTGGATTCGGCGATACTGTTTCGTGAACTGGTTGACGAATTTCCTAACGACCACCTATTAAAGCGTTTTACCGGTGATACCTATTACGAAGCACCGCGTTTGAAGAATCTTTTCTCGGCCATGAAAAGCGAAGGCTGGGACGAAGAAATGATTACGAAAGCGGTTGAAGAATACCTGGAAGATTTACCTAACCGCGAGGAATTCATCTACAAAAAAGCAAACAATAAAGCAGGCATTAAAGCGGGCGACCTTAAACAAAAAGATATAGACAAAGCGCACGATACAATGAAAAAACTGCTGGCAGCAGTAAGTGAGTATCGAAACTTTGATAAAAAGATGAAGGCTAAAAGCCGGTATGATTATGATGACATGATTTTATGGGTATTGAAGGCCTTTCGCGAAAATGAGGAACTGCTGCGCCGTTACCAGGAACGCTTTCAATATGTTTTGGTAGATGAGTTCCAGGATACCAGCGGTTCGCAAAACGAGTTGCTGAAATTTATATTGAACTATTGGGAAACACCAAATGTGTTTGTGGTTGGCGATGATGACCAGTCTATATTCAAGTTCCAGGGCGCAAATATGAAGAACATTCTTGATTTTGCGAATGACTATGTAGATACGCTGCAAACAGTAGTGCTGAAGCATAACTACCGCTCAAACCAGCACATCCTCGATATTTCAAAAGCGCTAATCAACAATAACCGGGAGCGTTTAACCGCCCAGCTATCACTCGACAAAAACCTGAAAGCAGCCCACCCAAGGTTTGATACACTAATTGTAGAACCGGTTATCAATGACTATGAGAACCCTGGTAAAGAACTGGTGGACGTTGCCGAAAACATAAAACAGCTGCTGGCGAAAGGCACAGAGCCCGGTGAAATTGCTGTGATATACCGCAATCACAGCCAGGTTGAGGAGTTGATTCAATACCTCGACACGCAAAACGTAGCCGTTAACACCAAACGTAAAATCGACATTTTCACGCTGCCTTTTGGCGAGAAGATTATCAATATCATGCAATACCTTTCCATGGAAATGGATTCGCCCTATAGCGGGGATGAACTATTGTTCGAGATAATGCATTATGATTTCTTCGACATAGCGCCTATAGAAATTGCCAAAGTAAGCGTTGCCGTAACGCAGGAAAACTACGCTACATCAAGGAATAATCAGCCTAAAACATCGATGCGGCAATATATCGCTGACATGAAGCTGCCAGCCCAATCAGGCCTGTTTGATAAAGCACCTAATTACGGCATGAAGTTTTTGGTAAGCGATATCGATTACCTGTTGAACTACTCGGCCAGCAACACCCTGCAGCAGCTTTTCCAGCAATTGATATCTAAAATGGGCATTCTGAAATATATTATGCAGCAGCCAGACAAAGGCTGGTACATGCAGGTGCTTACCAATTTTTTTGATTTTATAAAGGACGAAAGCCGCAAAAACCCGGAAATAAAGCTGGCTGATATTATCGCTACCATCAAGCTGATGAAGGAAAACAAAATCAGGCTTGAATTAAACCAGGTAATATTTTCCGAAAATGGCATCAATTTCCTCACCGCCCACGGCTCAAAGGGGCTGGAATTTGAGCATGTATTTTTAGTAGGCTGCACCAAAAAAATATGGGACAGCAAAGGCCGTAATTATGGCTATAGTTACCCGGACACCCTCACACAGGCTGCTGACGACGATATCGCCCAAAAAGAAGAATCGCGCAGGTTGTTTTATGTAGCGCTTACGCGAGCCAAGCAGCATTTATACATCTCTTTCGCCAATAAGGACAAAAACGGAAAGGACCAGGAAGCCTCGCAATTTGTAGGTGAAATTTTGGCCGATACTGATTTGCCGGTTCATTATCCACAGGTAAGTCCGGATGCTATGATAAACTTTGCGGCGTTGCAATTTAGCGAGTCGGACAAGCCGAAAGTGGAACTACTTGACAGGAATTATATCAACCTTTTATTGCAGGATTACACCCTTTCGGTAACGCACTTAAGCAACTACCTTGATTGCCCGCTACGGTTTTATTTTCAGTGTTTGATAAGGGTTCCATCGGGCAAAAGCCCATCGGCCACGTTTGGGCAGGCCGTGCATTGGGCGCTGAATAAGGCATTCAGGTCTTTAAAAGATGATGGTAACGAGTTCCCGCTGACGGATGATTTTATGAACGAATTCCGTTGGTACATGCGCCGTAACCGGGATTCGTTTACCAAAGAGGATTTTAAATTACGCCTGGATTATGGCGAGAAAATATTGCCCCCTTATTATAATCTAAACATTGAAACCTGGAATAAAAACGCCGTTACCGAGCGCAGTATTAAAAACGTAGAAGTAGCAGGCGTGCCGATAAAAGGTAACCTGGATAAGGTTGAATTTAACGGCAAAGAAGTTACTGTGGTTGATTATAAAACCGGCAAGTATAAATACGCTAAAGATAAATTTAACCGCGGGGACTCCGAAGAGCCCGGCGGCGATTACTGGAGGCAGGGGGTATTTTATAAAATATTAGTGGATAACGATCATACCCTGGACTGGCAAGTGGTAAGCACCATTTTTGAATTCGTTGAACCGGTTGACGATGAGTATTACAAAGAAAAAGTAGTAATAACTCCCGAAGACACGGAAACGGTAACCAACCAGATTACTGACGTTTACCAAAAGATAATGAACCATGATTTTGCCACAGGTTGCGGCAAAAAGGAATGCGACTGGTGCCATTTTGTAAAAAGCAACTTTAAACAGGTGGGCGGCGTAATGCAGGAGGAAGGCGTGGAATAAAATATATCGCCTTGCCAATTTAAACAATTAAACCCTCTGTGGACTCTGTGCCTCCACTGTGAACTCTGTGGTAAAAAATAACCATGGCATTACGGAGAAGGCGCGAAGGCCGTAGGACCATAAAATATATTTATGAAAAAACTATTACTGATCATCCCCGTCTTTATTATTTTACAAGCATCCGCCCAAACCATTATCAAACAGGATGGCGCTATCAAACAAATGATAGACGAAGTTTCCTCAAAAAACATCGAGGCTAACATCCGCAAGCTGGTGAGCTTTAAAAGCCGCCACACTTTAAGCGACACAACCAGCAAGACCGAAGGCAGCGGTGCGGCGCGCAACTGGATAAAGGCAGAGATGGAAAAATATGCCTTAGAATCGCAAGGGCGAATGACTGTGCAGTTTGACACATTTACACAACCTAAAAGCGACCGCGTGGACAAACCCGTAAAACTTAAAAATGTGCTCGCTACTTTAAAAGGCACCGACCCGAATGATACACGCATTTATATCGTCTCCGGTCATTATGACTCACGTGTTAGCGAGGCTATGAATGCTAACTCGGTAGAGCCGGGTGCTAATGATGATGCTTCTGGTTCCGCGGTATCGATGGAATTGGCGAGGGTGATGTCGAAGCGGTCGTTCCCGTCAACTATCATATTTATGTGCGTTGTGGGTGAAGAACAGGGTCTATACGGCTCCGCCAATGTAGCCAAACGCGCAAAGGCCGAAAAATGGAATGTGGATGCGATGCTGAATAATGACATTGTAGGCAACACCCATGGCATGGACAATGATTTAAAAGATAATAAGAGCGTGCGCGTGTTCAGCGAGGGGGTGCCATCAACAGCGGCAGGAAATGAACGGGAGATAGCCGCGCTGATATCACGGGGCGGTGAGAATGATAGCCCATCGCGTGAGTTATCGCGTTACATTAAAGAAACCGCAGAACGCTATGTAGATAACCTAGACGTGAGGCTCATCTACCGACGCGACCGCTTTCTTCGCGGCGGTGACCACACATCGTTTCAATTACAGGGTTTTACCGCAGTTCGCATCACAGAGATGAACGAAGATTTTACCCGCCAGCACCAGGACATTCGTACTGAAAAAGGCGTAGACTATGGCGACCTGCCCGACTTTGTAGATTTTAATTATGTGCAAAAAGTAGCCCGCATGAATTTATCTACACTTGCCAACCTGGCCCTCGCTCCTGCCGAACCCGAAAGTGTAGGTGTGGTAACCA
>JAZJZL010000088.1:59704-86135 GCA_040389845.1 Bacteroidota bacterium
CTAAAGTGGGAAGCGCCAAAAGCAGGCAAAAAGCCGGCAGCTTATTACGTACTGATGCGCGAAACCATCAGCCCCTATTGGGAAAAGAAGTTTTATGTAGAAGGAACCGGAATCACGCTTGATTACTCAAAAGATAATTACTTTTTCGCCGTACAATCAGTTGACGATAAAGGGCATGAGAGTTTGCCGGTGTATCCGAAGCCGGTGAGGTAATGTTTAGTTAACCGGAGATTAGTTAAATAGGAAAACGGTGCCAGGATTTGGCTATTCTCCTATCTCTAGTCTCTAACTAACTCCCCCTACTTCACGCTCCTTTTCAGCACAATAAAATACCCGCCAATAAACACTGCCACAGCCACCACCAGGCTCACCCAGGTTTCGTGGGTAAGCATATCCACAGTAAAGTGGGGGACGCCGGATGGATGATTTCCTGACGGTTTTGCTTGCCCCAGCGCTTTCATAGCCATCATGGGGTGAGAATAAGGAAAAAGGTACGCGTACTCCCAATTATTCCCCGCGAGGATGCTACCGGCAATAGTACATATAAAGCCTATACCCATCGGTTTAATAAAATCGCTGAATAAAAGACTTAACAAAAATTGTATAGAAAGAATTCCTAAAGCAGCAAGGAAAAATTTAAAGTAAATCTGGGTTAAAATGCTTGCAACGCTATATTCACTAAACCTTAACGATGGCTTTACCATACCTAAAAAATTACCAAAGCCAATTGTAAATAAAACAAACAGCGCGAGGCATAAAAATACCAGGAAAAGCGAATAAAAATATTTTGCCGAATATACTGACCATTTAGACAAGGGCAGGCTAAAAATGGTTTTCCAGGTATCGGCTTTGTGTTCGAGGCTATTTACCGAGTAAGCTATAAAAATGATAAGCATCGGCATCAGTAACAATCCCATCACACCCAATATTGGCGCCGAGAACTTAAGCCACAGCTCCATGCCGGAATTACTTGTTAAACCGTCGCTTTTTACGAAAAAGCCAATGAATACAAAAAGGCAAAGCAAAAACGGCAATAAAACACTGCTCCAAAAACCCATGGTCTTACGTGTTTTGTAAAACTCAGACCTGAACGATAGTATAAATCCTTTCATAATAGCTTAGGCGTTTTGGGTTATGGCTAAGAATAATTTTTCCAGGTCCTGCTGCTGCTTGTTGATGCTATAAACGGTATATCCATTTTGATTAAGCATAGCGTTTATAGAACCCATTGTTTCTTTCGAAGTAAAGGGTACAAATACACAATGGTCGTTAACCTCGGAAACTTCAATATTATTTTTCTTCAGGAAGTTAGCAGCGTCAACACTTCTATCGGTTTCAATCTGTACAGAAGGCTTGCTTAATGCTTCCAGTTCGGCAATACTTCCCTGGAACATCATCTCCCCAAAATTGATAATACCCACATGGGTAGCCATCTTCTGTATTTCGGCCAGCAGGTGGCTCGATATAAAAACGGTCTTTTTATGTACGCTGGTCAATTTCACCAGCAATTCGCGGATTTCTATAATACCGTTGGGGTCCAGGCCATTGGTCGGTTCGTCCAGTATAAGTAGCTTGGGGTCGCTCAACAAGGCCAGGGCAATGCCCAAACGCTGTTTCATACCCAGCGAATATTGCCCCGCTTTTTTATTAGCCGCCTGCGATAAATGCACCAAATCTAGCATTTCATCAACGCGCTTTTCAGCTACGCCGAGTAATAATGCACGGTTCTGTAAGTTTTCTTTCCCGGAAAGATGGAGGTAAATGGCAGGCTGCTCAATTAATGAGCCTATTTGCGAGAGAATTTCGATACGGTTGCTTTGCAGTTCCTTATCAAAAATATGAATGCTGCCCGCCTGCGTTTTCAGCAGGTTGAGCAGCAATTTTATAGTAGTGGTTTTTCCGGCGCCGTTTGGGCCAAGGAAGCCGTAAATGCTCCCTTCCGGAACCTGTAAGGATAATGATTTAACAACTGTTTGGTTGCCAAATGTAAAAGTGAGGTTCTGTGTGCTGATTACCATACCTTTTCTTTGGCTACGGCGCACACAGTTTTTACCAGGTTAACACTTTTAATAAAAAGCGAAGTAGCCTGTACCTTAGGGGTGCCAACAATAATTTCCCCTTTTTGGTGAAACTGGTAGCTTACACCCATTATCAAGGCAAACAATACCGGAACCAATAATAATATAAAAGGATTCGAATTTTTGATGAGCGTTTTCATTGTGATTATTTTATGATACAAAGGTTTAACAAAAAAATGACCCGCTAAAAACATTTAGACCAACACACGGGATTCATAGATAAACGGCGGAAAAACAGAAGCGACCCGTTCGTCGGATTTTTAAGCCAGTTCATCGACAAAACAGAGTGCTATATATAATATAAATGCTGTAAAGCGCTGTAAATAGTATATTAGGGTGATGAAAAAAAGGTGGCAAATATTTTGGCATGTATTTATTTGGGTCTTCATAGTCGGCTTTTTTGGCTACCTCGTCCATATAAATGCTAAACTAAGCAATGCTCAGATGCTGGTATATCTACTATACAGCATTATCGATATCGGCCTGTTTTATTTTAACTACCTGCTGCTTATCCCCAGGTTTTTAAACAAAAAACTCTACAGTAAATACTTCATAGCTATTTTACTCACGCTGACAGCTTTCGGTATTGGGAAATACGGCATCGGCTTGCTGCTGAAACCTTACGTGCTATTGCATGGTAAAGCCGTGATGAGTTTCGGCGACTTCTTTCTAAGTACCAGCGTCACCAACATTATATTTTTACTACTAAGCGCCGCGCTAAAATTTACCGTGGACTGGTTTCTAAATGAACGCATACAGCGCGATTTGGAAAACCAGCGCTTAACCGCCGAACTTGCTTTTTTAAAATCGCAGATAAACCCGCATTTCCTGTTTAATTCTTTAAACAGCATTTATTCGCTGGCTTACCAGCGGTCGGCAACCACGCCAGAAGCTATTTTGAAGCTGTCGGAGATTATGCGTTATATGTTGTATGACTGTAACGACAACAAAGTTGACCTTGCGAAAGAACTGCAGTACCTGCAAAATTATATCGACCTGCAAAAGATAAGGTTTAGCGATAAGGCCTATATTGACTTTAAAGTTGAAGGTAAAATACAAGCGCAGCAGATTGTACCGTTATTGCTGATAGCCTTTATTGAAAATGCCTTTAAACACGGTGTGGCGAATAACCCGCTTACCCCTATCCGCCTGTTGATTGACGTTGACGATGAACACCTGCACTTTTATATGCAGAATAAAAAACATACCAACAATCGTGACGCATCAGGCGGAATTGGTTTGAATAATGTAAAACGGAGACTAAATTTGCTTTATCCAAACAAGTATAACCTGGACATCCGCGACGAAGCGGATACCTATACTGTTGAATTATCATTAGTTTTATAAAATGATTAGATGCCTTATTGTTGACGACGAGCCACTGGCGTTGCATATACTGGAAGATTATATCTCTAAAATTCCGTTTTTGCAATTGGTTAAGGCCACAACAAACCCGATAGAAGCGCTAACCCTGGTGCAGGAAAAACAGGTAGACCTGGTGTTCCTGGACGTGCAAATGCCCGAGCTTACCGGCATACAATTTTTGCGCATAGCCAACGGCAAGGCTAAAGTTATTTTAACCACCGCCTATCCGCAATACGCGCTGGAAGGTTACGAGCTTGATGTTATAGACTACCTGCTTAAACCCATCGCATTCGACAGGTTTTTTAAATCGGTACAAAAGGCCCAGGGAGTTTTGCAGCCTGCCGCAGCGCCTATTCAGCCTGAACCTGTACAGCAGCAGTTTCACCAGCCACAAAATGACTTTTTAAGTGATTTTATTTTCGTTAAGACGGAGCATAAAATCCAGAAGGTATACTTGAACGATATTCTCTTTATAGAAGGCCTAAAGGACTACATCTCAATATTCACACCGGCAGAGCGCATTATTACGCTGCAAAACATGAAGAAAATGGAGGACGCTCTGCCGGAGAAGAATTTCATCCGCGTGCACAAATCGTACATCGTATCCATTAATAAAATCGACAGCATAGAACGCAGCCGCATTTTTATTGGGGATAAAGTAATTCCGGTTGGTGATACCTATAGGGAAGATTTCTTTAAGATTATTGACGGGAAGAATATTTGAGGAAGTTCATAGTTGATGGTTCATAGTTCATAGCCGAACCAACGATAGAGATTATGCCTGTCCGAGTTGTTTCTTTATTTCATTTTCTGCTTCTAATACCACTTCATCAGCTTTTTTACCCTCAGTTTCGATTGGCGCCAATACCGTCCAGTTCATGGCTGTAAAAGTATTTAGTGGAAATTTTCCATATCGAACCATCTTCCAGGAATTATTGATAGCTACCGGAACAACCAATGCATCGGGGCATTTTTTTAGCAGCATAGCTACACCGGCGCCCTGGAATTTGCGCACAATACCATCTGCTGAACGCGTTCCCTCCGGAAATATCATGGCCGACCAGTTTTTGGTCTTCATATCTGTACCTAAGCGGCCAAGTTCAGTCATTGATTGGCGTGGGTCTTTGCGGTCGATGTTAGCAGCGCCACCGTGGCGAAGATTATAAGATATGGATGGTATACCTTTAGCCAGCTCTATTTTAGACACAAACTTTGCATGATAACGGCGCAGGAAATATATCATCACCGGAATATCAAATAAACTTTGGTGATTGGCCACAAAGATGACAGGCCGGCCGACGGGAATATTTTGTTTATCGATAAACGACACCGTATTGCCAAGCAGGTAATAAGTGCTTACCAGGAAAAAATTCAGCACATCAACCGAGCGCTTATGCGCCGCATAGCCGAACACATTAAAACAAAACCATTGAATTGGCTGAAAAATAATCAATACCAACCCAAAAAAGATATAATGAATTGGCGTTAAGATGATGCCGAAAATCTTTCTCATAAAGTGGGGTAAAGTTATTTAAAAAGTCCGAAAGTCGGAAAAGTCCGAAAGTCCGAAAGAAGCTGCAATAGCTAATAATTATCCTGTTACAATTTCCCTTCCAGCATTAGCATTTGAACACGAAGCACTGCAGCTACAGTCATAGCATCGGTAATTTCGCCATTGCAAACCATTTGATACGTGTCGGCAAACGGTATTTTTTTGATTACAAGTTGTTCTGTGTCTTCCGGCTCGGCTTCGAATTGCTTCAGGTCCCGGGCAAGATAGAGAATACTGAGTTCGTCGCTTACAGAATTGGATAGATGTAATCGTTGTATTTCTGTCCAGTTACCAGCTTTAAGACCAGTTTCTTCCAGCAATTCCCGTTTAGCAGATTCGAGTGGGTCGGTACCTATCGGGCCACCTCCTTCGGGCATTTCCCAGCTATACTGGCTTAATGGGAAACGATATTGTCCAACTAAATAGGTATTGAAATCATTATCGAGCGGTAAAACACCAATGGCCAGGTTTTTAAAATGCACCTTACCATAAATACCCGGCTTACCGGATGGATTGATAACCTGGTATTCGGTTAAGTTTAGCCATGGATTATCATACTCAACTTTTTCGGAAGTTATTTGCCAGGGATTTTCTTCGGGGTGGTGCATTCAGATAAAAGGGAGCTTTTAGTAATGATGGCGTTAGCCTTACGTGCAAAAATAGCATTAACATCGAAAGCACTACCCATCAGCACACAAAATTAAGGTCATCATTTTCCACTAAACGTCATGTGAAACCGGTTCGCCTTAGCAAGGCTATCCCAATATTGAATTACATAAGCTTTTACTGCCTTGGGCAACGTATCGAATGATTTATCCATCATCAACTCGGGTTCATCATCGTCACTGTCCGGTTCGTAAGCGCGGATGGCGTACTTTTTATTTTTATAGTGGAGCATCAGCTTCCAGGTAGTACCTACGAATTTCTCCTTAGGCTTCTCCGTCCAGTAGCTGTAAACAAATATGGTTTCGTAAACACCGTCCTTGTCTATGTCAACAAACTTTGTGCAATTGTCAGACATATCGACCGTAATTTCAGCATAGTCTTTTATTTGCCAATCCTGCACATAGGCGCCATTTACCATAGTGTAGGCAGTGCAGAAAAAGTTTTTTCCTTTACCAGTTGCGGTAGCTAAAAATAAGTGTTGCCCGGCAGCATCTTTATACTCATAGCATTCTTGTACTTTACCTTCAAACTTAATGGAAATAGGCTTTTGGGGCGCGACGCTATCATTAGCCTGTATAACGTTGACCGACATTTGGGCATAGCTATACTGAACCGCAATTGTTACCGCGGCAATCAGCACGAAAAATAGCTTTTTCATTTTAGGGGATTTGCTATAAAGCTACAAAATCAGCCCCTTACCGTCCAAATGCCCAAGTCAAAAACTTCGGCATCGCCTTAGCCCATGTTTCGGTATTATGGCTGCCGCCAAACATCTCGATGTACTGCACATCGGCAGGGCGGGTAAAACCTTTGGCTTCCAGTTCTTTTATCAGATCAACCGTATCATCAATGGAATCGATGATGCCGTTTTTATTCCTATCGCTGGTTTCGTCTTTCGTGCCGGTTTGCAGCCAGATCTTTATATTGGGTTTTACATCTGTATTTTTTATTATGCCGTGCATAATACGATCGGCCTCGGTGTAGCCCTTCGACAAATCTTTGCTTCTCCACCAAAATGAGCCGGAGAAAACACCAACCTTATCAAACAGCTGCGGGTTATTCCAGGTGATATCCAAAGCGGATAATCCACCTAAAGAAAAACCTGCATAAACCGTTGAATTAAACTTCTCGATTCCGGTAAGCTTGCTGATGCCGGGGAGTAATTCTGTCTTGATAAACTCGGTATACAAGGTGGCCTTTGTACCGCGCTTTTTAAAATCGGGTTTACCGGCGGTGCCGTATTCCTGCAGGCGTTCTTCGCCGGAATGGATAGCAACTACCAGCACAGGCTTAATGCGGCCGTAATTCGTCAGCTCCGTTAAGGTATCTTTCAGCTGTAAGGCTTCAAGCTCCTGGCCGTCGTTCAGTAATAATAAATTAAGGGGTTCGGTTATTTCGCCATCTTCAGGCATCAGCAGCGTGCATGCTACATCGCGCTTCAGCACATCCGATTTAAGGGTAATATTTGTTTCAGTGATAGTGATCTCCATCTCCTGCCAGCTCGCGTACATCTCTATTCAATTAATTAAGGCCGCAAATTTACGGATTTGATTTTGAAGATTCGGCAATCTGGCGATTTGATGATATTGATTTGATAATTAACAACTTTCTTAAATTTTCAAATCGACACATCGTCAAATTTTCAAATTAAATTTTCTACCTTACATTCATAAATAAATACAAATACTTTGGTAGAAAAATATCACCGCTGGTACTCCCAAAACTTAGGGACAGATGTAGAGATGCTGGTTTTTGGCGATCGGGGCTACCCTATCATCCTGTTTCCGACATCGCAGGGAAAGTATTTTCAGAATAAAGATGAAGGCCTGATTGATAGTGTAAGCTGGTTTATTAATGAAGGCCTGGTAAAAATATATTGCCCCGATAGCTTCGACTGGCTTACCTGGTACAATAAAGGCGTGCATCCACTGGAGCGGGCCAGCCGCTACAACTGGTACGATAAAATGCTGGCCGAAGAGCTGGCGCCCTGGGCTATGCAGGAAACAGGTGTGGGTAAAGTGGCTGCTGCCGGCTGCAGTTTTGGCGGTTACCATGCAGCCAATTTTGCGTTAAAGCACCCGGACAAAGTTGGCAATATGTTTAGTATGAGCGGAGCATTCGACGTCAAGCAGTTTATGGATGGCTTTTATAGTGACGATGTTTTTTATAACAACCCGGTGGATTACCTACCCGGTAGCAACCAGCCCGACCTGTGGCATATGAATATTATTTTAGGCACTGCCGAGCATGATATTTGCCGCGAAGATAATAACCGGCTGTCAAACATTTTGAACCAAAAGCATATTAACCATTGGTTGGATGTCCGCCCGTTTGCCAGTCACGACTGGCCTATATGGAAGGAGATGTTTCCGCATTACCTGTCGACAATTCGTTAGATTTGAGATTATTGACTTAATTTAATATATCCGTAACAAGCAGCCCGGCTGCAAACTAATTACCCATCACCCATGAAAAAAATAGGCATCTTATTCGGACAGGAAAAATCGTTTCCGCAGGCGTTTGTAGAGCGCGTAAATCAAAAGGCTGAGAAAAATATAAGCGCGGAGTTTGTGCGCATCGATAAGGTTATGCAAGCCGAACCACAGGGTTATTCGGTAATTATCGACCGTATATCGCAGGATGTGCCCTTTTACCGGGCCATGCTAAAAAATGCCGCCATAACCGGAACGGCAGTAATCAATAACCCGTTCTGGTGGAGCGCCGACGAGAAGTTTTTTAACAATGCACTTGCCGTAAAGATTGGCGTTCCGGTGCCGAAAACGGTGATACTGCCATCAAAAGAGCTTCCGGACGATACTACCGGCGAGTCATTCCGCAACCTGGCGTACCCGCTGGATTGGGAAGGCATATTCAATTATGTTGGCTTTCCGGCGTATATGAAACCGTTTGACGGGGGCGGCTGGAAAGAAGTTTACCAGATAAACAACCTGGATGAGATGTGGGATAAATACAGCCGCACCAAGCAATATGTGATGATGCTGCAGGAGGAGATTATTTTTGAAGACTATTTCCGCTGCTATTGCATTGGCGGCAAGCATGTGCGCATTATGCAATACGAGCCCCGCAATCCGCACCACCTGCGCTACGAGCACGGCAAGGCACCTGCAGCAAAAAAACTGCTGGAAACCGTAAAGAATTATGTTATTAAACTCAATAAATATTTAGGCTACGATTTTAACACCGTTGAATTCGCCATCCGCAACGGTGTGCCTTACGCCATCGACTTCTGCAACCCAGCCCCTGACGCCGAGGTAACCAGTGTTGGCCAGGATAATTTCGACTGGGTAGTTGAAACCGCTGCCGATTATGCTATAGAGCGGGCGAAAAAACAGAAAGACGATGCCGATAACCTTACCTGGGGCGAGTATGTAAAGACCGGCGCTGCTAAGGAACATTTGCTATCATCAGAGAAAAAGGTTGAGAAGAAAGCCGATAAAAAAGAAGCAACTACCGGCCAGGTAGATCACCCGATTACTGATGAAGGTACAATCATATCAGGCCCGGTAAAACCGAAAAGAACAACCAAAAAATAAGCGATGGCTTTAGATAGCAATGGGTTTAAAACCCATCGCTATGGATGAAAAACCAACCAAAACCAAATTATAGAAGGCATTAATATGAACGAATTCACCCTAGGTGTCGAAGAAGAATTCATGGTGGTTGACCCTGTGAGCAGGGAACTGACATCGCATGAGCAAAAAATTGTTGACGCCGCTCAAAAAATACACGAAGACCAGGTTAAGGCCGAGATGCACCAGGCGGTGGTTGAGGTAGGTACGCATATTTGCCATAATACCGGCGAAGCCCGCAAAGAGGTAACCAAGCTCCGCGGTACCGTAGCGCAGTTGGCCGGCGACATCGGCCTGCGCATCGGCGCTGCAGGCACCCATCCGTTCTCTCACTGGCAGCACCAACTGATAACCGACCATCCGCGGTATTTTGAAATTGTGGACGAATTGCAGGAGGCCGCACGCTCGAACCTCATCTTCGGTCTTCACGTGCATGTCGGCATACAGTCCCGCGAAATGGCTATCCACATAGCGAACCAGGTAAGGTACTTTTTGCCACACGTGTATGCACTGTCAACTAATTCGCCGTTTTGGGAAGGACGTAATACCGGTTATAAATCGTTTCGTACCAAGGTATTTGACAAGTTTCCGCGCACCGGTATCCCTGATTATTTTAGCAGCATCGAAGAATATGATAATTATATCAAGCTGCTTGTAAAAACTAACTGCATTGACAACGCTAAAAAGATATGGTGGGATATACGTGTTCATCCTTTCTTTGAGACCATAGAGTTCCGCATTTGCGATTGCCCTATGCTGATTGATGAAACTATGACGTTTGTGGCTTTATTTCAGGCATTGTGTGCTAAATTGTACAAGCTAAGGCTGCAAAACATGTCGTTCATCAGCTATAACAGGGCGCTTATTAATGAAAACAAATGGCGTGCCGCCCGTTACGGCATCGACGGTAAAATGATTGACTTCGGTAAGGAGATGGAGGTAAACACCCGTTCGCTGATACTGGAGCTATTGGATTTTGTTGATGATGTAGTTGACGACCTGGGTTGCCGCGAAGATTTGAATTATGTTCACAAAATTTTGGAGCATGGCACCGGGGCAGACAGGCAATTAGCAGTTTACCAGCAAAATAATAACTTTGCAGACGTTGTGGACTACATTACGTCGCAAACGTTAAAGGGAATATAATTTTAAGATGATACATTTAGATAAGCCGGAAATTAAAGTTGCCATACTTGATTTTTATGACGGGGTTGCAAACGAGGGCATGCGCGGTTTCCGTGAGATTTTAGACAGATACAAGGTAAAAAATGAACTTAACCTTAGCTACGAGGTATTTGACGTACGCAAAAAGGTTGAAATGCCGGGAACTGAATTTGACATTTACATTTCAAGCGGTGGCCCCGGCGACCCGCTGGAAAGTGAGGGAAGCGAGTGGGAGAAAAAGTATTTTCAGCTGGTTGATAAGCTGGAAGACCATAACCTGTCGAACACATCACAGAAAAAATACGGCTTCTTTGTTTGCCATTCCTTCCAGCTGATGTGCCGCAAGTATCAGTTGGGGCATGTAAATATGCGCAAATCGCCATCGTTTGGCGTGTTGCCCGTGCACCAAACTACTGCCGGTAAACATGACCCGGTATTTGAAAATATGGCCGACCCATTTTACACTGTTGACTCCAGGCTTTGGCAGGTGATAAATCCAGACGAAAAACGTTTTACAGATTTGGGCATGCAACTGCTTGCTGTGGAAAAGGAAAGGCCGCATGTGGATTTGCCGCGCGCGATGATGGCTGTCCGCTTTAGTGAATATTTTTTCTCAACGCAATTCCACCCTGAGGCAGATTCAAAGGGTGTAAAATCGTTACTGTTGAAAGAAGAGAAAAAGAAAGATGTGGTAAACGAGCACGGCATAGATAAATATAACGAAATGCTGGAGCGGCTGGACGACCCGGATAAAATAACGCACACCCAAAATACCATGATCCCGAACTTTTTGGACCAGGCAGTGATGAATTTCCAGGAAGCCTGAACCGGGATTTAGGGGATTTGAGGGATTGAAACGGATATAAAACATGGTTAATGTAGAGACGCGATGCTTCGCGTCTCCCACGGACAGGTTGTCACCATGCAGTTTGAGCACCACATAATTCGAAACGCGAAAAATTAGATTTGACAACTTTTAAAAAGTTGTCAAATCTGCCCCGCATACATTCTTTTGAAAGGCATTATGAACCCATCTATCCGCAAAACATACAACGCAAACTTTACCGACGAAAAGTATCAAAACTTTTTAAGCGCATTGAGCGAAGGGCTGGGCGGACCTATCCCCTTTCGTGTGGCGGAAACGCCGGTATTTTTGACGGATGATTTCAGGGACAGGCTTATTACCGCCGGCAACGATATTATCGCCACTATTTTACAACCCAATTTTAAGGAGTTAACCGAACGTGCTATCCCCGAAAAATGGCGCGTGGCTAATGAGAATGACCACGCGCACTTTATCGCGCTTGATTTTGGGGTTTGCAAGGACGAAGCCGGCAACATTGTACCAAAGCTCATCGAGTTGCAGGGCTTTCCGTCGTTATTTGGTTTCCAGGTAAAAATGGGTGATGAGTTTCGCACAAACTTTGATATTCCTGGTAATCAAACCGTTTATTTTAATGGTCTCGACAGGGAAAGCTATGTTGAATTGCTGCGAAAAACGATTGTAGGTGATTGCAAACCTGAAGAGGTGGTTGTAATGGATGTTGACGCCTTTCAGCAAAAAACCTATGTTGATTTCCTGCAAACATTGAAAATTATAGGTACGCCCGTGG
This sequence comes from Bacteroidota bacterium, assembly GCA_040389845.1. Classification (GTDB taxonomy): domain Bacteria; phylum Bacteroidota; class Bacteroidia; order Sphingobacteriales; family Sphingobacteriaceae; genus Mucilaginibacter. Next base: position 71,733 of record JAZJZL010000088.1, read on the forward strand.
TTTCGTTAAGTGACCTGCAACAGGAAGGTGACCGGCTTTTTTATCAGCATAATGGCGAAAAACAACGCATCAAGCGCATTTATAACCGGTTGATATTTGATGAAATAGAAAGTGATGCCCATATTTTTGATAAAGTAGTTGATGTAAGGCAGCCACTGGATGTGGAATGGATAACCCACCCCAACTGGTTTTACCGCATCAGCAAGTTTACTATGCCGTTTCTGAAAGGCGATTATGTGCCCAAAACACAATTCGTTCATCTGCTTAAAGAAATACCGGCAGATTTGGGGCATTACGTACTGAAACCATTATTCTCTTTTGCCGGTCAAGGTGTTATCATCGACGTAAAAGAAGATGATATCAAAAACATCAAAGACCCCGAGAACTGGATATTACAGGAAAAAGTAAATTACGAGCCTGTTGTACAGGCCCCCGATGGCGGCGTAAAGGCTGAAATCCGTTTGCTATATCTTTGGCCCAATGGCGATGAAAAACCAACCTTAGCCATAAACCTGGCTCGCCTGAGCCGCGGTAAAATGATTGGCGTACGCTATAACAAGGATTTCGACTGGGTTGGCGGCACAATTGCGTTTATGGGGTAAAAAAAGAATCAAGAGCCAAGAACCAGGAAATTGAATCTAGAAAGAAATTAATAACGCATAATTGAAGCGATCTTGACCCTTGGTTCTTGATTCTTGACTCTTCTTTAAACCAAATCGTACTTCGCTTGTCTACATTAAATATAAATTGTATTAAATTTGTGACGTGAATATCCAGTTAATCATTATAGCGATACTTTTTGCGGCGGCTGTTTTTTATGTGGGCAGGCTGATGTATAAAAATTTGTTTGCAAAAAAAAGCTGTGGAAGTAACTGCAAATGTGGCGTCGATTTTTCAGCTATCGAACCGGATAAATCATCCAAATAACGATATAAGCCAATTTATATACCTCAATCCAGGATAGTATTTTATTTATTTGATAAAATTTAATGGCCGATAAACAGGTTTTTCAAACTGATACCCCGAGCAGATGGATCCGTTTTAAGTGGCTTAGCCGCGCAATTATTATTATACTGGTTGCCAGTGTGGTAGCTGCAGCCATTACAGTGACTTCCAAACATTACCCCAGCTTACCGAATTTAAACCCGACTCCTAAGAAGCTGACCAAGGAAGAGCTTGACCTTCTTAAAAAATCAAAAAAGTTCAAGGACTTTAAAATCGATAAAAACGAAATAGAGAAACTTGCAAAAACACGCCATTTACACCAGCTAAAGCGTCCGAACAACAAAGACCGCATAAACGCTGCATTTTATCGCCCGTGGGAGGCGCAGGCGTACAACTCTCTTGTAGATAACATTACCAAGTTGGACATGGTGGTTAGTGAGGGCTTTTTTATAATGCCTAAGCGGGATACTATCGTAGCCAATGTGGACACAGGGCTTATCAACATCAACAAAAAATTCAAAAAGCCGGTGCTGATGTCGCTGTCTAACTATGTGAATTATAACAATGCCACAGGTGGGTACGACAGTAAGGACGTTGAGCGTATAATTAAGGATAAGGCGCTGCGCGCAGAATTTATTAACAGCATTGTCCGGAATCTAAAGAGACTGAAATTCCAGGGTGTAAACCTTGATTTTGATGATATAAAAGATCACAACAGCAAAAATTATGTCGCTTTTGAGAATGATCTTTACAATGTTCTGCACGCCGAAGGCCTGTTGGTAACCCAAAACGTGATACCTGATGACCACCAGTTTAACCTGGAGCGGCTGGCAAAAATTAACGACTTTTTATTTGTGATGGCTATAGACCAGCACAACGAAAGCAGCAACGCCGGCGATTTATCAAACCAGCATTGGGTAGAACAAATACTGGATGAGGTATGTTCAAAAATACCGAGCGAAAAAGTAATATTAACTGTTGCCGGGGGTGCTGTCGACTGGCCGGAAGGCAGTGTTGGCAAGGCTATCGGTTATCCCCAGGCTATTAGTATTGCGCAGGAAAATAAAAGTAATATTACCTTCGACCCAATATCGGCTAACCTGCACTATACTTATTTTGACGACGATAGCCTTGAGCATACCGTTTATTTTACGGATGCAGGAACCAATTTCAATGTCATCCGCATGGCCGACGATTGGGCTACCGGCGGTATTGCCCTATGGCGTTTAGGGGCTGAAGACCCGCGTTTGTGGACCTTCTTTCCGAAAAATCTTTCTATTGACTCTTTACGCAAAACCGGTGTTGATGTACGACGGCTCACAACCGTAGGGTTAAATAATAAAATAGACTACGACGGCAATGGCGAGGTGCTCGACTTGATTACAACGCCTGATACCGGGCATATCGACGTCCATCTCAATCCCGATAACTTTGTTATCACCAACCAGGTTTACAAAAAACTGCCTACCAAATATGTGATCAGGAAGTACGGTTATGCGCCAGGTAAAATCGTGCTGACATTTGACGATGGTCCCGACCCTGACTATACGCCTCGCATTCTTGATATTTTAAAACGCGAAAAAGTACCTGCTGCATTTTTTGTGGTTGGTTCGATGGCCGAAAAGAATATATCTATCCTAAGGCGCGAATTTGAAGAAGGCTACGAAATAGGCAATCACACCTTCTTTCATCCGGATATATCGACTGTAAGTATTCAACGTGTAAACCTGGAATTGAATGCTACCCGTAAGCTGATTGAATCGGTAACCGGGCGCAGTACCATTTTATTCAGGCCGCCATTTAATGCTGATGCCGAGCCGCAAACACTAGCAGAGGTTATCCCGGTGGCAGAAAGCCGCAAGCAAAGCTATATCAATATAGGTGAATCAATAGACCCGTGGGATTGGCAACCGGGTGTTACCGCTGACAGCATTATTGCCCGTACGATCAGGCAAAAAGATGCGGGCTCGATGTTGCTTTTGCATGATGCAGGTGGTGATACGCGCGAAGAAACAGTGAAGGCTTTGCCCGAAATTATACATTTCTTTAAAAGTCATGGCTACAAGTTTACTACCATCGCCGATGTGCTGGGAAAAACTAAAGACGACTTAATGCCACCAATTAAGGACGATGCCAATTCGGGTATTTTGGGCACGTTGTATAATATCTGGATACAGTTCTACTTCTATGGTAACTGGTTTTTATTATACCTGTTTCTTTCGGCTATTTTCCTGGCAATAGGGCGTGTAATCCTCATCGGCATTTTAGCGGTAAGGCAGTATAGCGAAGACAGAAAGGTTAACCGGACCATTATTGACCCGGCGGCATTACCTGCGGTAAGCATTATTGTACCTGGCTATAATGAGGAAGTAACGGCCATAAAAACAATTCAAAGCCTCCTAAAAACCGAGTACAATATTTTTGAGATAATTTTTATTGACGATGGCTCCAAGGATAAAACCTACGAGTTGGTAAATAACGCTTACGGCAACCATCCGCTGGTAAAAGTATTGACCAAGCCAAATGGCGGGAAAGCGTCGGCGCTAAATTTTGGCATAAGCCATGCGCAATACGATTTTGTGGTATGTATAGATGCCGATACCCAGCTAAAGGACGACGCCATTTACCATTTGATGACCTATTTTTCGGATGAAGAAATCGGGGCCGTTGCAGGTACCGTAAAGGTAGGCAACGAAACCAACATCATTACCCGCTGGCAGTCGATAGAATACATTACCGCTCAGAATATGGACCGCAGGGCGTTTGATTTGGTTAATAGTATAACGGTAGTTCCCGGAGCGATAGGAGCATTTCGCAAGTCAGCAATATATAAAGCAGGCGGTTTTACCTACGATACCCTTGCCGAAGATTGCGACCTTACTATGCGTATATTAAAACAAGGCTATATTGTGAAGAACTGCGCAGAGGCAATTGCCTACACAGAAGCGCCGGAAACACTAAACGGCCTGTTAAAGCAACGCTTCCGCTGGAGTTTCGGCGTTATCCAGAGTTTCTGGAAAAACAAGGATGCGTTGTTCAATAAGAAATACAAGTTCTTCGGCATGCTGGGGATGCCTAATATATTGCTGTTCCAGATTATCCTGCCTTTGTTTTCGCCGTTAGCCGATTTGATAATGATATTCGGCTTATTTAGTGATAAACCTGGAAGGATATTGCTATTCTACGCAGCCTTTGTGGTGATTGACTTTATAGTGGCTATTATCGCCTTCTGGATGCAAAAAGAGGACTATAAAAAGCTGGTTTACATCATCCCGCAGCGTTTTATATGGCGCCAGCTGATGTACTACGTACTGTTTAAATCTATCCGCAAAGCCTTAAAAGGCGAGTTAAGTGGCTGGGGCGCGTTGAAAAGGACGGGAAATGTGATTATTAAAAAGGATGAGCCGGTTGATAGTAATTAGAGACGGAGAGTAGAGAATGGTTGATGACGGCTGAGCCTTGGTTCAAAAACAGAAAAGTATCAGCGTCATCAAATAAATCAGTTGACATCTGCGCTCTTCTTTCGGATTTTACTGACTTTCCGGACTTCCGGACTTCTCAATCAAACAAACAGCGTAAGCAACGATGCCTTCTTCGCGGCCGATAAAGCCAAGCTGTTCGTTGGTAGTGGCTTTTATGGAGATGTCATCCGCGTCTATACCGGCGGCCCGGGCAATATTAATTTGCATTGCGGGGATATGCGGGTTGATTTTTGGCGCTTCGAGGCATACCATCGCATCGATGTTGTTGATTTCCCAGCCTTTTTCGCGCAGCAATATCATCACGTGCTGTAGCAGTACCAGGCTGCTGATGCCTTTCCAGCGGTCATCTTTGTTCGAAAAATGGTAACCGATATCGCGCAGGTTAGCCGCACCCAGCAAAGCATCGCAAATGGCATGCAGTAAAACATCGGCATCAGAATGACCGTAAGCTCCTGCGTGATGTTCCAAATTTACTCCCCCTAAAACAAAAGGGTGCCCCTCGCGCAACTGATGTACATCAAATCCAAACCCAACCTTAATTTTAGCCATTATCTCTTATTAGAATTTCTTTCGCCACCAAAACTGGCTGATAGCGTGAAACGTAAAGTATTGGCAAGCGGACTATTTTGCTGGCTTGCAGCGAGGTATGAAAAGTCGAAACGGAATGAATCATATTTAAGACCAACGCCTGCGGTTAAATAATGCGCACCGCCTTTGTTTGCATTTTGATAAAAGTAACCGGCCCGGATTGCGAACAGTTGATTGTACCAATATTCTACACCCGGAGATATAGAAATTTCCTGCAATTCTTCGTGAAAGCCGCCCGGTGCATCGGAAAAAGAACCGAAAATACCTGCTGGTACCGAAACGTTATCGTCCTTCCCTTTGATGATATTACCGTTCTGATCTCTTATTGGCGGAGTAGGCACCAAAAGCTTGTTAAAGTCGATGGCAAATGTTACCTGGTTATAATCGTCCAGGTTAAGCGTATTTGCTATACCGAGTTTCAGGTTAGCGGGTAAAAAGTATTTCGGACCGCCATCGCTATAGCTTATTTTATTACCGATGTTGGAGATATTAGCGCCAAAAGCAAAAATGGCGTCGGTGCCAAATTCCTGGGTTGGTTTATTATAATACATCGATACTCCTGCCGATAGTGCATTACCGGCCTTAGCCTGCTGGCCCGAGCCGGTTGCAAAAGCTGCGTTTGACAAGCTGGAATGTATAAAACCCACAGTTAACCCAAGCGAAAAACTTTCGCCAAACTTACGGGCAAACGAAGTGTTTAATGAAAATTCATTCGGCGTATAGGTGCCCTGGTTGTTCTGTCCTTCGTCGGTAAGCTGTATGCTTCCGTAATTAAAATAGCGTAATGAAGCCCCGATCGTATTGCGCTCATCGAGCTTATGTGCATAACTTAAATAGGACAAACTGATATCAGGAACCAGCTGGCGCAGCCAGGGGCTATATGATAATGCCACATTATCATTGCTCTCCAGGTAGGCAAGTTTCGACGGATTCCAGAAATTTGCATTCACATCTGGGGTGATGGCAACGCCTGCATCTCCCATAGCTCCGGAACGCGAATCGGGTGTAATATTCAGGAAAGGTACTGCTGTAGGTATAGCTGTTGAGTAATTTGAACCATTAGTGCTTGTTTGCGACATTGCCAGAGCGGGCAACAAAACAGTAACAGACAGCAGAATAGCTTTGCGGTATAAAAACTTCATCAGTGAAATTTACTCTTGCTTTTAAAGTAATAAATATATGCTAATTGCTGCCTATTACGTACAACTGCACCAATAAGTTTTCCACCGAAAAAAATATCAGGGATGCAACATATAACATAGTTTGCTCGTTAAAAGGCCGATAAGGTTAGAATTTCTTTTCGAGATAAAAGTTAAAAAATTAGCATTTTAGGCAAAATGTATTAAATTTACCCTTTAAATTAACTAAAAGAATATGAAAGTATTTTTTACTAAGACTGCAATAGTACTGGCGGGAGCGGGATTTGTGTTGAGCAGCTGCGGTAAACATGAGCAATCCAGCAAAACGGGGTTGGCTTATAACGACAAAACCAATGGCGGTTATGAACGCTTCCGGCAAACGCATCCCTCACCTGGCCCCGGCCTTATCCCTATTGAAGGCGGTACTTTTGTGGTGGGTGGAAGTGCAGATCAGGACGTTACTTATGAGTACAACAATGTAAAGCGCAGGGTAACTATCCCATCGTTTTATATGGACGAAACAGAGGTATCGAACCAGGACTGGATCGACTATATGCACTGGATTAATATTACTTTCCCTGATGATCGCGAATTGTATTACAATGCAATTCCGGATACACTGGTATGGCGCAGGCCCCTTTCTTACAACGAACCTTATGTTGATAACTATTTAAGGCACCCTGCGTTCCAGGACTACCCGGTTGTAGGTGTTACCTGGACCCAGGTTCAGGACTATTGTCAATGGAGGACTGACCGTACCAACGAAAATATTCTGCGTGAACGTGGCAACCTGGTTGCCTGGAAAGATATGAATGGCACCGGCAAAGGCAAAAATGCCGCCCCGGTTGCAGCGAGTAAAGAGCCATTTAATACTGATATATACCTGAACGGCCAGATTCGCGGTGCAGGTATAGATGGTAAAAAAATGCTTCCGGATTTAAGCCCTAATGCAAAAGCTGCAGCAGGCGCCGGTGGTAAAGCCGGTAAAGTAGTAAGGCCGGTACGTATGGAAGACGGTATCTTGAAACAGGGTTATCGTCTGCCTTCGGAAGCCGAATGGGAATATGCAGCCCTCGCATTAATAGGGAATACACAATTTGAAAATATAGACGATAATAAAGTATATCCGTGGAACGGCCTTGGTGTACGTTCATCTAAAAAAGCTACACGCGGCCTGATATTGGCCAACTTTAAACGCGGCATGGGCGACAACGCCGGTGTAGGCGGTTACCTGAACGACAAGGCCGACATTACCGCCCCGGTAAGGGGATATCCACCAAACGATTTTGGTTTATATAATATGGCCGGAAACGTAAATGAATGGGTAGAGGATACTTACCGCCAGACATCGTTCGAAGAATTTGACGACTTTAACCCTTTCCGCGGTAACGAATTTACCAATAAAAGGTTAGCAGACCCAACCAAAGGTTTATATGCTAAAGACAAATATGGCAAGCCTATCAAAGATCCATCAAAGTCCAACAAAAAGATGAAATACAGCGAGTTGGTTGCCATGCAGCAGCAAGCTGCCGGTGCCAATCCTAATGCTGCCGCTACACCGGGTGCTCCGGGTGCCGCGCCTGCAAATGGAGCTGCCAATACTTCGGCCACTCCTCCGGGCGGTTTAAGAGCTGATTTGGCAGGCAAGCCTTACAATGCCGATTACAGAGGTTATAATGATACCGTTAATACTTCGCTATATGGTAAAACTACTTTAGTTAACGACCACTCGAAGGTTTACAAAGGCGGTTCGTGGAATGATATGGCTTTTTGGCTGAACCCTGCAGCCCGCCGCTTTATGGATCAGGATGACGCAAGCGCCGAAGTTGGTTTCCGTTGTGCTATGACATTGGTAGGTTCCCCTGAAATTCACCCTGAAGGAAAGCCGCACTACAGTATTAAAAAGTCTAAGCCGTATAAAGCTACCCGGTAAGAGATATTTGTAGATATTACATATTTAAAATGCGCTTCGAATGAGGCGCATTTTTTGTTTGCGCTATTGTCTGAACTGAAATTTATACAATTCAGGAATTACCAGGATTATGCATGGTACCACATTTAAGGAATTCGGCAAATTCTGGTTCAGACATTTAAAACATCATCAAAACCTGGTTCTTTTCAACCTTATCGCCGGGTTTTATTTTGATAGTTTTAACTGTAACGTCGGAAGGGGCTTTGATGATATTTTCCATCTTCATGGCTTCAAGCACGAACAGGTTATCGCCCTTTTTAATTTCCATGCCCTCGGTAACGAATACTTTCAACACCAGTCCGGGCATAGGGGCCTTTATCTCGCTTACCTTTGCAGCATTCAAATTACTTAAGCCGAGCTTGTCCAGCAGGATATCGAACTGGTCTTTGGCGGTAACGCTGTAAGTATTATTGTTAACTTTTATTTCGGCAGTTTTTTCTGTTGAATTAAAGCTGACAACTTCAACGTTATATGATTGAAGGTTATTAATAACATGATAAGTCTCGGTATTTAACTGTGATATATCAGCAGCAGTCATCTCTCCGTTAATTAATAGTTGTTCGCCCTTGCGGTCTGTTTCGTAATCGAACTGCTCGTTTATGGTTAGCTTATACATTTTTTTAGATGTGAGATTTGAGACGTGAGATACAGGTAAAGACTTGCGAAGTTTCATAAACTTTGCAAGTCTGACGACAGTTATTGCGTTAATACATACTGAATCATATTAGCACCCATTTTTAGGGCCTTTACACGGTTTTCCTGCGAGTCGTTAGCATAAGTGCCGTAATCTTCCCAGCCGTTGCCTAAATCGCACTCATAGGTATAAAAACACACCAGGCGCCCTTTATAAATCAAGCCAAAACCTTGCGCGCGTTTACCATCGTGTTCATGAATTTTGGGTAAGCCGGCAGGAAACGGAAATTTTTGATGATATATCGGATGATTTAGCGGCAATTCTACAAAATCAAGCTCCGGGAACACCTTTTTCATTTCCCGGCGGATAAACTGGTCGAGTCCGTAATTATCATCAACATGCAGGAAACCGCCACCCGTAAGATATTTGCGCAGGTTGCGTACATCCTGGTCGGAAAAAATCACGTTGCCGTGGCCGGTCATGAATATAAACGGGTAATTGAATATTTCAGCGCTGCCAACTTCAACCACCTCATCTTCCTGCTGAAAATTGGTTTTAAGGTTGTCGTTACAAAACTTTATCAGGTTAGGCAGGGCGGTGCGGTCGCCGTACCAATCGCCGCCGCCATTGTATTTAAGTTTGGCCATTTTATAGGTAGGGCCGGTGAAGCTTGTGGTTACTACGACTAATAGCATTGCGGCGGCCATCATAGCGATGGGTTTTAAACCCATCGCTATGATGGCCTGTCCTGATGACGCAGGGCGATGCCCTGCGCTAGCAGATGCAACCCTTTCAGGGTAATCGCATGCCGAATTTAAAGCCCCCTGTCTCTCAGAAGAGGAACCGCGCCGGCCAGCTGTTTCTATTTTATTTTCAAACATTGGACAATTCTAACCTAATTAACTTATACAACTCAATCAACAGTTCGCCTACCCCACTCTATTCAAGAAATTCACCTCGAAACAAGCCTCCAAAGCAGCAGTCTCTGTTCTTAAACGACTTTCTCCTAAAGTTATGGCTTTATAATCGTTTTTTAATGCGCTATCTATTTCACCTGGCGTAAAATCTCCTTCAGGGCCAATCAATATTAAGCTGCTGCCTTGCAATTGCAGTTCATTACGCAGACTTGCTTTCCCGCCTGGCTCGCAATGGGCTATAAACTTCTGCCCGTTAAAAGTATTTGTAATAAACCGATTAAAGGCGAGTGGCTCATTCAGCACCGGATGATAAGCTTTTAATGATTGCTTGATAGCAGAAGTAATTATCTTATTCAGCCGTTCTGTTTTGACCTCTTTCCGCTCCGACCGCTGGCAGATAAGCAAGGAAATCTCATCGATACCTATCTCGGTTGCTTTCTCCAAAAACCACTCAACCCGTTCGATATTTTTTGTAGGAGCAATGGCGACGTGCAGGTAATGATTGCGTTTGCCATATCCGGTAGTAACGGACTTTATTTCAAGAATAGTACGCTTGGGGTGCGCATCGGTAATTGCTGCAAGATACAGGCCGCCTTTACCATCTATCAGTTGTACCTCGTCATCCTTCTGCAGCCGCATAACGCGTATGGCATGTTTACTCTCTTCCTCATCAAGGAAAAATTGCTTATGCGAAGGATTGATACCGGGTGTGTAGAACAGATGCATTTTGAGGCGAAATCGTAAAGCTAAAAGGTATTGCGGAAATATCCTAATTGAGGAGGCGAAAGGTTAAAGCTGAAAGGCAAAAGCTAAAAATGCAAGACGGCTATGAACTATCAACTATGAACTCCCTTAATGCAAATCCACCGTATCCTCTTCATTTATCAGTAGTTCAAGCTTTACTGACTCAATGTTTTGATCTGATTTTTTAAGGACGGTGATGTTATATCCGTTCGATTCTTTCTGTTCCCCCACATCAGGGATTTTACCGAATATATCGCCCAGCCAGCCTGATACGGTATCAAAGTCACCGTCTTCGGGTAAATCATGCGGCAGGTGGCCGTTAACATCGTATATAGGTGCTAATGCATTAACGATAAACTCACGGTCGTTTACGCGCTCAACGATTGGTTTTTCTTCGTCGTACTCGTCCTGTATCTCACCAACCAGCTCTTCAACAATATCTTCCAAAGTAACCATGCCCGCGGTACCGCCAAATTCGTCGGACACGATAGCTATCTGTATACGTTTTTGCTGCAGCTCGGCCATCAGGTCGTTAATCTTCTTGGTTTCCGGAACGAAATAAGGCTTCCGGATAATATCGCGCAGCTGAAAGTCCTGGTTGCTGGCCAGTAAAGGCAGAATATCCTTGGCATGTACAATACCGATTATCTTATCGATAACGTCATCATAAACCGGCATACGCGAATAACCTTCAGATATAATCATCTGTACCAATTCATCTTTTGGCGTGCTTACATCAACACCCGATATTTTGGTACGCGGCACCATGATGTTTTTCACCACACGCTCATTAAAATCAAACACGTTCTGGATTAGTTCATGCTCGTTGGAGTCGAGTGCGCCAGTCTCTTTGCCCTGGTCTAATAAGTATTGAAGTTCTTCTGAGCTATGGTGCGACTCGCTGCCCTCCATCTCCTTAATCCCCATCAGCTTTAAAATCGCGGTAGCAAAATAGTTTAAGATGGTTATGAGCGGGCGAAAAACTACGAAGAATACCTGCAACGGTGCGGAAACAGCAAGAGCAGTCCGCATGGAGCGCTGTATGGCAATATTCTTCGGGGCTAATTCGCCGAAAATTATACTGATGAAAGTAATGAATATGAATGCCAGCACATGGCTTAGGTTAATGATGATATTTGACGGATTACTATTGCCAAACAAGGTAAATATTTTGAGAACGACATTGGTAAATACACCCTCACCGATAACCCCCAAAGCCAGCGATGCGATGGTGATACCTAATTGAGTAGCGGCCAGGTAGCCATCCAGGTTACCCATAATGGTACGGGTAAGCTTGGCCATGCGACTACCAGATTTTACTTTCAGCTCGATCTGCGAGCCGCGAACACGAACCATAGCAAACTCCGCGGCAACAAAGAAGCCGTTAAGCAACACCAGTAAAAGGGTAAGGAAGATATATAAACCGTTTATTTCTCGCTCGGGGTCCATATATTAATTATTGGTACACTGGAAACGTACTTTTGTACAGTTCCAAACTTTCTTTTATTACTTTATGCGCATAGCGCCTGCCAAGTAAATGTTCTATTGTTACGTTTTTCCCCTCCAGTTTCTTGTAATCCTTAAAAAAACGAACAATCTCTGTCATAGCGTGTGGCGGCAACTCTTTTAAATCGTTTATATAATTAACAGACATGTCGTTTTTAGCGACTGCAATTATTTTATCATCCTGCTCGCCATTATCAACCATGTGCATCACGCCAACCACCTTAGCCTCGATGATGGACATGGGGAATACATCGATAGAACAAAGTACTAATATATCTAATGGATCGTGATCATCGCAATAGGTTTGCGGAATAAATCCATAATTTGCAGGATATACTACTGATGAAAACAACACACGGTCGAGTTTTAACAAGCCCGACTCTTTATCAATTTCATATTTGGCTTTTGAGCCTTTTGGTATTTCAATTATTGCGTGAACAATTTCAGGGATATCGTCTCCGGGTGAAACCTGGTGCCAGGGATGTTGTGTACTCATTTAATTTTCATTTAACTCTTTAACATTTCGCTTGGAAACCATTTGCTTAATTAAAGCGATAACCAGCGGAATTGTTGTAATTATGATCAACCCGACAACGATATATTGCATGTAATCCTTTAGCTGGGGGTATTTCCGGCCGAGAAAGTACCCACTTAAGGTAAATGTACAAACCCAGGCGATGCAGCCGATAAGGTTATAAATCGTAAATTTTCTAAGGTCGACTTTAACAACTCCTGCAAAGATAGGTGCAAAAGTTCTAATTATCGGAAAAAATCTGCCTAACACTATGGCCATTCCGCCATATTTTGTGTAAAAATCTTCTGCAAGCTTTACATAGCGCTGCTTAAAGAACAGCGAATTGTTCTTGTTGAATAGCTTTGGCCCCGTTCGGTAGCCAAACCAATACCCGGTATAATTGCCCAAAACACCTGCACCTACCAGCGATACTACCAACGTAAAAATGGATACATCGAGCTTACCGCTTGCGCATAAAAGACCGGAAAGAAACAGCAAGTAATCACCGGGAAGGAAAAACCCAAAGAACAGGCCGGTTTCAGCGAATACCACTACCAGCAGAAAGTAAAACCCTACGCTGATAATATATTTGGCCTCAGTTAAATTATATAGGTGATCCCAAAAGTTGTCCATGCCGTACCCGTAAAACTACAAATATTTGTGAATATGTAATAGCGCTGTTACAGAATTAAAGATGAGATAACAGTTAGGTTGGATATGTTACAGGGAAAGCAGGAATTAAGATACCCGGTCAGCGAAATTGTAGATACACAACATTTTGCGTCTCCCGCAGACGGGTATAGCGCAATCCGTTTCCAAGTTTTAATGCAGAGACGGAATATATTCCGTCTCTGCATTAAAACCTTTTCTTAAAAGAATTTAGAAATTACTTCAGGATAAACACCGATCAAAATAGTTGCCAGCGCCGAAAAGCCTAATACCAGCTTGTAATATACAGGCACAACCAGTTCGGTACGTTCCGCATCGCGGAAGTACATGGCTACAATCACGCGGAAATAATAGAAGATACTGATGATAGCATTTATAACCGCAAGGATAACCATCCATACCTGGTAATGCCTAAGCGCCGTAGTGAACATATAGAATTTACCGATAAAGCCTGCAGTTAACGGAATACCTGCCAGCGAAAGCATCGCAATGGTTAACACCAATGCCAGGAACGGGTTCTTTTTGCCTAACCCATTAAAGCTTTCAAAGCTATCGCTGCCTGATTGCTGCTGCACCAATATCAATGCACCAAAAGCAATTATGGAAGCAATTGAATAAGCAGCAGCATAAGTAAGTACCGAGCTGCCCGAACTTGCACCTAAGCCCACAATAGCAAATAACAGGTAGCCGGCGTGTGATATACTTGAAAATGCCAGCATGCGTTTAAAGCTGTGCTGGTACAATGCAGTTATGTTCCCGATAAATAATGTAGCGATGGTAATTGTCAGCAATACCGGTACCCAGAAATCTGAAAGTGGTGCAAAGCAGGCCGAGAACAAACGCAGGAATGCTGCAAAGCCGGCAGTTTTTACTACAGTCGACATGAAGGCGGTAATAAGGGTTGGTGAACCTTCGTAAACATCCGGCGTCCAGAAGTGGAAGGGCGCAGCACCGACCTTAAAGCAAAGACCTACTATCATTAGCAATACACCTGTATAAAACATCGGCGTAATATCTTTCGGATGGTCTAACACCCAGTTGCTGATAGCCTCGAGACTAAATGAGCCTGTAGAACCATATATGAAAGTGATGCCCAACAACAGGAAGCCGGTAGAAAATGCCCCCATCAGGAAGTATTTCAGCGCTGCTTCGTTTGACGAGAAATCGCTCTTTTTGATACCCGCCAAAATATAAAGGCTTACCGACATAATTTCGATGCCGATAAACAGCATGGTAAGGTTATAGAACGATACCATCGCTATTATTCCCGCAAGCGAGAATAGCATAATGGCA
>JAZJZL010000088.1:86145-95644 GCA_040389845.1 Bacteroidota bacterium
TGGCATAATATTCCGCAACGTGGCTGCTTATCTTTTCGAAATAGCCTCTTGATAAGAATATAATCAGAACCGTAGTTAAGATCGTTATCGTTGAAAATGCTATCGAGAAATTGTCGAACAGCATCATACCATGATAAATGGGCACTGCATTGGTATTCCACTGCGCAATACCACAACCCAAAGCGGCCAGCAACCCGATGACCGTAACCGGCAACAATGCTTTTTGAGCCTTGTATAAACCTAGGTACAAAAGCAGGATAGGTAAAACGGATATGATAATTAAAGTATTCATTTATTTGAGTTGCGGAAATTTAGGGTACACTACATTAAACAGGTGAGTAACCGAAGCTTCAGATATATGAAGGATTGGCTGCGGGTAAATACCGATAACGATAACCAGGGCGCAAATTATAGAAAGCGCAATGGTTTCCGTCCCGCTGATATCGGTGAAAGTTACGGTGAGCTCGTTGGTTGGGCCGTGCATTACTTTTTTGTACATGCGCAGCATATAAACTGCACCGAATATCATGGTTAAACCGGCAGCAGTTACCATCCAGATATTCCATTGGAGTACGCTGCTCAATAATAAAAACTCACCTACGAAACCGTTGGTAAGCGGCAGGGCAACAGTGCCAAGCACAATGATTAAAAATGCCACCGCAAACTTAGGAGCTACTTTAGCTATACCGCCCAAATCACTTATCGACCGGGTATTTAAACGCCTGCTGATGATATCCCAGATAAAGAACATACCCACCACGTTGATACCGTGGCTTAACATCTGTATCATGGCGCCTTGCAAACCTTCAATAGTAAATACAAATATACCGGCAGCAATTAAGCCAACGTGAGCGATAGAAGAATAAGCCACCAAACGCTTACCATCATTCTGCCTGAATGCGATAATAGATGCGTAACCGATGCCGATTACCGATAGCGTGATGGTCATGCTCTGCCAGTCGAAAAAGCCAAGCGGCGCGTTTGGAATCATCCAGCGGATAACACCGTAAACCCCCATCTTCAGCATAATACCCGACAACATCATGGTACCCGCAGATGGTGCCTCGGTATAAGTATCCGGCTGCCAGGTGTGTAGCGGGAACAAAGGCATCTTAATAGCAAATGCCAGGAAGAACGCCCAGAACACAAAGGCCTGGTGGCGCGAATCAAGCCCCAGTTTATAGAACTCTGTCAGGCTGTAAGTGCTGGAAGGCGTTTGCAGGTACAAATAAATTATAGCCACCAGCATAAACAGCGAGCCCGAGAAGGTGTAAATAAAAAACTTCAGCGTTATCCTGATGCGGTTTTCTCCGCCCCATAGCGAGCAGATGAAGTATATCGGTATCAGCGCTGCTTCCCATCCCACATAAAATAAGAACCCGTCCAGTGCAGTAAATACCACCAGCATGCCTGCCTGCATAAATAATATCAGCGCATAAAACGCGCCTTCATTTTTATACTGGTGTTTGTAGGTGGTTAGTATAATTAACGGAACCAGCACCGCAGTAAGCAGTACCAATACCATGCTGATACCGTCGATGCCCGCGGTAAAGTACACGCCCATTTTAGGTATCCAGGGCATATCAATCCTAAACTGGGTACTTGCATCTGGTACAAATTTGGATAAGAAATAAAGGGCAATAGCCAGTTCGGCAACGGAAAAAGTTAACGCCGCATGTTTGGCTGTTCCGTTTTTAAACAGCAGGACCGCCAGGGCAGCAATTACCGGTAAAAAAATTAAAATACTAACCGTCATTTTATTTTGTAAACGCTAATCGTTCTTTATGCTTTAGTTAAAACGTACATCAATATCGATATGATACCGATTACCATCATGAATATATAAAACCCTACGTTACCTGTTTGCAGCAGGCGCAGGCCTTTGCTGGTTTCAATTGTGCCCTTACCCAAGCCGTTAACAATACCATCTATGCCCATGCGGTCGACAACTTTATAAAAGAAATCAGACAGTCCATCAAGCGGTTTGCGGATGATGGCGTCATACAGCTCGTCGATATAAAACTTATGATAAGATATGTCAACCAATGCAGGACGCTCTTCGCCATCTCGAACCGGCACATGTGAATTTTTAACGTATTTAACATAGGCATAAAGAATGGCCACAATTGCAGCGCCCATGGATATGCACATTAAAGTAATTTCTGTTGATTTCGACAATTCAGGCGCTACCAGTAAAGGAGCGGATTTAGCAAATACAGGCGCCAGGAATTCTCCAAGTGCATGATGTCCACCCATTACTTCCGGAATGCCTATCCAACCGCCTACAATCGAGAGTATAGCCAACACAATTAAAGGAATGGTCATTGATGGCGGCGACTCATGCAAATGATGTTCCTGTTCATGCGTACCTCTGAACTTTCCGTAGAAAGTAAGATACAGCATCCGGAACATATAAAACGCCGTGAACATAGCTGTAATTACGCCGATAATATACATTGGCGTGCTGTGCATAAAGGTGTGCGCCAGTATTTCGTCTTTCGAAAAGAAACCAGCAAATGGAAATATACCAGATATGGCCAGCGTACCGATAAGCATGGTGGCAAATGTTATTTTCAGCTTGCCCTTCAAACCGCCCATATTGCGCATATCCTGCTCGCCGCTTACTGCGTGAATTACAGAACCGGCGCCGAGGAATAATAATGCCTTAAAGAATGCATGCGTCAGCACGTGGAAGAAAGCACCTGTATAAGCACCAACACCCAGGCCCAAAAACATATAGCCTAATTGCGATACCGTGGAATAGGCTAATACCTTTTTAATGTCGGTTTGCGTTAATGCAATCAAAGCTGCAATCACCGCTGTTGTTAAACCCACCACTGCCACAATGTGCATGGTTACCGGCGCCAGTGTAAAAAGGATGTTTGAGCGGGCAATCATGTAAACACCCGCAGTAACCATAGTTGCCGCGTGTATTAACGCTGAAACAGGTGTCGGGCCGGCCATCGCATCAGGTAACCAGGTAAATAACGGCAACTGTGCTGATTTACCAACCGCACCTACAAACAGCAGGATGGTTATCAATGTAAACGGCACGCCTGCAAATTCCTTGCTGGCTGCTTTTGGGAATATATCTGCAAATGCAGAACTGCCAAAGAATATGATCAACAGGAATATACCAATGATAAAGCCAAGGTCGCCAATACGGTTCATGATGAATGCCTTCTTGGCTGCGTCTGCATAATCCGGGTTGGTGTACCAGAAACCGATGAGCAAATACGAGCAAAGCCCCACACCTTCCCAACCGATGAACATCACAAGGTAGTTTGAACCCATCACCAGTAAAAGCATAAAGAAGATAAACAGGTTGAGATAAGCAAAGAACTTACCAAAACCAGCATCGTCATGCATATAACCTGCCGAATAAACATGGATTAAAAAACCCACGCCCGTTATAATCAGCAACATTATGGCACTAAGCTGGTCGACTAAAAAGGCAAACGAAACATGTACACTTCCTGCAGCAAACCAATCAAATAGCTTAACATCAAAGCCATGGCCCGCCGACTTCACTTCGAAAAACAAGCCCACGCTTATTACAAACGAAACCAATACCATCAGGCTACCGATAAAGCCGATAATGCCTTTTGATAAGGTATTGCGGCCAATACCGTTAATGATAAAACCGGCTAACGGTAAAACAGGAATAAGCCAGATATATTTGTCCATGTATGCCCCCTAGCCCCCTAAAGGGGGGATTTTTTTATGTCCTATTTCCTTAAAAGGAAAATAGATTCGTTATTATTATTTACTAATTCTATTTCAATAGCCCTTCCTGCTCCCCCTTTAGGGGGTCGGGGGCTTACCATTTCAGCCTGTTCAGCACGTTAATATCTATCGAGTTTGTATTACGATAGATCATTACGATAATAGCTAAGCCAACGGCAACCTCTGCCGCCGCCAATGCCATAATAAAGAACACGAAAACCTGGCCTGTGGCATCGCCCCGGTAAACAGAGAATGCGGTAAGCAGCAGGTTAACTGAATTCAGCATTAACTCTACCGACATAAAAATTACGATAGCGTTGCGGCGAATCAAAACCCCGATAACACCTATCGAAAAAATAATCGAGCACAGCATGATATAATGGTTCAACGGTACGCCGTGTATTGTATTTGTAAGTGTTTCCATTATGCTGTTTTGGGGTCTTTAGTTGCCAGTAAAACAGCGCCCACCATTGCCGAAAGCAACAGTACCGACGAGATCTCAAATGGCAGTAAAAATTCGTTAAATAATATCTTTCCAAGATTTTTCACCGAACCAAGGTCACCATCCTTCACTACCACAGTAGCATCCGACATTTTAAAAGCTTTAAGCGCGGCTACAATAGTTATCAGGAAGCACGCACCGCCAATAAAACCGGCAATTTTAACCAGGCTTGACTTTCGCGGCTCCGAATCCTTGCTCAGGTTAATGAGCATCAGTGTATATAAGAACAATACCAGGATAGCGCCCATGTACACTATAAAATTAACTATCGCTAAAAACTGCGCGTTCATTAAAATATAGTGGATGGTGAAAGTAAAAAACGTTAGGATAAGGTACAATATACTGTGTACAGGGTTCTTGGCAGTAATAACCAGTATTGAAAAGAATATAGATAGAAATGCTATGAAGTAAAATGTACTCATGGTTTATATTTCAAAATACTTTTACCCCTTAAAGAGCAGGGCAAAGGTATAAAACTTCTTTATTGATTTAAGGGAGCTTCTACTAATTTGTCTTTACCGTAAATAAAATCTTTCCTTAAATAGTCCGACGGTACATGCGATCCGTCGAGGTAAATTGCCTCTTTCGGACAAGCTTCTTCACACAGTCCGCAGAAAATGCAGCGCAACATGTTTATCTCGTAAACAGCTGCATATTTTTCCTCGCGGTACAGGTGTTCTTCGCCCTTCTGGCGTTCAGCAGCTATCATGGTGATGGCCTCTGCAGGGCACGAAAGAGCGCATAGTCCGCAGGCAGTGCAACGTTCTTTACCATTCTCATCGCGCTTGAGCGAGTGCATGCCACGGAAGTTCTCCGAGTACTCACGCTTTTCTTCAGGATAAGCGATGGTTACAGGCTTTTTGAAGAAGTGCTTAATCGTAATACCCAAGCCTTTCGCTATTGCAGGCAGGTAAGCGCGCTCCAGTAAGTTAAGCGGCTTCGATTCTACTAATTTCTTTTTATTACTTAATGATTCCATTCTCTCAATCCTTATTTAGTAAACTGCATCACTATACCTGTAACAATAATATTGGCTATAGCCAGCGGTATCAGCACTTTCCAGCCCAGATCCATCAGTTGGTCATAACGGAAACGCGGGATTGTCCAGCGTACCCACATAAAAAAGAAGATGAACAAAAACACTTTACCAAACAGTACAATCGTACCGATAAGCGGACCTATTGTCGGGCCGGTGTGGGCAAGCACCCAATCCATACCCGGGTAGTTATAGCCGCCCCAATAAAGTGTAGCCATTACTGCCGACGAGATAAACATGTTGATATACTCGGCAAACAGGTAGAAACCCAGCTTCATCGATGAATATTCGGTATGATAACCACCCACAAGCTCGGTTTCGCATTCAGGTAAGTCAAATGGCGAGCGGTTGGTCTCGGCAAATGCGCATATTAAAAACAGCAGGAAACCTACCGGCTGGTATAATACATTCCAGTGCCAGCCGTGCTGTTGTGCTGCAATTTCCTTTAAGCTCAATGTGCCGGTTATCATCAGCAGGGCGATAATAGAAAGGCCCATTGCAATTTCGTAGCTGATATTTTGCGATGCTGCGCGAATTGCACCCAACAATGAGTATTTATTGTTTGATGCCCAGCCGCCTATCATAATTCCGTATACACCCAGCGATACCACACCGAAGATATACAAAATGCCTACATTGATATCAGTAACCTGTAAATCGAACGTGTAACTACCGATGGTGATGGTTTGTCCCCAGGGGATTACCGCAGAGCCGATACAGGCGGTCATGATAGCAAGCGAAGGACCTGCTATAAATAAAAACGGACTGGCATTTGTCGGGATAATTTCTTCCTTCAAAAACATCTTGCCACCATCGGCCAAAGGCTGTAAAATACCCCACGGGCCTGCACGGTTAGGGCCTACCCTATCCTGCAGAAACGCTGCAATTTTACGCTCGGCGTAGGTCGAGTACATGGCGATAACCAGGCTGATAGCGAAAATGATCACTACCAGTACTATCTTAATTATAATTTCTGCAGTTCCCATTATAACCGTATGTCCCTTTCAAATTGTTCTTTATTGGCTTCAATCAGTACCGGGTTGCTTTTAACAACCGGCAGCGGCACAAAATCATAGTGATTAGCGCTGATAACCGAGTTGTTAGCGATATGACGCGGACCATCAATCACCCAGTCCGAAGTTTTCTTTTTATCAAAACGGCAGGTGTTGCAGATAAATTCTTCAACCTCACCATATTGGTCTTTCCGTGCGGTAACGCGTAAAACGTCTTCGCCTTTGTACCATAGCGTTACCTTGCCATTGCATTTTTCGTGGTCGCAATCGCGGTGAGCATCAACAGGCTTGGTAAACCAAACACGGTTTTTAAAGCGGAAAGTTTTGTCAGTCAAAGCACCAACCGGGCAAACATCAATTACGTTGCCGGAGAAGTCGTTATCAACAGCAGCGTGGATGTAGGTAGATATTTCCGAATGGTCGCCGCGGTTTAATATACCGTGGATACGATGGTCGGTTATCTGGTCGGCAGTGAACACACAACGGTAGCAAAGTATGCAGCGCGTCATGTGCAGCTGTATTTTATCGCCGATATCTATTTTCTCGAAGGTACGACGGTCGAACTCGTAACGGGTTTTTGCCGCCCCGTGCTCAAAGCCAAGGTTTTGCAGGTCGCACTCACCGGCCTGGTCGCAGATAGGGCAATCCAGCGGGTGGTTTAACAGCAGTATTTCAACAATGCCTTTGCGTGCCTCAATTACCTCTGGCGAAGTAATGTTCTGCACTTCCATCCCATCCATTACCGTGGTACGGCATGATGCTACCAGTTTCGGCATAGGGCGCGGGTCTTTTTCAGAGCCCTTGCTCACCTTTACCAAACAGGTACGGCACTTGCCACCACTATCCTTCAATTTGGAATAATAGCACATAGCAGGCGGAACAATATCACCACCTATTTGCCTTGCAGCATTCAGTATGGTTGTTCCCGGTTCTACGTCAATGGCAATGCCATCTATTGTTACTTTCATTGACATTTATATAACGTCCTTTATATTTTCTATCATGCTGAGGTACGAAGCATCTTATCCATCTCGCTTTTCGTCCTGTATGTCGCTTAATATCGTTCGCTCTCGCTCAGAATGACAAATTGTATTTTCTAATCAACCTTACGCTACCGTCTCTTCCTTCTTTGGCAACGGGTCAGCATAATGCGCTAAGCCATAATTACGGGTTTGCGCTTCTGCTCCGTTGGTTACGTGCCATTCAAACTCATCCCTGAAGTGGCGTATCGCGCTGGCTACCGGCCATGCTGCAGCGTCACCTAATGGACAAATTGTATTACCTTCAATCTTTTTCGATACGTCAACCAGCAGGTCCATGTCGCTCATTTTGCCGTGACCATGCTCCAAACGGTGCAATACCTTTTCCATCCAGCCTGTGCCCTCACGGCATGGCGAACATTGTCCGCAGCTTTCGTGGTGGTAAAAACGGGTAAAGTTCCAGGTGTTGCGTACAATACACTGGTCTTCATCATAAGCAATAAAACCACCCGAGCCCATCATGGTACCGCTCACAAAGCCACCGTCGGCCAATGATTCATAGCTCATCAGGCGAGCATCGCCATTTATGGTTTTCAAAAACAGGTTAGCCGGTAAAATCGGCACAGATGAACCACCCGCAACAACCGCCTTTAAACGTTTGCCGTTGGCTATACCGCCACAATATTCGTCGCTGTATAAAAATTCTTCAACCGGCAGGCCAAGATCAATTTCGTAGACACCTGGTTTCTTTAAATTGCCACCAGCAGATATCAATTTAGTACCAGTACTGCGACCAATACCAATTTTAGCATATTCTTCGCCGCCGTCGTTCAATATAGGAACTACAGCAGCTATCGATTCGACGTTGTTAACCACCGTAGGGCAGCCGTACAAACCTGCAATTGCCGGGAACGGAGGCTTAATGCGCGGGTTACCACGCTTGCCTTCTAGTGATTCCAGTAATGCGGTTTCTTCACCACAGATGTAAGCGCCGCCGCCTGGCTGTACATACAGCTCAAGGTCGTAACCGGTGCCTAAAATATTTTTTCCCAGGAAGCCTGCATTTTTTGCTTCTGCGATTGCTTTTTCCAGTATCCGTATCTGCGGCATCATCTCGCCGCGAACGTATATGTAGGACACTTTTGCACCCAGCGCGAAGCTAGATACGATCATACCCTCAATTAAAGCATGAGGGATATAGGTCATCAGGTAGCGGTCTTTAAAAGTTCCAGGCTCCGATTCGTCGGCGTTGCAAACCAGGTAACGGGCAACACCTTCGGGCTTGGCCAAAAAGCTCCACTTCATACCGGTAGGGAAACCGGCGCCACCACGGCCACGCAAACCCGATTTCTTCACTTCTTCAACTATTTCGTCGGGCGTCATAGTTTTCAAAGCCTTCTCAACCGAGCGGTAGCCGCCTTTCTGACGGTAAACATCGAAAGTGCTGATGCCCGGTACGTTTATATGCTCTAACAATAATTTGCGTGCCATCGATGCTTAATATATCTTTTTGGTCTGCTTATAATAGTTTATATGCCTGATGATACAGCTTGCAAATGCCACCACCAACAGCGCTTTTAAAAATAACGGACTCTTATTAAAACCACCGTTTCCCAAAGCTATCAAAGCTATGGTGGTGATAAACAAAACGTCAGTTATAATTAAAGTTTTATTCATTTAATTACCCGCTTTTACCTTTAAATCAGCAATCAACTGGTCAACCGACTCATTAGTTAAATTCTCGTAAAAAGTATATTCAGGTCCAATCTGCAAAACAGGTGCGTACCCGCAGGCAGCAAGGCATTCCACACCGCGCCAGCTAAATAAGCCGTCGGGGGTTACTTCGCCTTCTTTAACGCCAAGCTTTTGCTCAATGTGGTCCATTATTTTGCCCGCGCCTACAATTTCACAAGGGCCTGTGCGGCAAACTTCCAGCATGTATTTGCCCTGCGGCTTTAAAAAATACATGGTGTAAAACGAAGCCACCTCGTAGCTCCGGATTTTCCTCCGTCTTTTTCGGGTGTAATATTACGGATGCTGTAACTCGGAGCGTCAAATTCATAGGTGATGCTTTTTCCATCAGCGACTTCCTTAATCTGTTCGGGAGACAGACGCGCACCCTTAGATGCCGTTTTCCAGTATCCTTTTTGCTTGGTCCTTGGATTGATAGCGTCCGAATCATAGCCGCAGTAAAGTTTCTTGCCTCCTATATAGAACTCTGAAAATTTGTGCTCTAGTTTCC
>JAZJZL010000089.1:0-31549 GCA_040389845.1 Bacteroidota bacterium
GTCCTGATAGTTGTCGGAACTGATTCGCAAATGTAAACTAAGATTCGTAGGATTTTTCACAGTTGTTTATTTTTAATGGCGTTCAAGAGGGCTGCGCCGTCAAAAGATTATAGGATTTTATGTAAACTTGATTGACAAATGAATGCAAAGCTGAGCCAGGAATGCGGAACTAGGTGTCGCCTTCCTTTTTCGCCCGAGATTTTACTCACTATTTCGATTTTCAGACTATCTTTAAGCAAATGAACCGCAGAGAATTCCTTCAACAAACCGCTTTGGTAACGGCCAGCATCGCGCTAGCAAATACTTTACCTGCTGCCGCCATCTCTGCTAATCCTACCAAAAAAATTCTGCTTACCGGCGGTGCTTATGGCCCGGTATGGATGAAATATATGATTGCGTTAACCGGGAAGGAAAAACCACGGGTATGCTTTCTGCCTACAGCATCAGGCGATAACCAGGCATATATAACTTACTGGCTGGAAAATGCAAAAAAATATTCCATCGACCCTTATGTTCAGAAGGTATTTATTGAATCATCAACCCAGAAAATTTCTTTTGAAGAATCGCTTTTAGGTGCCGATGCCATTATGGTAGCAGGCGGCAATACGCTCGATATGATAGCGCTTTGGCGGGCGCATGGTATCGACAAAATATTAAAAAGGGCATGGGAGAAAGGCATAGTGCTTACAGGTTCGAGTGCTGGAGCTATCTGCTGGTTTCACGAGGGACTTTCAGATTCGCGGCCGATTGCTTTAAGCAGTGTGGAGTGCCTGGGGTTTTTGAAAGGGAGCTGCAGCCCGCATTATCATTCATCAAAAGACCGGGCAACTATTTACCAGGACATGGTATTGAATGGCAAAATGAAACCCGGCTACGGACTCGACGAAAATGCCGGGCTATATTTTGAAAATGACAAAGTAGCTAAAGTGCTCGCGGGCGATGCCAAAAATAAGGTTTATAAAGTCTCCGTTGAAAACGGCGCAATAGCAGAGGTGGCGTTGGAGGCTACTGTTCTTAACTAACCCGGAAGACTTACGAAGTTTTTAAAACTTCGTAAGTCTAAGTTTGCTTTTCTTTTCCGTCTTTCCCGACTCCCGCATGACATTACTTCTCACTGTTTTAGGTAGATTTGCCTTTATATTATGGCCATAACACGCGAACAAGTTTTACAAGCCTTAGGCAATGTTGAGGAACCGGACCTGAAGAAGGATTTGGTGACCTTGAATATGATCCAGGACCTACAGGTAGAAGGTAACCGGGTTAGTTTTTCGGTAGTATTAACCACACCGGCATGCCCGTTGAAGGCAATGATTGAAAATGCCTGCCGAAACGCCGTGCTGCATTTTGTGAGCAAGGATGCAGACATACATATCAACATGACCTCGCGGGTTACCTCGCAGAAAAACACCGGCGTGCCGGGGGTGAAAAATATTATCGCGGTAGCATCAGGTAAGGGTGGCGTGGGTAAGTCTACTGTTGCTGTAAACCTTGCTTTAGGCCTGGCAAAAACCGGGGCGAAAGTTGGTTTGATCGATGCTGATATTTACGGACCATCTATCCCGATTATGTTCGGATTGGAAAATGCGCGTCCGCAGGCCAGCGAGGTAAACGGAAAAACTCGGATTGAGCCGATTGAAAAATATGGTATAAAACTATTGTCCATCGGCTTCTTTACCGACCCAAACCAGCCGGTTCCGTGGCGCGGGCCGATGGTATCAACAGCAGTAAAGCAATTATTTAACGATGCCGACTGGGGCGAACTGGATTACCTTGTAGTCGATCTGCCGCCGGGAACAGGAGACATCCATATCACCGTAACGCAAACATTCCCGGTAACCGGGGCTGTTATAGTTACAACGCCGCAAAACGTGGCGCTTGCCGATGCTAAAAAAGGTATCGGTATGTTCATGATGCCGGCCATTAACGTGCCGCTGCTTGGCGTGGTGGAAAATATGGCTTATTTTACGCCCGCAGAATTGCCCGAAAATAAGTATTACATCTTCGGACAGGGCGGCGGTAAAAAGCTTGCAGAACAATTGAACGTGCCGTTTTTAGGCGAAATTCCGCTCGTGAAAGGCATCAGTGAAAGCGGTGACGCGGGCAAGCCGATTGTATTGGATGAGGATAGCGTAATGGCCAAAGCGTTTATTGAAATGGCTAAGAGCGTAGCGCAACAGGTGGCTATAAGTAACGCAAAAGCGTTTGAGAAAGCGGCGGAAGCCCAGGGCCAGTAAATCCGGTCGTCATTACAATGACGATAAAAATTTGGAAGTAATCCAGCAATGACAAAAGTGGTTTTGAGGTGGGTGCAAATCAAATTGTCGCTTTGTTGGTTGCTACCGCCGGGTTGAAACCCGGCGCTAAAATATTGGCCGAGCCTACGGCTCTTTAAGAAAATCCAAGGGTGAGAAAACGTAAATTTACCCGAATTCAAGAGCCATCGGCTCGGTTCATGTTGTAGCGCTGGGTTTTAACCCAGCGCATATTAGCGACAGTTTGATTTGCACCTTTTGAGGTTTTTACACAAATAAAAAATATTTAGTAACTTTACTTTATAAAATAGCGAAGATGAGTTTATTAGACCGGGTTGAAGCAGCATTGGATACGATACGACCGTACTTGCTGACTGACGGGGGGAATGTGTCGATTGAGGAGATTACTCCTGATAATGTAGTTAAGTTAAAAATGCTTGGCGCCTGTGGTTCGTGCCCGATGAGCATTATGACGCTTAAGGCCGGCATAGAGCAGGCAATAATGAAAGCGGTGCCTGAAATTACTGCCGTAGAAGCGCTGAACCTGACAGACATTGACGACCCGAACGCCGTGCTGCCCGAAAACATGCGGTAGTGTTAAGTTTTGTTAAATAACTAAACGCTTTACCGCAATAATATATTTTTGTTGAACGTTTGAAACTTTTATCCGTAAAACCGGTAGAAATATAAAAAGTAAGCCCCTAATGAAGAAGTTATTTGGTCTTCTTTTCTTTTTATCAATCACATCTGCCGTCTTCGCACAGCAGGAGCGCACTATTGTGCAATTTAGCGGTGTGGTGCATAATGCCGACAGTACGTCGGTAATTGTGCCTTATGTAAGCATTGTAAATACCACAAATAAAAACCAGGTTAATATTTCCAACTATAAAGGTTATTTTTCATTCCCGGTACATGAGCAGGATACGGTGCGGTTTTCGTGCGTAGGCTATGCATCCACAACTGTTGTAATCCCTGCCAATGTAGCCAGTAAGAGCTATACCATCGAAGTTGATCTAAAGCCGGAGATTATCAACCTGCCCGTATTTAGAGTATTCCCATGGGCAACTACCGAGGAATTCCGCAAGGATTTTATCTCTATGAAAATTGCAGACGACGACCTCGCTATCGCCCAGAAAAATTTGAGCCGGACGTCTATTTTAAGCCTGCAGCGGAGAGATGAACGGTTTCCAGGATTTTCATAACAGTGTAGTTAATTCGCACTCCATTACCAACCCATTGCTTAACCCTTTCAACTGGGGTAGCCTGATAAAAGAAATCTCTGATGGGGATAAGGCCAGATCGCCGAGCACGAACTAGAGGGTAGAACCAAGAGTCAGGATCCAAGAATCAAGACAGGAATTATTTTCGCATTAGCACGTTTTCAAGATGCGTGGCAGGTGTAAAATATTGTTAAAAACACAAACGGATTTCGCATGCTGTTAAGTATGTTGCGTTGTGTGTTCGAAACCTGTTTTGGTGACGCAGGGCGATGCCCTGCGCTGACGTATAGTGCCCCTGCAGGGCGAAGTCGGATTTGGCGAGATGATATTTATTGATAATTTAAGCCCTGAAAGGGTATCAATATACCAGCGATGGGCATCGCCCATCATGAAACGGCAGACACGAAAATGTTTCGAACACCCATAGGTACGCAACCTATCCTGTAAATACCTGCATGCGGTGTTTCGTACCTACGGCACGGATGATATGGGTGGGATATTTTCTACCAATATTAGACCCTGCTGGGGTCAGCTTCAATAATTTCTATCGTCCAGGCTCTTGGCTCCTGGCTCTAAAATTATCTTCCCTTCTTAACCGCCGGAAATTTCATTTTATAATCCACATCAACAATTCCACGGGAAATATCATTTAGCTTTTTCTCCAGCATGCGGCGGCGCAGCGGGCTCAGCTTATCGGTAAACAGCTTGCCTTCTATGTGGTCGTATTCGTGTTGGATAATGCGGGCGGCCATTCCTTTAAAGGTTTCTTCGTGGTGTTTCCAATCCTCGTCATAGTATGAAATTTTAACAACAGGTTTGCGGTAAACATCTTCGCGTATTTCGGGGATGCTCAGGCAGCCTTCATTAAAAGCCCACTCTTCGCCGGTTTCTTCCATGATATTAGCATTGATAAAGGCCTTTTTAAAATCCTTTAAATCCGCGTCGTCGTCTGCAAATGCATTGGCATCCACCACAAACAACCGCATCGACATACCTACCTGCGGCGCGGCCAAACCAACCCCATGTGCGCCATACATGGTTTCGAACATGTTGGCAACCAACTCTTTTATATGCGGATATTCATCCGGCTCAATAGCCGTAGCTTTTTTTCGCAGGACAGGATCGCCGTATGCTATTATAGGAAACTTCATGATGCAAAAATAATGCTTTATTGCTTAGGCTCAAATAGTAAGGTAATCATCCGGCTGTCATCAAAAATTTCGTTGCCGATGGCCAGCATTTCTTCGGCAGTTACCCCATTAATTTTATCGAATACCTGCTGCAGCGTATCTACACAACCAAAATCAAGCAGGCTTTTGGCCATCGATATAATAAGGCTCATGCGGTTTTCTTCGGCAAGAGCAATCTGGCCTATGAATTTTTCTTTGGCTTGATGGAGCTGTAAAGTGCCTAATTTATTATCGCGCAGCTTCTTCAGCTCCTTATGGATTAAGCGCGTTGCCTTTTCCGCCTTCTCGCTATCCGTACCGAAATAAATGGAGAAGATGCCTGTATCGGTCAGGCTGGTATAGTTTGATTCCACCGTGTAAGCAATGCCGTGTTTTTCGCGTATCTCCAGGTTTAGCCTGCTGCTCATACCAATACCACCCAGCAGGTTGTTTAAAAGCAGCAGGCCGTTTTTATACTGATGGGATGATGAATATGCCATGCTGCCTATAATACAATGCGTTTGCGATATTGGCTTGGCGAAAATACTTTTTGAAGCGATTATTTCCGATGGCGCAACCCGGTGTTTTTTGGAGTCATTAGCGGGTATTGGCCCAAAATATTTTTCGGACAGCTTGATTATTTTCTTAAAATCATAATCGCCAAAAACGGCGAAAACCATTTCGGATGTGTTATAGTTAGCGGCGATAAATTGGTTGATATCACTGCTGCTTAGTTTTGCGACTGAATCCGGCGTGCCCAAAATATTGTTGCCCATGGGGTGGCCTTTAAACAGCAACTCTTCAAAGTCATCCTGTATGGCTTCTTCGGGCTGATCCAGGTACGAGGCAATTTCGTCCAGGATCACGCCACGCTCTTTTTCCTGCTCATCTTCCGGGAAGGTGGAGTGGAATAAAATATCTTCAAATAAATCAATGGCGCGTTCCAGGTGCTGGTTTAGCAGCGACGCGTGTATGCAGGTATATTCCTTGGTGGTATAGGCGTTTAAATCGGCGCCGACAATCTCCAGGCGGTTCAATATCTGGCTGGTGCTGCGGCGTTCGGTTTCTTTAAACAGCAGGTGTTCTATAAAATGTGCTAATCCTATCTGGCGCTCAGTCTCATCGCGCGAACCCGCATTAACAATAAAACAGCAATGCGTTATTGTAGATGGTGCATGCTTGAAAAGTATCCGGATGCCGTTTGGTAAAGTATGAACGTAGTGGTCTTCTGTCATTGTTTGGGTGACAAAGATAGGTTTAAATAACGTCATTTATTAGCTATATTGCCTCATGGAACTACGTTTAGCCGGTCTTACTTTTGATCCGTTTATCACCGCTGCCGATATAGCCGCGCGTGTTGATACAATCGCCCGGCAATTGAATATAGATTACAAGGATACTGTACCGGTACTCATCGGCGTTTTAAATGGCAGCTTTTTATTTTTTGCCGACCTGGTAAAACAGTTGGATATTCCCTGCGAAATTACTTTTATCAAGCTGTCGTCTTACCATGGTGGGATAACAAGTACCATGAAAATCAGGGAGGATATCAACCTGAATGTCGACATAAAAGGCCGCGATGTATTGGTAATTGAGGATATAGTAGATACCGGCAATACCGCCCATTTCCTGCTGGAAAAACTTCGTCTTAAACAACCTGCATCGTTAAAAATGTGTTCATTGCTGCTAAAACCTGCCGCATTATTAAGGCCTGTTGACGAGTTGAAATACGTTGGCTTCGAGATTGAAAATGAGTTT
The DNA here is from genome assembly GCA_040389845.1 of Bacteroidota bacterium. Taxonomy (GTDB): domain Bacteria; phylum Bacteroidota; class Bacteroidia; order Sphingobacteriales; family Sphingobacteriaceae; genus Mucilaginibacter. The sequence goes on from JAZJZL010000089.1 coordinate 6,400, forward strand.
GTGGTGGGGTATGGTTTGGACTACCAGGAACTGGGAAGGAATTTAAAGGATATTTATAAAAAGATGTGATGATTGCGGAAGGCGGATTGTCGATTGCGGAAGTAGCAAAGAAAATATACCGGGTGATGCTTTTATCATTGCCTGTTTTATGTCTTGCGTCTATAAGTAACGCGCAAATCAAGTCGTTCAAAGCAAATGCATCTGAGGTGCAAAAAACCGAATCTGTTATTTATAAGAATTTTGTAAATGAGTGCGATTTGATGATTGCCTATACCCGCGAAAGTTTTTGGTGGGGCGATTATAAATACTACGATCTGATGGCCTTAAATAAAGGTATTTGGTATAAAGGATATTTATCTTCACAACTACTGAAGAGCGGTAAATGGACTTACCCTAAAGTGCGATTTAAAAAGATCGACCCGGATTCGGCAAAAGCGATCGTAGATTACGTTGACAGTTCTGGATTTCTGATGTTAAGCCGGGATTCGTTAAGAATTACTGACGGAATCGTCGGAGGTAAAAGATACACACATTCGTTAAGCGATGGCGTAAATTATAAATTCCAAATTCTTGTAAAGAATGAGCTCGAAACGATTGAAGCGTACGCGCCCGACTTCTTTTTAGAAAAGATACCTGAAATAAAAACGCGTGCGGAATTCATAAAATTCCGTGACTGGTTTGAGCTAAAATACATGGCTCTTGAACCGATAGATGAATAATAACATAACTGTCTATGATTTCTATTCAAACATACGCCCCCAAACGCCTACGACACCTCGTAAAATCCTTTTGGTTTATGGAGGTGGGGCACGATAGTGGCTTTTACGAGGAGGAAATAATTCCGGACGGGCATGTGGAAATCATCTTTTATTTGAACGGCGATTGCAAAAGCAAACAATATGACGCAAACGACTGGCTTGCCGAACCGAATGCTTTTATTGCAGCACAGACCCTGAAATGTCACGAAGTAAAAATGGCTGCCGGCGCGCGCTTATATGGCATCCGTTTTTACCCGCATACGCTCTATCCATTTTTAAGAATTCCGTTAGACCATATTGAAAACGGATTTTTGCCTTTGGGCGATGTAATAAACACGGCAGGATTCTGGAATTGTATAACTGAAGTCCCGGTTCAAACATTCTCGAACCTGGAAAACTATCTCGGCGAATTAATATCTCGGCAGACATTAAATAGTCCCGGTTTTCAATACGTTAACAGCGCAGTAAGAACGATTTTAGAGAGCAGCGGCACAACAGCCGTAAGCCATATTATCGAAAACAATAAAATCTCCAATAAATACCACGGCGACTTATTTAAAAAGTACGTAGGCATTACGCCAAAAAGCCTCTGCAATATCTTAAGGATAAACCGGTTTATTTCTAACAAAATAACCTTCCCCGATTTAAGCTTAACCGAATGTACCTACGAGTCGGGCTATTTTGATCAATCTCACCTCATAAAATCCTTCAGGCAATTCACTGCCATCTCGCCGCGGGAATATTTTGCAGATAAGCACGCTATCAGCAATATATTTTCCTTGCTTTAGCAGTTCATTTTTTTACAATTTTCCCGTTTTGCAACACTATAGTTTTGACCGAAAAGAAAAGGTATGAAACTATTGACAATTATTTTTTTATTCTGCGCCGCCACAGCGATGGCGCAAGACGGAGGCATCGCCCACTTTTCTGTTTGGGCGCCTAAACAGGAAGCTAACTTTAAAACAGGTTACAAGCAACACCTGCAATGGCATAAGGCCAATAACGATAGCTGGAACTGGTATGGCTGGTATGTTATTTCCGGTTTGCGTGCGGGCCAGTTTATCGATGCCACCTTCAATCATTCCTGGGCGGATTTTGACAACCCTGTTAATGCTGCGGGCGACGGAGCCGATAACGCCCTCCATACCGAACCGTTCGCCGATTATTTAAGAGGGTACAAAATGGCGCTGCTGCCTATCTCGGATAAGGCCGAGGCACAAACCCTGTCCGCTAAATTTTTGAGGATGTTTACTGTTGATGTGGGTGATGTTAGGGAAGCGGCAAAGCTTATTGAAAAGGCAATAGGTGTGGCAAAACAAAAAGATGGTGCCGCAAGGTTTATTGTTTTTGAAATAGCCGATGGCGGAAACTTAAAGCAGCTGGTTGTTTTGGTGCCATTTAAAAATTTCGCGGTGATGGACGGCATTAAGGAGTTTCAAAGCAGCCTGCAAAGCGGCGGGAACGCAATCTCAGGTGTCACATCCGAAACGTTATCGTTCCAGCCGGAGATGAGTATGAATGTGAAGTAATGTTTGTTGGGTTGCGTTTAGATTTGTCAACTTTTAAAAAGTTGACAAATCTCCTTCGTGTTTTACCTATTGGACAAATCAGCATACGCCCTCACAGGAAACGTCCCGGCTCCTTCAAATTTTGGCGGAACAGCATTAAACCGGTAGCCGCTTTCGGGCAGCTTATCCAAATTGCAAAGGTGTTCTACAATTAGTATGCCCGCGCCAAGTAAAGTGGTATGCACAGGTCGTGTTTTGCCGGTGGTATTATCTATATTATGACTATCGATACCGACTAATTTAACATTGCATTCTTTAAGATATACAGCGGCCTCTTCGGTAAGATAAGGATGGCCTTCAAAATAAGCCTCCGTGTTCCAGTTGCCTGCCCAACCGGTATAAACCAATACCGCCCGGTTCCTCAATTCTTTACCCACAAAATATTCCTTGCCCACCGCCATAACGTCTTTCGCATTGATAGTGATAGCATCCAAATCAGCACATTGTTCAAGGGCAATTTGCGATAAATCGGCGCCATGTTCAAACCGATGGAACGGGCAATCCAGGTAAGTACCTGTATTGGTAACCATTTCAATTTTACCAATCTGGAACTCTGTGCCTTCTTCATAAAAGGCTTTCGAATTTTCACGGCCCAGGTAATCGCAAATAATAGGGGCAGGCAGGCCTTTATAAGTAACCAGGCCATCAAAAATTGTATGGCTTAGGTCGATAAGCTGCGCTGTTACCGGCGCATCTACCGGCGTCCGTTTATGCCTTTCGCTGATGTAATGCTTGTTCAGGATTTTAACGTCTCCAACCATCAGCAATTGCATATCGTTAACAATGTAATCAGCCAATGCTTTATCATCAATTGCATCGCCGTCAATATCCAGGCGGAAATCCTGGCCCTGTATGCCGCCGCCATTGGTAAAGCTTATTTCAAAATCGAAAACTACGCGGGTATCATTCATTTTAGCAAACTATAAAGAACGAATTTATAATTAATGAGTGATTAGGAACGGCCCATCCTGCGGAAAAGATAAGAATTTTGTATTATTTGACAATGTGTGTACACAAATGCTCCGCGGAACACTTGTGGTAAATTGTACATAAACTTCTTACTGTTAGTACGTTGACTTATTTCATCTAAATTAAAGCAACTGTACACAAGTGTTCCATGTGTACACACCGTTCCGCGGAACAGTACAGTGAAAACCCCACAAAAAAGCCCCGGTAAACTACTCCGGGGCTAACTAAAGTAAACTATAAAACTGAACACAAAACGCCTGATTAATAAGGGCATTGGTCAATTGTCATTAGTCATTTCACTTTCACGGGTACCAATCACCCTTTATAGATATTTCTCCATTCCGAAATCGAAATTCCGACTTCCGAAATCCTTCTCACGAACATCCCATCGATGCACCGCAGTTTAAACACTTATAACAAGTGCCTGAACGGATAGTCGTATGTCCGCATGTATTGCAGGCTGGGGCATCACTCTGCACGCCCATGCTCAAATCAACGCTAAACTGCTTCTTTATATTGCTACTGCTTTCTATTGTTACGGCAACCGGTTTAGCGGGTGCGTAAACATTGGTCTCATCGGCATTAAAATCACCGTCATCCATTTGCGGGTTGCCGGCGAATCCGTTCTGTTCCGTTAATACGTGAACAAGGTCGGTACGGTTTTGATATTCGTACCCTAACATACGAAAAATATAATCAATTATACTTGTCGCGCTCTTAATATTTGCATGGCCAACTACCATGCCCGCCGGTTCGAACCGGGTGAAGGTGAATTTCTCCACATATTCCTCCAGCGGTACACCATATTGAAGGCCGACAGAAACAGCAATTGCAAAGCAGTTCATCAGCGAGCGGAAGGTGGCACCCTCTTTATGCATGTCCACAAAGATTTCGCCCAAAGTGCCATCTTCATACTCGCCTGTGCGAACAAACACCGTTTGCCCGTCAATGCTTGCTTTTTGCGTATATCCCCTGCGTTTATATGGCAGGCTCTTTTTCTGCACCACGCGTGATAGCTGGCGCATAAAATTAGTGTCTTTCGATTTCTCCATGATGGCCATAGCGGCTTCAATCACCTGTTCGCTGGTGAGGTCGCTTAGCTTCACGTTAGCAGCTTCGCCTAGTACTTCTTCAACAGTATCCAGCTTTTCGGCAACTTCTTCCTTCTCCTCTTTTGTGTCGGATTTGGTAGACAGCGGCTGCGACAGCTTACAACCATCGCGGTAAAGCGCATTCGCTTTTAAGCCCAATTGCCATGATAGCTCGTAACAATCTTTTATCTCATCAACATTGGCCTCATTTGGCAGGTTGATGGTTTTTGATATAGCACCCGAAAGAAAGGGTTGTGCGGCCGCCATCATTTTGATATGCCCGTGTGAGTGAATATAACGCTCGCCTTTTGCACCGCATTTGTTGGCGCAATCAAATATCGGGTAATGCTCCTGTTTCAGGAATGGTGCACCTTCTATAGTCATAGTGCCGCAGATGTACTCGTTAGCTTCGGCAATTTCTTTTTTGCTGAAACCGAGTGCACGCAGCAGGTTAAAATCAGGCGCATTGTATTGCTCGGCGGTAAAGCCGAGGCGCTTCAAGCATTCTTCACCAAGTGCCCAAACATTAAATGCAAAGCTTATCTCGAAAGCGGAAATGATGCCTTTATCCAGCTTTTCCAGTTCATCATCTGTTAATCCCTTTGCCTTTAAGGTTTCCAGGTTGATATGCGGCGCGCCTTTTAAAGCAGCAGCCCCCTTGGCATAATTTACAATAGTGGTAACTTCATTTTCGGTGTAGCCCAGGTTCCTTAAAGCTTCCGGAACCGCCTGGTTAATGATTTTAAAGTAGCCGCCGCCGGATAGTTTCTTGAATTTTACCAAAGCAAAATCAGGCTCGATGCCGGTGGTATCGCAATCCATTACCAGCCCGATGGTGCCTGTTGGGGCGATAACGGTGGTTTGCGCATTGCGGTAGCCGTATTGCTCGCCCATTTCAACGGCCTTATCCCAGGCGTTGCAGGCGGCAGATAACAGGTAATCGGGGCAATCAGCTTGCTCAATTCCAGGAGGGGCAATTTCAAGGCCTTCATAGTTGCCGGTGCTGTTGTAAGCCGCGTAGCGGTGATTGCGCATTACGCGCATCATGTGGTCTTTATTGTCGTTAAAACGTCTGAATGTACCAAGTTCCCTCGCCATTTCGGCTGAGGTGGCATAAGCGGTACCGGTCATGATAGCAGTTATAGCGCCGCCTATTGCACGGGCTTTATTGCTGTCGTAAGGGATGCCGTTTACCATCAGGGCCGAACCAAGATTGGCATAGCCTAATCCGAGTGTGCGGTAATCGTATGATAATTGTGCAACTTCTTTTGATGGGAATTGTGCCATTAGCACCGAAATCTCTAATACAATGGTCCATATGCGGCAGGTATGCTCAAAACCTTTTACATCAAATATACGCGTCTTTTTATCGAAGAAATGCTCCAGGTTGATGGACGCCAGGTTGCAGGCCGTGTTATCCAAAAACATATATTCCGAGCATGGGTTGGATGCATTGATGCGGCCACCCTGCGGACAGGTGTGCCATTCGTTTATCGTGCTGTCAAACTGCACGCCGGGGTCGGCGCAGGCCCATGCGGCAAAGGCGATATCGTCCCACAGTTTTTGCGCGGAAATAGATTTTACGGCTTTGCCGGTCATGCGGCTGGTCAGATCCCAGTTGCTGCCGTCTTTTAAAGCTTTAAAAAAGGCATTAGGTATGCGTACCGAATTATTGGAGTTTTGACCGGATACGGTGCGATAGGCTTCGCCCTCATAATCGGACGAGTAGCCTGCGGCTATCAGCGCCGCTACTTTTTTCTCTTCCTCAACCTTCCAGTTTACAAAGTTCTCTATTTCAGGGTGGTCCAAATCCAAACAAACCATTTTAGCTGCCCTGCGGGTGGTTCCTCCGGATTTGATGGCTCCTGCCGCCCTGTCGCCAATTTTTAAAAACGACATCAGGCCCGACGAATAACCGCCGCCCGAAAGCTTCTCGTTATCGCCACGTATTTTCGAGAAGTTTGTGCCGACGCCCGAGCCATATTTAAAAATCCTGGCTTCGCGCACCCACAAGTCCATAATGCCGCCCTCGTTCACCAGGTCGTCGTCAACAGAAAGTATGAAACAAGCGTGCGGTTGCGGGCGTTCGTAGGCCGAGGTCGATTTGGAAAGCTCTTCGGTAATTGGGTCCACATAGTAATGGCCTTGTGGTTTCCCGGTGATATTGTAAGAGTTATGCAGACCGGTATTGAACCATTGCGGCGAGTTTGGCGCTGCCAGCTGACCGGTTATGGTGTAAACAATTTCGTCGTAAAATATTTCGGCATCCTGCGGCGAAGCGAAATAGCCATAGCGTTCGCCCCATTCTTTCCAGCAGCGGGCCATGCGGTTGGCTACCTGTTTAATGCTTTTTTCGGAACCTGTTGTGCCATCAGCCTGCGGAACGCCTGCCTTGCGGAAGTATTTTTGCGCCAGTATGTCGGTGGCTACCTGGCTCCATGACGCGGGCACTTCCACATCATTCATTTCGAATACCGCATCGCCGGATGGATTGCGGATTACTGACGAGCGTTTTTCGTATTCAAATAAATCAAAAACGCTCGTTCCCTCTTTGGTAAAGTACCTTTCAACTTTTAATCCTTTTGCAGTTTCAGCAGAATTTTTTTCGTAGATGTCAGCTCCCATATCGATACAAGTGTAGTAAGTGGAAAAAGTACGTTTAAAAAAACTTCGGGGTGTTTTAAGTAAAGCTATTACTGATTGTATTTTTTTTCAATTCAGAGTTTTCCACATGCGGTGGAGAAGCTGGTATTTATGGCTTTTAATTGGGTAAATTGTTGGTTGGTAGCTGGTTGTAGGTGTTGAAAACGTTTTCAACTGTTCGTTAAGTTTTTCTCGGGTAACCAACCGATGTTACAGATGATTTCGCCTGTTTGCCGATTTGCATTCCCCATTTATAATGCGGAATTTAGTAACCTAATTCATCAACTGACCAGATATGAAAAAGTTAATCGCCATCGCCGCGTTCATCGCCATAGGGTTTGCCGCACATGCGCAGATTCCGGGCACTACAACTGCCGCCGTTAAACCAACTGATACTGCCAAACTATACCATCCTAATGCCGATGCTAAGGCCGATATCGCCGCCGCCGTTAAGAAAGCCGCAACGGAACATAAAAACGTGCTCCTGCAAATAGGCGGTAACTGGTGTATCTGGTGCATTCGTTTTAACGACCTGGTTACGCACGACCCAGACCTCAACAAATACGTGCGTGCTAACTACGAAATAGTTCACGTAAACTGGAGTCCGGAAAACGAGAATGAAAAATTATTAGCCGAGCTTGGTTACCCGCAGCGTTTTGGTTTCCCGGTATTTGTTGTTTTGGATGATAAAGGCAATCGTTTGAATACCCAAAATTCCTCATACCTTGAAGAAGGGAAAGGCCACAGCAAAGAAAAGGTAATGGAATTTTTCCAAAACTGGTCGCCCACAGCGCTCGACCCTAAGAGCTACGAGAAAAAGGCAAAGTAATCAGGATATACTCCCGGAATATTATAGCGATGGGCTTTTAGCCCGTCGCTTTTTTTGTGCTTAATTGCCCAGGTTGAGGCCTAAATTAAACATAAACCCGTTACGCTTCGGTGTGTCCGACTGAAGCATATAAATATTGGATATGCCAATAAACAGGCTGGATTTGCCGGTTATCCGGACAATATTATAGCCTGCATCCACCCCGGTCGACAAGTAGCCGGGATTATGAAACGCCCTGTCTCGCTCCCATAATAAGGCGGAAAGATAAAAGTCGTTTTGGTGATACGTTAGTTTAAGGCGGTTCGTCCAGTTATAGTCCTTAGTGATGCCGATGTTTTGAAAAAATGCATCGTTACTTACAGTAAAACAGGAGTTGATTTTGTAGGCAATGGCGAGGTTGAAGATGAAGTCCGAACCCTTATCGGCAAGAGTGTAATTCTGGTTAAGGCTTATGCCGAATGTGGGCGTAACGACTAATGCCGGCCCGACATTGAATATTTTATGTATGCCGGCCATAGCATAATTTACGCCGGTTTTATGGTCGATAAGATCTAAAGATTTAAAGGCAAAGCCGCCCCATGTTTTTCGGTCATATATAAATAAAGCGTCGAAGGAGGGATGCGATTGATCGACCGAACCGGTAAAAAAATACAAGCTGGCCGAATGGAATGCACCGCTAAAATTCCAGGTTCCAGGATTAGTGGTTGCGCTTGTTTTGAGAGCGACGGTATCGGCGGCGGGGCCGATCACGGCTGCATGGGTGCCATATACTCCGGTATGCAATAAAATTAATACCGGTAAAATTTTCAGAACATTCTTGCTAATCACAAATGAGCCGCGTAAATTGTATTAATATCCACAATGCATAAAAGATTACCTGTTTACTCAAGCGGTAATCACAATATATTAGGTAGCAAAACTATTCGGTTAATGGCCTGCTAAAAAGAGCCATTATAATAATTTAGACAGGGCCAATGGCCGTTTGAGAAGTATAAAATTAATGACGGGGTAAAACGGAACAGAGCCGTCGATAGAGAAATTCAAGATAATAAATTAAACTTTTATTTCGTTACCTTAGTCTTAATAATTACATAACATAAAAGTTACAATTATGAAGACGATAAGAATTTGCTGGGATTATTACTTCGCCAAATTAGATAAGCTTAAGGGAAAAGCTTGTAAAGCGAAGGTATATTAATGTTAGGTGAGTGGTTGATTGAGTTGATTAAGTGAGTAGTTAGTCGCTTTAAAACTTAATCAACCACTCACTTAATCAACCTAATCAACTATTCTACCACCGTCACCTTCAACATATTTGTTTTAGCTTTTTTCAAAATTGGCACTGATGCAGTATTGATTACCACATCGCCAGCTTGAACTAAGTTTGCTTCTTTCAGTATGTTGTTTACATCGGCAATGGTTTGGTCGGTGCTTTCTTCCTTATCATAATAAAAGGTACGCACACCCCAAAGCAGGCTCATTGCGTTCAGTAAATGTTTATTGGCTGTAAATAAGAATGTACTTGCTTTTGGCCTGTAACTCGATATTTCGTAGGCTGTATAGCCAGAGTGGGTCATGGATACTATACCTACGGCATTGGTATGTTCAGCAAGATAAACAGCTGAACCGCAAACAGCATTGCTCAGGTAATCCGGCGATTTCGGGTCGCTTACGTCGCTCTTGCTGTGAAACGGATAACCGCGATCTTCAACATTATTGATAATCTTCGCCATTGTTTCGATAACAATTAACGGGAACTCACCAACAGATGTTTCGCCGCTTAGCATCACTGCATCTGCACCGTCCAATACAGAATTGGCCACATCGTTCACTTCAGCGCGGGTTGGGCGGGGGGTGGTAATCATCGACTCCAGCATTTGTGTGGCTACGATAACCGGCTTAGCGGCCTCGCGGCATTTGCGTACAATCATTTTTTGCAGCATCGGCACTTCTTCCAAAGGCATTTCAACACCCAGGTCGCCGCGGGCTACCATCACACCATCGGTAGCAGCTACTATCGAATCAATATTATCGATAGCTTCCGGTTTTTCTACTTTGGCAATTACTTTAGCAGCCTTACCACTTTCTTTAATAATGCGTTTCAGGTCGTCTATATCTTCGCCGGTACGAACGAACGAAAGGCCTATCCAATCTACGTCCCATTCCAGCGCATAGCCAAGGTTTATCTTATCTTCTTCGGTAAGGCTTGGGATAGATACTTTGGTATTTGGCAGGTTAACACCTTTACGCGACGTAAGAATGCCGCCGTGTACTATCTCGCAAACAACGGTATCGAGCCTGTTGGTTTCGATAACCCTCATTTGTATTTTGCCATCATCCAGCAGGATAATTTCGTTAGGCTGAACGTCCTGCGGAAAGGTTTCGTAAGTAATGTATATCTGGTTATCATCACCAATCAGTTCGTGTGTGGTAATGTTAATGCGCGTACCGTTTATTAAATGAATACCACCGTCTTTTACCAGCCCGATGCGGATTTTTGGTCCCTGTAAATCGGCCAGGATGCCTACATTGGTCTTAAGCTCGGCATTTATTTCGCGAATGGTATCGATTATTGCTTTATGGTCCTGCGCTTTTCCGTGCGAAAAATTCAGGCGGCAAATATTTACGCCTGCCTGTATCATGGCACGCAAAACATCTTTCTTCGCCGAAGCGGGGCCCATGGTGGCAACAATCTTGGTGCGGTTATAGTTTAATTTCATAATATAATAGTCTGTTAATACGGGCTTAATCCAGGTTCGTTTAGTGTATGTATCACACTTTAAAAATTCGCGCTAAAATAAGAGATTTTCCCGTGATTTTACTTTTTTCGGGTCAATCTTTACAGCAGTAACTATTTCCGGTATTTTATTTATGGCTGAAATAAGGCTATCAAGGTCGTTTTCGTCGATATAATTTTTTATCAACAAAAAGTAATCGGCCTTTCGCATCTCGGGTACCAGGTAACCATCAGAGCCTTTGTTGGCTATAAAATAGAAGTCGGTCTCCGTGGTTTCCCAACTATAGTTGTAAATGGAGAAGAGTATCGGTACAAGGTCATTATTTATATCAACCTCGAGGTCCTGAATTTTTGCAAAATTAAAGTTCAACGCCTTGTTAATGAGGTAACAAACACGGTAATCTTTTAGAGACGTCGTAACTGCAATGAGAACAAAATCAAGATCGATCTCAAACTTTAAAAATTTCCTGTTCAAAATCATTACTTTTGCGGCTGTAAAAATACCAAAATTGAAACAGTTGCAATAAAAGATTGTTGCATATAACGCAAATGTTTTTAGATTTGATATTTAACAGAATTTATTTTTCCTTTGCACTGAATTTTATTTAATCATTTAAACTATAAGACTATGTCTGATATCGCTTCAAGAGTAAAAGCTATTATCGTAGAAAAATTAGGTGTTGACGAAAGTGAAGTAACACCCGAAGCTAGCTTCACCAATGATCTTGGTGCTGACTCGTTAGACACCGTGGAATTAATCATGGAGTTCGAAAAAGAATTTAACGTAGCTATCCCTGATGACCAAGCTGAAACTATCGGCACAGTAGGTCAGGCTGTTGCTTACCTTGAAAAAAACGTTAAATAAGGAACTCCCCCCAAATCTACTAAATGGAGTTTAAAAGAGTTGTTGTAACCGGGCTTGGAGCACTCACCCCAATTGGCAATACGGTTCCTGAGTATTGGGAATCATTGATAAATGGTGTGAGTGGCGCTGCCTTAATTAAGAGTTTTGATACCGAAAAGTTCAAAACTAAATTTGCTTGCGAAGTGAAAGGCTTCGATGCGGATGCCTTTTTGGGCCGCAAAGACGCCCGTAAGCTTGATCCTTTTGTACAGTACGCCCTATTTTCAACAGAAGAAGCGGTAAAAGATGCAGGGCTTGACTTTGAGAAGCTGGATACCAGCCGCATTGGAGTAATATGGGGATCAGGCATAGGTGGTTTAAAGACTTTTTTGGATGAGGTGGTGAATTTTGCCAAGGGCGATGGCACCCCTCGTTTCAATCCGTTTTTTATCCCCAAAATGATCGCCGATATTGCACCTGGCCATATATCTATTAAATATGGTTTGCGCGGACCAAACTTCTCTACCGTGTCTGCCTGTGCTTCATCAAATAATTCGCTGATTGATTCATTTAACTATATCCGTTTGGGTAAGGCTAATATGTTCATCAGCGGTGGTTCAGAAGCTATCATTAACGAAGCTGGTATTGGTGGATTTAATGCCATGCACGCTTTATCTACCCGCAATGACGATCCGGCAACGGCATCCCGTCCTTTTGATTTGGACAGGGATGGCTTTGTAGCAGGCGAAGGCGCAGGTACTATTATTTTGGAAGAATTGGAACACGCTAAAAAACGCGGCGCGAAAATTTATGCTGAAATGATTGGTGGCGGTATGAGTGCTGATGCTTACCACATGACTGCCCCGCATCCGGAAGGACTGGGTGCAGCGCTTGTAATGAGGCACGCGTTGGAAGATGCAGGTATAACACCGGCCGACGTAGACTATGTAAACGTTCACGGTACATCAACACCGATAGGCGATCCCCAGGAAGTGAAAGCTATACAGGATGTTTATGGTGATGAGGTTTACAGGATTAATATCAGTTCGACCAAGTCAATGACCGGACACCTTTTGGGTGCTGCCGGCGCTGTTGAGGCCATTGCTGCTATCCTGGCTGTAAGAAATGGTATTATACCACCAACAATAAACCATTTTACTGACGATCCGGCATTTGATCCGAAAATTAATTTTACGTTCAATAAGGCACAGAAACGTGAGGTAAAAATAGCACAAAGCAACGGGTTTGGTTTTGGCGGGCACAATGCTTCTGTGATATTTAAAAAGTACGAAGAATAATAACTGGATGCCTATAAGTCGTTTTTACAAGCTATACCTATCTCCAAACAGAAAGTACGTAAAAGTGTTAAAAAATTTGCTCGGTTTTGTGCCGGGCAATTTGTCTTTATACAAGCTTGCTTTCCGGCATAAGTCTGTAGCACAAAACGTAAAAAAGGGTGTAAAAAACAGTAACGAGCGCCTTGAATTTCTTGGCGATGCTGTTTTGGGCAGTGTAATTGCCGAGGTGCTTTTTAAGCTATATCCTTATGAAGACGAGGGTTTCTTAACTGAGCTTCGTTCAAAAATTGTAAGCCGTAACAACCTTAATGCCCTGGCCCGCAAGCTTGGCTTTGAAAAGCTTATTGAATACGATAGCCGCATGCTCAACTCATCGAGGCAAGGTTCGCTGCTTGGCGACGCTTTTGAGGCCCTGATAGGAGCCGTTTACCTGGATAAGGGATATGATTTTACGCGCCATTTTTTGATGAATCATATCATCAAACCCCACATAGATATCCATACCCTTGAACAAACCGAAACCAACTTTAAAAGCAAGCTGATTGAATGGTGCCAGCGCCATGGTAAAGATGTGGTATTTTACCTGGTAGCCAACGAAGACGGCGAGAATAGTAAACTATTTACTGTCCAGGCTATCATCGACGGGGAAACCATGGGGCAGGGTAAAGAATTCAGCAAAAAGAATGCTGAAAAGCTGGCAGCTGAAAAAGCTTGTGAAAGTTTGGGAATCTAATTTGTCTGAACCGGAATTTTTGAAATTTTAGAATTGACAGAATTATTTCCGCGCTATTGTAGGTACAGATAGTCACACCAATTTCTTGAAATTCGACAAATTCTTTAATTCTATAAATTCGGGTTCAGACTACTCTGGTTGCTCGTCCTTGAGTTTTAGGGATGGACGGTTCAACTCCTCCAGCTTTTTCTTATCAGGCGATTTATCATAAAATTCGTAAGATTTTCTAACCTGCCTGATAAGCTCGTAGTCATTCCATTGTTTAAGGTCTTCTATGGATGGCGTGTAATACTCCATAAACCCTTTGGCCTTCGAACTATCCGCTCCCGTTACGCGCATTACCATTGGCAGGTTGTAGCGTTTGCGTACTTCAGCAAACTCCAGCTCGCCCTTTGAAAACGCTGCAAAACGACGTGCCTGGCCAGGGCCCTTTCCAAAAAGCTCGTATAAGCCTGTTAGGGGTGAGGTTAAGAAGGATAGTACAGGTGGCTTTCCATTATAATAAATACCCTGTCTGCGGTAATCGCTCATTACGTCCTTTAGTTCCTGCTTCTTTGATTGCCCCTGGATGGTAACCTGGTCGAGCACTATTTCGGGTTGCATATAAACAGGTATGTCGCCTTTGACCGTAATAACAACCCTTTGGTCGGTATATTTAAGCTTATTGAAAAGAAGGGTATCGCCGATGGCGGCCTTAATGGAGAACCAACCGAGGTCATCGCTCATCATGATCTCCTTAGTGCGCAGGTTGGTGATCAGCACCTGGGCAAGCCGTTCGACACTTATATTGCGCGAGATAACCCCCTTCACAACAAATGTTTCCTGCGCCTTTGCTATGAACGAAAAGCCCATGCAAAACACAATAAGTATAAAAAATCTAAAGCGCATGTAACAACAAAGTTAAAGATTACATCCCACAGTAAGTGTAAAAAAGTGTTAAAGTGGAAGTCCGAAAGTCCGGAAAGTGGGAAAAGTCCGGAAGTCGAAGCCCTTATAAGGGGGCAATAAGGGTTGATTTAAATGGTTTGTAACTCCTTGAGCTACCTCCTAATTGCAACGTCTTTCGGACTTCCCGACTTTACTGACTTTCCGGACTTCATCCGACTTTACTGACTTTCCGACTAAATCCCTATCTTTGCGCATGATAAAATCCATGACAGGTTATGGAATTGCCAGCATCGACTCTGATGGGGCAAAATATACGGTTGAGATAAAATCTTTGAACAGTAAATTCCTCGAGCTTTCACTGCGCCTGCCCAAAACCTTCGCCGAAAAAGAATTTCAGCTGCGTAACGATTGCAGTAAGCAAATTGAACGTGGTAAGGTAAACTTATCGGTAAACGTTGAAAAAGCAAATACTACGGTTAATGCTGCCGGGATTGATAAAGAATTGCTAAAACATTACTACAACCAGTTAAAGGCTGTTGCGGCAGATTTAAACGAGCCTGGAGGCAACCTGTTGCAATTAGCATTGGGTTTGCCGGAAGTAGTAAAATACGAAGAGGAGACAGCATCGGAAGAAGAATGGAAGGTTGCTGAGAAAACCTACCAGCAGGCATTAGCTGCATTTCAGCAATTCAGAAGCGATGAAGGCAATGTTTTAGAGAACGATTTAAAATACCGTATCGGCATAATTCTAAAAAACCTTGAGCTTGTTCAGATTGAGGAGCCGAAGCGCGTGCCGGTCATCAAAGAGCGCCTGAACCAATTTTTAAGCGAAGCCGTTGGCCGCGAAAATATCGACCAGAACCGCTTTGAGCAGGAGTTGATCTACTATATCGACAAGCTGGATATCACCGAAGAAAAAATCAGGCTGAAAACCCACTGCGACTACTTTATCGAGACATTAAAAAACGACGATGCCAACGGTAAAAAGCTCAGCTTTATATCGCAGGAAATAGGACGCGAAGTAAATACCCTAGGCTCAAAAGCCAATGATGCCAACATGCAGAAACTGGTTGTAGGCATGAAGGAAGAGCTGGAAAAAATTAAAGAACAACTTTTAAACGTATTGTAAATAGTTCATAGTTGATGGTTCATAGTTCATGGTAGAAAAAGCTACCCTAACTTGCACCTAACTGCTATGAACCATGAACTATGAACCATGAGCTCAAACGGTAAACTCATCATATTTTCAGCGCCATCGGGGGCAGGTAAAACCACAATAGTTCATCACCTGCTTACAAAAGTGCCGGGGCTTGAGTTTTCCATTTCGGCCACTACCCGCAATCCCCGCGGCGAAGAAGTAAACGGCAAAGACTATTATTTTATTAGCAAGGAAGAATTTCTGCACCGCATTGCCAAAAAACACTTCGTTGAGTTTGAGGAAGTGTACAGCGGTACCTTTTACGGTACACTACGCGAAGAGATTGAGCGTATATGGCAGCAAGGGAAAACAGTGATATTTGATATTGATGTTGAGGGCGGATTGCACCTTAAACGCAAATACGATGGACAGGCACTGGCCATATTTGTTCAGCCGCCGTCATTAGAGGTTCTTAAGGAGCGTTTGGCCGGTCGCGGCACTGATAGTGAGGAGAAATTAGCTGAGCGCTTTATAAAAGCGGAAAAAGAGCTTAATTATGCTCCACAATTTGATATTATCCTAAAAAATCACGATCTTCAAACGGCATGTGCAGAGGCGGAGAAATTGGTGGGCGATTTTCTTTCGGTGAGATAGTTCATAGTTGGTGATTTTATTAAATCGCCTGGTAGTAATTGACACAAATAACCATGAACAGGAATGAAAATAGGACTACTATTCGGGTCGTTTAACCCGGTCCACGTCGGGCATTTGATTATTGCCAACTACATGGCAAACTATACCAACCTTGATAGGGTTTGGTTGGTGGTGTCCCCGCAAAATCCTTTAAAAAAATACGGCGATCTGGCTAATACCTACGACCGGCTCGAGATGTGCAAATTGGCGACTGATAACTCCACCAATCTTGAGGTTAGTGATGTAGAGCTGAAATTGCCGCAGCCATCATACACCATCGATACCCTTACCCATCTAAAAGAAAAGTACCCCCAGCATGAGTTCGCCCTAATTATGGGATCCGATAACCTTGTTTCGCTGCCTAAGTGGAAGAACTATAAACTCATCCTGCGCGATTACCAGATATATGTTTATCCACGCCCTGGTTATGAAAATACCGATTTGGCTACGCACCCATCCGTTACCATTACCATGACGCCATTGATGGAGTTATCCGCAACATTTATCCGTAAATCGCTGGCAGAGAAAAAGAATGTGCAATATTTTGTGCCTGAGCCGGTTCTTAACTTTATTGAGAGCAAGAATTTGTACGGGAAGTAACAGCCCATATCAGACTTACGAGGTTTTCAAAACTTCGTAAGTCTTCCGCACAATGTTTATCAGCGAATCAAGTATGATAAAGACACCTTTTACCTTTCCACTCAATAAAACTATCTTTGCTTCGTGAGCGAGAAAACCATACTTAAGCTGCAACTACCAACCGACCCGCTTTGGGTTAAAAATGTTGTTGAAAGTAACATAGAAGAGCTTTTAACCGACCACGCCTTTTGCGAACAGAAGGCAGCCAGCAACGCTATTACCCTTATCGTACAAAACCACAACCTCAGCGACCTGGTGCAGGATATGGCCATGCTGGTACAGGAAGAAATGGACCACTTTAAGCGTGTACACGATATTATATTGGAACGCGGTTTTGTGCTTGGGCGTGAGCGTAAGGATAATTATGTAAACGAGTTGCGCAAGTTCATTGTAATTGGCGGTAGCCGGACAGATCAGCTGGTCGACCGCTTACTGTTCTCGGCCATGATAGAGGCCCGCAGCTGTGAGCGTTTTAAGGTATTATCTGAAAATATTAACGATGAGCAGCTATCAGCCTTCTATCACGAGCTAATGATCAGCGAGGCTACCCATTACGCCATGTTCATTCGTTTAGCTAAAAAATATGCCGGCAATATAGATGTAGACACACGCTGGAAACAGTATCTTGAATACGAGGCCCAGGTGGTTCAAAACTACGGAAAGAGCGAAACGATTCACGGGTGATTGATTTGACAATGTGTTGATTTGATATTTTGAAAATGACCTGGTCTGGAACTCTGGAAAAAATAGTATTTTAATTTTCAAATCGTCACATTTTCAAATCTTCAAATTTCTTAGAACAAAAATCCCCGGCCAACAGACCAGGGATTCTATGTTTTTAATCAAGGAAAAGGATTATTTCTGCTGAATGCCTTCGGCTAAAATAACAACCTTGTTGTTTGATGCTTCAACAACGCCGCCTTTAATAAACAAAGTTTCTTCTTTGCCTGCGCTGCCGCCACGGATAGTTACCTTACCATCTTCTAAAGTAGAGATGATAGGCGCGTGATGATTTAATATCTCAAAAAATCCCAATGTGCCGGGAAGGGTTACTGAAGTAGCTTCGCCTTCGTAAACTGTTTTATCGGGAGTAAGGATTTCTAATGTCATTTGCTTTTTATTAGAGATTAGAGGTTAGAGATTGGAGGTTAGAAATATCTGATACAAAAATTGCGCTTTATACCTAATCTCTAATCTCCAAACACTAATCTCTTATAACTTAGTTATTCGCTTCAGCCAGCAATTTCTTGCCTTTTTCAATAGCTTCTTCGATGCTGCCTACAAGGTTGAATGCTGCTTCAGGATATTCATCCACTTCACCATCCATAATCATGTTAAAGCCTTTGATGGTTTCTTTAATGTCAACCAACACACCTTTTAAGCCTGTAAACTGCTCAGCAACGTGGAATGGCTGAGAAAGGAAACGCTGTACACGGCGTGCGCGCGATACAACCAATTTATCTTCCTCGCTCAACTCGTCCATACCAAGGATGGCGATGATATCCTGAAGCTCTTTGTAGCGCTGCAGGGTTTCTTTTACGCGTTGTGCAGTATTGTAGTGCTCGTCACCTAAAATAGTCGGGCTAAGGATACGTGAGGTTGAATCCAGTGGATCCACCGCAGGGTATATACCAAGCTCAGCAATTTTACGCGAAAGTACGGTAGTAGCATCCAAGTGGGCGAAAGTAGTAGCAGGTGCAGGGTCGGTCAAGTCATCAGCAGGTACGTAAACGGCCTGTACCGAAGTGATTGAACCACGTTTTGTCGAAGTAATACGCTCCTGCATGCCACCCATCTCGGTTGCCAGCGTTGGCTGGTAACCTACCGCCGAAGGCATACGGCCAAGCAACGCCGATACTTCGGAACCTGCCTGTGTAAAGCGGAAGATGTTATCGATAAAGAATAATATATCGCGGCCTTTACCGTCTGCATCACCATCACGGAAATATTCAGCGATAGTTAAACCTGAAAGCGCCACACGTGCACGTGCACCTGGAGGCTCGTTCATTTGCCCGAATACGAAAGTTGCTTTTGAGTCTTTCAATGCTTCAGCATCCACTTTACTCAAATCCCAGCCGCCTTCTTCCATCGAGTGCATAAACTCGTCGCCATATTTTATAATGCCTGATTCAAGCATCTCGCGCAATAAGTCGTTACCTTCACGGGTACGCTCACCTACACCGGCGAATACTGATAAACCTGAATATGCTTTTGCAATGTTGTTGATTAATTCCTGGATCAATACGGTTTTACCTACACCGGCACCACCGAACAAACCGATTTTACCACCTTTTGCATACGGCTCCAACAAGTCGATTACCTTTATACCGGTAAACAATACTTCAGTTTCGGTAGAAAGGTCTTCAAACCTTGGAGGGGCTGCGTGGATAGGGCGACCATTGGTGTTGTCCAGCTCGGCAATACCGTCGATGGCACTACCAACCACGTTAAATACGCGGCCTTTAATGTTTTCGCCAACCGGCATTTTGATAGCCGATTCGGTATCTAAAACCTTCATACCGCGAAGTAATCCGTCGGTCGAGTCCATCGCGATGGCGCGAACACGGTCTTCACCTAAGTGCTGCTGTACTTCTAATACAACTTTCTGACCATTTTCTTTAGTAATCTCTAACGCGTCATAAATTTTGGGAAGATGAGCGTCGTCAGCGAAGCTTACGTCAACTACCGGACCGATGATCCGTGATATTTTTCCAATGTTTGGCATATATTACCTGGTAATTTAAAGTATTTATTATGAAACAATACGCATCAAAAAATACGGCTTGTTTCGGAGCGCAAAGTTATGATTTATAAATAAATAATAAAATAGCAGAAGTAAGATTTTTTGGAACGTTTTTTGGCAGTTAACCTTGTGGAAACATGAGAACTAAACCAGGGGTACTTTTGCGCAATAAAAACATGTTTTAACCAAACGAAAACTGCTAAGCCTTTAAATCAAAGGTATTTGGTTTTCCTCTTTTTTTCACAAGCCTGTATATTTTTTCGTAGAGCTCATTGGTGTCAAACGGTTTTGAAATAAAATCATTCATGCCCACTTCTATACAGTGTTCATATTCCCCTTTAATGGTATGCGCCGACATGGCGATTATCGGAATTTTTTTCTTGATGCCGTCCATTTCCCGTATCATGCGTGTGGCCTCGTACCCGTCCATTTCAGGCATTTGCAAGTCCATTAAAATAATGTGGAAGTGTTTGTTTTTATGTTTATCAAGGGTTATTAGCCCGTTTTCGGCAACATCAGTCTCAAAGCCTTGTTTCTTTAGCACCCTGATTACCAGCATCTGGTTTATCATATTATCTTCTGCCACGAGGATATTTATGCCCCCGCCCTTTGGGGTAATTGCTCCCGGCAGTTCCCTGGCAATAGGTTTTACAATATTCTTAACCTTTGAAAAGGAAAGCTTAAAACGAAATTCAGATCCTTCGCCGGGTTTGCTCCGAAGGGATATCTCTCCGTTTTGCAGCGTTACCAATTGTTTTACAATGCTTAGGCCAAGCCCGGCGCCGCCAAACTTGCGTGCGGTGTCATTGGTGGCCTGTTCAAAGCTTTCGAATATTTTTTCCTGCTTTTCAGGCGGAATGCCCATGCCGGTATCTTTGACACAGAAATCCAGTAGCAGGTTATCTTCCCTTTTCTCAACACAATTTACAGAAATACTTATTTCCCCCTTCTCGGTAAACTTCAGCGCATTTGAAACAAGGTTCAGCAATACCTGGTTTAACCTTACCGAATCGCCGATAAGCATTTCCGGTATATTCTTATCAATAGTATACTTTACATCGATGCCTTTTTGCTTCGATTTTAATTCCGTCATAAGCACGGTAGTGCGAACGATATCCCGTAAATTAAAAGGCGCGTTTTCAAAAACGATTTTTCCGGCTTCCATTCTTGAGAAGTCAAGAATATCATTTAAAATAACCAGCAAATCATCTCCCGATTTAATAATGATATGAATAAACTCCTGTTGCTCTTTCGTTTTAAGCGATTCCTCAAGCAATTTTGCAAAACCGAGTATCGCATTCATCGGCGTCCGTATTTCATGACTCATTTTGGCAAGGAAGAGCTGTTTTGCTTTTTCTGAATTTTCCGCCCTTTCTTTTTCCTTCTTGAGTTTTTCTTCCGCCTCCTTAAGCTCCCGGATATTGCGCGTATTGTGCTCCAGCGTGTCTATCATGTGGTTAAAAGACGTGGCCAGCGTGCCGATTTCATCACGCGAGTAAACCGTTACCCTTGTATTCAATAAACCTTTGCTGATAAGCGATGCCCCGTCTATTATTGCTTTAATACCTTTTTCAATCGTACGGCTAACAGAAATTGTAATTAATATGCTCGTGGTGCCGATAGTGAGCGATAGGGTTAATAATAAGCGCAGCACAATTGTTTCCAGCCAGCGGGAACCTTCGCCAAGGGTAAAAGAGAAATCATCCTCAAGCTTTGTTAGCTTTCTGTTTATGATCTCGGCACGGTCCAGTTCTCTGTCAATTTCTTCCTGCGTAGCGGTTTGGGAAACTATCATGGTATGCAACTTATCGCTTATCGCAATAAGTTCTTCCAGCTTTTGTTCCGCCTGCCCCCATATCACGATGGCTTTATTTAGATAAGAGACACTATTAAAGCGCTTAAGGAGCCGGATCATCCCGTTCACGTCGACAGATTCGTTGCGGCCTTCAATAAATCCCTGGCGGGCTACCTGCATATCAGGCTGCGGCTTTAGCAACTCGAGCCGGGTTTTGTTATCGCCTGCGGGAACTTTTAAAAAATTACGAAAATCCTGGTAATCGTTTTCATCGTGAGAGTGGGCATATACAAAAAGACTGTAAACGGCATCTTTTTGGGCCTTCGACCATAACCCCTCACCGTTAACGAAGGACCTTACCGAAGATAAAGTGCTGATGGAAAACCATAAGGTGCATAATTCGACCGTAATCAACAAGGCCATTATACCGATTGTGAAGTATAGCTTCCTGGCGATTGATATATCTTTTAATCTTTTTTGCAAAAAACGGATCCGCATCTTACTGTAGTTTAGGTTGGTAATGTATCTGTCTGTCTGTCTGTACCTTTCCCCTTATACGAAATGTTGTCCGCTTAGGGTTCAGAGAAAAGCATTTTTTATTAAATGATTTTTTGTCCGTCTGACAGATGTCGTTTATCAGCAGGAACAGTTTATGGAAAAGTTAAAACAATCTTACCTATATGCTCACTGCTTTCCATCAGGCGGTGTGCACCATGCGCTTGTTCGGCGGAGAAGACTTTGCATATAACCGGCTTGATCTTTCCTGATTCAATCAGTGGCCATATGTTTTTTTCAAGGTTTTGGGCGATAGCAGCTTTAAAAGCGGCATGTCTTGCCCGTAGCATTGAACCTGTAATGGTTAACCGCTTACGCATAATAATTGATAAATCAACCTGAACATCTTTACCTTTCATGGTATTGATAAGCACCAGCCGGCCATCTTCGGCCAGGCATTGCAGGTTGCCGGGGGTATAATCACCGCCTACCATATCTAAAATAACATCTACACCTTTGCCATCAGTAAGTTGTTTAATTGCGTCGGCAAAGTTTTCCGTTTTATAATTGATGGCTTTTGCAGCGCCCAAGTCTTCGCAGAATCTGCATTTATCATCACTGCCGGCGGTAACGTAAACCTTATGCCCGAGCGCAGTGGCCATTTGAATGGCTGTAACGCCAATTCCGCTCGAGCCACCATGAACCAGTAGTGTTTCATCGCCGTTTAACTGGCCCCTGTCAAACACATTGCTCCAGACTGTAAAAAAGGTTTCGGGCAAAGATGCGGCCTCAACAAAGCTTAATTCACCAGGGATCGGCAGGCATTGACCTTCCGGTGCATTACAATATTCAGCATAGCCACCGCCCGATACCAGCGCGCAAACTTTATCGCCAACCTTCCAGCGGCTTACTGCCACACCAATCTCGGTGACAACCCCGGCAATTTCCAATCCCGGGATACCGGCGGGTGCACCTTTCGGCGGCGGATAATTGCCTTTGCGCTGAAACACATCCGGCCGGTTAATACCTGAGGCGTGAATTTTTACCAGTACTTCATGCGGGCCATAACCGGGAACTGGCCTTTCTTCAATTTGTAATACTTCGGGGCCGCCGGGCTGGGTTATCACTACTGCTTTCATGCGATAAATATAACCTTAATGCCGCGTCTAATGTTTCGGGGGCGGGGTTAAATGCAAAAGCAAATGACGCTTAATTTACATGGAGCTTTTATATAGCGATGGGTTTATAAACCGTGCGTGTTCGAAATATGTTTTTGTCCGCCATTTTCGCGATGGGTGTTACCCATCGCTGACAGATGTAACCCTTAGGGTATTTGGTTTGTACAATAATATGGGATTTACCTTAATCTGAGAACCCTGAAAGGGTTCCATCCACCAGCGCAGGGCACCGCCCTGCGTCACCAGGACAGGTTTCGAATACGTACGGTTTATAAACCCATCGCTATATAAAAGTCATTAAACGCAAAAGGGCGAATTTTCATTCGCCGCTTGCGGTTCTAGAGTTTAGGGTTAATTTTTTTATAGGTTGATTATTCTCCCCGTAAATTTTCTGCCGGGTTAACCAGCGCAGCTTTTATGCTTTGGTAACTCACCGTGACGGCAGCTACTAGCAGCGCGCAGAGGCCTGTACACACGAATACCCACCATTGAATATCCCGCCGGTAAGCAAAGCCCTGTAGCCATTTGTGCATAATAAACCAGGCAAGCGGACCGGCAATTGTCATGGCGATTATAACGAGCTTTATAAAATCTTTCGAAAGCATACCAGCTATGGAAGAAACGCTTGCACCGAGTACTTTGCGGATGCTGATTTCCCTCATACGTTGTTCAGATGCATAAGCGGCAAGCCCGAACAGGCCTAAACAAGCGATCACGATTGCCAGTACAGTAAATATGATAAATAGACCACCCATGCGCTGCTCGTTATTATATAAGGCGTTAAAGTCATCGTCCATAAATGAATACTCGATATGCTGGCCATGTGCCAGGTCTTTCCAGGTGTGTTCTATCTGCTGCATTAGGGTAGGTAGGTCAGCAGTTTTTGTGCGGATGCTTAACGAGGCGAGCCAATCACTGTTCATGGTAAGTACCAGCGGGGTAATATTATCCCGCAGCGACGTGAAATTAAAATCTTTAACTACACCGATCACCTGGTAATTCTTATTCATAGCTGCTATCTTTACGCCATCTTCGCCCTTGTAGCCAATGGTTTTTGCAAGTGTTTCATTGATGACAACAGCGGAGGAGTCTGTTAGAAACCGCTCATCGAAATTGCGGCCCTCCACTATTTTCATGCCCATGGTGCTGATGTAGTCGGCATCAACCGGCCAAAACTGTGTTTCAATTTGCTTATGGTCGCCGGCAGTTATGTAATTAAGCGCTCCCATTGGGTTTGTTGGCAGGTAATGTGTCAAAGTAGCGTTAGTGACGCCGGGAAGCCGCCTCACCTCGTCTTTGAATATTTTCGGGCTTTCAACCGCGGTTAGGTTTTTTACTATTAATACATGCTCACGATTGTAGCCTAAATCTTTATTTCGGATGTAGTTTAGTTGATTGTAAATTACCAGCGTGCCGATAATCAAAATGATAGAAATTGCAAATTGGAAAACTACCAAAAAGTTTCGTATCGCGCTGCCTTTAAAACCTGTAGCCAATTTGCCCTTTAACACCTGCACAGGCTGGAATGCCGACAAGAAGAAAGCAGGATATGAGCCGGCCAAAATACCAACCATCACAACGATGCTGAATAATGCAGGCAAAAGCCATGACGCAACATACCCGGTAATGACCATTGATTTGCCAGATACCTGGTTGAATACCGGCAACAGCGCCCAGGCAGTGATCAAAGCGATAATACTCGCAGCGAACGTAACAATAAGCGATTCCAGCAAAAACTGAAGTATCAAATACCCGCGTGGTGAACCTAATACCTTACGCACTCCGACTTCGCGCGCCCTGTTGGCCGATCGCGCTGTAGAGAGGTTCATAAAATTGATGCATGCCAGTATCAATATAAAAACCGCTATCGCGGAAAAAATATATATGTATTGCACATTGCCGTTAACGCCGATTTCGCGCTGACGATTGGAATGAAGATG
Source organism: Bacteroidota bacterium (assembly GCA_040389845.1). Taxonomy (GTDB): domain Bacteria; phylum Bacteroidota; class Bacteroidia; order Sphingobacteriales; family Sphingobacteriaceae; genus Mucilaginibacter. The sequence goes on from JAZJZL010000089.1 coordinate 31,379, forward strand.
GATGTCTGTAACTGGCGTAAGGTTGAGCTTTATATAATTTCCGCTTGCGGCGAACTTGTCATAGTTGAAAGCGGCGGTACTTATATTTCTCCGGAGCAGTGCATCAAATTTTGTTTCGAGTTTTTTGGCATCGGAATTGTCATTGACAACATGAGAAAAACAAAAGATAAA
>JAZJZL010000089.1:31559-60797 GCA_040389845.1 Bacteroidota bacterium
TCGGAATTTTGTTTTAACAGGATGTAGGTGCCTGTATTAAAATGCGCCCAACTGTTATCCCGGTTCGGCTCCATAGCCAGGAAAAGGTCGGCCTTGAAGTGAGATTGCGCCGGCATGTCTTCCATTACGCCGGTTATTTTATGTTCGGTGGTATCGCTTATTAATAAAAGAGTCCTGCCGACTACGTTAACGGTATTGAAATATTTAAGCGCAAGGCTACGGCTCAATACGATTGAATTGTGTTCGGTGAGTGCGGTATTAATATTGCCCCGGATTAATGGCAATGTGAAAATTCCGAATACGTTGTTGTCACAATAAAAACCGCCTTTTTCTTCAATCACTTCATCGCCTTTTTTAAAGCGGACGTTTACCGCCTGGCCGATACGCATCGATTTTTCAACCTCAGGAAATTCCTTCGCCAACGCATCGGCAACGGGTGGGGCGGTTATAGCAAACGAGGTTTGGTTAGCGCCATATTTAAGGTCGGTGTTTACCCGGTAAATCCTGTCGGCTTTAATATTGAAGCGATCATAGCTCAGTTCATCAACCACATAAAATACGATCAATAAAACTGTGGCGAGCCCAAGCGCCAGGCCAAACACATTAATAAATGTGAATCCTTTGTTTCTTAATAAGCTGCGGACGGCGGTTTTGATGTAGTTTTTAAACATAGGAGTAAGTGAGAAGGCTAATTTAAAACTAATATTTTAGTTTTTCAAATATTTCTTTTGGGCGACAGAACATTCCCGCCATTATCCTTTCTTTGCATAAAAACAAAACCCTATGGCATTACAACCCGGCTCACCAGCCCCGCAGTTTAAATTATTCTCAACAGAAAAAAAGGAAATCGCACTAGCAGATTATAAAGGCAAAAAGGTAGTGTTGCATTTTTTCCCGATGGCATTTACCAGTACTTGTACCGAGCAGCTTTGCACCATGCGCGATAATTTTGGCTATTACGATGGCCTGAACGCAGTTGTTTTAGGTGTTTCTGTCGATTCACTTTTTACGCTGGCTAAGTTTAAAGAAGAAAATAATTACCAGTTCGACTTGCTGTCTGACTTTAATAAAGAAGTTTCGGCGGCCTATGGCGCCTTGTATCATGACTTTGTTTTTGGTATGAAAGGCGTGTCAAAACGGGCGGCATTTGTTATCGATGAAGAGCAAAATATTGTTTATGCCGAGGTGCTTGAATCAGCAGGAGATTTGCCGGATTTTGCTGCGATTGCCGAAGCTGTCAAGTAATTTCAAAAAAATATTTCAACGGATGGATTTTTTTCTATCTTTGCAGTCCGTTTGAAAAAGCAAGTCCGCTTGCTAAATTATTTTCACCCGGTACGCATTTGTAGCTCAATTGGATAGAGCATCTCACTACGGATGAGAAGGTTTGGGGTTCGAATCCCTACAAGTGCACTTTTAAGACTACTAATAAAGCCTTTCTGTATACCATGGTATCGAAAGGCTTTTAATTTGATAGAAGCATGCTGAACCTGGTATTGTTCGGTCCTCCCGGAGCAGGAAAAGGGACCCAATCACAAAAACTTATAGAAAAACACGGTTTGATTCACCTCTCAACCGGGGACCTTCTGCGCAGTGAAATTGCCCAGGGAACGGCACTCGGTTTGGAAGCAAAGAAGCTGATGGACGAAGGCATGCTGGTGCCAGATGCTGTTGTTATTGGTATGATAAGCCATAAACTCGACGCCAATAAGGATGCGAAAGGTTTTATTTTTGATGGTTTCCCCCGTACAGTAGCACAGGCTGATGCATTGGATAACCTGCTAAACGATAAAAAGGCCCCGATATCAGGCATGATAGCGCTTGAGGTTAATGATGACGAGTTGGAGCGCCGGTTATTAGAAAGAGGTAAGGAATCAGGGCGACCTGATGATGCCAACCCGGAAGTTATCCGTAAACGCATTAAAGAATATAATGACAAAACTGCACCGGTTGCAGGTTTCTATAAAGCACAAAACAAATTTAGAAGCATCAACGGCATCGGCTCGATCAGCGAGATTTTTGATGCTATTGGCGAAGTAATTAGTTCCTATTAATCAGGAACTTGTATTGAATCGGATTTAATAACAATTACTAAATTAGATTGTTATTAAATCCGTTATTATTTTAATAATACGGGTAACCGAAATCGGCAATCCGAAATCGAACATCCCAAATCCGAAATAAAAATATGTCTCAAGGTTCAAATTTTGTAGATTATGTAAAGATATGCTGCCGCTCCGGCCACGGAGGGGCGGGTTCTTCACATTTGCACCGTGACAAGTTTACTGCCAAAGGCGGTCCGGATGGCGGTGATGGCGGTCGTGGGGGGCATGTTATTGTTAAAGGCAATGCCCAGCTCTGGACGCTGCTCCACCTTAAATTTCGCAAGCACGTTATCGCAGGTGACGGTGAGTCGGGCGGAAGCTCGTTGAAAACCGGCAAAACCGGCAGGGACGAAATATTGGAGGTGCCGCTGGGCACCATCTGCAAAAACTCCGAAACAGGCGAAACGCTGTTCGAGATAACCACTGACGGCGAAACCAAAATATTGACGGACGGCGGTCGTGGGGGGCAGGGAAACTGGCACTTCAAAACGCCGACGTTGCAAACTCCCCGTTTTGCGCAGCCCGGTGAGGATGGTAAAGAAGAATGGAATGTACTGGAATTAAAAGTACTGGCTGATGTAGGTTTGGTAGGTTTTCCAAATGCCGGTAAATCAACGTTATTGTCGGTAGTTTCTGCTGCTAAACCGGAGATCGCTGATTATGCATTTACCACCATTGTGCCGAACCTTGGCATCGTAGCCTACCGCGGCAGCAAGTCGTTTGTAATGGCAGATATACCCGGTATTATTGAGGGGGCATCGCAAGGCAAGGGACTTGGGTTTAGGTTTTTAAGACATATAGAACGCAACTCGGTATTATTGTTCATGGTTCCTGCCGATACCAATCGCACCATAAAACAGGAGTACCAGATATTACTAAATGAGCTGGAGCAATACAATCCCGAAATGCTGGATAAACCCCGCGTGCTGGCTATCACCAAATCAGATATGCTTGACGATGAACTGATGGCTGAAATGAAAAACGAATTGCCAACAGGCATCCCATCCATATTCATATCATCCGTAGCGCAAAAAAATATTGAGCAGCTAAAGGATTTGCTGTGGAAAGAGATTAATGATTGATTGAACGAGTTGAAGTAGTTGTAAAAGTTGTAGTAGTTAAACTACTTCAACTAATAGAACATCTATAACTGATACAACTTCTAAAACTCAATCAACTACCTCCGCATCCTCGCTTCATAAAGAACATACTTGTCGCTAAGCATAGAGAGATTAAAGCCGGTATAGCCGGGGAATGATTTCATCACCAGCTTTTCTTTTGGTCCGTTATAGCTTTCGGGCAGCACTATAAACAGCGGTCCGGCGAAGCCCTCAAATTTGTAATCGGCAATGTCTATCTTATAATCATCCGGCAGGGGTGGCAGGTTGATAACGCGGTTGTGGGTAATTTCAAGGCCGATATCATTGGCGATAAAAACGAAGGTAGCGTTGCGGTTGTCGTTATCCAGCTTGATAATTTTGTTGAGCGATTGCTGGTCGATGTTGATTTGGGCGAGGCCTGTGGGGCCTTTGGCGGCTAATGTATCGTTTATATGATATCCTTTAAACAGGTAGGTAAAGCTGTAAGCTGCGATGCAAATAGTTATTGCTGCGAAGATTACCCGATAGGCTATCTTTAAATTGCTGACAAGGTATATCATCCCAGGTACTATCAATATACCGATAATCCGGAAATGGCGGGCTTCATATGAGATATTAAGCTGACGCAGGTAAATGACACCGAAAAAAAGCAATGCACCGAAGTAAAAGGCTTTTAAAAACAACCTGTAGGTTTCATTGGGAACTCTCCGCAAGATGCTGAAAACCAGTACCAGGCTTAAAATAGCAAGGGCTACCAAAATTATTGTCGCCAATGGCTGGGCTATCATCGGCTTGCCGAAATTGTATATCAGCCCATGAAAGAAGTCATCCAGCGAAAAACCTGATAACAGCGGCGTAGACAGCGGGAAGCTAAAAGTTTCGGCAGTAAGTTTTATCCCTTTGGACACGCTGGCCGGGCTTTGCCCTTTTGAAAGAAACAAAAAGTAAATGCCCGCAACCGATAAAATAGCAGGGACGCCAATCCAGATTCCTTTTTTTATCCATTCTGAAACGCTGCCTGACGACAGGCGCACCCATAAACAGAAAAGCCCGGCGGCATAAACCCATAAAAACGACGATTTGCAGAAAAAACCGATCCAACCTGACAGAAGGACAAAGAGCAGGAGTTTCCAATCCGGCTTTTGCAGGGCGGCGCATCCGTAAAGAAACCAGCCTTCAAAGGCAAACAGCAGTACTTCACCACCATTATAAAATACATAGGGTACAAAAAACGCCAGTTGGCATACTATAAACACCACGCTTAGGGTAGCTGTAATCGGCGTAAAACCTATTTTTTTGAAGAACTTATAAAAGCCGGCTAAACCTATCAGCTGCGCCAGGGCTACGGTTAAGGACGAAGCTTGCCCCAAACTAATGCCGCTTATCAGCTTAAAAAAGAAAGGTACGAGGTATTGCCCCGGCGACCACCAAGTTATAAACTCGTCATAAGTTTGCGAGATATCGCTTTGGTCTGGTGCGGTTAAAACATTAAAGCTGCCGCCATGGCTCATACTGCGCAGCACGTTGAAGCCGTTTGCAGGGTCTGGGAAAAGCGCAGGTGGAATAAAAAACAGCACTATTCCCATGGTTAGCACCAGCAGGCTAAGAATAATTAAGACTAAACGGTATGATTTATTTCCAGGTTGGTTCATTAGTATATAGGAGGTTGATTGAGCTAATTTATATAAAGCGGCGGCAAAATCAGGCAATAACCCTGTCGCGTACTTTAACGGCAGGGTTTCCCTGGTAAACGGCATAAGCCTCCAGGTTTTTGGTAGCCACCGATCCGCCGGTAAGCACCGCGTGCGATGCTGCGGTTATGCCAAGGTTCACAATTGCGCAGGCGCCTATCCAAACACCATCTTCCAGCACAAAGCCTGCTGTAATTAAATCAAAGGTGGATTTTTTATAATCGTGGCTGCCGGTAAGCAAAACCGCCCCCTGCGAAATGCAAACGTTGCTGCCAATTTTAACGGGTACCAGGCAGTCAATCCAAGCGTTTTCGCCAATCCAGGTGTGGTCGCCTATAGATAAGTGCCAGGGATATTTAACATTTGCGCCCGGCTTTATGGTAACACCCTTGCCAATTTTGGCGCCGAACAGCCGCAGCCAGAATATCCTGAATCCGCTTGATGGCAGCAGGCTGCTTTTTAAAAATATAGCATTTACATAAAACCACAACAGCCTTTTGAACGCGCCTCCTCCCGGGTGAAAGGGAGCATTGTTATATAATGAAAGGTTAGTTTGCGGCATTGGTATCAATCAGCTTGTCGGTTCGTTTAACCCAAATGTAAAGTGTAACGGCTATAATTATATAAAGAATGATATTAAAAATAGCGTGATGATCAATCACACGGTCTTTCGCACTGTTCCAAAAAAGAGCAAGCAGAACAAAGCGGATGATATTTAAAAACTGTATACCCAATATTCCGCCGGTAAGAAACCATGCTTTCGATTTTAATTTAATAGGGTAGGATAGCACAAATGCCGTAAAGAAACTCATAACCCCCAAACCCAAACAGGAATATACTAATACAATAGCCGGATGACCCGGCACCAGCAATTGGGAGTTGTTAGTAATTACGGTAAAGCCAAATAAGCTCAATATTCCGGCACTGCATTTAAGTAAAAACAATCTTAACCCTGCTATATAATTAAGGTACTCTGCCAAAAATGCGCTGTAATGATTTCCCGGCGAGGTTAGGCCGAAGAAAAATATATTGAAGTAGTAAAACAGGGCGAAAAGCACAATAAATTTCAAAATGAACCTGGTGGGCGAAAGCTGGTTTTCCGCTGAGCTATTTCCCTCCTTTTGCTTTAGGATTTCATCAATCTTGATATCCACTACCAGCCGGAACCAAAATGCCTGCAAAAAATGAAATATCACACCCGTGCGTCCGTCAAGAATACCTAACTGGAAAAAGATGCGGTAGATAAAATAAAGCATGGGGCGCACATATCGCGGCAGTTTCCACCATAACGATTTGAGCCATGCCGTACGTTCGTCAGGCGAACCCCAGAAATGCGGCTTTATTGTTTGGGAGCGCAAGTCCATCATCCGCTCTACTTCCTCGTGAGCTACCAGGTCGCTATAACGGTTATGTTTTGCTATCCAGAAGCTGATATTGTTTTCTTTCAGGTTTTCCTCGAGAATATAGCCATCCTTCCAGATAATGGTTTTACCGGGGACAATAAGGCGATGGTCCATATTCTCATTAAGGTCTGAATGCCCTTTGCCAAACCGCACCATTTTAAGCAGGTAAAACGGTGAGTAGCCGCCATGTTTTATCCACCGGCCCTTAAAAAAGTTTTTGCGGTTAAAATAAATGCCATCGGTATCCGGATGATCCTCATCTCTGAAGGTACGCAGGCGTTGGTTAAGTTCCGGGGTAACAACCTGGTCGGCATCGAGGCAAATTACCCAGGGTGTTTGCACGGGGAAATTTTTCAGTGCATAATCCCATTGTTGGGGGTGATTTTCAAATGGGCGCTGTAAAATGGCGGCGCCAAATTTTTCTGCTGTCGCTATAGTGTTATCCGTACTTCCTGAATCTAAAACAAATAAGGGCGCGTCGAGACTTTGGATGGATGCCAGCAGCCTGGGTAAGTGAATTTCTTCATTATAAGTAAGTATGATAAATGAGAATTGCGTATTCACTATAGCTTTGCCTTAATAATCATCGACATCCAAAAATACTTAATCCGGCCGCAACCTGTAAAGCTGGTAAAAGTAAATCCCGTATCAGTCACAACCTTTGTCAGCGTCTTCCTCGACCATAACTTAATATGCCCGCCCAGCCACAATGGGTCCATGTGCTTATCCCATTTATTAAAAATACTAAGCACCAGGTTTTTCAGGTAGCCATGATAGGGCGTTGTAATAATCAGTTCGCCACCCGGCTGCAATTGGTTTTTACAAAATGCTATAAAAGCCTGGGGGTTATATAAATGCTCGATTACCTCGGTGGAAATTATAGTGTCAAACGGTATTCCCTGTAGCTCCGCCGGTAATGCACCGGAAGATAAATCCTGCACAAAAAACCGGTCGGGATTTGTTTTTTTTGCAATAGCTATGCCTTTTTCTGAGGCGTCGGTTCCATAGGCATTATAGCCCTGCGCTACAAGATAATTTACCAGGTAACCGTTCCCGCAACCCAAATCGAGGATGTATTTATTCCTGTCCTTATCAATCAGGTTAATAAGGTCGTTCAGTTGATAGCTGAAATTGTGCGTGGGGGCATCACTGTGGTATCCGTAGTCTTCGTAATCAGCCATTAATGGTATAGTATCAAATCCAAATCTACTAAATAGTCCGGGCAAACCACAATCGATGTCGGCCGGGATGTGCTTCCCGGTAAAAAGCTTTACTCGTTATTAACTATTATTTGATAGGCAAAGCGCCTGCGCGTTGTCGATAACTACGTGCACTTATTCACAATTTCGCATTTCACGCAAAAAAATGTGGATATCCAGAAAAAGAATTGGCCGGAAATAATGGCGCTGCCGGCATCTAAAACAGGAAATACGTTAATAGGAAAAATTTGATTCTAAAACAGCGGTTTTAATGCCTTTTCCGGGGTATAAAACCATAAATAATTAAATAAATATGAGCGTTGTAAAATATTATTTTTAGCGAATGTTAATAAGTATGACATATAAAATATTGTTAATCAATATATTATAAACACATTCCTAACAGGAATATAAATTAATTGAAAAATATATCAAGATTGAAACAATTGTATAACACCCTACGTAAAAAGACCAGTTTTCTACTTAAAAGGATTTGGAAATTATATAAATGTTGCTTGCTATTATCGTATTGATAGTTAAGCGAATAAGTAAGTTTTCTTAAAGCTTTTAATCAGGATAAAAAAATGTTAATATGTTAATAAGAAGTGCCGGAGTAAATTGACAATTGTTATTTACTTGCAGCATTAATTTTAACTATTGTATAATTAGACCAGCGAGTAAGATGATGGAGTTTCTGCATAATTACACTTTTATATATTACATTTTCATAATTGCAGTTTCGCTTATTATAACTTCATTTGCTATCCCCTCGATATTACACGTTGCCCGTTTCCGCCACTTATATGACGACCTTGGCCATTTCAGAAAGGAACATGACCACGGTATTCCGCGCCTTGGCGGCGTAGCTATTTTTGTGGGTTTCACCATTACATCGCTTTTGTTTTGCATGACGGATAAGGCGCTGCCTATAAATTACCTGCTTACAGCCTGTATTATCCTGTTTGCGATGGGTATAAAAGATGACCTTTCCGGGGTAAACTCCAATACCAAGTTTATCATTCAATTTGTTGTTTGTGCCATATTGGTAATGCTTGGCAATATCCGCCTGAGCAGTATGTATGGCGTATTCGGAATTTATGAGCTGCCTTATTTTGTAAGCGCAATATTATCTATACTTATTATAATGCTTATTGTAAATGCATTTAATTTGATTGACGGTATCGACGGCCTTGCTGCTACTACAGGCATTATTGCCAATGGCGCTTTTGCAATCCTGTTTATTTATCTTAAACAATATGAGCTGGCTGCTGTATCATTCGCTATGGCCGGTTCGATACTTGGTTTTTTGAAGTTTAACCTCACACCTGCCAAGATATTTATGGGTGATACAGGCTCGTTGTTAATAGGTTTGATCTCGGCTGTAATGGCGCTGAAATTTATACAGGTAAATATGATTACTGCTAACAAACTGCCCGGTATATATGAAGCCCCCGCGCTGACGGTTGCTATTTTAATAGGCCCTATTTTTGATACGATAAGGGTTTTTGTTGTACGAATTGCAAGCGGCGTATCTCCTTTTGCAGCCGACAGGAACCACATCCATCATCGTATGCTTAAGCTGGGCTTCACCCATCTGCAAACCACCCTTATTTTAACAGCAGCAAACGTTGGCACTATTTTAATGGTACTGGTGCTAAAGCAATACGGTAATACCGTTCTTATTATAATGATTGTAGGCCTGTCGCTGGTGTTTAACTGGCTGATAACTTTCTTCCTGCGCTCGAAACAACGCGAAAGCCTTGCACTACGCAATTTGTTTGTATAACACGCATTCTTCTATTTTTACATTCACATGTACATGGCGGGCATCGGTTCATATTCCGGCTATTTTTATTTTAGCTAAATTTGCCCTGTCGTTTTAAGTCGCTTTCATTTTGAACAGCATTAATGTATCCCGGTTAAGGATATATACCCCTGGCTTAAAACTAACCAAACACTGACCCAAAATGAGGATTGCAATTAACGGTTTCGGGCGTATAGGACGCATTTTTTTAAGAAATATCCTTGAAAGAGAAAATATCGATGTTATTGCTATAAACGACCTCACTGATACCAAAACTCTTGCCCATCTTTTTAAATACGACTCCGTTCACCGCGGATTTAAAGGCACGGTGGGTTTTGATGAAAATCATTTAATAATTAATGGCAAAGCGATAAAGGTATTCGCTCAGTCAACCCCGTCGTCACTGCCCTGGAAAGAACTCGCTATAGATTTGGTTATCGAATCGACCGGTAAATTTGCCTCAAAACAAGGCGCCGAACAGCATTTGCAGGCCGGCGCAAAGCAGGTAATTATATCAGCCCCGGCATCAGACAAAAGCGTACCTACTATAGTGCTTGGTGTAAACGATGAAGAGGTGGATTTGAGGTCGCCCATACTGTCGAATGCGTCATGCACTACCAACAACGTAGCTGCAATGGTGAAAATTCTGGATGATAACTGGGGTATTATCGACGGTTATATTACAACCGTGCACTCCATGACCGGCGACCAAAACCTGCACGATGCACCGCATAAAGATTTGCGAAGGGCCAGGGCAGCATCGGGTTCCATTATTCCTACTACTACGGGAGCTGCAAAAGCTATTACAACCATATTCCCGCATTTGGAAGGCTGCCTCGGCGGGGCCGGTATCCGTGTGCCGGTTTTAAACGGCTCGTTAACCGATTTTACCTGCAGCCTTAAAAAGCAGCCTACTGTTGAAGCTATAAATAACGCCTTTAAACAAGCTGCAGACGGCTGTATGAAAAATGTGCTGGAGTATACTGAAGACCCGATTGTTTCGACAGATATTTTAGATAACCAGCACAGCTGCATATTCGATGCGCAGCTAACCTCAATAGTTGGTGGCCTGGTGAAAGTTGTAGGCTGGTACGATAACGAAATGGGCTACTCCAGCCGTTTGGCTGATTTAGTGGTGAGGATTAGTTTGTTGTAGTTGTATACGTTGTAAGGGTTGAGCGTGCTAAGCACTACAACCACTACAACCACCAATAGCTACTTCCCATATTTTACATATGCTACCGCGCTGGTTGTTGGATAGTTTTTTTGCTTATAGTAGGTGTATGAGGAAAATGTGATTAAATCCTGGTAGTGGCCCAGAATGATATTTTGCTGGTCGGTTGCCAGTTGAGGCGAGTCGTAAGTTTTTGAAAACGTAAGCTGACGATGAACGGCAATCTTTTTTACTTTAACACCGTTGATCAGCGTATCGCTGATAGTTTTAAATCGTATGTTATTTAAATTGTCTTCAACATAATTGTAGGCAGTCACTCCATTTTCGCCCTCTGTTGAAAAATCGAAAGCAGCGAGCACTGATTTTTTAAAGTCTTCTTTCAGATGTACGGCGTAAGTCTGCTCGTAAGCATCGGCCATCAAAAAAATATTAACCCTTTCATCAAAAACCAGGTTCAGTGTTTTACCGCTAACAGCCGTTTTAACATTTTGGGGATATATAATAAATGCTGCCATATGTATGGAATCATCATGGCTTAGCTTTATGGTTGGATCGGGTGTGGCGGATAAATGACCGTTATTGGTTTTGGTAGTATCGGTGGATGTTGGTTTTACATCACCTTGTTTGTTGCAGCCCCACAGCATAATGGAGATTAACAGGATAGGAAGTATTGTTTTCATAATAAAGTAATTAGTCAATACGCCCTGCGAAATTATATATGCAATAGTTATGCTAAATTTGGCGGCCTTACCCCGGTATAGCCCTAAATGGTGAAAAATGCAGCTTTTGCTCAGTAATGGCCGATTTTTATTCCAGGGAAGTATTGAGGCTGGGAAAATGCCGCCCCGTTTTTGGGGAAAGGCATCCATAGTTTATAAAGATGATTAAGTTTATTACACCAAATGATTTATTAGGTATTCGCAGTGCGGTATTGCGTGACGGTATGCCACTTGAGGAGTGCATATTCCCTACAGATAATCTGCCCGGCGCTTTTCATCTCGGCTATTATGCGGGTGAAGAGCTGACTTGTATAGCCTCATTTCACCCGCAAAGTTACGGCGAATATGCCGGTACCGGTTACCAACTGCGCGGGATGGCTACAACAGAAGAATACCGTGGAAAAGGATTCGGCAACCAGCTACTTAATTTTGGTATCGTTTATTTGCGCGGCCAAAAAGCCGGTTACCTGTGGTGTAATGCCCGGAAGAAAGCAGCTCAATTTTATTTAAATATGGGTTTTGAGCTTATTTCGCCTGAATTTGAGGTGCCTGTTATAGGGCCTCACTATGTAATGTATGTTAAGATTCAATGATATTTTCGTGAATTGAAACACCTTTTTAATTTTGGCGTTCCGATTTTAGAATTAAATGCTCATTTTGGCGGCTCGAAAATCGTTTGCATAAACCACTTGCATAAAAACTATGAAAACAGTAGACCAAATCAGCTTTTCAGCAAAAAAAGCGCTTATCAGGGTAGATTTTAATGTACCCCTGGATGAAAACTATAACATAACCGACGATAACAGGATGACAGCTGCGCTGCCAACCATTAAAAAAATATTGAATGATGGCGGTGCAGTAGTCCTGATGTCGCACCTGGGCAGGCCAAAAGGCGGTCCGGAAGAGAAATATTCGTTAAAGCATTTGATACCGCACTTGTCGGATTTGCTGGGCCAGCAGGTGCAGTTTGCTGATGATTGTATTGGTGCTGCTGCGGCGGAAAAGGCAAAAGCCTTGGGTAAAGGCGAAGTATTGCTGCTGGAAAACCTGCGCTTTTATAAAGAAGAAGAAAAAGGCGATAAGGATTTTGCCGAAAAGCTTTCAAAACTGGGCGACATTTATGTGAATGATGCTTTCGGTACTGCCCACCGCGCACACGCTTCAACTGCCGTTATCGCGCAGTTTTTCCCGACTGCAAAATGCTTCGGCTACCTGATGGCGGCCGAGCTGCAGAACGCAGAAAAAGTATTAAACGGTGCCGCAAAACCTTTTACAGCTATTATGGGCGGCTCGAAAGTATCTGACAAAATCGAGCTGATTGAAAAATTGTTAGACAAAGTTGATAACCTGATTATTGGCGGTGGTATGGCTTACACCTTCGCTAAAGCTGATGGCGGCGCCATAGGTAAATCATTAGTAGAGGCTGACAAGCTGGACCTGGCCCTTAGCCTGGTTGAGAAAGCAAAACAAAAAGGTGTGAACTTATTACTACCGGTTGACAACGTGATTGCCGATAAATTTGCCAACGATGCTAAAACCGGCATAGCCGTAACCGGCGAAATTCCTGATGAGTGGGAAGGCCTGGATATAGGCCCCGAGACCGTTAAATTATTCAGCAAGGTTATTGAAGAATCAAAAACCATATTGTGGAACGGCCCGATGGGTGTTTTCGAGATGGATACTTTTATGGTGGGTACTAAAGGCGTTGCTGATGCAGTAGCTAAGGCGACCGATAATGGTGCATTCTCACTAATTGGCGGCGGCGACTCCGCTGCAGCCGTAGCTAAATTTGGTATGACTGAAGATGTGAGCTATGTATCAACCGGTGGCGGCGCATTGCTGGAATACATGGAAGGCAAGGAATTGCCGGGTGTGAAAGCGATTAATGAATAATAATAATAAAGGCTGACATTAATGATATAAAAGGAGGTGGGCATTGTCCACCTCTTTTTGCGTTATGCGAGTTTATGTGGTTATATTAGTATTAAGAATATTGTAAGCTTATGTTGAAAGTTCGCGAATTTGATGAAACCGACCGCATGGCATTACGGGAGATTTACCAGGCTTCCCGCCGGCAGGCCTTTCACTGGCTGGCGCCTTCCTCATTTCAATTAGCGGATTTTGATAAGGATACGGAAGACGAAAAAATTTTAGTGGCTGAAGATCATGGCCATTTGGCAGGCTTCATTTCAATCTGGATGCCTGATAATTTTATTCATCATTTATTTGTGCATCCTGACTTTACCAGGAAAGGGATTGGAAAAGCATTGCTGGGTGCCAGTGTTGCTTTACTCAATGGCACCATTTCGTTAAAATGCCTTAAGCGAAATAAAAAAGCAGTAGGTTTCTATAAGGCTCAAGGCTGGGTAATTGAGGGAGAAGGTAGTGACGACGCAGGTGGTTATTATTTAATGAGGAATAAGTGACCATTTGCATATCGCACATTTAGACATCCTTGCATCAATTACGTAACGATTTTATGAAGACAACCCAGCCCGGTTGTCTTTTTTATTTTATTACGTACTTTTAGCTGCAATAACTGACCAACGATGAAAAAAACTATACTAATAGCTTTTGGCTTTCTGCTTTTAGCTTTCTGCTCCACGGCACAGCCCCGCGGCGAAAACCCTAATGCCGCTTATGTAAAAGACAACTATACTAAATACGAGTACGAAATACCAATGCGCGATGGCAAAAAGCTGTTCACATCGGTTTATGTGCCCAAAGACCAGGCAAAAAAATATCCCTTTATGATGGATCGTACGCCTTACAGCGTAGGGCCTTATGGAGCTGATAAATATAAAGGCAGCCTTGGCCCCTCAACGGCTTTTTTGCATGATGGGTATATTTTTGTGTACCAGGATGTACGGGGTCGCTATATGAGCGAGGGCATATTTGAGGAAATGATGCCGGAGAAGGAAGTTCATAAAACCAATAGCGATGTTGATGAAGGTACCGATACTTACGATACTATCGACTGGCTTTTAAAAAATATCCCGAATAATAATGGTAAAGTAGGCGTGTGGGGTATATCTTATCCCGGGTTTTATACAACAGCTTCTTTGTTAAGCCGTCACCCGGCACTGGTAGCAGCATCTCCGCAGGCACCGATGTCAGATTTATGGCGCGATGACGGCTGGCATAACGGTGCTTTCTTTTTGGTAGCGAATTTTGGCTTCTATCCCGGTTTTACCAACAGGCAGGATGATAAACCCACCCAGCGCCGCGGCGGTCGTTTCAATCCAGGCACCAATGATGGCTACGACTTCTTCCTGAAGATGGGGCCGATGAAAAACACCAACGACAAGTATTATAAAGACACCATCCGCTTGTGGAACGAGATGATGGACCACCCGGATTACGACCAGCACTGGAAAGACCGCAACGTACTTTATCACCTGCATGATATTAAGACAGCAGTTTTGGTTACCGGCGGCTGGTATGATGCCGAGGACTTATATGGGGCTATCAACACCTATAAAACCCTGGTTAAGAAGAATCCTAAAACGCCGGTTTACTTTACCATGGGCCCATGGGTACATGGTGGCTGGGCCGGCGGCGCTGGTGACCATTTGGGCGACGTGGATTTTGGTGGCCCGACAGGTCCGCATTACCGCGACGACATCGAGTTCAAATTCTTTAGTCATTATTTGAAAGGTACTGATATGGATATAGCACCGGTTAGTACATTCGAAACCGGCGTTAATAAATGGAAAGAATATAAAACGTGGCCTCCGGCAGATGCACAGGAAAAACAGTTGTACCTGCTGCCTGGTGGAAAACTGTCGTTCGCTACGCCAACCGGCAGCACGGATAGCTATGACGAATACGTGTCAGACCCCGATAACCCAGTGCCTTTTCTTGACCATAAAAGCATGGATATGGACCGCGATTATATGACCGCCGACCAGCGCTTTTTGGCCAACCGTAAAGATGTGTTAAGCTATACTTCTGATGTGCTTACCGGCGACGTTACCATTGCAGGTAACATCTGGGCGAATTTGAAAGTATCAACCACAGGTACCGATGCCGACTTCATAGTAAAAGTGCTGGATGTTTATCCTGATACAGCATCGAACAATAAATTTACCCGTAAGGATGTGAAAATGGCCGGTTATGAGCAAATGATACGCAGTGAGCCTATCCGCGGCAAATATCGCAATGCGTTCGATAAACCGGCGCCGTTTACGCCCGGAAAGGTAACCCCGGTAAACTGGGAACTGCAGGACGTATTGCACACCTTTAAAAAAGGCCACCGGATAATGGTACAGGTGCAAAGCACGTGGTTCCCTTTAATTGACCGTAACCCACAGACATTTGTTGACATTATGAAATGCGATACATCGGCCTTTAAAAAGGCAACGCATAAAATTTATACATCAAAGGCTAATCCAAGCTTTTTGAAGGTCAGAGTAGTAGAATGATGTGCGGATTGTTGATGTGCGGATTTTTAATGAGTGAATAAATGAAAATATACATCCTGGTTTTGTTGGTATCTGTTTGTGTTAGTTGCTTTGGCCAAACTAAGGTGGAACAGAACATAGAATACAAGTCAGTTTCACTGACGGCCGGGGACAGCACTTTCCTGGCATTAAAAGATACTGCTCAAAAATATATCGGCGTTTTTATCGATAGTCTTAAAACGCATGGCAGAGATAATGTGAATTATAGTTTTAGTATAAAGTCTGATTTTGTGGAGAACGGTATTCATGAACATATGTGGTCCCAGGTTTTCTTATCGGACAAAAACATACTCAAGGGTGTGTTTATCGATTCGCCATTTAAGCTAAAGAATATCAAAGCGGGAGATAAGGTAACTATAAAGTTGAGTGATGTGGAGGATTGGATAATGGAAGACCTGAAAAGAAATACTAAAAAGGGGTATTTTTCTGAAAAGTATCTGGACAGTAAGGAATAATTGGGACAAGAATCTCTGTGGTCTTTTGCAGCCTGCCGGTAACTAAATCTGGCAGGTTTTTTTATTTAGTATAGCGCATAACTTGTTTTAAATTAAAACCTTATCTTGACTGAGATGTTTCCGTTTGAGTTATGATAAAGTTAACCGGCAGATATCTGCTAATACTTGTATTTACCGCATCGCTATTTACATCTGCGAAATCCTTCGCCCAACATCCAGATACCGTTAAAACCGGCATCTACATTACCAGCATACATGATATCAATTTTAAGGATAAAGAATACAATATCACGCTGTGGCTATGGCTCAAGTATAAGAATAAGGATTTTGATTTTCTGCATAACCTGGAAGTGCCGCAGGCCAAGTCGGTTACAACCTCCTTTTCAACCATCGATTCGTCGAACAACAGGATTTACCTGCTGATGAAGCTGCAATGCGTGATGAAAGATTCATGGGCGGTGAATAATTTCCCGTTCGATAAGCAAAAGCTTCGTTTCTCGATAGAAAACTCCCAATACGATTCCAAGTCGCTTGTGTTTGTTGCTGATACGCTTGGTAAACACTTCGACCCTCGTTTTACCTTGCGTGGCTGGGACATAGACAGTCTTGATGTTGTAACCGGGATTAAAAAATATGAAACCGCCTTCGGTGATGACAGTCAGCCTAAGCCGCATACCGAGTACAGCAATTTCAGGGTACGTATACAGATTGACAGGGACGCGATTGGCCTGTTCTGGAAAATGTTTCTTGGCATGTATGTGGCTTTCCTGATTGCTTATATGTGTTTTTATATCCACGCTGATAGTATCGACTCGCGGTTTGGCCTGAGCGTTGGCGCCTTGTTTGCTGTAATCGGTAATAAATATCTCGTTGATTCTTCGCTGCCGGAGTCGACCACGTTTACTTTGGTAGATACGCTGCACGGGGTTACGCTCATTTTTATCCTCACCGTTATTGCGTGCACAGCATGGTCACTCAAACTGGTAAAGCAGGATGAAATAGCAAAATCAAAAAGATTTGATTTTGTAAGTGCGCAAGTACTGCTTGGAACTTATTTGCTCCTAAATGCCTGGTTTATTTTCGAGGCGACAAGGTTTGCCAACGGGTAACTGTAAGTAAAATTGGCTATCGAGATATCATGCCGCTAACCTGATAACTTTGTGCGCATTGCCCATCTACATGAAAATGTGGAAAACAGGGTTAACACAACTTAACACTATTTGAATTTTAAATCGCTTAATTATCTTATAATAAGGATATTACAAAAATTAGCTGAAAATAATTTTTTCAACATCTTTATGAAAATTAATAATATTGGCATGTTTTGTGAAGTGAGCCAACGCGCCGTTAATTTTCGCCAATCGCTTAATGGGGCGTATCCGATATCATAGTCGTTAACCTAAGGGCATTCGTGCATGTTGTCCCCCTCTAAATCTCCCCCGGTAGCCCGGTAGGGGGAGACTTTGGCTGCGGTGGCGTTTGATTTTTTTAAAGTCCTCCCAACCGGGGAGGATTTAGGTGGGGCTTTACCCCCCCATGCAAAGGGTGAATTATCCTTAGGTTAACGGACATGGTATCCGATATAGCCACAGCCATACGCACATCAGAAATTCGTACATCCGCACATCAAACTCACTTTGCCAAATAAAACTTCTCCCAAAAATCTTCTGAAGTAAATAGAGCGCTGCGGTCTGCACCACCTCCGCCGGAACTCCCAAAATTCCCGCCACGACTGCGGCCGCCGCCTCTGCCGCCACGGCCTCCTCCTCCAAAGCCGCCGCCACCTCCGCGGCTACCCCGACCTTCGCCGCCTTCATGATTTTCGCTTTGCGCCGGTTTTGTTAAACCGTTAAGCTTAATATTAAAAGCCCATTCGTTTTTTAGGGCATCATCAGCATGAAATAGTCGAATAGGAATTGCCGCTTCGCAAACCAGGTAGCCTTTGTCGTCATAATCAACAGCGGTTTTTATACCGTAGGTATTGCTGGTGGTTATCATCTCGTCTTCTATATCCTTAAACCCGGTTGCTTTAATTCCCCGGAGTATCGTCAGCATGGTTTGCATCAGGGCATCATGATCCTGTTTGCTGTCGTCACCATTTCCAATTTGTGTGTTAGTGAGCGGTGTGCCACCATTAGTAGCAAGCGGAAAAGTTATGCTATAGGTTTCTTTCTTTTTCCCTTTAGTGTTGATGCTAAAAGTAATACCAGCCCTTAAAATGCGGGTTTGTTCACTCCTGTCAATTACTCTTACGGCCATATACAGGGTATCTTTGGTATTGGCCAATGAATAATTGATATGTTTTTCGGTATTATAGTAACGAAGGCTGTCACCCCACTCTTTTGCGGAGCCATCGACCGATATATTTTGCGGAGGCGCCGCGAGCGATGAGGTTGTTTGTGCTTTACTTAAGTTGGCTGCACTTAATTGAATGACAACTGAAAATGCAAGGTAGGGGACAAATGCTTTCATGTAGTAAAATTATGCCTTTAAACCCTTAAAGCCCTGTTTTATTGTAGTTTTTTAAGTAATTTTGTGGTTACGATGCCGACTGAAACACAGGAAGAAACCTTTACCCTCGAGGAACTATTAGTGGGGCTTAAAGAACTCCACCGCCTTATATTATGGAACGATGACCACAATACGTTCGATCACGTAATTTTTTGCATGATGAAATACCTCGACTATTCTGAGTCGCAAGCCGAAAAAATTGCCTGGAAAGTGCATAACGAAGGTAAGTGTGCTATACTGGAAGGCTCATTCACCGAAGTGGAGGTTTATCGCAAAATACTTCAGCAGGAAGGGCTGACCGTAAGCGTGGAGTAGGACATAGCTAATGACCGAAAGTTGCTGAATTCAGGCAAATAGAATAATTCCAAAAGAACAGCCCTTTTCAAACTGAATTGAAAAGGGCTGTTCTTTTAAATAATATTTTAAGAGATCTTAAGAAACCATATAGTTCCAGCCATGCACGTCAGCTACCCTGCCGTATTTAATGGCATCCAGTTCAGTTAATACCCGTTGCGAAAATTCGCGGATTTTAGGGTCGCTCAAAAAGTACTCTTCGCCATTGTGGCTAATAGAACCAACCGGTGCGATAGTGGCGGCAGTACCTGCGCCAAATGCATCCTGCAACTTGCCGTTTTTAGCGCCTTCAATTATTTCTGCAACCGACACACGGCGTTCTTCAACAGTCATACCCCATTCGCGGGCCAGTGTAAGCACGGTATCGCGGGTAACGCCGTCTAAAATGGTATCGCGGGTCGATGGGGTTATCAATTTACCATCCAGCACAAACATTACATTGGCTGCACCCATTTCCTCGATGTATTCGTGGTTTTTGGCATCTGTCCATATCAATTGGTCAAAGCCTTCTTCCATTGCCCTTTTTGCCGGCAGCATGCTGCCGCCGTAGTTACCGGCCGACTTTGCATAACCCATACCGCCTTCAGCAGCGCGGGTATATTTAGTTTCTATTTTAACACGTAAGGTTTTTGAAAAATATGGACCTGTTGGGCCTATCAGCACCATGTATTTATAGCTTTTTGACGGCGCCACACCCAGGTAAGGATCGGTAGCGAACATAAACGGCCTGATGTACATGGCGTGGTGCGCCTTTTCAGGTATCCAGTCGCGGTCAATATCAACCACGGCTGCTATACTTTGGATAAATATCTCTTCTGGCAACGTAGGCATGCACAGGCGTTCTGCCGATTTATTAAAACGGATTGCATTTTTGTCCGGGCGGAAAACAGATACCTGTCCATCGGCATGTTTGTAGGCTTTTAATCCTTCAAAAAAAGCCTGGCCATAATGCAGCGCCGAAATCGCAGGACTCAAACCAATTTCGCCATAAGGCAGAATTTCAAAATTTGTCCATTCGCCATCGACGTAATCTGCAGAAAACATGTGGTCGGAGAAATTTCTGCCGAATGGCAGGTTGCTAAAATCCGTTTCTTGTAAACGGGAATGTTTGGTTTTAGTGGTTTTGATTTCGAGCGTCTCGGTCATGGCCTTAGTGTATTTAATCGGAAAATGGCAAGGTAGGGATTTTTTCGCTGATTATGGGTGGATTATAGCTGACTGGCAGTTTTTTACAATAATATTAGAGAATTGCAAAAGCGTCAAAACTACACTATTGCAATATTATTTTGTAAATTTGTATAACGACAGAGAAGGCAAGGTTATGGCTAAAAAAAATATTGAGACAGAAAATGAGGTAGCGCCCCCATTTACCAGATTTAAATCTTATTCTGTAGAAGAAATTCTCGCCGCGGGCGGGGCGATTGCTTTTGCAGATAAATTGGGAAAAAACGCAAGAACTCTATATGAAGGATTGAAAAGTTTGCCCAAAGACGTTTTTTTAACTGAAGAAGAAGCCCAGCAAGCGTTAGATACATTGAGAGCAAGTAAATGAAACTGTTGCTTGATACGAATATTTTAATACATCTTTCGAAAGACCCAAGCCTTCGTCTGCTTGAAAAAATTGTTGGGATAGATAATCAAAAGGTTTTTATATCAATTGTTACGATAGCCGAGTTGAAGTCATTGTCAATTCAACACGATTGGGGCGATAAACGAACGGAAACACTTGAGAATATTTTTGGAAGAGCTATTGTGATTGAAGCAACAGAAAATCTTGTTGAAACTTACGCCCAAATCGACTCTTTTTCTCAATGCAAAAACCCACATCACCGCAGCAGTTCTTTCGCAACTCCCCGCAATATGGGCAAAAATGATTTGTGGATAGCCTCAACTGCAGCACTGCTGGGCCTAAAGCTTATCACTACCGATGCTGACTTCAATCACCTCCACGATGTGTTCATCGAAATTGAATACCTTAAACCGGAACAGCTAAAAAGCTAATGGAAAAACCGGTGCTATTCTGCCGGTATAGTTATTCAAACACCCTGTTTTTAAATATCTCCTTTAAATCCGTGAAACTCTGTTTCGGGTTTCGGCATATGTACACCGTTTGGTAGTGCCGTCCGTCCTCGCTGTCTTCCGCATACGGATTGGTTATCTTTTCGAAAGGGATAATGGTCCCAAAAAAAGGTTTCCAGAAATTAATGCCCGATTCATCGCTATTGAAAACGATAACGGCAGCAGGCATTTTGCCATCAGGCGCCCATAAATAAAAACTGCCATGGTATGAAAATGCTTCTGGCAGTTGCCAATCACCACGGTAAAGGTTAACCGCTCCGGCCTGGCTATAATGTTTACCCCAAATGCGGCAATCTTTCTTGTCACTATCGGGCAGTGAGTTATAGGCCCGCTTTATAGCGGCAAGCGTATTATGCCAAAGCTGTTTCGAATAATATTCCTGGTAATGCACTTTATATCTGTTATCTTCTTTTTTAATGTGTGCGAATTTTATAAAACTGTTTAACGGAAGTACCGCCAGCCCATAAGGAATTAATATATAGCCCGATGCTAAAAGTATTGCTGCCAACGCATACAGCGGCCACCGGCGTTTGGCGAGCACGCGTTGCTCAAACCATACGCTGCCTATGGCTATTATGGTAAGCATAGCCGGAAAAAAGTAGTAAGATTTACCTTTGCTGATTGCTAAAATACAAACCGATAGTACGATAGAAATGGCTACCGGCCGGTAGAGCTGCTTGTCTGTGGCGGTAAACATGTACACCATTCCGCCCAGCCAGATTATTGCAGAAAACGGATTTAAACCAATAACCAGGTCGGTGAAGTTTTTTAAGGCGCTGATGTCATTTAGCTGCGTTTGATACAGCCGCGAAAAGTGTTGCACCACCGGGAAATGATGATTATACTCCCACCAAAGGTTGGGACTTATAATCAGCATAAATAATAAAACGCAATACCAGAATGGCCCCGGAAATAGGGCCGCGCGGCTGCGGGCAAAAAAAAACAGGCTTGATAGCCCGGCTATAAAAAACAGGCTATCGTATTTTGTTAAAAAGCCGAAAGCACAAGCTGCTATCAGGCAATAAAGGTATTTTACTTCAAGCGTTTTATTAAACCGCACTAACTGGTAAAAACCAAGGACCCAAAAGAACTGCGTAAACACTACCGGTTGAAACAGTTGAAAACTGCGCCCGTATCCCGGAGAAACTAA
Organism: Bacteroidota bacterium; assembly: GCA_040389845.1. Taxonomy (GTDB): domain Bacteria; phylum Bacteroidota; class Bacteroidia; order Sphingobacteriales; family Sphingobacteriaceae; genus Mucilaginibacter. Next base: position 53,767 of record JAZJZL010000089.1, read on the forward strand.
CACGCAAAGCAACGCTATCGATAGCGCCTTTACACCGCCACCCAGCTCGGTTACTATCGCGCCTAATAATACGATAATTAGCGTTGAAGCAAGGTGCGTAAATATATGATGAACAAACACCGACTGCGAATGAAACTGGTTTTGCACCCAGGCTAACCAGCCAATTACCGGCGGGAACTCCATATATCCCCAATCAGGGTGGTTGCCCGTTTCTATATGCAGCAGTTCGTCGGCCTGGAAGCCTGAGTTACCATCGGCGATGAGGCGCAGTATTAAATTAACGGCACAGAATATAAATATGATTAAGTATGCTTTTCTTTTATTGCTCATTTTGTTTGATAAATAAACTGTCTGGTTTGTCAGGCGACTGAATTATTTGTCAAACGTAAGGAGATAGCGTGAAGGCATTTGAAAGCTTGTTGCGGGTGACAAGCTTTTGTGACGACGAACAACGGTCTTATCTAACAGGCTTGTTTAGCTGGTTAAACAATTTGTCGAAACGGGGAATATTTACTCTTGATACCGGGATTTTATCGGTCGTACCGTTAAATGAAATTAAATACCCCTGGGCGTTGCCCGAAATTTTTACTACATGATTGGTATTTACCAGGTAGGTGCGATGACATTTAATAAAATTTGGATGACCGGATAGCTGATCTTCGAGGCTTGTTAATGAAATTCTTTTAAGTTCCTTTTCCAGGCTGCCGTTTTTATCAATGAAGAATTCAACATAATTTCCATCGGCTTTTGCAAACACAAAAGCATCGGGATTAAAACTAAAATCGTCGCTTTTTATATTGGCTTTGATAAATATAGGGTCAGCTGTTTTATCTTTTTGGCTGATATTATCAGTGACAGTGGGAGGACGTAGCGCTATTTCTTTAGCTTTTGAAGCTGAATAATAATTAGCAAAGATAATATAGGCTGATAACAGGCTTCCGGCGAGATAGGTATTTCTAATCTCTTCCCATAGATAGCGCCACGCCATAGTTCCGGGATTGGTGTATAAAAGCCTCCGCATAAAAAAGCCGCAGGTGCCTATTATCAAAAACAATACGGCAAGGTGTATAAGCTCCCGGTTAAATGTCCACCTGTTTTGTAACGGGCGTTCTTTTGAAAAGAAATTCAGGCACGTAAAGTAGATATAAAATAGGCATATCGGAACTAAGGCATGGAACAAACAGGTAACCGTATATGAAAACCTTTGCTCAGCCTCGTTTACACCAAACGGACGGAAAAGAAAAAGAAACAAAAAGATAAGGGCAAACTGTATAGCTGCAATTTTCAGCAGATTTTTGGGCTCATAACGGTAGTTATAATTGATATTCGTATCAACCCCAGTTATCCCCGCTATCGCTTTCATATCTATTTAAAGCCTGACCAGCCAATTATCCATTAATCTCCTTCAATACCTTCTCCACCCAGGCCTTTCCCCAGTTCTCCAGTTCCTGCTCATTCCATAGCGATGGATAAAAAATACGTTTCTGAAAACGCGGAGGTAGATATTTTTGCCAGTTAGTACCGCCGGTCGCCTTAATTTCTTCCGGCTCGCGGTTGAGATAGCGCACTGCGGATTTATAATGCACTAAAGGCCAGTTTACGTTTACGTTAACGTCCAGCTGCTTTAATTCGGTTTCGAGGTCAGGCGTTGAAAGTCCGTTCGCTTTCAGCTCGTGGTATAAAGCGTAAAAGTTATTGTTAGCGCTCGCTTTGGCGAGATTGATAAATTTATCAGCGTATTTTTTCTCGAACTGTTTAAGTGTAAGCGTCTTTTTGCCTGTAGACAGTTCCGTCGCACCGAATTTCCAATAAATGTACTCGAATTGTTCTTCCACAGATGCACCGGCCAATTCCTGCCGTTTATCTTTAGCAACAAGGTTTATAAAATCCGTCGCATAAATCTCTATCAATCGATACTGTCCTGATTGAAATCCGCTGGCCGGTAACAGCGACATCCTGAATTTTAGGAATTGCTCTTTCTCCATGCCATCAACCATAATACCAAACGAAGTAGTCAACGCTTCAAAATATTGATTGATGCGTTTTAAACGTGCAGTAAAGAAATCAGCAGTTAAAGACTGCGCTACCGTTATCTGCTTACATTCATGCAATACCAGTTTAAAATACAATTCTGTAATCTGATGATACATAATGAAAATCTCTTCATCCGGGAACGGAGTTTTTGGGCTCTGCAGGCTTAATAACGTATCCAAATGGATATAATCCCAATAGGTTAAAAAATCGGCATAAAGCAAACCATCCAGGTACGATACCATATCCTGGCCCATGGCCTCATACTTTTCCTGTAACTGCGCCAGGCGCTCTTCAATTTCGGGAGAAAAATGCATGGACAAATGTAGAAAGAAAACGCTTACCTCATAAACCCCGGTGTTTCCCGTTAAAGCAAAACTTTTTCCAGGAGCAAAACATATCCGCCGCTATTTGTTATAATTTACACCAAAACGTTTACAGTCATGAAAATCAGTAAAATACTCATAGGTATCGACGACAGTAAATATGCCGAACACGCCGCCGAATACGGTTTTGATATCGCGCATAAATTTAAGGCTTCGGTAGGGGTAGTAAATATTATTGAACCGATGGTAATCCCGGAAACCAGTGTGGGTGTCGACCCATTGATGGGAACAGGTACGACCGGTAACATTGCACAGGAGATGGAGATACTCGATATTCAGAAGAATAATTCAGAAAGCATTGTCGATGCAGTAGTGAAAAGATTAGCAGGCGACATCGAAGTAACTCACTTTACCGAATACGGCTCAACTGCGGATGGTATCATCACTTGTGGTAAGGAGTTTGGTGCTGATCTCATCGTCATCGGTACCCATCGCCGCAGCGGCCTCGACAGGTTATTGATGGGCAGCGTAGCCGAACACGTAGTGCGGCATTCCGAAATACCGGTGCTGGTAGTTCCGTTTAATTCTTAATCAGTTATAAAGTTGCAGCGGCCATGAACTATCAGCCATGAACCCTAATACAGCAACCTGAATTTAATAGTATGCTCAATCGCTTTCAGTTCATTTAACACTTCAGTATCGTAGCCCGTGTTAACATCGGTAATTACATAACCAATCTGTGGGTTTGTCACCAAAAATTCGCCAACTATATTGATATTATGACGTGCAAATACATCGTTAATTTTTGCGAGTATACCCGGCACATTTTTATGAATATGTATCAGTCGGTGCGCATTGCTCACGCGCGGCGGCTGCAAATCGGGAAAGTTGCAGCTGGTATGTGTTTTCCCCTCGTTCATAAACGCCATTACCCTTTTGGGGATGAAATCGTCATTACGGGGGTTATGCTTGGGGTCGTCAAAAATAATAACACCGTTTTCGCAAGCAGTTTCGGCAAGCTTGCGACTAGTTATTTTTCCAAAAATCCCTATAACTTTTAACCTGCCCGCATTTTGCACTTGCTCCGGCGTTGGCTGGTGCGTTTCATCGCAAAAAAGCACGCCCGCTTCCTGCAGGTATTTATCCTCTATGGTTTCCTGGTGGCGGATGTTATAGCCTTCCTTCTTCATCTGCGCCAATGCTTCATCTTCAACATCGCCCACAACCAAACATTTAATACGGTTTTTAGGATAAGATATGGCACGTGGCAGCTTATTGATGAATAAAAACTCATCAAAGCTTGGTGTAATATGGTCCGCTTTTTCGGCGACCGATTTACGTTCGATATTTTCCGTAAACGCAAAGAACTTCTTGATCATACCCGATTCCTTTAGCTGGAAATCGGAGTAACCATCACCAATACCGTAAATGTCGCCCCGCAGGTTCAGCTCCTTCAATAGCTTAACCTTGCCCCCTTCCTGGCTCAGCGGGTTTTCACGATCGTAACCGATGATATTTCCGTCGGCATCAAACACGAATGTATTGGCGTAGATATTTTCCTTTTTAATATGGTACTCTGTAACAACGGGTATAATAAATTCTTTAAAACCGCCCGATACAATCAGCACCTCATCCGCATGTTTTTTAAAGAATTCCGTATTGCGCGAAAATGAAACAGATACCTTCTTTTTTAAATGAGTGATAAGCTGTTTCAAATGGTCGCGGTTGGCTTGCAATAATTTCACACGACTCTCGAGGCTTTGCGTAAACGATAGACGGCCTTCCATACTGGCATTGGTAAGGTCCTCTATTTGCTTATAAATGCTTTCGCGGTCTGGGTGGTGACGCAGTGATATGCGCGCCAGTTCGTCTAATGCTTCAACTTGTGTAAACGTACTGTCGAAATCTATAATAAAGTATTGGCTCATTGTCGATATGCTAATCCCGATAGCTATCGGGAGCGGATTTGCAAATGTGCGGATTTTTTAAATTGATTTTAAAAGATGTTTATAAAGTTGATAGGATGACTAGGGTATTGTGGAAAAGGAGTTCGAATTCCGGTTATAGGTTTTGGCTGGATATCGGTTTTAGAAGAACTAATTCTTTTATATTTACGACAACAAAAATCGAAGATCACAATGGAGCCCAAGGTATTTTACACCCCTAATGCGCCGCGCCCGAATGCATTTGTTCCGCAGGCGGTAATTGCCGGCAATTTTATATTCGTTTCCGGAACTTCTGGTGTGGATTTAAGCACAGGTAAATTAGCGGGAGATAGTTTCGAAGCACAGGCCACCCAGGCTTTTAAAAATTTGAAAACTATTTTAGAAGATGCCGGCAGTTCGATGGATAAAGCAGTAAAAATAACCGCATTCATGGTATCAGGTGCCGATCCGGATTTTTCCGTCATCAACAGGATTTATGCAGACTTTTTCCCAAAAATAACACCTGCCCGCAGCGCACCGCAGGTAGCACCATTTCCCTACGGTATTTTGTTTTCGGTTGAATGCATAGCTGTTATTTAACCGCACCCACCACGCAGTCAAACTCCCCCTTTAGGGGGCCGGGGGGCTTGCCAATATCCTCAGCTCTTTCGGGAAGTAATTATTAATGCGATTCGGCAACAGCTTCGCCCAACCCAGTGCCTGCCCTTCAAAGTTCATCAGGCTCCAGCCTTTATTATCGGTAGTTATCTCAATGCTATCGCGGCGCAGGTATTGGATGGCCTGCTCCCACGTTAGCTCGGTTTGCAAAACCTTTTCCTTATTTATATATATACTAAGTGCCAGCTCATGGTCGGGCACCAGGTCATTGCCCATCAGTTTACCTATGCGTACGCCTGATTTTTTAAGGTATAAATATCTTTGCAGAAGTTCGAGGCTTTCCTTATGCTGATGAGCTATTGCCAGCCATTCGTCGTTTACTTTGAAAACGTAAAACTCGTCTGGGGCCGTTAGGTATGACTTTACGATATCGATTTCTTTTGCCGGCAGCTTCTGGTTGTTCTTGTTTTTAAATATAGGTGGTTCGCCAGATGAATCCTTTTTACGAAGACAAGCCGCAAATAAGCCTTCGCCTTTTACCTGCCCGGGGTAGAAGCGGTACCCCCATGCTTTATTTACCTGCGATTCCGTTTCAACAATTCCCCACTCCTTATATATAGGTATACGAATAGTTTCCATATCAAACTCACTGCACAGCCAATCAAGTATAGCCTCATTTTCCTGGTGCGAGTAGGAGCAGGTACTATATATAAGGTAGCCTTCTTCCTTTAGCGCTGGATAAACATCGGCCAGTATACGTTCCTGTCGCTGATGGCACAGGTTTACATTCGCTTCCGACCATTCCTTCATCGCTTCCGCATCTTTACGGAACATGCCCGAGCCGGAGCAAGGCGCGTCTACCAGTATTACGTCGAAAAAACCGGGCAGCCGGTTAAAGTCGCGGGGATCATTATTGGTGACGATGGTGTTGGCGGTACCCCAGCGGTTCAGATTGTCGCATAATATAGGTACACGCGTTTTGATGATCTCGTTCGATACCAGCAGGTCACCGCTGTTTATTGCCGAATTAAGCAGCGTGCTTTTACCGCCCGGCGCGGCGCAAAGGTCGAGCACTTTTACTTCGTCATCAATATTTTGGCTGATGTGTTTATATATATGGTCGATAAACATAGACGATGCCTCCTGCACATAATAGCAGCCTGCATGAAAAAGTGGGTCGAATGTAAACGATGGGCGGGTATCTAAATAGTGCCCTTCGGCGCACCAGGGCACATTACCGTTTGTTTTAATGGGCGATTTTTTAAAAGGATTTATCCTTATTGTGGTGGGTGCCGGTAAATTTTCGTGTGCTTCCACGAAGCTTTGCGCATCAAAACCGGGTTCATTAACTAACGAAGCAATAAAATTATCAGGGAAAATGTGTCCGCTCATATCTGTTTCAAAGATACAAATAAGGCAATCGCCATCATTATGCCGTCTGCGTTAAAAATAAAAACCTGGGATATGTGGTAGTTTACAAGTAGTTACATTATTTGTTTTAACTAATTCAAAATTATTCTTGCAGAACCCCAAAAACTCTGTACATTTGCATCCCGCTTGAGAGAAAGGGCGGTAGTTATTTGAAATGTTGCAACTAAAAAGAATCTGAAAAATAAGTGAAAATAACACTTGACAGGAAGGAAAAGAAGTTGCATCTTTGCAGCCCGGAAAAGAGGAAGAGAAAAGTGAGAAAGCGGGCAAAAAAGAGGCAAACAAAAAAATAAAAAATAAAGTTTGCGAAATAAAAAAAGGTTGCTACCTTTGCAGTCCCAAAAGAAAGGGGCGCTGAAAAGCGAAAAGTACCGGAAGCGATTTCCGGTATCAACATTGAAAAGTTAAGGTAACGCAAGTGACCGAAAACATATAGCCGGACTGAGACAGAAAGGCGAAAAAGTTCTTATAAGTAATAGATAATCATGTAGCGAAACAGTTGGAAAACTGTTTAGTTAAAAAGAGTAGACAACCAAGCCTGGTTGTCGAAACAAGTCAAGAGAGTGGGATACTGTATAAAGATAATTAATACAGATTCTATTAAAAAGAAAACTTTGAGATAGGGTCAGTGAACAAACAAAACATTTTACAATGGAGAGTTTGATCCTGGCTCAGGATGAACGCTAGCGGCAGGCCTAAT
>JAZJZL010000090.1:0-8252 GCA_040389845.1 Bacteroidota bacterium
TTCCCTGAAAGGGATACATCTGTCAGCGCAGGGCATCGCCCTGCGTCATCAGGACGGGTTTCGAACATGCAAGATTTCGCACCTAACGGAGCGTATTGTCCTATTGGATCTTTTCTACCAATATTAGGCCCCGATTGGGGCCGCATGGTTAAAAGCTTACTTTATAAATAACAATTCCCTAAACTTTGGCAACGGCCATAAGCTATCATCCACCAATTGCTCCAGTTTATCTACATGGTAGCGTATCGGCTGAAAGAATGGCTTAACTTTTTCATCGTATTCGATAGCGCGATCACGGATATCTTCAATGTTATTGGCTCGCTTACGTTCGCTAACCATAGCCTCAATGTTGGACTTGATAAAGTTTACGTGCTCCGAAATCCGTGTAATGATATCCAGCTGTGCTTCATAGGTACTTTTATCCAGGCCAAGGTCTTTTAAACCTCTAACGTTTTCTATCAAGCGGGTCTGGTAGGTTAGCGCCGCTGGTATAATAACATTAGTACCAAGCTCGCCGATAACGCGGGCTTCTATCTGCAGCTTTTTGAAAAAGCTTTCCAGTAATATCTCGTGACGTGCATGTGCTTCACGCTTGCTGAATACGCCGGTATCGGCAAACAGGTATTCTGTTTTGTCGGATATCATAGCATCCAGCGCTTTCGGAGTAGTTTTAATGTTGCTCAACCCACGGCTTTCGGCTTCAATTTCCCATTGCTCGCTGTAGCCGTTACCCTCGAAACGAATATTTTTCGACTCCTTGATGTACTTTTTGATAACCATCAGCAAGGCAACGTCTTTTTTCTCGCCTTTTTTTATCAGCTTATCTACATCATATTTAAACTTCTTAAGCTGATCGGCTACTATCAGGTTCAGCACTGTCATCGGGCTGGCCGAGTTTGCCGAAGATCCAACCGCACGCAATTCGAACTTATTGCCGGTAAAAGCAAAAGGCGAGGTGCGGTTACGATCTGTATTATCTGGTAATATCTGCGGTATTTTTGGGATGCCCTGCCATAGCATCGCATCTTCTTTTATTTTTTTGCTGATGCGCGAGGTCTCAATCTCGTCAAGCACATCACTCAACTGTGTGCCCAGGAATATCGAGATGATGGCAGGCGGCGCCTCATTAGCGCCGAGGCGATGGTCGTTATTTACGGATGCAATGCAGGCACGCAATAAATCGGCATGCTCATAAACCGCCCTGATGGTGTTCACAAAAAATGTAAGGAACATCAGGTTGTTTTTTGGCGTTTTGCCCGGTGATAACAGGTTTTTGCCTGTATTGGTAATCATCGACCAGTTGTTGTGCTTGCCCGAGCCGTTGATGCCTGCATACGGTTTTTCGTGCAGCAGTACTTTAAGGTTATGCCTTTTGGCCACGCGGTCCATCAAATCCATTAATAATTGGTTATGGTCGATGGCCAGGTTTATTTCTTCATATATAGGTGCGCATTCAAATTGCGATGGCGCAACCTCGTTATGTCTTGTTTTTAATGGTATGCCTAACAATAAAGCTTCGGTTTCCATATCCTGCATAAAGGCATATACGCGCTCCGGTATTGCCCCAAAATAATGATCTTCCAGTTGCTGGTTTTTTGCGGACATGTGGCCGAATAAGGTGCGGCCGGTCAGGTACAAATCAGGGCGTGCATTAAATAAAGCGATATCCACCAAAAAGTATTCCTGCTCGATACCTAATGATGCATTTACCTTTTCGATGCTTTTATCAAAGTAATGGCAAACATCAACAGCTGCCTTATCCAGCACATTTAACGCCTTTAATAAAGGTACTTTATAATCCAGCGCCTCGCCGGTGTAGGATACAAATACCGTTGGGATACATAAAGTACGCGCCATTATAAAGGCAGGCGAGGATGGATCCCATGCGGTATAGCCGCGTGCTTCGAAAGTATTGCGTATGCCGCCGCTTGGGAAGCTTGAGGCGTCGGGCTCCTGCTGTGCGAGGGCGTCGCCCGAGAAGCGTTCTATCGCACCGCCGTCGGCAGTTGGCTCAAAAAATGCGTCATGCTTTTCGGCGGTCGAACCTGTTAATGGCTGGAACCAGTGCGTATAATGGGTAGCGCCTTTGCCCATCGCCCATGATTTCATTGCCGATGCCACTTGCTCGGCCATATCGCGCGGAATGGGTTCGCCTTTATCAATAGAGTTTACGATTCCCTGGTAAGCCTCGGAAGAAAGGTACTCCTTCATTTTCTTTTTATCGAAAACGTTGGCTCCAAAAAAGTCGGAGATTTTTTGAGAAGGGAATTTTACTTCAGGAATAGTTCTGGCGAGCACTGTCTGCAAAGCCTCAAAACGGATATTGCCCATGTAGCGGAGTTTTAGATTAAACGGTCAATTTCAAAATTAGGATTATCCTTTATTATATGGTTGATTTTTAGAATAAATATCACAAAAAGTAAAAATTGACAAAAAAATGAGTGGCTTTTTGAGTTCTGGTGTGTGAGTTTTGCTGTTTCGCTCAAAAAAGTGTGATTTATATCACCTTTTATGAAATATTTTCATGAAATTTTGATTTTGGTGGTGTTATTGATGATTTGGTTTGATGTTTGCCAATTTTAAATTCAATTTGAAATTAAAATGATGGAAAATTGATTGATAAATATTCAAAAAATGGACTTAAATAATATTGTTTTTTATTATTTTGATAAAAATTACGATTTTAATGTTAAATTATTGTTCTAAAATTTGCTTTTGTTAAAAATCGTCGATAATTTTAAAGAAAATTCAATAAAAAACGCATGTTTTTTGAATTATTATCAAAAAATAAAGGAAAAATAGGTATTGTTTTTAATGAATTTTATAAGGCTTAGTGTATTCACCAATCAAAATAATATCAATCAAACTAAATTTAAACTAATCAAACAATGAAAGTAAGATTTACAAAGGACGGCTTGCTCAGTTCGGTCCGACAACTGACACGAGACAAATGGCGGTTAGGCGCAACAATTTTTGCAGGAAAGATGATAGGCCTCGGGCTGGTCATATTTGCGATGATGTCGCTGCCCGGAATTTTTGGTACAAAGGCACATGCTGCTGCCGAAACGTACACCGCTCATGAAACATCATTAATTAATACCGTGAATACGGTATGGACGCTGGTTGCCGCATTTTTAGTATTCGGTATGCAGGCTGGCTTCGTAATGCTGGAGGCTGGTTTTGCCCGCAAGCGCGAAACCGTTAACGTATTAATGGAGTGTATTTTTGATACCTGCCTTTGCGGAATTTTATTTTACGCTGTTGGTTATGCATTTATGTTTGGTAACGGAAACGGCTTTATCGGCTGGGGCGGCTTAGGCGCCGACGGTAAAACCATTACCAACTGGTTCTTTTTACAAAATACTCCTTTAACCTACGGAACAACCGGTATTCCTGTTCTTGCTCATTGGATATTCCAGTATGCATTTGCTGATACCTGCTCAACTATCGTATCAGGTGCGATGATAGGCCGCACAAGTTTCCGTGGCGATATCCTTTACAGTATAGGTATTACAGGGTTTATTTACCCGATTATTGGTCACTGGGCATGGGGCCCGGATGGTTTCCTCGCGCTGATGGGAACTGCCGGTAATTTCCTTCCTGCATTAGGCCAGGGTTTCCGCGATTTCGCCGGTTCAACCGTTGTTCATACCATCGGCGGTATGGCGTCGCTGGCGGGTGCTATTGTGTTAGGCCCGCGTTTGGGCAGAATTTTTGCCCGGGACAACAAGGAAAAAGGCGGATTGCCTGCAGGGCACAACCTATTGGTTGCAGCGGTAGGTGGTTTTATCCTGTGGTTCGGCTGGTATGGCTTTAACCCTGGTAGTACGCTGTCTGCTATGGATGGCCAGGGTATCGGCCGTGTTGCTGCAAACACCACGCTTGCTGCCTGCGCCGCCGGTTTTACAGCTATGCTGGCAGCTTTATGGTGGGGGCCGACCAAAGGTAAATTCGACCTTGCATTCACCGTTAATGGTTTCCTTGCAGGTTTGGTGGCTATCACTTGCCCATGCTATTGGGTTAGTCCGTTCGGCGCTATTATGCTGGGTGCTGTTGCAGGCTTCATTGTATTTGCCGGCATTTACATTTTCGAATGGTTCCGTATTGACGACCCGGTTGGCGCGGTTTCAGTACACGGTTTAAGTGGCATTTGGGGTACGCTTTCGCTGGGCTTATTTGCCTGCGGTAAATATGGCGCAACCGGCCCAACCGGCGCTGATGATTCTGCCCCTGTTGCAGGTTTATTTTACGGAGGCGGCACTCACGTACTGGCGGCGCAGGCTATCGGTACATTCAGCATCGCCATAGCGGTATTTGTGGTAACCTATGTAATGATGTTTATCATCAATAAATTACCAAACCCATGGAGACTGCGTGTTGAAGAGCATGGCGAGCTTGGTGTTGGCGGCCTGGATATATTCGACCACGGAATCGAAGCTTATCCTCCGCAGGACGAAGACGTAAGCTTGAGCGGCTTATTTGAAACAGCACCAAAGGTTACTGCTTAACCTTTAAAATATTACACCCTTATGCGGCTGGCTGATTGAATCTGCAATTACCACCCCATAGCGCCGGTCGCATAAGGGTTCTTTATAAATAATACCCTTTTACTATAAATAGAACTGAATTACGCACAAAATAATTCGGACGCAGATAACTATGGCTTAAAAATTTTCAAATCAATCAAAACTTTCAATCAATTTAACTCATTATCATGAAAAAAAAACTTTTACTTTTTGGTTTACTTGCCGCTTCTTTTGTAACTACTAAAGCCCTCGCGGTTTCTATGCCGGCCGACACTGGCAAGACTGCTGCCGCCGACCCGCCACTAGTGTTTTCCGGCTCGGTTGACACTTATTACAAAGCCGACTTTTCCGGCCACTCAAATATCCCAACCAGCTTTGCGAACGAGAATAACTCGATCTCGGTAGGCATGATAGATTTGGCGCTGAAAAAGAAAGTAGGCAAAGCCGCATTCGTTGGCGAACTGTCTTTCGGCCCACGCAGTGACCAATCTATTCCCACTGCAGGCTATCATATCCAGAACTTATATGTTTCGTACGACGTTACTTCGGCTTTTAACCTGACTGCCGGCTATATGTCGACGTTTATCGGTTACGAGGTGATATCGCCTGCCGGTAACTTTAACTACTCTACTTCATACCTGTTTACCAGCGGTCCGTTCCAGAACGCAGGCTTTAAAGCTACTTATGCATTCAGCGATAAAGTGAGCCTGATGGCCGGTATCTTTAACAATAAATGGAATTACTATTCTTCATTAAGTGCTGATAACCAACATTTCGGAGATGTATCTACTTTCGGCGCGCAGCTGATGGTTGCTCCCGTTAAAGGCTGGACTGCTTACTTGAACCTGATTGCTGGTTCTTATTCAGGAACTGAGTTTGATTTAACTACTTCATACCAGATTACCGATGCGTTCAAGCTGGGCTTAAATGCTGCAACATTCTCTGCTCCAAATAACGGCGGCGGTTTCTCTGGCGTAGCTTTATATCCGCAGATAGCGGTATCGCCTATAGTAACCTTCGGTTTAAGGGGTGAGTACTTTAAGGTAAAGGATAACGGCGGCGATGTAAAAGCAATTACCGTTACGTCGAATATTAAGGCCGGTCCGCTTACAATCATTCCTGAAGTAAGGTTTGATACCAAGAGCGATGCTTTTGGCGCATCATTTACCGACAGCAACGGAATGGCTACCAACCACGCGTCGCAGTTTGTACTGGCCGCGGTTTACGCTTTCTAACTATTAACTGATCTTATTATATTTAGGTTTATTGTTTCAAAGCCGCTCTCTGTTCGCAGAAGCGGCTTTATCTTTGTGTTATGAAAAAATTGATAATCCTGTCGCTGTTTGCCCTGTTCGCCGTGCCGGTGTTTGCGCAAAAAGATTCTTTGGCGTTTGATGAGAATAATAAGTATATCTATTACCAGGTTGTGGAGCAGCCGGGGATAGTTGCTGATAGTTTATTTAACCGCGCTGAATACTTCTTCAGTAAGGCTTATCCGCAACCGGCACTTAATTTAAACAGTGTAGATAAAAGCGAAAAAACCTTAAATGGTTCGGGTGGCTTCCTGGTATCAAAGAAAACGCTTGTTACCTCGCATGAAGATGGTTTAGTAGCATTTAAAATGCACATTGGCGTAAAGGACGGCAAATATCGTTACTGGCTTACCGATTTTGTTTTTAACCCATACCAGCGCAATCGGTACAATAATTATGAATCGATTCCCGGCATCTATATCCCACTGGAAAAATCCGAAGGAAAAATTGATAAGAAAGATTTGGCTGCCTACTTGGATGGGGTGCTTTTAAGCAGCCGTAAAATAGGAGCAAAGCTGAAGGAGTTTATGCTGAAAAAACCGCCGGTGAAAAAGGAGCCTGCGGTCAAGAAGATATCGACTAAGGATTGGTAGTTGGGGGAGGTGAAAGGATAAAGGTGAAAGGTTTTTCCGGGTTCCACCGGATTAAGCTTATCTTCCAATATCCGAATAGCGATAGGGCCATCGGCCCGGAACATATTATAGCCACGGGCTTTAACCCGTGGCTTTTTATATTTGGTAGTTTTTTAGTTTGGGTTGATAGTTTGAAGATTTACAGTTCCTCGTCGTGCTGGGTTTTGTCAAGACCCATCGCTTCTTCTTCGGGGGATACGCGCAACTTGCTGATCATATCGGTTATCTTTAATAATAGCAGTGAGCCAAAAAAAGCAAATGCCGATACGCCAACCAGCGCAATCAGGTGAACCACGAACAAATGAGTTTCTCCGTAATATAAGCCATTGCCGGTTGTATTTGCTGAGTTAACATTTACATGAGCGAAAATACCGGTCATCAGCATGCCTACCATACCGCCCACGCCGTGGCATGGCCATACGTCAAGGGTGTCATCGATGCTGGTTGAAGTTCTCCAGATAACAACCAGGTTACTCACTACGGCTGCAACAATACCAACAATTAATGAATGGGGGATGGTTACGAAACCTGCTGCGGGTGTAATAGCGACCAGGCCCACAACTGCACCTATACAGGCCCCCATAACCGAAGGCTTTTTGCCGCGCAGCATATCAAAGAAAATCCAGGCGATTGCGGCCGCAGCTGACGCGGTAGTTGTTGTACCCAAAGCAGTAGCAGCCAGTGTGCCCGAACCAAGTGCCGAGCCGGCGTTAAAACCGAACCAGCCGAACCACAGTAAGCCTGTACCTAATAATACATAGCTGATACGGGCCGGAGCATGCGCCTGCTGGTTACGCTGTTTAAGATATAAGGCCGATGCCAAAGCTGCCCAACCGGCCGACATATGTACAACCGTACCACCGGCAAAGTCCAATACGCCGAGTTTAAAAAGGAAGCCATCCGGATGCCAGGTTGAATGTGCCAGTGGTGCGTAAATAACGATCATGAACAGGCAGAGGAAAATGATATAAGAGTTGAAGCGGATACGCTCGGCAAATGCCCCGGTGATAAGCGCCGGTGTTATTACCGCGAATTTTAACTGAAACATTGCAAATAGCACCAGCGGAATGGTTGGAGCAAGTTTCCAGGTGGCATTGCCCAGCATGCCTTTCATCATAAAAAATGTTTTTGGGTTGCCAATGATGCCCTTGATGTCATCGCCAAAGGCAAGACTGAAGCCGAATATCACCCAAAGGACAGTGATAATACCCATGCAGACAAAGCTTTGCATCATGGTTGATAGTACATTCTTTTTGCTCACCATGCCGCCATAGAAAAAGGCAAGGCCGGGAGTCATGATTAAAACAAGTGCGGTTGATACCAGCAGCCAGGCGGTATCGCCGGAGTTTATCTGGCTGTCTTTTACATTTACAACGTCGACAGAAGGATAGATAAGGGCAAGTATAACTACTATAATAAGTACGCCAAAGGGTATGATTTTTTTCATGTTCAAGTTTTTGGGAAAGAGAGTAAAAGGTTGATAACGAAAAATAAAGGATGAGGTAATACTGCGCGAAGCCCAATCAAAACCCGCGCAGTATTAAAACTAAATTAAAAAACAATGAAGCCGCAGATGTAATCAGCACCGGCAGCAATGTTTCTATTCACCTTTTAATGCTACCAAAAGTCGTGAAACGGAAAAAGGATGAGTCTGCGGAAATGCGAAAGCTCGCTGTTGCCCCGCCCGCAGATGAAATTGAGATAATTTACAGATATAGTATAGGTACTTAGTCTGTTATTTAACCCCTGCGAGAAGTGGATATTGCGATGATGAAGGATAT
>JAZJZL010000091.1:0-42038 GCA_040389845.1 Bacteroidota bacterium
AGACCAAAGGAAAGGGTTCCATCTGTCAGCGATGGGTAACACCCATCGCGAAAACAATGAACAAAGGCACATTTCGAACCCTAATGTTACCACCCCTTTACCTGTTTAATATACGTCGTCAGCTCATCTGCTATCAGCTTATGCTCATCAATATCCGGGTGCCCGCCGCAGCCGTTGTGGTATTGTTTCGAAAAGAAATATTTCGAGAACTTTCGGTCGCCGTGTGCATTCATATAAGCAGTAATACCGGTAAGATAGCGTTTCAAAACCGGAAGTAAAGTTCCATCAGCCATGGGGCTGGTGAGGCAAATGATATCAGCCTTAGGATAATGCTGCCGCATGCTGGTTAACAGCTTTACATAAGTGCTGCAAAACAAGGTGGAATCCTGTGGCCCGTCATTCTGGCCAATGCAAATGGTTACCACATCCGGCTGATAATTCTTAAAATTCCAGGCAATAGAATCGGCATAAATAAAAACTTTATCTACTATTTGCGGCAGTACCACTTTTAGATTGCAGCAGCTATGGGTTAATCCGATACCCGCCAGCGAGGTAAGCTGCCAGTCGGCGTTAAGGTTGCGGGCGGCGCGCGGGCCGTAGCTCATATAGGCATTGTGCTGATCGTACCATTGCCCTTTATCACAAGGGATAACCGACATATCCATGCCTGTTCCGCTGGTAATGGAATCGCCAAAGCATTCTATTTTCCGTTTGGGCTGCGGCGGCAGTGGCAGCAATTTCTCGCAGTTTATGCCGATAAAATCGATATAGCCGATATTGGATTCGGTGTCTTTACAAATGAGTAAAGTGTGTTCCGTATCGGCAAGGCCACCGGGCACTTTTATTATATTTTGTTTGCCGGTAGTTTGTATGCGCTGCAGCTTGTCGCCGTCGATAACAATCTCCAGGTAGTTCAGGTTATTGCCGCCAAGCGCTTCATCGTTTAAAATAATCTCGCATTGCGTGCCTTTAAATTTGGCCTGTATATATACGCCCGGCGCCCATATCCTCGGTTTTAGCTTGTCCGAAAAATCAACACGGCCAACATAACGGATATTGGGGTTATCGGCTTTAAAAAAATAAGCGCTTTGTTTTTTGGCGATGCCAGGGCGGCGGACGATAAAGCGAACAGTACAAAAAGCAGGCGTGCAATGTTTTTCATAATGATTTAAAGATAACAGTAATAGCCTTTAAATAGATAACCGGGCACAAAGCCTGTTGCATTATAGCCCCACCAAACATTATTACCGTCTGATTGTCTATTACTTACCAATTAACACAACATGAAAAAGTTTTTGATAATAATAATGCTGCTTGGCCTTACTATAGAAATAGCGCCTGCGCTACAGGCCGCAACCGATATAAATTTAGCTATTGGCGAACAACCGCAAACCGACACCGTGAAGCATACAGTTTATAAAAAGCGGAAACCGGTTGTGCGGAAAGTTTCATCAACAAAAGCTGCACGCATCAATAAACAATTAAGACAAGCAGACAAACACCTGCGGGATGAAAAGAAGGTGCAGAAAGCACAGCAGGAATTAAAAAAGGATACCACTACGCACCATTAAATTAACCTGAGTTTCGCATAGTCCAACCGGCAAAGTGTTTCATTTTTCCGCACGGAACACCCTGAACATTATTAAATACACTGATTATCAGCGATATGAATTTTATATATTTTACAAAGTACTGATAATCAGTATTTTATCTGGGATTTTACATACGGGTTTACACTGTAAACCCGGCACAATGGTAATTTATTGATATCCAAAATATTATAAAATAAAGGCCTTTACACCTGTAAACCCTCGCTGCAATTATTTCCCAAAACTATGCATAAGTAAATATAAGCCCCAGGTAATAGCGATGGGTTTAGAGCGCGCGTTTTCGAAACCGCTCCTGGTGACGTAGGGCGACACTACGCTAACAGATGTAGCTCCTCGGGGAACAAAAGCATATTTCGAACTAAAATTCCAAACCCTGAAAGGGCCCCAATCTACCAGCATTGGGCATCGCCCATCGTGAAATGGCAGGCGCAGAAATATTTCAAACACGCGAGGTCTAAACTCATCGCTATGAAAAAGCCAGGTTGACGGTTTAAGGCTATTTCCTGTTCTCATGCTAAATAACACAAACATTATTGTACCCAATCTGTAGTTAACAAGCATGCTATTAAGTATGAACAGTTTATTAATTAAATAATTACCCCTATGAAAACGTTCTTAAAAACACTCATCATTTTATGCGCGATATGCGCATACATACCAAAATCAAATGCACAAGTTAGCGTAAGTATTAGTGTGGGCACGCCGCCACCGCCGCTCCGTGTTTACGAAATGCCCGAACCACCTGCTGATGGCTATATCTGGCAGCCGGGCTATTGGGCTTACGACGATGCTGACGGTTATTACTGGGTACCCGGCGTATGGGTGGCCCCTCCAAACCCCGGCCTGTATTGGACACCGGCTTATTGGGGTTACGTTGGCGGTCGTTATGGTTTCCACGCCGGCTACTGGGGACCAAGCGTAGGTTTTTACGGCGGTATTAACTATGGTTATGGTTATACTGGTCACGGTTACTATGGCGGCCGCTGGGAGAATAACCGGTTTAGCTACAACACTGCCGTGGTGCGGGTTAATAAAACCGTCATCCACAACACGTACATAAACCGAACCGTAGTTGTAAACAATAACGACCGCCGCAGCTTTAACGGAGGCAGAGGCGGCGTACAGGCAAGGCCAAGGCCGCAAGAGCGTGCAGCTATGCAGCAACGCCACATTGCGCCGACAGCAGCCCAGACATCGCACCAGGAAAGCGCACATAAAGACCGTGCATCATTTGCTAAAACGAATGAACGCCCGTCACCCGCCGCAAGAACAACTGCTAACAGGAGAGACGCACGTTCTAACGCTGCAAAACCAACAACGGAACGTCCGGCCGCTGATCGGGCCGCCGCCAGGGAAAGGGTTTCAGCAAAGACGCATGTAACACCCAATGAGGCAAGGCCTGCCGTAGCGCCAAAAACAAGAGTAACACCAGAGAGAAGAGTCTCTGAGCCCCGCGCTGCCAGGCCGAGCGCAGAAAACAGGCGTACTACCCCGGAACCACGTGCAGCAGCGCCGCGCGTGCAGCCACAGCGTGCGCCGGAGCCACGTGCAGCAGCGCCAAGGGTACAGCCACGTGCCGCGGAACCTCGTCCTGCAGCAAGGCCGGAACATCATAGGTAGAACCATGATTTGCTTGATTTGAGGATTATTCGATTTTAAAAAACGCGTAGGACAAGTATCCTAAAATCCTTTAATCCTACACATTATAGTCCACAAACAAAAACCCCGGCTTTGAGAAGGGCCGGGGTTTGCTTTAATATTATGTTGAGCGAAATTAATTCATACGGTAAGGGGCTATCAGGTAAAATTCGGGTATTTGCACATTAAACGGCTGATTGTCTATCAGCCGGGTCATGTGGTACTCGCCTTTCATGCTGCCCATATCGGTTTTTAAATTACAGCCCGATACATATTCGTGAGTCATCCCCGGCTCTATAACCGGCTGCTGACCAACCACTCCTTCACCCTCAACTTCACGCTTCGCACCGTTCGAATCAAAAATGTACCAGTGCCTTCCCAACAGCCTAACCGCGTAATTCCCCATGTTTTCTATCTTCACTTTGTAAGCAAACATAAAATGGTCATTTGCCGGGTTAGAATACTCGGGCTGGTAGATAGTGTCTACTGATACCTTAACGCCGTCTGTAATAATCGTAACCATATAACAAATTCTCTTGAAAGTCAAATATATATTATCCAGTCAAATATCAAGCCATTTGTGAAAATTATTTTCAGATTTTTTGCAGGGATGTATCACATACACCCTTTTTAATCAGGAAGATAAGAATTGCGTCTTTAAGACACGTCCTTAACATCATATAAACGACGAGGGCGTATCCAATACGCCCCACCATTACACCCCAATGCCTTCCTCTGCATATCGTGGGTTTACACTCACTTCATTCAAAATCTCCATCACTTCATGTATGCCCGAAGCCGTTACAAGGCGCATGCGGTATTCTTTAAAGTTCTCTATCCCTTTAAAGTAATTGCTGTAATGCCTGCGCATTTCGAATATGCCGGTTTTCGGTCCCTTCCATTCAACCGACTTTTGCAGGTGGGTGGTACAGGCTTCAACACGTTCGGCGATGGTTGGTTTATCCAAGTATTCGCCGGTATTAAAATAGTGCTTTATTTCGCGGAAGATCCATGGGTAGCCTATAGCCGCGCGGCCTATCATCATGCCATCCACACCAAATTCCATGCGCCACTCAGCCGCCTTTTGGGGAGAATCGATATCACCATTCCCAAAAATGGGGATTTGTATTCTCGGGTTTTTCTTTATCTCGCGAATGAGGTGCCAGTCGGCCACGCCCTTGTACATTTGGGCACGGGTACGGCCATGTATGGTGAGCGCTTTTATGCCAACATCCTGCAGGCGCTCGGCTACTTCATAAACGTTTTTGGTATTATCGTCCCAGCCGAGACGGGTTTTTACGGTTACCGGCAAATGGGTTGCGTTAACCACGGCTTTGGTCATAGCCACCATTTTGTCGATATCCTGCAGCAGGCTTGCGCCGGCCCCACGGCAAGCCACCTGTTTAACAGGACAGCCATAGTTAATATCCATCAGATCAGGATTGGCAAGGGTGGCAATTTCAGTAGCCTCGCGCATGTGCTCAATATCGCTGCCGAAAATTTGTATGCCTATCGGGCGCTCATATTCAAAAATATCCAGCTTCTGGCGGCTTTTTGCGGCATCGCGAATCAGGCCTTCGCTCGAGATAAACTCGGTGTACATCATATCCGCCCCATTCTGCTTACATACGTAACGGAACGGAGGGTCGCTCACATCCTCCATTGGCGCCAGCAGCAGCGGGAACTCACCTAAATCAATATTTCCTATTTGTACAGACATCTGTTATCTTCGTTGCAAAATTACGCATTTTACGCCAGATGATAGATACACCCTATAAACAGTTAGAAAACAATGACAAACGGATACTTCCGGGCGTGCAGTTTTTGATATTTGCGGGGATTGTTATAGTCTTTTTTATCGCCGGGGTTTTTATAGCGATGGCGATAATTTCTGCCTTGTACGGTTACAATACTTTCCTGGCTATTGCACAATTTAATACGGCTAATCCCCATTTTATAACGGCGGTTTGGATATTGCAAATCGTTAGTACTACACTGCCCATCGTTTTATCATCCCTGTTTTTTTCCAGGGTGATTGTAAACGACGTACCGGGTTATATTAAACCGGCATTTCGTTTCCCCTGGGGACTATTGGTATTGGTTTTTGCAATAATGTTTGTTGCGATGCCACTTATTGAACTCTTGTCAAACCTGAACCAAATGGTACCGGTGCCGCATTGGCTCGAATGGCTGAAAGAAAACGAAAAAAGCAACGAAAAAATCATGACGGAGATGCTGAATATGAAAGGTCTGTGGGATGTGCTTTCGAATGTGCTTTTTATTGGTTTATTTACCGCTATTGCCGAGGAGTTTATGTTCCGCGGTGTGCTGCAAACCATCTTGTTTAAGCTCACAAAAAATATTCACATTGCCATTTGGATAACCGCCATTTTGTTCAGCGCCTTCCACCTGGAATATTCCGGTTTTTTTCCGCGTATTTTGCTGGGGCTACTGTTCGGTTACTTTGTAGCCTGGAGCGGCAGTATATGGACAAGTGTTTGGGCGCACTTTATAAATAATGCTACTATTGTAGTGCTAACATATCTTTTTCAACAAAAGGTATTTATCGGGGATGTGAACAACCAGCATGTTTTTAGCACACCTGCTTATATTGTAAGCTTTGTGGTAACCGGCGGGTTATTGTTTATCTATCACCGTACAATGATGCTGAAAAACAAACCGGCCGTTGAGTGATGGAGAAGAACTGGGTAAGGATATTTTCTTCATCAAACTTTTACCAGAGTGAAATGGTGAAACAAGCATTAGCCGGCCAAAATATTGAAACTGTATTATTAAACAAACAGGATTCATCGCACCGCACATTTGGCGATATTGAAGTTTATGTACATCAAAACGACTTCGCCAATGCCATCGAGGTGCTTATCCTGAACCAGATTACGCAATGAAAACAAGAGCCATAACAGGGGTAATTTTTGTGATAGTGATGCTGGCCTCGGTTATGCTGGGTCCGTATGTTTTTGCAGGCTTCTATTTGCTGATAAGTTGCCTGTGCCTGTTCGAGTTTTATGGGCTGATAAAACAAGGCACTGCCAATCCCAATGTTCCGGTCGGCATATTGACCGGCGCGCTGATATTTTCAGCATTCGCCGTGCTTTGCTATTCGGGAGTGTTTACAATGCCTGCTTTTGAAGGTATGAATACCGGGCATAAACTATTGTTTTTAATCCCGGTAGCCTCCTCCGCCATTTTTGTAACTGAACTTTTTAATAAATCGGAAGCGCCGTTTACCAATATCGCTTATACTTACCTGGGGCTGATACTCACCATCATACCCTTTACATTCTTTCATGCGCTGGCTTATATAGCGGGTGGCTTTAACCTGTACATTCCGCTTGGCTTTTTGGTGATGCTTTGGTCGAACGATACAGGTGCTTACCTGGTAGGGCGTGCAATAGGCCGCACCAAGCTTTTTGAGCGTCATTCCCCTAAAAAAACATGGGAAGGCTTTATTGGCGGTGCTATTATCAGCGTTGCCGCAGCCCGTATACTGGGGCATTATTATACCGGGCTGGCCATGCAGCACTGGATTGTTATCGCCCTTATCATATCGATAGTAGGCACAACCGGCGATCTGGTAGAATCTATGCTTAAACGTAGCATTAATGTTAAAGACTCCGGCGGCCTCCTACCCGGTCACGGCGGCCTACTCGACAGGTTCGACGGCCTACTACTCGCAGCGCCGATTGTATATACATACCTGTACTTTGTTTCTGTTTAACCACGGAGAAAAGAGATCGCAGACGATAACGGATGACGCTGATTACGCAGATGCCTGTCTGATAAGATACTTAATAACATCTTAAGTTTTTATCAGCGTCATCCATTCATCTGCTTGCATCTGTGATCCTGCGCTTCTGTGGTTAAATTTTAGGCGATGCTACTTCATTTCAAATTATTAGATTTGCACAGCGATAACAAATAACCCCAATGATGACTTTCCATAAAGAAGGATATACCTCGTTAGCCATTTGCATACTTTTTATTTTTGTATTGAATGCGCTGATTCAATTTTATTTCCCTGAAGCACACGTGGTGAAATGGATTATCTATATTCTGTCATTCCTGCTTTTTGCAATCATTGTTCAATTTTTTCGCAGCCCGAAAATCAGCATCGACAAGCATGATAAATATGTCCTTTGCCCGGCCGATGGCAAGGTTGTGGTAATTGAGGAAACCGAGGAAACCGAGTTTCTGAAAGATAAAAGAATCCAGCTTTCGGTGTTTATGTCGCCTGTGAATGTGCATATTAACCGCAACCCGATAGCCGGTGTTGTAAAATACTTTAAGTATCACAAAGGCAAATACCTGGTGGCCTGGCATCCAAAATCATCTACCGAAAATGAACGTACCACCATCGCCATCGAAAACAAGGAAGGTGTAGTTGTGTTGTTCCGCCAGATAGCCGGCGCACTTGCCCGCCGCATTGTATGGTACGTAAAAGAAGGTGATGTTGTTGACCAGGGCGATCAATTCGGCTTTATTAAATTCGGCTCAAGGGTCGATGTATTTTTGCCATTGGGTACCGAAATAAAGGTTGAGCTTAACCAGGTAGTAAAAGGCGGCAGAACCATCCTTGCCGAATTAGCTGACAAACCCACACCCGTAAAAACCAAAGCCGAAGCAGAGGATGCTTTTGAAACGGTTAAAGCAGCAAGGCCGGTGAAAAATACGATTAAGAAAAAAGCCTAAGGGTGCGCAATTAAGATTTGACAACTCTTTAAGAGTTGTCAAATCTGCACCGGTAATCAACCCTTACATCATTTCACTATAAACACCCACCCAGCCAGTTTACTCGTCCCGTTTTTTAAATCGATAACATAATAGTACGTGCCCGCTGGCAATACGATGCCATTATACGTTCCATCCCAATTCTTTGTATACCCGGTGCTTTTAAACACCAGCTTACCGTAACGGTTGTAAACCATCGTAGTGCTTTCGGGATAAGTTACCAGCGCCTCAATATTCCAGGTATCATTAATACCATCGCTATTGGGCGAGAAAGTATTCGGAATAGTGACTTTTTTATAAACGCGTACAAACACGGTACTGGTTGATATGCCGCAATTTGCAGATGTCACGGTCATCGTATAGCTGATATCGTCAGTGGGGTTGGCAACAGGCGTAGCAGATGTCGGGTCATCAAGCGCCGTGGTTGGGAACCATGATATATTGGTGATATCGTCGCCAGTAACCTTTCCGTTCAGCTTTACCGATTGCCCTTCAAATATCTTTTTATCGCCGCCGCCATCTGCAACCGGATTTTTCCGCACCGCTACAGTTATCGATTTACTGTCGTCATTACAGCCGTCGTTACTTACGTTTACCGAGTAGGTGGTAGTATCTGCCGGGCTTGCAATTGGGTCGGGTATATCGTCGTGGTCGAGTCCTGTGGATGGCGTCCACTTATAATAAAGACCACCCGAGGCGTGCAACTGTGTAGTTTGCCCTGCACAAATGGCAACATTATCGCTAACACTTGCCACAACTTTGGGCACTATTTTAACCTGCACCTGTACGGGTGGTGCGTCGCAGCCTTTATCCGACGTTGCGACTACCGTATAAACACCCTCATTAGCCGGGGTAACACTACTTATTACCAGTGGATTTTGGGTTGTGGGCTGTATTCCTGGTCCCGTCCATCGATACGTTGCCCCTCCTGATGCTTCCAGCGTGAGCGGATAGCCCTCGCAAAATGTTTTATCAGGAATTGACGGGACAGCAGGCAGCGGATTTACCATCACCGTCAGCGGCGCCGAATATACCCGGCATCGTACCGAGGTAATATCAGAGCCGTTGGCGACACCTAACCGGTATTGGTAAACGCCTTTAATGGCATTGCGGAAAGCTATGTCGAGCGTATTACTGTTTTTGCCGTCGATATCAGCCCAGCCGTTGCCGTAATAGTTGGCCTGCCATTGCAGTACCGGGTTATTGGCGTTAACTTGTGCTTTTAAAGTATACAAACCGTCGCTTCCTTCGCATAGCTCTTGTACGGCCTGACCGGTAGCCGCCCCAAAACCCGCCTGGATTATCGGCCCACAGGCGCGAAAGGTGATATCATCCAGCGCCAAATCATTACCACATCCGCCGGGGGCATTATTTATCATTTTTACAACCACTGTGCTCACGTTTCCGGGAGTCGTAAAATAGGTGCCGTATTGATTCCACTCTACGGCATCGGTAGGTGGTATATCGCCGGTATTATAAGGCGGACTTAATTTTTGCCCGTCGAGCGTTTCGATAGAAAATGTAATATTGGGTCGGCTAGATGCTCCGCCGCAAGCAGATGGAAGGATCAAATTAGTTATCCAGGCCGAAAAATAATAAGTGGTGTTAGCGCACAATACGCCTGCATCAGCTGTTTGGGTATAAAAAAGGCCGGGATCGTTCGATGCATTTACAATCATCATATAACCGTTAGGATTGCCGGTATGGTCAGTGAGGCTGTGCCAGCTGCGCCCGAAGCAGCTGTTAGTTTGGTTGGCTATGGTATAGCTGCCATCATTGGGGCAGTCCATATTGTAAAAGCTGTAGTTGGTAACGGAACTGGGTAAAGGGGCGCCCGGATTCGTCCCGGAGCCGAAATCCTGGTTAATTACCGGGTCACCCAGTGCGCCGGTGCAAACCTGTGCAAAACCTTGCATCGCAAAAAATAAACCGATTGCCGGTAAAAATATTTTAAGCCAGGTGGGTTTCATAGGGGTTTAATCAAATCAAAAAAGGTAATTGCAAAATCCAAATGTAATTATTATGACTGTGGTTTGGGCAGTAGCACCCGAAAACAAGCCGGTAATTGGTTTATCTTTATGGCAAAAGGAACATTGCTTTTAACGCTAAAACAAAAAAGATATATATGAGGTTGAAAATTAAAATTGCATACCTGTTTTCATGATGAACTATCGTCTTCAGTTAATTACGCTATGCACTGCCGCGCTGGCAATTGGATGTTCATCAAATAGGCCCGATGCGTCGAAAGCAGATAATATTGTAACAACTGCGAAACAGCAGGTAAAGCTGCCACCGCCTTATCAAACAAAATCGACCATGACTTTTTGCGAAGTAATTGGTTGGCCGCAAGGCAAAATGCCCATTGCGCCTAAAGGGTTCAAAATAAATTTATATGCTGATGGCCTGGATAATCCGCGCAATATTTATGTAGCTGCCAACGGCGATGTATTTATTTCGGAGGCAAACACCGAAATGGGCGGGATAAAAAGAATCGGCGCAAATATTATCGGGGCAAGTAAGGCGCAGAATTATAACAAGAGCGCCAACCGTATTACCCTGCTGCGCGATACCAGTGGCGATGGAGTTGCCGATGTAAAACAAGTTTTTTTAAGCAACCTGAACCAGCCTTACGGTATGCTGATTTTAAACGACTGGTTTTACGTAGCCAATACCGATGCTTTATGGCGATATCCTTATAAAGCCAGGCAGACAAGCATAACTGCAGCCGGGAAAGAAATTCTTTCATTACCTGCCGGCGGGTACAACAACCACTGGACGCGTAACCTTCGCGCGAATAAAGATGGCAGTAAAATCTATATTTCTGTAGGCTCCGGCACCAACGATGCTGAACATGGTTTAGCAGTGGAAGCCAGGCGCGCCGATATCCTGGAAATTAACCCTGACGGCACCCATGAACGGGTTTTCGCCAGCGGATTACGAAATCCTGTCGGTATCGATTTTGAGCCGGTTACTAACACGCTTTATACCTCGGTAAACGAGCGCGACGATTTAGGCGATAGCCTGGTGCC
Source organism: Bacteroidota bacterium (assembly GCA_040389845.1). Lineage (GTDB taxonomy): Bacteria > Bacteroidota > Bacteroidia > Sphingobacteriales > Sphingobacteriaceae > Mucilaginibacter. Next base: position 11,027 of record JAZJZL010000091.1, read on the forward strand.
AGATTATTTAACCAGCGTGAAAGACGGTGGTTTTTATGGATGGCCCTTCGCCTATTTCGGCAAGCATGAAGACCCTAACCATATAGGCCAGCGTTCTGATTTGGTAGCCAAATCAATCACACCCGATTTATCACTTGGTCCACATACGGCATCATTGGGTCTGGCATTTTATATCGGCAAAAAATTCCCGGTCCATTACCAAAACGGCGCCTTTATAGGCCAGCATGGCTCATGGAACAGCTCGAAGCTGGTGGGATATAAAGTAGTATTTGCTCCCTTTGCAAGTGGAAAACCAACTGGAACCGTTGAAGATTTCCTCACGGGATTTATTGCCGACGCTGCACAGAAAAAAGTTTACGGCCGCCCGGTTAGTATTGCAGTTTTACCGGATGGTTCCATATTGGTCGCTGACGATTCCGGGAATAAAATTTGGCGGGTATCAGCGATGTAGTTTGTTTTGAACTATGATTCGCCTGATTTTGGATTACCTGATTTGCGCCATACATCTTTTAATCATTTAATCAGGCGAATCATGGTTCAAAACATTTTAGTCAATAAAAAAGGCACCCTGTGAAAGTGCCTTATGTTTGTGATTGCGCCCTGCAATTCAAAATATCAAACAAATATTATTACGATGCGGTATTAAACCGCTAGTTGTTATGGTATGGATTGGCCTGTTCGCAAACCTGGTTCACCAAATCGCGCGATAGCGGCTTGGTCATGAATGAGTTGACGCAATTATATTTTTTCGACTGAAATACATCGGCTGTGCGAATAGATGAACTCATAATGTGCACCCGCACATTTTTCTTTGATTCGGCGTTAAAGCTTTCCAGCTTATCCAGGAATTCCCAACCTGTTAGCTGCGGCATATCCAGGTCAAGCAATATTACATCGGGCATAGTGCCGTTATCTTTATTTTCTTCTAAATAATCTAATACTAACCTGCCATCGAAAGTGTAGGTAGCCTGCTCGCAGTTGTAATTATTATGCAGTAAACGTTGCATAATATAGTGGTCTGTCGGGTTGTCGTCAATTACTACAAGTTTGCACATGGTAAATAGTTTAAGTTTTGCTAAAATAGGTATTTTATAATTAACGCTTTCGCAGTTTCTTGTTTTGTAAGTCCCCGTTGTAAGCATTAACTGATAGCATCGCTGTTAATTATTAGGCAATAGTTATGCCAGTTCAGCTACCCAACAAATATCAAAGAATATTACCGTTCAAAAAAACAAATTATAGTTTCAGTTAAATTTACTTAAAACATAGGGGAATATCGGGAGTGCAATTGGGGAAATTTTTGGGCAAAAAAACTTCGATAACTATAGTTTAAGCGGAAGATATTCTGCCCCTGCCAAAACGAAGCAGCCCTTTGCTTTGCAACCATTAATGTCAGCCTCAGTAGTATCCGTTTGGCTTAGGAAATAACGCGGGATACAATGACATTAAGCCTGGAGGTTACACAACGCCGGGCATGCTTCTATCGGTCAGCTAATTTTGCTTACTTATTAGCAGCGAGTTCTTTTTTGATATTGATTTTGCGCTTTTTGCTAGCCTTACCATTTCATAGCCTGGTTTTGTACTAATGATGCAGCGGGAGACAGATTTCCATAAACCATTTAAAAAAATTATTTTAGTCGCCCCGGAATGAATTTTTTTAGGAGACCAGTTAAACCAACCGATGCCGACGACGAGCAATTGTTGACCAGCTACCGCGAAAGCGGCGACCTGGCGGCTTTGGGCAAGCTGTATGAAAAGCAGATGCCCCTGGTTTACGGTGTTTGCCTGAAATATTTAAAAGATGAAGAACAGGCGCAGGACGCCGTGATGGGGATATTTGAAGAATTGGTTACCAAAGTGAAGCAGCACGACATTAAGCAGTTTAAAAGCTGGCTGTATGTGCTTAGCCGCAACTATTGCCTGATGCAATTGCGTTCATCAAAAAAGATGGAGGTAATTAATTTGGACGATGTTATGGAATTTTCGCTGGTTTTGCATCCTGAAGATGATAACCGCGAAGACGCTATGCAGGCTTTGGAGAAATGTATGGACAAGCTTCCGGCTAACCAAAAACAAACGGTAAGTTTGTTTTATTTAAATGAGAAGTGTTATAAAGAGATTACAGAAATGACCGGCTTTAGCCTTAACGAGGTGAAGAGTTATATTCAAAACGGCAAGCGTAACCTTAAAATTTGTTTGGAGAAGAACAGTGGCTAACCACGAAGCAGATATATTATTAATACGGAAGTACCTTAACGGGGAGCTTGATGCCCATGCTATGCAACGGCTGGAAGCCCGTGCCCAGGATGACCCTTTCCTGGCCGATGCCATCGAAGGGTACGAAAAAGCCGGCCGCAACCAGCAGCCCGCGCTCACTGATTTAAGCAGGCGACTGCAGCAGCGCGTTGAGGAGAAAAAAGTAAAACGGCTGATACCTTTCAGAACGCTGGCCATTGCAGCATCTATATTGGTTGTGTTTACTATCGGCTGGCTGATGTTTAGCAAAACAAAAACCGTTACGCCCCCTCCTGCTATTGCCGTTAAACCGATTGAAAAAACACCGCCGGCACAATCGGCAGCAAAAGACACTACTGTAACCGCTCAGGTGATAGCCAAAGTGCCTGCGCCGATTATCCGTTCAACAACCGTAGTAAAATCTGCCGCTGCGCCACCCGCGGTGGAAGCTGCGGCCGCCCCCGTAATTGCGGAGCCGCCTGCCGATAATAATGTTTTTGCCAATGCAGCTGCAAAAAAGGCCGACACGGCCGACGCCACGCCTTTAAACGAAATAGTGGTGATGAATTACAAGCCGGCAAAAAAGAGTGATGATTTAAAAGAAGTGAACGCTGACAAGTCTACTCAATACAATGGAAACGCATACGCCAAAATGAGAGTAAGCCCGCTTGAGCAAAAGCTTACCAGCAAAGCGGTTGGTGTAAGTTCTTCGCCTGCTGATTTTAAGGCGTCATCGCTTGGTTCGCAAAGATTTTTTGTTCAAGGCAGGATTGTCGACGAAATTGACGGACGGCCGCTGCCCGGTGTTGCAGTTAAAGCCGATGGTGCAAATTTTGGCGCGGTTACCGATAGGGACGGAAAATTTTATATCCCTTCGGATGGTATTAAGCGCGGACTTATGGTTAGCCGGGTAGGTTATAATACAGCGAAAGTAAGTGCGGGTTCTGCAGCAGTAGGTGATTCTTTGAAAACCATCAGCCTTGCGCCTGCAGATATCCCAAAGGAAGCTACACTTACAAATAATGCTAAAAACATGTCAGCCGCACACCCTCAAATGGGCTGGAGCAAATATGATAAATATCTTAACGGCGCTTCCATTTCACCAGACCATCAGACCGGCACTGTTTCGCTGTCGTTTTGGGTTGATAAAACCGGCGCTATCAGCAACGTATCCGTAGTAACAAGTTTGAGCGATGACTCCGACAAAAAAGCCATTAACCTTGTAAAAAAAGGCCCTAAATGGATTGGGAATACCAATGGCAAGCCGGAGCAGGTTGAGCTGTCGATAAACTTTTAAGCGGGTTTAAACAAAAGGTACAAATCGGCCTGTCGCCTATCACCAGATTTTAAGAGCTGTTTTACCGTACTGTTCCGCGGAACAGTGTGTACAGGTGGAACATTTGGAACAGTCTTGTACTGGGATGGGGTTACACAAATATGCGGTAATACGGGTTAGAGTTTACATTTTGCTGTACTGTTCCGCGGAACGTTGTGTACAGTTGGAACACTTTGTGTACATGATTTCTTTGCCTTCCACCATTCAATTTACACCTGCCCCTTCCTTATTCGCCATATAAAACCATCTAACACATAATGTGTAGATTGTGGTAAAGCCAACAAGGGGACCAGCAATGCCAGCAACTGCTTATTGTTTACCTGTGGCAGATAACTAAATACCTGGAATATCGACCCATGATCGCGCCATACCAAACCATCCCAAAGGCCCTCTTCCAAATAGGCAAGCAACACAATCAAGGCCATAAATAGCAGCACGCCCCAGTACTTGCCAAAACTGTATTTTAAGAGGGCATTTTGTGTTTGCGGATCTTTCTGCTGCTTCCTTTTTTCGAAAATGTAAACCAGCGCCATATAGGGGATGCCGTGCGAGATTACATTAAGCGTGGTAAATGCCAGATCGCCATTAAAAAAAACGATACCAAAATACCAGGAAATAAATGTGCCCCCTATAAGCACATTCCTCGGCACGTTAAAATGCCGGTATTGCAGGCAGTAAGTAATTTCCTTTACTATGTATATTGCGATTATCAGCAGGTAAATTACCAGGCCAATAGCCAGCAATAAATGTGAGGGGTAGGTAAGCACATCGTTCTCTACAAACCAGCTGAAATTCCGTTTTCCCGCAAAGTGCCAGTAATATAAAGGGTAAATGGTAGCCGTATAAATGGCGATTTTATCAATCAGCCTTTGCAGGTAAGTGCTTTGTTCGGCGCGCGAATACAGGCGCATAAAACCATATTGCTGCCTTATAAAATGGTAAATGGCCAGGTACGCCAGTATGCGCCAAAACAACATGCCGTCAAAACTGTGCAGCAGCACTCCCGCTATGTAACAGACTATGGGTATCGCCAATAAAATCGGACTGTTCTTAAACTCCCGTGGCTTAAAATAGGTGCGATAGAGTGTACTGTAAACGTGGGCCACATCAATAAACACAATCAATATCAGCCAATAATAAACCGGTACGCCCGAGGCAGCCTGGAATTGGCGCGGGAAACAAACAACCAGCAACATCGCAACAAAGGGCGGCGACAGGATAAATATCCCATCGGTGCGCATGGAGTGCAGCCAGGGTTGCTTATAGGTTTGCCTGTTTTCCATAGGTTGCCAAAACTTCGTTTGCTGCATGGATGCCGTGGTGAAAAGCTTCTTCAAAAATTGAAATCCCGCTTAAATCGGTATGTGCAAAAAACAGTTTATTGTTGATAGGCTGGCGGGCGTTATGCGTATCGCTGCCCCATATAAAATCAACGGTTGGGGCAATCATGCCGTGGCCCCATAGCCAGCATTCTACTTTCTCTATGCCTTCGGTTATGCCGGGGTGCATGTATTCCAGCTCGGGGATCATTATGTCCAGCCATTGCTCATAGGTACGCGTGTAGGCCGCCAGCCGCGAAAGGCGCGGCTCCCGGTCGCATAAGGGCAGGTACCAGGTAAGCACTGTTTTGTCCTGCACCAGCTTTACCGATTGCTGCCGGGCATTTACGTAGCCAACCGACGCTGTATCGTAAGCCACATTATCCCAGCACAAGCCCGTCCCCTTGGCCTGCGGCAGGTGGTTTACCGTTATATTGGCAATAAGCCAGGGCGAGTAGCTAAACTTGCTGTAATTTACCTGTCGCGGGATGGCGGCATTTAGCAATAGCTTTTGATTTACAAATTGTGGCGTGGCCAAAATTACATTTTCGGCTATAACCGTACTGGTAGTTTTCTTCGCGATGTCATACATCGTAGCTTCAACTTTACCCTCCGCATTAAATTTTACCTGGTAACACAGCTGATTTTTGGTTACATGCCCATCTACCGCCTCGGCCAGGCGTTTCATCAGCCAGCCATTGCCTTCGGGCCAGGTAAGCACGGCATTGGTATCGGCATTGGCAGCCTTGCCGCGGCGCGCCGCAAAATAATGCAGCCCGGCCCAAGCCGATACCTTGTCTGCTTTTTGGCCATAATCGTCCTTACAGCAATAGTGTAAATACCAAAGCAGGTAGGACGATGTAAAACCTTCGCTTTTTAAATAATCGGAGAACAAAACCTTGTCCAGCTTCCTGAATTCTTCATCAGCCGAGCTATTAGCTATCGGGATATCAAACGCGTATTTACCGTCTGTCCCTTTTTTATTTTTATAGCCGTCTATCAACTGAAAGAATTTTTTAATCTGCCGTTTCTCCGCATCCGGCACGCCAAATTCAGGCACCAGTCCTTCCTGGAATTGGCCATTCAGTAATAAGCGCTCTTCCGGATCGAAACAGAGGTAATATTCGTTGTAAACAGGCAGGTTATTTTGGTAGCCGGTTATTACGCCGTTTTCCTGCAAAAAATCAGTCAGCAACTTATCTTCATTATTGGCGATGGTAATGTAATGCGCCCCAAGCGGGTAGGCCGACACCTCATTCTTGCCAAAAAAGGCATTGCCGCCGGTATGGTTTTCCAGCTCTAATATTTCAAAGTCGTTGTACCCCTGCTTTTTTAACCAGCGGCCGGCAGATAGTCCTGAAATGCCGCTCCCTATAATCAATGTTTTTACAGTCCTTGAACCGGATGACGGCGGTATAGAAATCTTATCGCGCAGCACGTGGCCCGCCGTTGAATTCGGGCCTTTTATAGCGCCGGGTATATTTTTGTACGATTGTTTGGAGCCGAATTTACGGATACAGCCGTTAAGGAAAATCCCGGTTGTAACTATCCCGGCGCGCAGCAAAAATGAGCGCCGGCTCAATTCGCCTGTTATACCGTTATTATAAAACCTGCGACCACTCATCTTCAAAATCCTTCACCAGCACCTGGTTATTTAGCCTGTTCACTTCGCAATTTACCTTAGCCATATCCTTCGGAAAATACATCATCAAATCCAGGGTTTCTTTGGTCATGAAACGCATCCCCGGCAAAAAATGGTCGGGCTTTTTATAATAAGGGCTTTCGGTAGCCATAATGTAGCCCCACTCGCCAAACGATGGCACGTTGTTATGATACGGAATGGTATGCAGACCAACCGACTGCAGCGTTTTATCAACCGTCCAGAATGATTTTGGCGCCACATAGGGCGAGGTTGACTGTACAACCATAATACCACCGGGAGCCAATGAGGCTTTCGCGAGTTTATAAAATGAATCGGTATAAAGCTTTCCCACCGAATAGTTAGAGGGGTCGGGAAAGTCAATCACCATAAAATCAAACTTCCGGGTATTGGCACGCAGCCAGCTAAAGGCGTCGGCATTTATCAGCTTAACTTTAGGCGATAGCAGCGAACCATTATTAAGGTTAAGCAGCATTTTATTGGAGGTAAAAAGGGTCGTCATCCCCTTATCCAAATCCACCAAGGTTACCGATTGCACATTCGGGTATTTCAGTATCTCGCGTACAGCCAGTCCATCGCCTCCGCCCATTACCAGCACATTGTGCGCATTAGGCAGGGCCTGCAATCCGGGATGCACCAGCGCCTCGTGGTAGCGGTACTCATCGTCCGAACTGAACTGCAAATTGCCATTAAGGAACAGGCGCAACACTTTTCCTTTTTTTGTTAATATAATGCGCTGGTACGATGTGCTTTTTGAGTAGATGATAGTGTCGGAATAAGTAATACCTTCCGAAATATTGGTGATAGTATCCGAATAAACAAAGCCCAACAGCAGCGCCAGTATTCCGATTACGGCGCCCGTTTGCAGGTATTTGGCTGTTTTTATCTCTTTTTTAAAACTGATGCACACTATCAGTGCTACGGCTATATTGAATATGCCCACCATAAACGATGTTTTGATGAGCCCGAGATAGGGGATGAGCAATAGCGGAAAGACGAGCGAGGCCAATAATGCGCCCACATAATCGAAGGTGAAAACTTTCGATACCAGGTCTTTAAATTCGTACCTGTCCTTCAATATCCGCATCAGCAGCGGAATTTCCAGGCCCACCAAAATACCGGTGAGGCCCACTAAACTGTATAATATAACACGGAACGACGCAATATTCTCGAATACCAAAAACAATATGGTGGCGCTGGTACCGCCTACCAGGCCTACCAATATTTCCAGCTGGATAAACCAGGCTATTATGTTTTTCTCGAAATATTTAGAAATCCATGAACCTATGCCCATCGAGAACAGGTATGCGCCGATGATAGTAGAGAACTGCGTAACGGAATCGCCTAATAAATAACTCGCCAGCGTGCCGGCTATCAGCTCATAAATCAGTCCGCACGTTGCCACCACAAAAACCGATATCAGCAGCAGGGTATGTAATTTTTTATTCATGCCTTAGCCGTGTATTGCCGAGCTGATGATAATAGCTATGGCTATCATAAACGAAGCGCATACAATTGCCAGCGCCACGTTTTGCTTGTAAACTATTTCCTTCCAGATATCTTCGGGCTTAATTTTTTCAATTATCCAGTAGGATACCAGCAGGATGACAATCCCGATTACTGAGTACAGCACCGATGAGATGACGTACTTAAAGCTGATTAGGTCGTTTAAGCTCATAAAATCAATTTTTATTTGTGATAAAATACATGCACGCCGTGTGCATGGTTATTGCCGGCATATTCGGTACCGCGTATCACACTGCTGGGCCAAAATGCCACGCCGAAAATTATGCTGTAGGTATAAAAGCCTAAAACCAGCAGCACGGCCAGCAGGTATATACGTATGGGTTTTATATAATTCATTTTAGTCGTCTTCTTGCTGTGATACATAGGGTGAATAATCGCTGTTCATCCAGCGTTTCTTTTCAAAGCTGCGTACCCTCCACCAGCAAAAAGCCGGGTACACCAGCAGCGCCAGCAGTATTAGCCAAAAGTTGGTCCATAATACAGGCCTGGCGGTAACGGTAATATGAACGGTGTTGCGATACCTGTCTCCCGATGCAGGGTAAACATTTAAGTGGTATTTGCCAGGCGGGATATGCGATAACAAGCTTTCCGACTCCTGGCCACCCTCCGACCAGCTTTCGCCGTCTTCATACCCATGGTAATATTCCACGCTTTCGGTAACGTCCCAGCTTTGGTTAGTTTGCTCGTTTACCAGCACCGTATTGGCTTCCATCCAGTTATTATCAACCCCTGATGATACCAGGATATTTAACGCTGCCGATGTACCTTTAATTTCGAAGTACGGCGTGGCGAAAGGCTTAAACTCATTAATCTTGGTGGTGTCGCTAAACATATCGTAGTTCCTGTTCATTACGATGGTTGAGGGACTGACGATTGAAAGCACGAAGGCTAATACTGCCAATATAAGTATCAGTATAGGCGTCACTTTTTTTATAGGCTCCCATTGATTTTGAAACAGCGAAGGCTGATTGGCGCCTATCCCATCCCTTACCGGGAACGTATCAGGGTCTGCTTTAAAGGCTTCCGCTATCTCTTTAGCTTCGGTATACTCTGCAAGGTAAAAGTCGCCGCCTCCGCCGCTTTTACCTTGCTCTAAAACAAGCATGAGCGGGGGAGCAATATATTCACGTACCTGCGCACGTTCGGTTAATATGTCCCAGTCGAACTCACCTATAAGCGCGGTTGTTACAGCGGTATACTTGTTATACAGGTTAAAATCTGTATCCATGTACTCTTTAAAATCCCATGTGTTGGGTTTTAAGGCGCCCAGGTCAGCGTAAAATTCCTTTCCAACCACATAATTCCAATGTCCGTCAAACTCAGCAAGCGTGGCGTAACCTTTTTCGTAATTATAAAGAATATACTCTCTCCACGCGTAATGTGAATTCAGCTCTTTTTTTTCAATATAGCCTATTACCTTAAAATCTACTCCCTTTAAAACGCCGCGGGCGCCAAGTTTAAGCACAGGTTCGGTACGTACGGGCGGGGCTTGTTTTTGTATGATAGCCTGGTTGCTCCCGGTAAAACGGATGAACGATCTGCATTGCGAGCATACGCAATATTCGCTGCCATCCGGGTCATACAAAGTAATTATGTTACTGCATTTGGGGCAGGTAACATCCGCAGAAAAGGGAAACGCTTTTAGATTTACTGTCGCCATATTATCTCACCAATTCTGTTTTCTTAAGTTCAGCACCATTAAAAAAAGCCAGCACATCGGCGTAGATTTCGCGCACCTTATCCGTATTATCTTTCTGATAATTGGATAAAAACACATCAAACGTTGCCAGGCTAAACTCCGGCCAGGTATGTATGGAAAGATGCGATTCTGTTAAACACACCACGCCCGTAAAGCCGGCGCCCTCAAAATCATGATAAACCTCGCCCACATTCTGCAGTGCATACCGGGCAATAAGCTCATCAAAAAAAATCTTACAACTAGCGGATGAGGACAAAGCCTGCGTATTGGCGGTGGTGAATTCGGCCAGGATATGTAAACCGGGGGTATAGGACATTAATCGGGGTTTTCAGCAATCAAAAATAGAAAAGTTAACGGCGAAAGCAATAGGTGCGAATCAAATTGTCGCTTTATTGGCCACTTACGCCGGGTTGAAACCCGGCGCTAAAACATCGGCCGAGCCTACGGCTCTTAAGGAAATCTATGAGTAAGAAAACTTCAAATGACCCGAATTCAAGAGCCATCGGCTCGATTCATGTTGTAGCGCTGGGTTTTAACCCGGCGCTGAAGAATTTTATTGGCTTTAAAACAGCAAAGCCCTCCAAAAATTGGAAGGCTTTGTTCCCTTACATGGATTCGAACCACGACAGGCTGAACCAGAATCAGGCGTGCTACCGTTACACCATAAGGGAGTATTGCGGCTGCAAATATACGAAAAAAATAAAAACAGGGTTAAACACTTTGATGGATTTTCAGCCAGGCCATTTTAAGCAGGTCTTTTGCGTAGTCGGCGTCTCTGCGATCAATTATATAAAAGCTTATCCAACCGGAGTTTTTGAACGAATGATGGTCGGTTATTCTGCCATCCTTTAACAATTTCTCTTTTACCTTCCGCGATAGCAGCATATCCAATAAACCATTACTGTGTATGTGGCCAAGTTCGCGCCCATTACAGTTTAATTGCAGGCCTCCATATTTATGCAGGGTTTTATAGGTTCCCGGCCAGCTTAGCACCTCTGCCTCTATGTCATCTATACATTGTATTACTGCCGGCGAATAAGCCAATGTCCACAGCCGCAGCCACGCGTCGTAAAAGAGCGGCAACAGCGGAATAAATTTTAAGAAACCCAGGTACCTGATGACGTAGACAAACATATTACTTGACCTCGCTCAATTCCTTAATATGCGCCATCACCCGCAAATGCACATTGCGGGTAATGCTTTCGGCCCAAATATCATAATACCAAACCGGGAACACATACAGCCGGTACCAGCTGTTGCCAACAAGGGTTGTGGTTCCGTTGCCGTTATCTTTCAGCAGAAACTGGCCGCGCAATATGTCGATATGATTCATAATTTCGGGGTCGCGGGGTTGGCCGGTAACGTCGAAGGTAAGGTTCTCGCCGGGCTGGTAGGTGGCAATCTTTTCATCAAAAACATAGCCGTTACTAAAAATACATTTACGCCCCGCCCCTTCATAATACCCCGTCACTGTCGACTCAACCGGGCTGGGCATGCCCAGTCTGAAAAGCCAGAAAGTGTCGGGCGTCTTTATCCGTTTAAAAGCCACCACGTTTTGCCAAACTTTTGCGGGCGGCGCATTAACAATAATGGTGTCTGATACCATGTTTTCATAATGATGGGTGGATAAGGTATCTGCCACAAAAACAAACATCAAAGCTGCTATGATGCTTACGTTTAGTTTTTGATTATTCTTTTGAAACATCATATCGCCTATAAATGTGCCCCCTATTACAAAACACATAATCAGCGGCGATACAATTAACAGGCAGATTACGCCTTCATGCAAAAACACAAAGCTTAATAATATTGCTAGCAAAATATTATAAATGGCATAAAGCGTGCGTTTGCGCCCCGGCAGCTTCAGGTCGCGCCAAAACCATGAGCTCATTATCCCCATTAAAATTGGGATGATCACAAACTCAGAGAAGATTAACACGCCCTCACGTCCGTCGTCAAATTGGAAATAGCGGGTAAGGCCGATAGTCGCGATAGCAAATACATTTGGCCAGAAAAAGCCCTTGAATTTTGGTGTAAATATTTCGTTCATTGTATAGCGATTTTAAGCATTAATAAAATTGAATTTTCAGTAAAATTTGAAAATGAAGAATATAAAAAAAGGCTTATTTAAAAACCTTTAAAATCGAGCCCCAAAACCAGCTTTCGTCAGCTTTCAGCATAGTTTCAAAAGTTTTATCTACGTTTTTTGCAAGCTTGTTAATGTCGGTAATTGATTTGTTGAATGTTCTGTAAGATGGGTCCTTTTCGTCGCCTTTCACTTTCGAAAGCTCATCGAGGATTTTGATAACCGGCTCCAGCTCGCGTTTGCGGCGCTCTTTGGCAACCTGGCGGGCTATGTTCCATACATCTTTATCGGCAAAGAAATATTCCTTACGTTCACCTGGCCTGTGCTGCTTCTCGATAAGGCCCCAGCCGATAAGGTCGCGCAGGGTCATATTGGCATTGCCGCGCGATATGCTGAGCTGCTCCATAATCTCCTCGGTAGTTAACGCGTCCGGGCTAATCAACAGCAGTGCGTGCACCTGCGCCATGGTGCGGTTAATGCCCCATTCTGAACCCAGCTTTCCCCATGCCTCAATAAACTTTTGCCTTGCCTCAAGTAATTCCATAAAGCAAAGCTACTAATATTATCGAACTTTCAAAATTTTGTGAAAGAAATTTACCCGCCATAGTTATCCCAAAGATTGTTTTTGTTTGACAGGTAAGTAATAGCACATTAAAGGCCTATTTACCAAACGGAGTTATTTTTAATCACAAAGCGCTGGCGAGCCGGGTTGTGTTGCTGCAAAAGTGTATAGCTATTACTCAATAGCTAACTCAATCAACTAATTCACTATCTTAGTTTCTCAAATCCTCCTCATCATGAAGAAGCTAATTTTTCTGTTGCTTATTTCTGTTTCAGCATCCGCGCAAACTTTCAGGGTACGTATCGACCCGGCGCTTAAAGAATCCGTACAGGACGGCCGTTTATTGCTATTGCTGTCGAAAACCAATAAGGCCGAACCTCGCTTTTTGATTAACGATGGTGCATCCACCCAGCTTGTTTTTGGCATTGATGTGGAGGGATGGAAGCCGGGCACAACGCAGCTAATGGACGTACAGGCCATCGGCTACCCCATTGAGCGATTAAAAGATATACCTGCCGGCGACTACTATGTGCAAGCCCTGTTGCATAAGTATGAAACCTTCCATTTAAAAACCGGGCAAACCGTAAAGCTGCCTATGGACCGCGGCGAGGGCCAGCACTGGAACATCGCGCCAGGCAATATTTATTCAGACCCTGTTAAGATACATTTCGACCCGGCAGCAACCAATGAGATAACGTTGGCTTTAACCAAAATCATCCCCCCGATAAAAGAACCGGAAGACACCAAATACATTAAACACCTGCGTATACAAAGCAAGCTGCTTACCGAATTTTGGGGACGGCCGATGTACCTGAGCGCAAACATTTTGCTGCCCGAGGGTTTTGATGAACATACGAATGTGAAATACCCCCTCGCCATTTTTGAAGACCATTTTAATCATGATGTGGGGGGCTTCAGCACCGTTAAGCCGGACACAGCAAGCATGAAGCCCGATACGTCGGCACGCTTTCATATCACCGGTTATAACAGAATTGTGGCGCAGGAGGCATACGACTTTTACAGGCAATGGAGCGGGGCAAATTTTCCGCGTGTGCTTGCGGTACAGCTAAATCATGCCAATCCGTATTATGATGACTCATACGCAGTAAACTCGGCAAACCTGGGGCCTTATGGCGATGCGGTAACTTATGAGCTGATACCGGCAATTGAGAAAGCCTACCGCGGCATAGGGAAAGGCTGGGCGCGGTTTGTTTATGGCGGCTCCACCGGCGGCTGGATATCGCTGGCTGTACAGGTGTTTTATCCGAACGAATATAACGGCTGCTATGCGGCCTGTCCCGACCCGATAGATTTTCATCATTATACCACTATTGACCTTTACAACGATAAAAACGCCTACTACCCCACCAGCGATTTTAAAAAGACCCCACGCCCCGGCGAACGCGATTACCTGGGGCATGTGCTGGCAACCGTTCACGAAATGAACCAGCATGAACAAGCCGAAGGCAGCCGCACCCGCAGCGGCGAACAGTTCGACATTTGGGAAGCCGTATTCTCGCCGATGGATAACGATGGTTACCCTAAGCGCATTTTTGACAAATACACCGGCGCTATTGACAGCTCGGTGGCAAGCTACTGGCGCGACAATTTTGATTTGACCCATATCATCAAACGCGACTGGCCCAAAATCGGCAATAGTCTGAAAGGGAAAATCCATATTTATGTTGGCGATATGGATACTTATTACTTAAACGATGCCGTGTACACTGCCGAAGATATGCTGAAGAAACTCAACAACCCCAACTGCAGCTGCACAATAGATTACGGCGACCGCGCAGAGCACTGCTGGAACGGCGACCACACCCAGCCGAACTACATCAGCCGCCTGCGTTATAACCAGATGTTTATTAAAAAATGGGCGGATGAAATTAAGACCAGGGCGCCAAAGGATGCGGATTTGAAGTCGTGGCGCTATTAGTTATTTGTACCCATTTAGTTAACACTAATTAACAATGCTCAAGGGGATTAAACCTTGAAGTTGATAGCGATGAATAAATGTGGGAGAGCCTTCCACATAACCAAAAGCTAACCATGTGATTTTTTCTGCCTGATAAAGCGTACCTTTGCAAAATTATTTTCTTGAACAGCGCCTCCGGCCTTCCAATTCAACGACAATAAGTTAAAGATTACGCATTATGAAAAAGATTGTCGATTACAGGAAACTGCTGAATGTTAATGAAGCCGCTGAGCTGCAGGAATTGAAAACGGTGTATCGCGCGTTGATGAAAACCTGGCACCCGGATAAATTCAACCATGACGAAACGCTGAAGCTGGAAGCCGAAGAGAAAAGCAAAACCATAATTGAGGCTTATCACTTTTTGGTAAGTATAGCGCCTGAAACCCGCGCCCAAACATTTGCAGACTACACCATCACCATTACCACATCAAACATAGCTGACTTTGAGTACAAACAGCAGGTGTTAACCGTGTACTTTTTAGATGGCAATGCATACGAATACTTTGATGTTCCAAAAGAGGTTTACCGCAAGCTGGTAAATGCCGATTCGCCGGGCAGATTTGCCCGCAGGCATATTTTTAATGAGTTTGTGTACCGGAGTGTGAGTAAGCTGGTGGCTACGGCGTAAGTTGTTGTCCTTTTGGGGACATGACATTGTTATTTTCTTCGTTTAAGCCATCTCTTTAACAGAAAGATTCTGAATCTTAACCTTGCCTTAAACAGGTTCAATTTGTGTCGCAAATTATTATGTTGCCAGTTTACGTCGAATTTTCTTTTTGTTTTGAAGACATCAAACTCGGCCGCATATGAAGGAATAGATATCTTCGCGTGAAGATAAGGCGTTGTGTTAGCCGGCGTATCAGGCCATTTTATAGCATATTCAATTTCAATTACCGTTTGTTCTTTTGACGACTTATAAATATATAGGTCAAACTCATAGACATCGTCATATAATTTTAGCAAAACAGGCATTAATTCACTTAAGGGTTTAGGCACCTTTTTGTCGTTTGCTGCTTTTCTGCCCTTATTATCAAATTGATTAATATTTTCTGAGAGGATAAACAAACAATTATCAGCTATATTATTCCAGGCGTTATCCCGTGCTATTTCAAGCAAACTTCTAGTGGCATCATCAAGTCTTTCTTCTAAAGTTTCTTTGCTTAAAGGGCTTTGGGTCATCAAACAAAAATAATCATCTAATATTAGGTTCGTTAAAATATGTTAAACCCAACAACTTAACATACAACCTATTCACCATCACCTTATTTTTGATCAAACCATTATCAATTCGAAAGAATTCGTTAAGATTCGTGTTAATCCAACTCGTAAAATAAGTGCAATTCAATTATGTTCAAAAGCTACTTAAAACTCGCCGTTCGCAACCTGTGGAAACGCAAAACCACTACCGCCATAAACGTTTTTAGCCTGGCCATTGGGCTAACCTGCTGTGCGCTGGTGTTTTTATACTGGCAGCATGAACTGAGCTTTGATAAGGGTTTTGATAACCGCGACGATATTTACCGCATCACCTCCACCTTTAAAGGCGACAGCAAAGCACCTACCGTAGGCCTGCCCTATGCCAAATACCTTAAAAGCGAAATCCCGGAAATTGAGCAGGTAACCCGCATCGACCCTACAAATGGTTCTGTTATTGTACAAGTACAGGGTGCCGGTACTGCCACGCCATACGTCCAGGATTCGGGGTATTGGGTCGACCCGCAGTTTTTTGAGGTGCTTACTTTCCATTTTGCGCAGGGCGACCGCAAAACCGCGTTTGCCGCGCCAAATACCATTGTGCTTTCGCAGACGATGGCTGCCAAATTGTTTAAACAGAAATCGCCCATCGGCAAAACCGTAAAAGCAGGGCCAACAATCTATACCATTACCGGGGTATTTAAAGAAGACTTTCTGAACCACATACATGCAGATTTTTTCGCCTCAAACAACAGCGACTATATCCGCAACATAATGGCTAACAACAACAGCTGGGTGGTAAACGATAATTTTTATACCTATATTAAAGTAAAGCATGGCACCGACCCCAGGGCGCTTACTGTAAAGCTGAACGCCTACCTGGCACGCCACGCCGGCGCCGAAATGAAGGAACATAATGATGTTATCACCAACGGTCTTCAAGCACTTAATGATATCCACCTGCACTCGGAAGAGTTCCAGGATTACCTTGCTTATAAGCAGGGAAATATTAAATACATGTACCTGCTAAGTTGTATCGCGCTAATTATATTGGCGCTGGGTTGTATAAACTACATGAACTTAACCACGGCCCAGGCTATTAGCCGCGCCCGCGAGGTTGGCGTGCGCCGCGTTATGGGTGCTGGAAAAGGCGCTATCCGTTACCAGTTCCTGATTGAGACCATTGCCATCAGCCTGTGTGCACTGGTTGTTTCGGCTGTTTTGGCGTTTTTGGCGTTACCTGTTTTCAATAGCCTTACCAACCAGCAGCTATCATTTATGGCGAAGGAAAACAGCAGCCTGGCTTTGTGGCTTACGCTGATTGCGCTGGCAACCGGTTTAATAGCCGGACTATATCCTGCATTTTATCTGTCGGCATTTAAACCGGTTAAGGTTTTAAAAGGTAAGATAGCAGATTCCACGGGTGTGTTCAGCGTCAGGAAGGTGTTGATTGTATCACAGTTCATCATTTCAACCTGCCTTGTGTTTGCCACTGTGGTTATTTGGCGGCAGCTGCATTTTATGATTAACTCAAAGCCGGGTTTCGACCAGGAACAGCAATTGGTGCTCAATCTGAGCGGAGAGCAGGCTATGCGCAACAGCACCGTAATGGCCGGTCAGCTTAAAAATAACGGCATTTTTAAATCGGTAACTACGGCTACAGCGCCATTAGTATCGGGCGATATGAACTTATATGCGTCTGATAAAACAATAAACGATAAGCAGATAGTGTTTTTTGATTTTGGCGACGAGAACTACGTAAAAACGCTCGGACTGCAGTTTGTATCGGGTGGCAATTTTAACCCGCAGGTATTTACCAACACCAACATGCAGGAAGATTCGGAACTGCACGATTTTGGCAACGAGGTGCTGCTTAACGAGGAAGCAGCCAAACAGCTCGGTTTCGACCCCAATACCGCCCCGGGCAAATTCGTATCGCACCTGCATAATGGCATTATTTATAAATATAAAATTGCAGGCGTGTTGAAAAATTATCACTACTTCTCGCTGCATGCCACCGTCGGCGCCTGCGCCGTGATGAATGTAAACCCCCTGCGCTGTACAACAATTATAGCCAAGCTTGATGGCAGCCGGGTTAAGGAGGCAGTACAATACGCCGAAAAACACTGGAAAGAGCTGAATCCTGATACTCCTTTTTCCTTTGGCTTTTTGGATGCCATGTTCCAATCGGATTATGACCAGGACACCCGCCAGCAGCAAATGATGGGCTCGTTTGCAGTTATAGCCATATTTATATCCTGCCTTGGCTTGCTTGGGCTGATAACTTATTCGGTGGCGCAAAAAGAAAAAGAGATTGGCATCCGCAAAGTGATCGGAGCCGGTGTTGCGGGGATTGTGTCGCTATTTGCCAAACAATACTTTAAGCTGCTGCTGATAGCCAACGTTATCGCCCTGCCCCTGGCCTGGTATTTTATGCACAACTGGCTGCAGGATTTCCCTTACCGGATTACCATCAGCTGGTGGATGTTCGCGATAGCGCTGTTGGCCGGCGTGATAACGGGCCTGTCAACCATCGCCTTTAAAACCATCAAAGCCGCAAGGGCAAATCCGATTAATAGTTTAAGAGCAGAATAAAAATAGTTGGCAGTGAGCAGTGTCCGGTTTGCGGTAAATCGGTGAAATCAAAAAAATTAAAAGATTCGCTGACTGATCACTGCCATAAACTTGTCCTTAAACTTTTCGCTGATGGGGATTTGTTTGGCGGCAATATAGATATGGTTATCCTGTATCTTGATGATTTGCTTGGTATTAACAATGTATGAATTATGCACCCGCACAAACGGTGGACTAAGCTGCTCATCAATTTCCTTTAAACGGCGGTATATGAGCAATTGCTCGTTAGGGGTTACCAACCGGACATATTCTTTCTCACCCTCGAAATACTGGATTTCCTCCAGTGAAATTTTGCGCAATACCTTGCCTGATTTTACAAAGAAGTATTCGTTTCCGGTTGGGGCTACAGGTGCCTTACTGGTTTGGTTAAACATAAAATACCGTTCAATTTTCTGCATGGCCTCTAGGAAGCGCTTCAGCGTTATCGGCTTCAGCAGGTAATCGACGGTTTCGAAAGTGTAGCTTTCAGCGGCATACTCGGAATAGGCAGTGGTGAATACTATTTTAGTGTCCTTTGACAGTAAACCGGCCAGCTCCATCCCGCTCAATTGCGGCATATTGATGTCCAGAAATATGAAGTCCGGCTTATTTTCTTTTAAAAACGAGATGGCCTCCAACGCATCGTAACATTTGCCCAGCAGGTGCCACCTGGTGTTCTGGGCAATCAGTATCTCCAGCAGGTTCACTGCATTCGGCTCATCGTCTATAATAATACAGCTTAGGTTCATGATGCAACTGGTACTTTTAAAAGTGCACTAAAATAAGCGCCGGGATTGCTCACGTTCAACTCGAAGTTGGTACCATAAAGCAGCGTGAGGCGCTTGCGCAGGTTTTCGATACCGAAGCCCCTATGTTCACTTGTGCCGGGCTTGTCGTGAACCAGGTTGCGGGTTTCGAAAAGCAGGTAGCCATCTTTTTGAAGCAGCGAAATTTCTATCTTATTGCCGCTGCTTGATTTATCGATACCATGCTTAAATATATTTTCCACGAAGGTCATCATCAACATAGGCGGCAGACGCAGGTCGGGGCTGCAATCTTTTATAAAATTTAATTCGATTTCGTGCCGTATGCGGATTTTTTCCAGCGCGATGTAATTTTCCAGAAATTGTACTTCGGTGGCCACAGATACTTCTTCTTTAGGGCTTTCATCCACAAAATAGCGCATAATGTCCGACAGGCGTTCAATAAGCTTTGCCGTTCTTGGAGCTTCCCGGTAAGCCTCGTAATAAATATTGTTGAGCGTATTAAACAAAAAGTGTGGCTGCACCTGCGACTTCAGTAAATTGAGTTCAGCCTGGCTTTTTTGAACCAATATTTTTTCCGATTGCTGTTTTAAATCAAAGTAAGCAATGGCAATACGGAATATAAAACTCAGCAGGAAAGTTAGAAAGCCCGCAGTAATAAAATACACGAACATACTGGGTTTAATAGGCATTGGCTTTGCCGAAAAATAATGGTTTTCGAGATACATAATTATATATCCCCGGATAATGCCGCTGCCAATCAGGAAGATGAAAGCATAAATGCAATATTGTATTTTATAACCCCGCAGGTAATACCGCGGGAAAAGGAAGTTAATATTGCCGTAAATCAGGAGGATGTAGAAAGCTCCGTTAATGAATGTGAACGCTGTAGCCTGGTATATGCCATCCTCGGGCAGGTAGGTAAAAAATACGATGAGGAATACGCCAACCCAGATAAGATACTGCAATTGCGCGATACTCGCCTTCCACTTTAAAACTTTCATTTTTAAATGTACAAAGCTTTTTGGTTTCGGATGAGGGTTTTCAATAAATGGCAGTGTTTATTCAACAAATCATAAGTATAAAGTAAAATTCGCTTATTGATGTTTTTCGCCTATCCATTTAAAATAAAACCTATTAGGTTTAAATGTTTTGCCTGCACGGCCAATAAAATTCAGTTTTATTAAAAATTACGTTTTAAATCCTCACAAAAAACCTTTGATATGAAAAAGTTAATAAATACTTGTTTGATAGCAGCCTGTATCCAGCTTGGATTTACCGGTTTGGCAAAAGCTCAGCTTACCTCGCTGCCTGATGGTGATAACAAAAGAGCATCGGTTAGCGAGCAGATAGGTTTAACCGATGTAACCATTAAATATAGCCGCCCGGGAGTTAAGAAACGCGATGGCCATATATGGGGAGAGCTTGTTCCCCCGGGTTATGTAGACCAGGGCTTTGGTCCATCTAAAAGTGCACCTTGGCGGGCCGGAGCCAACGAAGCTACCAGTATTGAGTTCTCTAACGATGTAAAAATTGAAGGCCAGCCTTTGGCAGCCGGTAAGTACGGTTTTTTTGTTGCTTATGGAGCAGATGAGTGTACACTGATATTCTCAAAAAATTCAACATCCTGGGGCAGTTTTTTTTATAAGCCGGAAGAAGATGTATTGCGCGTAAAGGTGAAGCCCGTGCCCGCCGACAAAAGCGTGGAGCGCCTGAAATATGAGTTCGCTGATGAAACACCCGGCAGCGCCACAGTACAGTTGCAATGGGAAAAATTGATGATCCCTTTTAAAATAGAGAGTGATGCCGTTGCAAACCAGGTTGCCCTTTTCAGGCAGGAATTGCGCAACGAGAAAGGTTTTGTTTGGGAAGGCTGGAGCCAGGCCGCAGATTATTGTGCGCAAAATAAAGTAAATCTTGAAGAGGCTAATCTGTGGGCAGACACAGCGACCAGCAAAATCTTCGGCGGCGATAAGGAGTTTGGGGCATGGACTACAAAAGCCCATGTGTTGCAAGCCCTTGGCCGTGGCAGCGATGCGGATGCTGTTATGAAAAAAGCTTTGCCCCTTGGCAGCGTAGGCGAACTCTTTCGGTACGGCAGATCACTGTCGGCCGAAAAAAAAGCGAAGGAGGCTTTTGACGTTTACAAATTCAATTATGACAGGCACCCTGATGAATACATTACCAACGCAGGTTTAGGCAGAGGCTATTCGGGTCTGGGTGACTATAAAAAAGCCATAGCCTATATACAAAAAGCAGAGACACAGGCACCAAGCAAACCGCAGAAGGATGGAATGGCGAAAATGATTAAGACATTGCAAGAGGGGAAGGATATTAATTAGAGGTTGGAGGCAGGTGATTAGAGATTGGTTGGATTGAGGTATTAATTAGAATTAGAGCACAAAAATTATGCAATTGATATGCTGGATTATTAAGGCGATAGTTATAGGAATTATTATAACCTGGTCGGTGATGTTTTGAGCCGCCGACCAGGATTTTGTTTCCTATAATAAGAATCGGCGTCGGGACATGGCTCTATCATGAAGCCGGAAACCAAAACCTGTGACGGCAAGCCGATATACCGATTTATATCCATAAACATTCAACCTGCAAAACATGATACTTATAATATTTATAGCTTGTTTAATTGTTGGCGGAGTGTTGGCTTTGGTTATAAGGCCAAAGGCGGGATATGTTTTGGGCCAGGCAAAGGTGTACAAGTGGGCAGCATTAATCATTAGCTTAAGCTATTGGTTCCTATATTTCTCGGGGATAAAAAATGCGGCTTTTATTAATACTTTAACAACTTTATTGCAATGCGGAAGCTTAGTGGCGTACCTGTTATTCGGGTATCTGCTAATCAATATCCTCACCGGGTTGAAAATGCCGGTCGCGGCGGATGATAAGCTTGTTTTGCAAAAGATAATCCATACAACAATATGGGGAATTTCTATCATTACGGGCAATGCTTTTATCATAACAACATTCGGCAAGGCAAAGTACATTGGCGAAATGCTCGATTTCTTTAAAATATCAGGCTACGCGGCATGGTTCCTGTACTTTATAATGGTTGTTGAGCCGCTTGGCGGTTTAGGAATCCTCCTCCATTTTAAGCTGAAGACAGGCCCGCCGGCAGTTATCTGCCTTATGCTGATTATGGTTGGAGCAGTTTACACGCATTGGCATAATCGCGACCCTTTTTCAGATTCTTATGATGCCGTAACCCAGTTTATTATCCTTTCACTGATGCTATTGCTTTATTATTTTGAAAGAAACGCGAAAACCCGGGCCTCATATCCGTCAATTGGAATTGAACCCGAATAACACAAAAAATACTATGAAAAAGCTTATTTATATCATTACAATAGCCGCTTATTCCGTAAGTGTAGCTTACGGGCAGGTGGATACCATTCACCTGAAGGATAAAAGGCTGCTTACGCAATATTTAAAACCTGCGCTTAACCAATACCTGGTGTATTTCCAGGCGCCGAAGGATAAAAAGAAACTCGGCCTTTCACTTTGGATGCGGAATATCCAAACCGGAACAAAAAACGGCGAGAAGGTATTTACTGTTACTCAAAATTGGTATGGCAGCGATACTAATAGTTATCGCAGCGTATATTCAATCAATAAAATAGCTGATTTTGCACCGCTTTACCATTCCGAAACCGTTCAGAATAAGACGAGAGCTTACAACTGGGGGCCGGATAAAATTACAGGAGCCGATACCATTACCAATAACGCCCAAAAGGGTTTCGCGCTTGATTTTAAGTTGCCCAACTTTAACTGGAACCTGGATATTGAAACCTTCGAGATGCTGCCGCTGGCCGCGGGCAAAACGTTTGCTATTAACTTTTACGATGCGGGGTTAAGTCCGCCGGAGTGGGTGCTTTATAAAGTTACCGGCAGCGAGGTAATTACCACGCTCGGCAACGAAAAGGTTGACTGCTGGAAGCTATTTACCGAAGGAGAATACAAAGGCAATAAATACTCGGAAACCTATTGGATAAGCAAAAAGGAACACGAGTTTTTGAAAGAAGAAGACTCCTTTAACGGCGGATTCAGATACAAAATCAAGATGATTGGGGCCTCGCCAGATTTGGTTCAGCGGTTTCAATAAATAACGCACTAATTAATCAACTATATAAGCTCGTCGCAAAATGTTGCGGCGGGCTATTTTTTGTTACGCTAAATCGTAATTTTTATTAACGCTGAAAAGGCTTCCTGATATCCAGCTCTTTGTCCAAAAAGCGGCGGGTAACCCTGTAGATATATACAATGCCAGGAGAAGCCAGTATATCGATGGTATAATGAATATGCTGTACCAACAATAAAAAGGCTACTATAATTGTAGCTATAAAGCCGATAATTCTGTCGCTTTTTTTCCGAAGGCTTAAAAATATTAACGTTAAAGTGGCGATATGGCCCGAAAAAAATAAATCTTTAGTGATAAAGTGCTGTCCGTAAAAAACACCAGTCAGCGGGTCTATCAAAGGCTGCAGGCCAATAGGCGGCTCGAGCGGCACAATGCTGATAGCGATAAAGCGCGCTATGGTAATCGGAATAAGCGCCCAACAGTAGATTATATAGATGGAGGGCCTGTATGCGGCCCTCACCATAGCCAACAATACCATTCCCCATATTACAGCGAAAATAAGCACCGACACATTATGCGGGGGGATTGCTGCCAAAACCGGGTCGTTGATTAATGTGCCCTGTCGTTTTTCAATATGAGTGAAAAATAAGGGCATAGTAAAAACTACCGACATCATTATGGTGGTACCAATAATAATTTGCTGGCGTTTTATGCTATCGCTCCAGGTTTCTCTCCAAATACTTTTTACATCTTTAAATGACATAGGGGGCACAACTAATCTTTAGCGGTGACAAAAGTAATAATTGATAAACTATTAGAAAACCTTAAAATAATATTAAATTAACACTCGCCTAATTGATGTGAAGTCTGTGTTAAGATTTGGGGGCAGCTATACCTCATTTAAGAAATATTGAATTTATATGACTGAATTTCGACGAATATAAATGCAATGCTGTTGCATTTGTTTGTATATTTGCGCCATGGATAAACCAAAGCACTCATCAAAGCTCGATAGTATAGGCATGACAGCGTCTGTATTATGTGCCATACATTGTGCGATTGTGCCGTTGCTGATTACCAGCTTACCCTTGTTTGGCCTGGGTTTTTTAGCCAACCCGTGGTTTGAGTGGGGAATGATAACGTTCGCGGTATTTGTAGGTTTTTATGCTATAGGCATCTCTTATTTCCGCTCACATCGCAGGTTATTGCCGGCAGTTTTGCTATTTGGTGGATTTTTGATAATAATAGTGGGCCACCTATATGTCAGGAACTGGCGCGAAGCCATTATTGTGCCGTTCGGCGGCTTGCTCATTGCCACTGCACATTTTTTTAACTACAAATACACCACCATTTGCCGGACAGATAATACCCTTTTCCATTTCGGACATAAACATTAGTTAGTCCTGAGCCTTAAGTCTATAGTCTTTAGTTAGTCCTTGCAAATTTTAAGACTTAAGACTTATGACTCAAGACTTAAAACTATTCTTAGTAACTTTGCTGTCGTAAATTATTAATATAAAGATGGCTCATACGCATAGTAATAATTTTGAAGATTTGCTCGAGAAGCATCATCTGAAGAAAACAGGTCCCCGCCTTAAGGTGCTCTCCATGTTAGCCAAAAAGAACGTGGCTACTTCTCAGCCTGATTTGGAAAGTGTGATGGATGATATTGACCGTGTTACGCTCTATCGCATACTAAGCGCTTTTGAAGAAAAGGGCATCATTCATAAAGTTTTTGATTTAAATGGTACGGCCAATTATGCCATGTGCTCGTCCGGCTGCGGCGAAGACCACCACCACGATGAACACCTGCACTTTAATTGTACCAATTGCAAAAATGTTTATTGTCTCGATGACTTGCATCTGCCCGAAATAAATATGCCCAAAGGCTTTAAGGCCGAAGGCTTTACTTTATATGCATCGGGCCTTTGCCCCAAATGCAATAAACCGGCCTAATTAAACAAGTTGAAACAATTTATTTAATTATCCGCTTATCTACCTTAATGAACGCCAAAAGCCTGAAAATCTACATAGCCGCAACATTTGGTTTGTTGCTGGCATTAACGCAGATTGCCGGCGCGCAAACCAAATCATTCCAGTTTAAAACTATAGTGATTGATGCAGGCCATGGCGGGAAAGACCCTGGCGCACATGGCGCTTTTTCCAGGGAAAAGGACGTAGCCCTGGCCATCGCTAAAAAGCTCGAACATCTCCTGAAAAACAATATGGAGGACGTAAACGTGGTGATGACCCGCAGCACCGACAAGTTTGTAGAGCTTAACAAACGGGCCGAAATTGCCAACCAGCTAAAGGCTAATTTATTCGTTTCCATCCATTGTAACTCGTCGCCGGAAGGAACGGCAAAAATAGCCCACAAGGAAAAAGGCGTGATGCTGCTGGTGTATGGTTTTCATCGTAAGGAAGAACAACTGGAAGCCTTGCGCGAGAATGCCTCTATCTACCAGGAAAAAGACTATAAGAAAAACTACGCGGGTTACAACGAAAACGACCCGACGGCGATGATAGTGCTGAATACCTTTATGCAGAAATACCGCAAGCAAAGCATCCTGTTCGGCGAGCTTTTAAATCAGCAGTTTAAAGAACACGACGACCGCAGGAGCCGTGGCGTTAAGGAGCAGGGCGTACTGGTTTTGGCCCATAGCGCTATGCCTGCAGTACTGGTTGAAACTGGTTATATCAACAACAATACCGAAGAAAAATACCTGAACTCCGAAGAAGGCCAGGATGCAATTGCATCTTCGATTTACCGCGCCATAAAGACTTATCGCAAGGAAATTAAACCGGCTGAGTAACAAGGCTGACATAAAGCAAACATTTCTTTTTATTGATGGTAGTGTTTGATATTATTGCGCCATTATTATTGTCAGTCAACATGAAAAAAATATTACTTTCCCTTATTATATGCATCGGCGTTGCTTTTAGCGCCTCTGCCCAAAAGAAGTTCTCTGCAGATGAGTTCAGCAAAAACCTTGGTAAAACCGGGACCCTCTGCGATACCGTTTCTTCGGTGCGCATATTCAGCGATACATTGACTTTGTTGAATATGGGCGGCGTTTATCCTAATCAAAAATATACCGTTGCAGTTAAAGGGAACAAACTAAACCTCGACTTTGTCAATCTTAAAGGCAAGCCGCTTTGCGTTACGGGTGTTTTCCTGATGTTTAAGAACCGGCCGGAGATTGTGGTATCGGAGCCGGACCAGGTGAATAAAAATTAAATTCGTTAACAGGTCGGCCAGTCTGTATCTATATCGTCACGCAGCATTTGTGTAAATGTAGTTTCGGGGGCGATGTTAAGATATGGATAAGATACTTTTGACAGATAAAGCCCCTGTGGATGCGCGGGGATAATTATTTTGGGCGTTTCTCTGCTGATGAGGTGATGTTCAAATTCATCAACACTCATTTTCCCCTCGCCAATTTCTAATAAACGGCCGATAATTATTCTTACCATCTTGCTTAAAAAACGATTGGCTGATATTTCGAAACGAATTTTATCGCCGCTCAGGTTAGCCCGGAGTGTGGCAGCCGAAACGGTGCAGATTGTGCTTGTTTGCCTGTCGGAGGTTTTGCAGAAAGCCTGGTAATCGTTATAGCGCGGCAGCAGGGCTACCGCGGCATGCATGGCATCAAGGTTAAGGTTTGCATTTAGGTAAAGGGAACTAAAACCGCTGAAAAATGGGTCTTTACGCGTATGGATAAAGTAGTTGTACGTGCGCTGTACTGCATCAAAACGCGCATGCGGAAAACCTTGCATGGGTATTATTTCGAAAACGGCGATATCATTCGGCAAATTTTTATTCAGCCTGAAAAAGAACTCGTCATCTAATTCCCGGTCAATGTCGGCATGAAAAAAGAATTGCGCGGCATGTACGTGCGCGTCTGTACGTCCGCAGCCGTTAATATTTACCTTAAATTTTAAGAGCCTGGCCAAGGCAGTTTCCAAAACCTCCTGTACGGTAGTCACACCGGCATGTTTCTGCCAGCCGCTATAGTTGGTGCCATGGTAGGCTATGTGAAAGAAGTAGCGCAAACGGGTTGGATTAGGTCTCAAAAATAGATATTTAATCTTAACGCTTGCCTTTAGCCTGTCATGATACAGGGAATCGCTTTAAAACATTGGGGCCGCTTTTTTCATAGCGATAGCTTTTAAACCCATCGCTATAGCGTCTCCTAATGATTTTGGATTAACCAGTGTTATAAATTTAAATTAGATATTACCGGCAAAAACATGGTACCCGGCCTCACTAAGCCTTTAAACTTCAATAGCTTTACCAAAAATTAAAGCAGGATATCCGCAATATATCGTCGATACTTTACGCACGCTGGCTATTTATCCAAAAACCACAATACCTTTTTTATCAGCGATACGCGCTTATTGGTAAAAGGATGGTCGGTTTGCCAAACCTGGTAATCAAAATAAGCTTTGTTATGCTTTTTTATATCCTCAGCCAGGTCTTTGTTGTTATGGTGTTCATCAAGCATAATAATTTGTTTTGATGAAAGCGCGTCGACGCTTTTGTGAAGATTGAAGTAGTTGGGGTCCTGCGCAACCGGGTTAAATAGTTCGGCGCTGGTAGCGTTCAATACGAAGTAGCTTCCGGAAGCTTTTGCATATTCTTCAGGCATGTTTTTACCTTTAAAACTCAGCGAACCGCCGTAGATATCCCAGGCTGATAAAGCAAAACCTTTTTTTACACCCGGCAAATACGTTAACGCTTTCAAACACACAAAGCCACCCATACTATGGCCAAACAGCGCTATGTTTTCTGTATCTATTTTAAACTTTGCAGCGTTAGCTTTACACCACGCCACCACATTTACTACATCGGCTACGGAATTTTTAAAGCTGAATTTGCCCTGGCTCCCCCACGAACCGCGGTAATCAAAATAAACAACATTCCATCCATGCGAGCGCACCACCTGTGCCAGGTCAAGGTTGCGCTCATTGCCCGGGTAGCCATGCAGCAGCAACAGCGTAGGGTGCTTTTGCGCGCCATTGGCTGTTAATATAAATGCCTGCAACTTGCTGCCTCCCGAAGGAATGTTCAATTCCTCAAAACCGGCAGGAGATTTTGGGTCCCAGGCCAAGTCTTTAATAACCAATTCATCACTTCCCGACTGCGCCAATAAACGGCCGGCAAAAAGCAAACACGCTAAACAAAAAAGTATAATTTTTTTCATGGGGATTGTTATAAAATTTTATCCACCTAATTTATCGCTTTTTTATCATATCCGATAAGGCTATCATACCAATTATACTAATCATTTCCGCGCAGCACAATTATCCTCAATCGGTGAAACGGCGTAGCCCTCTTGAGCACCCTTAAAAACAAACAACTGCGAAAAATCATTCTCGAATCGGTGAAATCAAAGCAAAAAATAACCCCGCAGCTTTTACACCACGGGGCCGTTCAGTTATATAGTTGTTAAAAGTTTACTTGCCTTTCCATTCATCAATAGTAACCTGTGGCGTAAGCGCTGTACTGGTTTTCTCTGTTATGATATCCTTCAGAAGATTGAATGACACTGTTTTTTCGATATTACGCGATGATGTGCCTACATGTACTTTATACTCGCCGGCATCAGCTATCCAGGCTGATTTATCGGTGTAAAAGGATGCAAGGTCGCCTGCGCGCAGCGTAAACACCAGGAACTGCGATTGTCCCGGAGCCAATACGTGCGTTTTGGCAAATGCCTTTAGCTCCTGTTCCGGCTTATTCTCTTTTTGGGCAGGTGCGCTCACATATAGCTGCACCACCTCTTTACCTGCCGCATCACCTGTATTGGTAACCGTAACTTTTACCGACACATTTCCGTGCATATCGGGTTTATTTGCGCTGATATCACTCAGCTTAAATTTGGTATACGATAAGCCGTAGCCAAACTCATAAGCCGGTTTAACCTTGTAGCTATCGAAATAGCGATAGCCCACGTAAATGCCCTCATCATAAGTAACCTGGGTTGGCTTGTCCTCCGGTGTGCCGGGGAAGTTTTTGGCGGTTGGCTCGTCTTTATAGTCCATGGCAAAGGTGGTAGCCAGCCTGCCCGACGGGTTTACCCTGCCGCTGATGATATCCGAAATAGCGTTGCCTCCTTCAAGGCCCGGCTGCCAGGCTAATACAATTCCATCAACATTGTCGCGCCAGCTGGCCGTTTCAATTACGCCGCCAATGTTCAATACTACAATCACTTTTTTACCCTGGTCATGAAATGCCTTGCTTACGTTAGTAATCAGCGTTTTTTCGGGGAATGATAAATAGTAATCGTTGTCCAGCTTACGGTCGGCACCTTCACCGGCGTTGCGGCCGATGGTTATAATGGCTTCATCGGCTCCCGCGGCTTCCTTCAGCACTATCTCACTTATATCCATTTCAGGGATTGGCGGCGGCAGCATAAAGAAGTTTTTTGGCTTCGGCTGTTTGGCCTTAGCATCAACCAGGTAATCTTTATAGCTTTTAGCAAGGGCTTCCTGCACTTTATATCCCATTTTATCGAGGCCTTCTGCCAGCGATACATTGTATGCTTTGTTTACATCGCCACTGCCGGTGCCGCCGGCAATAGGGGCGTATGAAGTGTTGCCAAATACCGCTACCCGTTTGTTTACTGAAAAGGGCAGCGTACCTCCATCATTTTTAAGCAGTATAATACCATCAGCAGCTGCCATGCGGGCAACCCTAGCATGTGCCACAAGGTTGGGCTTGTTGGAGTATTTATATTTGGTAAAGGTTGGCGATTTAAGGATGATCTTTAATATGCGCTCCACATTTGTATTTAACTGCATCATGGTTAACTGGCCGTTTTTTACAGCCGCCACAATAGCGTCCGATTGGTCGGGATTACCCGGCATCAGTAAATCGTTACCGGCATTCATTTGTGCAACAGCATCCTTTCCGCCAAACCAGTCCGTCATTACCAGGCCTTTCAGTCCCCATTCATTTTTAAGAATGCTGGTGAGCAGGTCCCGGCGCTCGGAGGTAAAGGTGCCGTTCAGTTTATTGTATGACGACATTACCGTCCATGGCTGCGACTGCTTAACTGCCATTTCGAAACCACGCAGATAAATTTCGCGCATGGCACGCTCACTTACCACAGCATCGATGCTGTTGCGCTGTGTTTCCTGGTTGTTGGCGGCGTAGTGTTTAATGGATGTACCTACATTGTTACTCTGTATTCCTTTAACAATAGCGGCCGTCATGCTACCCGCAATAAGCGGGTCTTCCGAGTAATACTCAAAGTTACGGCCGCCAAGCGGGTTACGGTGAATATTCAGCGCGGGCGCCAATAATATATCTACACCATACTCCCGCACTTCGTTACCAAAGGCGACGCCTACGCTACGCACCATCGCTGTATCCCAGGTAGAAGCCAGCAAAGTGGCAACCGGGAAGGCCGTGGCATAATAAGTTGCCGGATCATTTGGCCTTTTAGGCTCAATACGCAAACCCGCGGGGCCATCTGATACAGTTATTGATGGGATGCCCAAACGTGCAATGGCATGCGTTCTGCCCGCCGCGCCCGGAACTTTTTCGGGAATCTCCCATGCCAGCGGGTCTGACGGCGGCAACTTAAACCCTCCAATGTCAATTGCTTCTCTCTTTTTGTCCTTGGCCGGCGGCGGCATGCCCGGCATTTTAAAACCCATACCCACAACAAGCTTGGATTTTTCTTCAAGGGTCATGGCGTTAATAACCTGCTTCAGCGGGCTTTTGCCTAATTGCGGCAAAACAACTTTCCGTGCCTTTTCCTGCGCGTTTGCTGCAGAACAGGCGCAACCTAGCAGCACAAATACGGTTGCTAAAGTTGTTAGTTTACTGTTTATATTCATAGTTATGGCTTAAATTGGTTTTCAGCGTCGCAATCAATTAAAATACAATGATATAAATTCATGTAAATATGATACAAGAATAATTGTTCTTGGTA
>JAZJZL010000091.1:42048-84870 GCA_040389845.1 Bacteroidota bacterium
TTATTACACAATTGTAAATATTATTTATTTCAATACCAATAATAACAGACGAAAATATCTGTAAATGCCGATGGATAGTTGTTTTGGTTCGACGAATACCGGGTTGCAGGTATTAAAAACATCCGTTTGTAATACTTGTTCCTTTTATTCCGGTTAAAATATAATTACGGTACTTTAGCGGTTCCAATACCCGAAACGATAATGCCCTATACATCAACATACCAGGCGGCAAGTGCGGCGGCACCGGCTATTGAAAGCCATTTTATAAAGTTACTGGCTACTGCAAGTCAGCAGGGCGAGTCTGAAGAGCTTGCACCAGCGCCGTCATCGGGAGTTGTTGAAGCGCTTATTGATGTTGCTTTTTGGATGAGCCTGCGCCACGAAGAGGGCCGATCGCCCAAAATATCTCTCGCCTATCTTCCGCCATTGTTAGCAGGGCAGCCGCTTATTTTTGAGGAACGGATATTGTTAAGTACATACGTGCTTACCAAGCTGGCGCCTGCGGTTGAACGCTCCGGCATCCACCTGGGCATTTGGGACGAAGATGGTGAGCTGTATGTTTGGGGCACTACCCGCGCCATACCAGATTGCTGCTTTGTATTAGAGGTGATTGAACCGGGACTGCTGGTGGTAAAACACCGCCGCATAAAAGGTTTCGGCAAGTTTATAAATGTGGCGGTACTGAAAGGCGACCAGGTGAAAATTATAGATGAGTACAGCAAAAGCCTTCCCGATTGCCCGGCTATGCTTACCTCGCTGCTGGATTATAATTCGCCCAGCGGCTGGAACGACTCAGTAAATGTGCTGGTGCAATTAGCCGCGTCAATGCGGCAGCACGGGCATGGTGGCACCTTGCTGGTTGTACCTGCTGGTAGTGAGGCCTGGCGCGATTCAATCGTCCATCCTATTACTTATCCTGTTACGCCCGCGTTTGATGAGCTGAAATTACTGGTAAGCCAGGTTGTTAACGAACAAAGCATGAACCTGTGGCAGGAGGAGGTAAACCGCTCGGTTGATAGTATTGCAGGGCTTACAGCCGTTGATGGGGCAACTGTGATTAATGACCAGCTGGAACTACTTGCCTTTGGCGCAAAAATAGGGCTTGCAGCAAACGGCCCGGTAGAGCATACCCTGGTAACTGAGCCGGTTATTGGCAACATGGCTACAACTATTCATCCATCCCAAATGGGCGGCACCAGGCATCTTTC
Organism: Bacteroidota bacterium; assembly: GCA_040389845.1. Lineage (GTDB taxonomy): Bacteria > Bacteroidota > Bacteroidia > Sphingobacteriales > Sphingobacteriaceae > Mucilaginibacter. Next base: position 43,257 of record JAZJZL010000091.1, read on the forward strand.
GGCGGCCCAGTTCGTGTTCGACCAGCGTGACGCGATCGCACTCGTTTCTTCACAGGATGGCCGCTTTACCATATTTTCATGGTCGCCCTGCGAAGACATAGTGCACGCGCACTTTGTTGATTCGCTGTTGCTGTAATAGCTGCTTATATTGACGGGAACATGGTTTGCGCCTTATCGCCCAACAGCGGAATTTCGCGTTTTTCGCCCTGTATTGCACCAATAAAGCCAATAATCCACAAAACGAAAAACGCGAGGTTAACCACCCAAAGAAAAGTTATAAGCGAAAAAAAGCCACCGGCCAGCCATAACGAGCCAAGTACAATGCCTAAGCCCCATCTCAAAGCCATCCAGCAGATGTGAAAAAGCAAGGTTTGCCTTAACTGGTAGCTGCCTAATTCGGTTTTATTATTTTGATGAATTGCAAAATAGGCAATCAGCCATCCGATAATTGAAAAATAGCTTACGATGCCGGCTGTTTTACCGTTATCGTTGGTAGGTGCGATAGGTTCCATTTGATATGCGATTGTTTTGAGTAGGTAATTTCAAATAAATATAGTGGATTTTTTATAACATGCTCATTTTATGCAAAATAAATTTATAAAACAGCCGGTAAAATTGATGAACGAAAAGAGGTACCCGGCCCTTGCAATTGACCCTAAAGAATAAGCATTCCCCAAAGTGTTAATTTTATGCCTAAACAGAACTTTTGTTGATTTAATTGGTTTTATTTTTGCTTTTTGAAACTAAGCTTGTTCAACAGGGATTTATTTTAACGATTACCAGACAAGTCAGGCTCTTATATTGTTAACCTTTTTTCCAAAAATAATTAATGAACCAGCCGGTCCCGCTTTTAAGTAACGAGCAGCTGTTACAGGTTTTATCAACATCAAATAGTGCGGTCGCAATCCATATTACGGAGGATGCAATTATTCAATATGCGTCAGACCGTATGATTGAAATTTGGGGAAAAAATAAGAGCGTACTCGGACAGACGCTGGAAGCAGCGTTGCCCGAACTTAAAGGCCAACCCTTCATCGATATGTTTAAAAAAGTATGGAATGAAGGGATAACAATTAGCGGTACGAATACTGCGGCCCAGCTAAATATTAATGGTGAACTGCGCACATTTTATTTCGATTTTGAATACCGCGCCGTAAAAGATGCAGCCGGAAAAACCTATTGCATATTACACACCGCGACAGATGTAACAGAACGTTTTTTAAATGCCGAAAAAGTACAAAGCCTAACCGAAGAGCTGCGAGCGTCAAATGAGGAATTGCGGGCAGCGAATGAGGAGTTGAACGCGTCAAACGAGGAATTGAGTGAATCGCAGCAGGACCTGCGCCAATTGTACAATGACCTTGCTGAAAGCGACCTCCGTTTCCGCAATATGGTTCGGCAGGCGCCGGTTAGCATTTGCATAATCAGGGCAAGGGATTTAATGGTGCTTGATGTAAATGACAGCTACCTGCAATTGATTGCCCGTGAACGGGAGCAGCTTGAAAACCATACCATTTGGGATGCCATACCGGAGGCCGCGCCATCGTATGCGCCGATAATGAACGATGTAATACGCAACGCGGTGCCTTTTATAGCCAAAGAAGCACCGGTGCCGCTGGTAATAAACGGTGTACCTGAAACTTTTTACCTGGATTTTGTATACGAGCCAATGATAAGCGACGGCACGGTTACTGCTATCATGGTGCTCTGTATCGATGTTACAGACAAAGTAGTTGCCCGCCGTAAAATTGAAGATGTAGAGGAGCGCATCAGGCTGGCTGTTGAAGCTGCCGAGACGGGTACATTCGACCTTGACCTGGTAAACCGCGTGATGGTTACGTCAGACAGGTTTAATGCTATATTCGGATTCGACAGGCAGGTATCGTGGGAGATGTTTGCGTCGGTAATTCATCCGGATGACAGAGCTGCGCGGCAGGAAGCGCATGAGGTGGCCATGAGGAACAGCAAGCTTTTTTATGAAGCCCGTGTTTTGCACAGCGATGGTTCAACGCACTGGATAAGGGTACAAGGAAAGGTCTATTATGAAAATAATGAGCCTGTAAGAATATTAGGCACATTGCTAGACATCACCGAATTTAGACACCTGCAGCAGCAAAAAGACGATTTTATCAGTATTGCAAGTCACGAACTTAAAACGCCGATAACCAGCCTGAAGGCATCGCTGCAATTGCTTGAGCGCATAAAGCATGACCCTACCTCGGAACTATTGCCAAAGCTGATAGATCAATCCAGCCGCAGCATGCAAAAGATTAGTGCATTGGTTGAAGATTTGCTGAACGTAAGTCGCGCCAGTAAAACCGAATTACGTTTAAAAAAAGCTCCGGTTGTTATTGCCGACTTGCTAAACGCATGCTGCAGCCACGTGCGCATTGCGGGCAGGCATAGCCTGATTGTGCAGGGTGATACGAAGTTAAAAGTAAACGCAGATGAACACGGCATAGACCAGGTGGTGGTAAACCTGGTGAATAATGCGGTTAAGTATGCACCGGAGTCGAAAGATATTTATTTGATTATTACCAAAGAGGGTGATGCGGCCAAAATAGCGGTCAAAGACACCGGTCCGGGTATACCGCCGGAAAAAATCCCGCACTTATTCGACCGTTATTACCGCGCCGAGCCATCCGGCTTTCAAAATTCCGGGCTTGGTTTGGGGCTGTATATTTGCTCAGAGATTGTCAGGCGGCATGGCGGCAATATCGGCGTTGACAGTGAATTGGGTACAGGCAGCACATTCTGGTTTACGCTGCCCCTGGAGTGATGAAAAATAACTTTTCCTAATCAAACAACCCCTTTCCGTAATCATTCAAATATTGCCTGTAATCGTCTTTTACTTTTGCGCAATAATCATAGCAATAAACCAGTAGCTTATCCTGCCATTTTACATCTGCTCCGAATGCTTTTAATTCATCGATAGTTGCAGAACCGTTCATGCCGCCGCTACGCAGTTGTGCCGAGGCCGTAAGCAGGGCCATATCATCAATAACCTGGTAAATGTCGCGGTATTGGTCGCGTATCAGCTTAAATTTTATGGTGTCTTTAACCGGTTGCAGCTCCTGTATCACATAAGGTTCGTCGTTGAATTCGGTAGCGCTTAAAAGTGATGCGGATACATTTTGCATACGCTGCTGCACAGCAATAATACGTTCTGCCTCCGATGTCCAATCCGGCTGCCTGGCTTTAATATAGGGAAGTAACGCAGATGACCGCGATTGCTTCATATCAGCCAAAAGATACTTGTTTTTTGTATTGGTGCTCTTTAACAAAAACAGGTAACGATTTAAGCCCAAACTACCCGTACCGGCCACCCGGAAAACAGCATCTTTAACTTTATAATTGTATGGGCTGTCGCTACTGTGCTCAATCCAGTTTTGTACATGATTCATCAGCTCGAGCCGCAGGTGCCTTTTAATCTTAAAATGCCGATCGTCGTTAACCAATAATACCACCTTCTTCTTCTTTTTATCAGTCCGTTTTTTTAAGATGGTGGTTTCGTCGTTTTGAGATGCATTTTTCAGAAAATCGCAAACGATGCCTTTTGCTGTGCGCGGGTCTATGCTGATGGCTTTGCCTTTACAAAGGGTATTTGCATAGGTTTTTACAAACAGCTGCGCCATTTTTTCGGCTTTTTCCTTCTCAATATCCAAAGCATCGAACGCAATGCAGATACTGGTCACAATCCGCGCAAGTTCCCACAAGGCGGGCGCAAGTATGCTCTCATCAAAATCATTCAAGTCGAAATACACCAGCTTGTTATCGGCCTTATAGCTGCCGTAATTTTCAAGGTGCAGATCGCCGCAAATCCAGGTATATGGCGATGCCGGAAATTTTTTAACGGCAGCCAAATCCTCATAAAACAAGTGGCAGGTGCCGCGGTAATAACGGAAAGCATTTTCGGCCATAGCCTCGTACTTTAGTTTTACCGCATCGGGCAGCAGTTTGGAATTGAAAAGTTTTATCCGTTGGTAAAGTGGCAGTGTCATTTAGGGGCGGTTGGATATATAATACAGGCAATAATACTAAAGGTTTTATCCAAGGTATGAAATGCATGCGCTTCCGACGACAAACCCCGGGAAATTGTTGCCTTTTACGGCAGGTTGTGGAATAAGTCAGCAAAATACATTTTCTGAATTATTTTATAAACTTCTCATTATTAATTATTTGACAATTTTATAGTCAACTGGCATTATTATCTATAATGAGATGGCATCATACATAAAAACAAAAATTATACTATGAAAAGATTCATTTTATCAGCAGCAGTATTAGTTGCAGCAGGTTTAGCTACCGCAAAAGCCAACACTTTAAATATTAATCACCCAACTGCTGTTGTTATCAGCAAGGCCGATACCGCAAAGAAGACTCCTGTTAAGCTGGATGCCCTTCCCGACCCAATAAAGACCGTGTTAACCAGCGATGTTTTTAAAACATGGGTGCCTACAGATGCTTATTCGGTTACAGCCGGTGCAACTCAGTATTTTGAAGTAGACGTAAAAAAAGGCACTGAAACCAAAGCTTTGAAATTTGACAAAGACGGTAAAATAGTTCAATAAACTCCCAATCATATTGTTTTATCACCCTAAAAGGCCCCGAATGTCGGGGCCTTTTGTATTTTTGCCATGCATCATACCGAAATGCTCATGGCAAAAATATTAATAGTTGAAGACGATACTACGTTTTCTCAATTATTGGAGGGCTTCTTACACAAGCACGGCCATAACATAGCTACGGCAAAAAATATTAAGTCCGCCTTAAAGCTTATCTCCGAAAACACATTCGACCTATTATTACTTGACTACCGTTTACCGGACGGTGTAGGCTTGGATGTGCTTGAAAAGGCCCGCGAAAACGGCGGTAATATTCCCGTCATCATCATGACCAGTTTTAACGATGTGCGCACAGCCGTAAAAGCAATGCAATCGGGCGCGTTTGATTATATCACTAAACCCGTTAACCCCGAGGAGTTGTTGATGATAATGGGCGAGGCGATGGGTGATAAGAAACCGGATGCTGCTATAGCGGCAAGCCCTGAATTTGTGAAAGGCACCGGGCAGCAATCTGATAAGTTATTTGAGCATATAGACGTAGTTGCGCCTACCGATATGGCGATATTGATACAGGGCGAAAGCGGTACCGGCAAGGAATATGTGGCACGGGCGATACATCGCCAAAGCAAGCGCTCAGCTAAGCCATTTGTCGCTATTGATTGTGGTGCATTATCGAAAGACCTTGCCGCCAGCGAATTGTTTGGGCATGTTAAAGGAGCCTTCACAGGTGCTATCACCGATAAAAAAGGCGTGTTTGAATGGGCAGATGGCGGCACCTTGTTTTTGGATGAGGTAGGCAACCTGAGCTACGACGTGCAGGTAAAGCTGCTCCGTTCGTTACAGGAAAAAGTAATACAGCCGCTAGGCAGCAACAAGCAGATCCCTGTTAATGTAAGGATACTAACAGCCACTAACGACGACCTTGTAAACAGCGTTGGCGACGGCGGTTTCCGCCAGGACCTGTATCACCGCATCAATGAGTTTAAGATACAGCTTACGCCGTTAAGGGCCAGGGGCGGCGATATTGATATATTCATCAAACATTTTATAAAGCTGGCAAATGTAGAGCTGGGGCGCAATGTTACCGCGTTGGCGGCCGATGCGAAGGCCATCCTGCATAAATATGACTGGCCGGGCAACCTCCGCGAGCTTAAAAATGTTATTAAGCGCATGGTGCTTTTAAGCCCTTCGGAAATTGCCGGCGCAGATACTTTGCCCGATGAAATGCTGTTTTCTGTATCGAACAATATCCCCCAAAATCGTGAATCGGATTTAAAGGCCCAGAACGAGGTGAATGAAAAGCAGCTTATCCAAAAAACCCTTATCCAGGTAAAATACAATAAATCCAAAGCCGCAAAGTTGCTGAACATTGACCGTAAAACGCTTTACAGTAAGATTGAACGGTATGGGCTCGATAGTTGAGCCCTAAGTCTTGAGTCAAAATAATCCCTGGCTTAAGACTATTGACTCAAGACTTAGAACTTCCTTTACTTCCCGTGTATATTATAAAAATTATAATCAGTCATCGGTGCATCGGTAAAGCCAAGGTTGCGGCCGATAGTAACGATTTGTCCACGGTGGTAAGTGCTGTGGTTCATGACCTGCATAATGTATTCAAAATTCTGAAAATCGCATTGAAACCAGGGGCTGATAACTTCGGTATTTTCGCTGATCTTGCTATCCGTCATCGAAGTAACATAATCGGCAAAAGCGTCTGATTGTTCAACCAATGCCACAAAAGCATCCTCAATTGTTCCGCTAAACGGGCCAAATTCGCCAGGATCGGTATTACTGATTACCGAGAGCCAGTAACGCTGGGTTTGCCAGATATGTGCTATGGTAGTTTTAATGGTTGAAAAGCTCGACGGTACTTCCTGTGCCAGTACATCGGCTGGTTTGGTGCGCAGCCAGTTTACAAGCGTAGCATTTGCCCAAAGATTATAATCAGCGTAGTTTTTCATTAAATACGCCATCGGAGATACGTTTACGTCTGTTGTGGTGGTTAGTTCCTGCTGTTCCATAATGTTGTTGTGTTTGATTATGAAACAAAGAAACTACAGGGTAGTGACAGCCCTATGTCAGCAGTAAAAAACAGCGACAAAAATATTTGGATACTCGTTAGTCAAAGAGTTAAAATTAACGGAATGACCATGCCTTTAACCAAATATGGCCCCTGTTTTAGACAACTTTACAGTTAATATCAATTTTGAAGATTGTTCGTTAGAAGCTTAGGCGAGTTTCCAACCACCAAATGGCTTTACTGTAGCGCAGGTGGGGGTGCCATCTTTGGCAGTGCCCGGAACAACGGTTTCCAGGCCGGCTTTTTCGGCGGCTTCATTTACCATCTCCCAGCTTATATCCCGCAACGGAATTTTAAGTCTTCTATCCCAGGGTGAGTTCGCCTGGCCGGCGAAGGTGCCGATACCGATGTAAATAAATTTTTCGCCCGCCGGGCCCTGCACAAATGGTCCGCCAAATTGCGGTGTATCTGCCTTTCCCATACCTTTAACTTCGATGGTTAAATCAAAAGACAAATCGCCGCCATCAGCAAGCCGCGTTCCAAAAATTTCGAAGTTATTGCCATGGCCTTTTTGTAAGGCAAAATGAACGCCGGCAGGAGGTTTTTGTAAAATGATGTGCAGATTGATGTTCATAGGCAGTTTTTGTATGTGTAAAGATTTGACAACTCTTAAAGAGTTGTCAAATCCAATTACTTCAGGAAACTATTGGCCCAAAGTCCAGTTCCAGCAGCACCGGGCAATGATCTGAATGTTTCGCTTCCGGCAATATAGCCGCCCGTTTGATATTTTCTTCCAGTGAGCGGGTGGCCATATTATAATCGATACGCCAGCCCAAATTCTTGGCGCGGGAATTGGCGCGGAAGCTCCACCATGTATAGTTATGCGGTTCTTTATTTAAATGCCGGAAAGTATCGATATAACCCGACTCCAAAAAGTTTTCCATCCACTCTCTTTCTTCGGGCAAAAAGCCCGATGAATTGGCATTTGATTTTGGGTTATGTATATCAATAGGCCGATGGCAAATGTTGTAATCGCCGGATACCACCAGCTTTTTGCATTGCGACTGCAGCAGTTCCAGGTATCGCCCGAATTCATCCAGAAAACGGTACTTAAATGCCTGCCTGTCGTCGCCGCTTGAGCCAGACGGAAAATAAACACTCATCACCGACACTTCATCAAAATCCACGCGGATATTACGCCCTTCGCGGTCATAGTCGCTGATGCCACAACCGTATTCCACATGTTTAGGGGTTTGTTTGGTAAAAATGGCAGTGCCGCTGTAGCCCTTCTTTTCGGCGGGGTACCAGTAATGCTCATAGCCGAGGTCTTCAACCAGTTTAAGGTCGGTTAGTACATCCGGCGAGGCTTTAATTTCCTGCAGGCAAACCACATCCGGGTCTGCAGCCTGTAGCCACGCCAGCCAGTTTTTGCTGATTGCCGAACGGATGCCGTTAACGTTATAGGTGATTATCTTCATTGCGGAATGCGAAAGTTCGAATTCGGATTTATTTGCATGAGTTAATTGGCGGGTTCCAAGTCTAACAGTTTGTCCAACTGCTCACACTCTTTTTTGCTCAGTAATTCAACAGTCATCGCTAAATTAACTTCAGGACGGTCATTTGCGCCGGTTTTAACTGCCGCAATACGGTCGACCATATCAATACCGCTTACCACTTCGCCATAAACAGTATAGCCCTGATCCAGGTGAGGTGCGCCACCTACCGACCTATAATATTCACGCTGCCATTCCGGTATTTTGTGACCTTTCAGGCGTGTATTTTCTAATGTATCCAATTTGCCATTGCTGAAACGTTTGCCTTCAACAATATAAAACTGGCAACCGCTGGATGCTTTTGCCGGGTTATCATCCCGGGCTGCGGCCAGTACGCCACGTTTGTGAAATAAACTGTCTCTAAACTCTGCCGGAACGGTATAGCCTACATCGCCATTGCCCAATTCAGCACCGGGTTTGTTTTTGGTGGTATCTTTTGAGTCAGGGTCGCCACCCTGTATCATAAAGTTTTGTATTACACGATGAAACAGCGTGCCGTTGTAAAAGCCCTGTTTTGTAAGCTTTATAAAGTTGTCGCGGTGTTTGGGTGTTTCGTTATACAGGCGGATGATGCAGCTGCCATAAGCTGTTTTAATGCGCACGTATTGGTTTTTCGGCCCTTTGGCAAAGGCTGTGGTGATAGTAAATAAAATCAGCGCAGTAGTAAAAAGTCTTTTCATAATAATTGAGGTTATCAAGGTTTAAAAATAGGAAGTTTTTCCAATCGATAGCAAATGAAGCTTCTTACGGACTTTCCGTCTTTACTGACTTTCGGACTACTCTACCATCCCCATCTCCTGGAAATATTCAATTATCAGCGATTTTATCACCATCTCCTGTTCAAGCAGTGTATAATTCGGAATTACACCTACGCGTTTCCAGTGCGGCCAGCCATCCTGGTCAAGTCCCTCCAACTCATAAAAACCCATCATGCTAAACAACTTGCAGTTGGCAATATGCATCAGCTCTTCTTTTTGGCGCTTGCTAAACTTGCGCGGCCCTTTGCCCAGCTCCTGTACGCCGATCAGGAACAGCATTACCTTTATATCGGGTTTCTCGTTATCAAATTCATCGGCAATGCGTTGCTGCAATGCACTCCATTTTAAATTAATCTCGGCAGGTTTCACGGTGGCAAATATAGTTTATTGGTTCATTAGTTCACTTGTTCATTGGTGTAGCTCGCATATTGAACTTAATTAATACGCTATCCAAAATTTCCGCATTGTACCAATGAACTAATGAGCCATTAAACCAGTGAACTAATTCCGCAATAAAGTTGCATTTACACAAAAATGTTACCTTGATTAACAGTTTTAATACTTAATTTTGCGGCCAGTAACTGGTACTTAGCTTGTGAAGAACAACAAACGCCATATTATCCCCTCCTGGATATTATTGCTCTGCTTTATTGCGGGACAGTATATGGTGTATGCGCATCAGCATAAATTAAACCATAGCATTAAGCAAACGTATGCTGTAAGCAAGCACCACGCGCAGCAAACAGTTACCGAAAAATGTAAGCTTTGCGACACCATGCATCATTACAATGCTGTCGGCAACAATCAAACAGCACTTACTTTGCTGCCTGTTGAAAGCATTATTTATGTATCGCCTGTTTACAACTTCACCAGCTTATCGCTCATACTCGCAAGCGGCCGCGCTCCCCCTTTAGCCTGTTATTTTGCATAAATGCTTTAACGGCATCATTAAAAACGGCTTTTCCTGGTTTGATTGTTATTTGCGGCTAAACCACTGCATCAGTTAACCAGTCATAACGGTCGGATTCTTTAACTCCTACTAAACATCAAATGAAATTCAAGATAAAAATAGTAAGCCTGATATACCTGCTATTACTAAGTACGATAATTGCCAGCGCGGCAAGAAAAAAAAATAAGGATGACGATGCCGGTACAATAACGGGCACCGTAACTGATAAAGCCGACGGCAAACCCATTATTGGCGCCACCGTAAGTATTCCCGATTTAAGGCGCGGTTCCATTACCGATGTTAACGGCCATTACGTATTAGATAATCTGCCTAAAGGTATTTACCTGGTACAGGTTACTTATGTAGGTTACGCATCGTTTAACCAGCGTGTTGATTTTACCAAAAGCAGCACGCTCGATGTTCAATTGCAGGTATCGTCTATAGAAACGGGCGAGGTTGTTATAACCGGCGTAAGCAAAGCTACAGAGATAAAACGCAACCCTGTGCCGATGGTAGCAGTTGGGAAAGCTTATATAGACCAGCATTCTGCTGCAGGCAACGCTATCGATATGATTGCCACTATACCGGGCGTAAGCGCCGTAACCACGGGGCCAAACGTATCGAAACCATTTATACACGGTCTTGGCTACAATCGTGTGGTTACCCTGCAGGATGGTATCCGCCAGGAAGGACAGCAGTGGGGAGATGAGCACGGCGTGGAAGTTGACCAAAACTCGGTTGAAAGAGTGGAAGTGATAAAAGGCCCTGCAAGCTTGTCCTATGGTTCTGACGCAATCGGCGGTGTGATTAACCTGATTACGCCATCGCCGGTTGCTAACGGCAAGATATTGGGCTCTGTGCAAGGAACGTATGGTACTAACAATAACCTGCTGAACGGGTCATTCCGGTTGTATGGCAATCAAAACGGGTTTGTATGGGGAACTATTCTTTCTGCAAAAGAAGCAAAGGACTATCAGAACCATCACGATGGAAGGGTTTATGCTACTAATTTTAAAGAGAAAGACGCCCGTTTCATGGTCGGCCTGAATAAAAACTGGGGCACATCCTATTTCAATTTCTCGTTGTTTGATGACCAGCAGGCTATTCCCGACGGCAGCCGCGACTCGCTAACCCGCCAATTCACCAAACAAACCACCGAAGATGATGCATCGCGTACTATTGTGCCCGAATCGGAATTAAACTCGTATAAGTTACCGGTATTGCACCAGCATGTGCAGCTTTACCGCATTTACAATAACAGCAATTTTAACCTGGGTAACGGTAACCTGATTGTAAACCTGGGCTACCAGTACAGCCATCGCAGGGAATATACGCACCCGGAAGATGCTGATGTTGCAGGGCTTAACCTGCACCTCACTACCTACACCTATGATTTTAAGTACAACTTTAACATGGGTAACGGCTATGAGACTACAGTAGGTGTAAACGGGCAATACCAAAACAATACCATTGGCGATGCTACGGATTTCCCTATACCCGCCTATCACCAGTTTGACATTGGCCCGTTCCTGATTTTGAAGAAGAGCTTTGGTAAGCTCGATCTTTCGGGAGGCGCGAGGTTTGACAGCCGTTCATTTCACGGACAGGCGGCCTATATCGATACCCTGGCAGGTAAATATCCACAGCTGTACACCGGAGCCAATCCGGCAAACGCGCCAAACGTAGTTCCGCAATTTGCGGTTTTAAACAAAACTTTTACTGGCTTTAACGGAAGTTTCGGCGCTGCTTACAACTTCTCCGACCACTTTTTGTTAAAGGCTAATATCGCCCGGGGTTTCAGGGCGCCAAGTATTGCCGAACTTTCTGCAAACGGGCCAGACCCCGGTTCGCAGATATACCACGTAGGTGATGCCAACTTTAAGCCGGAATTTAGCACACAGGAGGATGTTGGCGCATTCGTTACGCTGCCGAATGTATCGTTCAGTGTCGAGTTATTTAACAACAGCATCAGTAATTATATTTTCCAGCAACAGGAGCTAAATGCGGATGGCTCGCCGGTAATCACCCAGGGTTATAATACCTTCACTTACGTACAAAGTAAGGCCAGGATAAACGGCGGCGAGATAAGTATTGATATACACCCGTTAAAATGGCTCCATTTTGAAAACTCGGTGGCTTTAACCTATGGCCAGAACTTAGGCACAGGCGGCCCCGTTGCTGATAGCTTAAAGTACCTGCCGTTCATTCCGCCGTTGCACACACATTCCGAGTTGCGCGGTAACTTCAATGCGGGATTTGGTAGTTTTAAAAACGTTTATGCTTTCGTCGGCCTTGACCACTACAGCGCACAGAACAGGTTCTTCGCAGCGTATGGCACAGAAACCTACACAGCAGGATATAACCTGCTAAGCGCAGGCATTGGTACCGATGTAGTTGATGCTGCCGGAAAGCCCGTTGTGAAAATATTTATTGAAGGTACTAACCTGGGCAATGTAAATTACCAGAGCAACATGAGCCGCTTAAAGTATTTCGACAATGCCAATGTACCGGCTGGTGTACAGCCCGGCATCTTTAACATGGGCCGCAACGTCAGTTTTAAAGTTGTGGTGCCGTTTGATTTATCGCCACACCCAAAATCATAATAAAATCAGTAAGTTAAATAGAAAAATCCCGCCGAAAAGCGGGATTTTTTTGTTGGAACGGGTCGGAAAGGCAAGTACTAAACACCAGCCGTTTTCCGCATACCCTTTACAATACGTTCGCGGTGCTGTATGCCCCATAACCTTAACTCCTCGATAACCTTTTCGAGTGATTTGCTGTAAGGTGTAAGCTCATACAACACGCTAACCGGTATGGTCGGCACAACGTTGCGCACCACAAATTCGTTCATTTCCAGTTCCCGTAGCTCTTTAGAAAGTATTTTAGGCGTTATGCCATCAAGCGAACGCTGAATATCATTGAAACGTTTTGGCCCGGTTGACAGCGCTACGATCAAAGGCAGTTTCCATTTGCCGTTTAAAACATATAAAGCATCTTTAACCGCATTGATACTCGCGGTGCAGCTTTCTGCGGTGTGCTGTTGCGCGTTGTCTCCAAAATGTGTTTCCATATTGCGATACTATCCCAAAGGATAGCGCTATCCTTTGGGATAGTACTATATATTAGATAGTAAAGGTAGTTAGTTTTGCCATCAAATAAAAAAGAAAAGATGAAAGCAATTAAAATTACCTACTGGATTACAACTTCGATAGTTGCATTAATGATGATTTACTCCACCTACGCCTACTTAACACAGGCAGCAATAGCACAGGGTTTTACTCACCTGGGCTTCCCGTCATATTTCAGGGTTGAGCTGGCTGTTGCAAAGCTTATTGGCGGCATTGTGTTGCTTACGCCCCTTGTCTCGAGAATTAAAGAGTGGGCATATGCAGGCTTTGCGATAACTTTTATATCTGCTTTTATCGCGCACACGGCATCTGGCGACCCGGTTGCGATGAGGGTTATGCCGGTCATAATTCTGGCATTGCTGGCAATATCCTATTACACTAAATCACGTAAAGAGGCTATAATTATTGAAAAGTAAACTATAAAAGGAGCTTTGATGGCAGTTCTTAAAAAAGCACCGCCGGCGGAATAATATTTCAACAAAAGCTATCAGCGCGTTCATTAGTTTCGACAACAGGGCACTTATCAGAATGCAAGAGAATATCGCGTTTTGCGCGCCGAATATTTTACCATTATTGTCAGATGGTCAAAAAACAAAACTGCAGGATTAATTCTTCTTGCAGTTTTCTTATTTAAACGCGGTTTTTATAGGTAAAAGCACTTTAATTGTCAACCAAACACGCTTTATTTATAAACATTCTAAATACTACTGTATGACAAAGGATTGACATTGCATCTTCTTAATCCTATTACTTTTGTTGGGTTCAAATTTAAAATAGCTTTGAAGTATCTAAAGGTAATCGCTTTTACGCATAAACAGATTGAGTTGAAGGAGTTGGGACGTTTGGTGCTTTGCCAGGAAAATCTAACCGAAAGGCTCCATCGGGTAAAAAAGCAATTCGATATTTCCGAGTTGTTTTACCTGGGTACCTGTAATCGCGTAGAGTTTGTATTGCTTACCCAGCACGTTGTTGACAAGGCCTTCGCGAAGCAATTTATGGATGCCATTGATATGGGCCTTTGCCCGGTATCAACCGGTACTTTTTTAGATTCAGCCGCTATTTACGAAGACCGCGAGGCACTTGAACATTTATTACGTACCTCATGCTCGCTCGAAAGCCTTGTAGTTGGCGAAAAGGAAATATTAGCCCAGCTGCGCAAAGCTTACGAAGATTGCCGCGAGGCCGGCCTTACGGGCGATGGCTTGCGAATGTTTATGAACTGCATTGTCAAGACGGCTAAGGAAGTTTATACGCATACAAATATTTCAAAGAACCCGATTTCGGTCGTCTCTCTAGCCTACCGAAAACTAAAAGATCTGAACCTTTGCTCAAATGCCCGTGTACTGATTATAGGCGCCGGCGAAACCAACCGGAACCTTTCCAAGTATCTTCAGAAGCATAAGTTCTCCAATTTCGCGGTTTTTAACCGTACGGTTACCAAAGCAGCCGTTTTAGCTGCCGACCTGAACGGCGAAGCGTTTGACCTGGAGGCTTTAAAAACATACCGTAAAGGCTTTGATGCCATCATCACCTGCACTTCTTCTACCGAACCTATCATCACTCCCGAAATTTACGAAGGCTTATTGAATGGCGAAACCGGTAAAAAAACTATTGTCGACCTTGCTGTGCCGAACGATACGCATCCGGATGTGCTGCTGAATTTCCCGGTTAATTTTATAGAGGTGCATTCGTTAAACGAGGTTGCCAAAAGGAACCTGCAGGAACGCTACGAAGAGCTTACCCACGCCGAAGCTATAATTGAAGAAAACATAAACGGATTTTTACTGGAACTAAAGCAGCGCCGCATTGAGTTGGCTATGCGCCAGGTGCCCGAAAAGATAAAAGAAATCCGCAATACCGCCATTAACTCCGTATTTGCCGACGAAGTACAAGGCCTGGACGATGCCAGCCGCGAAGTACTCGAAAAGGTAATCAACTACATGGAGAAAAAATATATCAGCGTGCCAATGATTATGGCTAAGGATATATTGATAAATCACTAAAACGCTGCCGCGAGTTTAGCGATAGCGTAACTCGTGGTGCGGCATGGCTTAAGCTTCCAGCTTAACGCTACCTGTCACTTCTCTCCTCCATATTCAAATCAGTATCAAACGGACTTTTTGTAAAAGGGTAAATGGATTGCCTGATAAAGCCTTTGGGATAGGCGGCCTCATGAACCCCTGTTCCCGCCGGCCATTCTTTACCGGGCAGGTAATATGTACCGAACATCATATCGATAAAAGGAAAAATCGATGCAAAATTATGCCCGTAATATTTGGGGTCTTCGCAATGGTGCCAGTGATGGTATTGCGGCGTAGTGAAAATATATTTTAAAAAGCCAAAGTTAACACGTGTATTCGCATGGATGAGCACTGCGTGTATGGCGATAAAAATAATATAAACGTTGAAAACCGTCGTAGAGAAACCCAGCACATACAATGGGATAAACGTCATGGCGCGGGTAAAAAATATATCGATAAAATGCGTACGGCTGCCGGCCAGCCAGTCCATACTTTGGGTAGAGTGATGAATGGAGTGAAAACGCCAGAGCGACACACGTGTATGAAAAAAACGGTGCGCCCAATACTGGAAAAAGTCGGTAGTGAAAAACGCTAAAAATAAAGCTGCAACAAATGGCAGGTTTTGTACCCATAAATGCACTTTATCCAAACCCATCCACCCAAAAAACACCACCGCCGGTTTTTGGCTCACAATTCCGAAAAACTGGATGGCCAAATGGCTAATGATAAAATATACCAAATCTGTACGCCATTCTTCGTGAAACTTCGTCTGCTTATCGTTTTTAGGGAAGAACAGTTCGAGCGGTATAAAAATGATGGTCATCAGCAGCAGGTCGAGCAACATCCAGTCGAGGCCGATATGCCAGCTAACGGTTTGAACGGCGCGGCCTTTAACGGAAAACGCGCCAAGCAATATCGCTATCCCGGCGATAGCTACACCCGGGAATGCCCATTTTATATTTTTGCTGAGAATAATGCTCGCTAGCGCAAACCCGAACGAGGCTATAACCCCGATAGCCATTAGTGCCTGCATGCTTTCTTTGGTGTACACGTTCCGGAATTCAGGCGTAGTAAGCCGCTCGGGGTACATAAAGCAGAAAATACCCAGCAAGGCAAGGGTAGCTAAAAATGTAGAGATGTATCCGCTGATTTGGCCGTCGCCTATTTTTAAACGTTCACGTGTCATATATTGAAAAATCGATTGCTATTGGAAATGCTCCATTCAAAAGTAATGATATTTTATGCTGATTTATAGAATCCGCTCGGGGGGCTCTAAGTCACCCTACTTTCATATCAAAAATTATCTAACCTATCATCCCCTCAAAACCTTAAATTTGCAAAGCAAAAAAATAGCGTCTTGGATAGAAAACTAATTATCGGAACCCGCGGCAGCGACCTTGCCCTATGGCAGGCAAACTTTGTAAAGGACAGCCTGGCTGCCCTCGGCATTGATGTAGAGCTAAAAATTATTAAAACCCAGGGCGACCGTATCCTTCATTTAAGCTTCGATAAGCTGGAAGGCAAAGGTTTTTTTACCAAAGAGCTTGAAGAAGAATTACTGGCCGGCACTATAGATTTGGCGGTACACTCGCACAAAGATTTGCCGACTGAAAACCCTCCGGGACTCATTATCGCAGCAGTTTCAGAACGGGAAGACCCCGCTGAACTACTGCTGATACTGAAAGATTGCGTAGATGTTCACCAGAAGTTTTCGGTTAAATATGGTGGCATAGTAGGCACATCATCCAACCGCCGTAAAGCGCAACTGCTTGCTTATCGCCCAGACCTCGAGATACAGGACCTTCGCGGCAATGTGCCTACCCGTGTAGGTAAGCTTCGCGATGAGAACTACGATGCAATAATGATTGCCAAGGCTGGTGTTACCCGTCTTGGTCTTGACTTGAGCGAGTTTTATGTTGAAGAGCTAACCCCTACCGAACTGGTACCTGCACCGGCGCAAGGTGTGCTGGCCATACAAATACGCGAAAGTGATGCGCAATTGTTTGAGGCACTACAGCCGCTAAACCATCCCAACGTTGCTGAAGAGCTTTCGGTTGAGCGTACCGTACTGCAATTGTTTGGCGGCGGATGCCACCTCCCTTTGGGATGTTATTGCCGCAAGGACGACGGCGTTTACCAGGTATTCACATCAAAGGCTGATGAAGGCGACGAATTTCCGGACAGGTTATTTTTAGAGGCCCCGTCAACCGACGGCCTCGCCCAAAAAGTATTGACCTTTTTTAGCGCCGACCGCAAGTTCCCGCTAAAGGTGTTTATATCGCGCGAGCTTTCGGAAAAGAGCTACTTCCGCAAGGCGCTCGAAAAGAACGATATTGAGGTAGAAGCCCGCTCGCTTATACGTACTGTGGCTGTAATTACCAAACTTGATAATTACATCTTAAAAAATGCCGACTGGATATTTTTCAGCAGTAAAAACGCAGTGGAATATTTCTTCCAGCTAAATCCATTGCTGCCTAAAAAAGTAAAATTCGGCGTAATGGGCAGCGGTTCGGAAGATATGCTGAGACGGAAGGGCTATTTTGTTGATTATACCGGTGACGGCGTTGACCCTGCCGATGTAGCGGCTGAATTTGCCGGGTTGGCTAACGGAAAAATCGTGGTGTTCCCATCTGCCGAAAACTCTATGCGCAGTATACAACAGGCTTTATCGCCCGAAACAAAAATTATTGACCTTACGGTTTACGAGACGATACTGGAAGACAACGTACAGTCGAGCGGCGCCGAGATTATGGTATTCACCAGCCCATCAAATGTGGAAGCTTACTTTGTAGATAATTTACTCGACCCCGACCAGAAGATAATAGCCATTGGCGTATCAACCGGCAAAAAGCTGGATGAAATAGGCGTAAGATATACGCTCCCCTACTCCCCTGATGAAGTAGGTTTAGCAGAGGCGGTATTCGGTACAATTTGTTTAAGCCACAGGTGCTGAGGGGAGTTCATAGTTGATGGTTCATAGTTCATAGCCGCTTGATTCTTTGTCTTGGCTCTTGATTCTTGTTTCTTGACTCTTTTCTGCTACATCATTTTTAAGACATAAAATTTCTTTAAACTAACATCATCGCCCATAATTGCAGCAGTTTCTATACCTTTGACATTCCCGAAAGGCAGGGTAAACCTGCGGAATGTTGAAATACAATTATGTTACAACGGCCAAGAAGAAACCGCAAAAGCGAAGCTATACGCCAGATGGTGCAGGAAACGCATATCACTGCGGCAAACCTGATATTTCCATTATTTATTATTGACGGTGTTAACCAAAAAAGCGAAGTAGCTTCTATGCCGGGCATTTATCTCTACTCGATAGATAACTTGCTGCGCGAAGTGGAAAGCTGTTTGAAGCTCGGATTAAAATCATTCGACTTGTTCCCGAACATAGAAGAAGCGCTGAAGGATAAATATGCTACCGAAAGCCATCGCGAAGAAAGCCTGTACCTGCGCGCCATACGCGAGGTGAAAAAGAATTTTCCGGAAGCTTGTGTGATTACAGATGTTGCTATGGATCCATACAGTAGCGATGGTCACGATGGTATTGTTGAAAATGGCGAAATACTGAACGACGAGACCTTAGAAGTACTTGGCAAAATGGCGGTAGCACATGCGCAAATGGGCGCTGATATCATCGCCCCGAGTGATATGATGGATGGCCGTGTGGGTTATATCCGCCAGGTGTTGGATGATAACAAGTTTACCAATGTGTCTATCATGTCGTACTCGGCAAAATATGCCAGTGCGTTTTACGGACCGTTCAGGGATGCTTTGAACTCAGCACCAAAATTCGGCGATAAAAAAACCTACCAGATGAATCCGGCTAACCAGCGCGAAGCCTTAATTGAAGCGAGCCTGGATGAGCTGGAAGGAGCGGATTTTTTAATGGTAAAACCGGCCTTAGCCTATCTTGACGTAATAAAATTAATAAAGGATAATACTGAATTGCCCGTTGCAGCGTATAATGTGAGCGGCGAATACGCCATGTTGAAAGCCGCCGCACAACGAGGCTGGCTTAACGAACAGCGCGCGGTTACCGAAGTATTAACCAGCATACGCAGGGCAGGTGCAACAGCAATCCTAACGTATCATGCTAAGGAGGTGCTGGAGAATGGATGGTTGTAGCCCCCTAACCCCCTAAAGGGGGAACCGGAGTGGGTAAAGAAACAATATAAAACTAAATATTAAAAGTCTCCTCCCTTTAGGGGGAGATTTAGAGGGGGCATATGTTTGATTCAATAAAAAAGAAATTTACATCGGAGGGGAACGAACCAGTGGGCAGTACGGCTAAACCTGATATATGCAGGGATAAGTCGGCGGAACTGTATGCAAAGGCCAAAACATTTTTTCCGGGTGGGGTAAACTCGCCGGTTAGGGCCTTTAAATCGGTTTATGGTACACCGCTCTTTATAAAGAAAGGCGATGGTTCTCATCTTTGGGATGCTGACGACAATGAGTTCATCGATTTTTGCTGCTCATGGGGGCCGCTTATCCTGGGTCATAACAACGCCAAGGTGCGTGAGAAGGTAATCGAAGTTATGCAGAACGGCATGTCGTTCGGCGCGCCTACAGGGCTTGAAAATGAGCTGGCGGAGCTGATTCTAAAGAACAACAAGTTTATTGAAAAGCTGCGTTTTGTAAGCTCGGGTACTGAGGCAGTTATGTCGGCTATCAGGCTGGCCCGCGGCTATACCAAACGCGATAAAATATTAAAGTTCGAGGGCTGCTATCACGGGCATTCCGACTCGCTGCTTGTAAAAGCAGGTTCGGGGTTAGTGACATTCGGCGAAACCTCATCAGCAGGCGTACCCAAATCATTTGCCGACGAAACTATTGTAGTTGCCCTGAACGATAAACCCGCTATTGAAAAAGCGTTCGAAGAGTTTAGAGATCAGATAGCCGCTATCATCATAGAGCCTGTGCCTGCCAACAATGGCCTGCTGTTACAGGAAAAGGAATACCTGCTATACCTGCGCGACATTTGTACCAAGAACGGCACTTTGCTGATATTTGATGAAGTGATTTCCGGTTTCCGTTTAGGTTTTGAAGGTGCTGCCGGGCATTATCAAATTAAACCGGATATTATTACTTATGGTAAAATAATCGGCGGCGGTTTGCCGGTTGGCGCTTATGGGGCATCTGCCGAAATAATGGGCCATATATCACCTGATGGCGGCGTTTACCAGGCAGGCACATTATCCGGCAACCCGGTTGCGATGGCGGCAGGGATAGCGCAATTAAGCGAATTGCTCCGCATGGGCTTTTACCGCGACCTTAACAAAAAAACCGAAGAATTTACAGATTCTATCCAACGCTTTGCCACCGCGCGCAATTACAAGTTCAAAGTTTATGTAATCGGCTCTATCTTTTGGTTCGCATTTACGGACAAGGAAGCCATTCGCCGGGCTGATGAAATTGATGCGGCAAGCATGGATAAATTCAAAAAATTGCACCGCGAATTGCTTAACCGGGGCATTTATTTAGGCCCAAGCGGTTACGAGGTTGGCTTTATATCATCAGCCCATACAAAAATTGATTTGGAAAAGGCAAAACGTGCTATATTTGATAGCCTGGAAGTAGTATTCAGGGCGTAGCCCCCCGGCCCCCTAAAGGGGGAGTAAAGGGGCGATATAGAAAAATCTTTAACAACAGCCTCCCCTTTAGGGGCCGGGCGCAAATTCCCCTTTAGGGGTTAGGGGCAAAATGAGAAGACCTTTTATAATATTCTATTTACTGCTTACCTACGCTTTAGCCGAGCTGATTTGGTGGGGCTACTTGCTGGCCAAGCACATGCCTGCCGATATAGGCATGATAATGGGCGAAGGCTCCGTTTTTATCTTTGTATTTTTTGTGGGTGCCTACTCTATGCACCGCTCCATTAACCGCGAGCGCAAGCTGCAGGAGCAAAAAAAGAACTTCCTGCTTTCGGTAACACACGAATTAAAGTCGCCGCTGGCATCGATAAAGATACTATTGCAGACCATCCAGAAGCGCGACCTGACAAAAGAGCAGGTTTTAGACTTTATTGGCAAGTCGTTGCGGGATGTGGAACGACTGGATGACATGGTGGAGAATATGCTGCTGGCATCAAAAATCGACAACCATTCCTACAATTTCCCTAAAGATAAATTCAGTCTTTCGGTGCTGGTTGACGGCATTGTTAACAGGTTACAGATTACCAAATGCGAGGGTACACAGCAGATTATAGATGCTGAAATAGAGCCAAAAATTGAAATTACAGGTGATAAATTTGCGCTTACTTCTGTGGTTACCAACCTGATAGAGAACGCAATAAAATATTCCGGTCCGTGTGAGACAGTTGATGTAAAGCTATTCTCGCGCGATGAAAAAATATATCTCGAAGTGGCCGACCATGGTATCGGTATAGCTGATCATGAGAAAAACCGCATCTTTGAAAGGTTCTACCGGGTTGGCAGCGAAGAGACAAGAAATACGAAAGGAACGGGCTTAGGTCTGTACATTGTAAAAGAAGTGCTCGATAAGCATCAGGCCAGCATAAAAGTGAAGGATAACAGGCCGGTTGGTAGTATATTTGAGGTGGTGTTTAATTAAATAGAGACACGAATTCCACGAATTAAAACGAGTTCTCTCAAATCTGCTTTTAAGTTGGTTTTCTAAAATTCGTGAAATTCGATTCAATTCGTGAAAATTAGTGCATAATTATTTAAATCATTATCATGCCAAACAAAAAAAGAATTTTATTAGCCGAGGACGAAGAGCATTTGCTCGAAGCGATAAAGCTTAACCTTGAGCTTGAAGGATACAAAGTGTCCACTGCAACCAATGGCAAAAAGGCTTTGCAGATATTTAAAGAGGAGCGTTTTAACCTGGTAATACTCGACGTTATGATGCCGGAAATTGACGGTTTTGTAGTTGCTGAAACTATCAGGCTGGAGAACTCTGAAGTGCCTATCATGTTCCTTACAGCAAAGAACACTAACGAGGATAAAATCGCCGGTCTTAAAAAAGGCGCGGACGACTACCTCACCAAACCATTTAACCTGGAAGAACTTATTTTAAGGGTTAATAACCTGGTAAAACGCAGCCTGAAAGGTGATGACCTGAAAGAGTTTAACAGTTATAAGATAGGCGACAAAACTATCCACTTCAACTCTTTCGAGCTGGTGAACGGCGATGATTCCATTACCCCGCTTACAAAAAAGGAAACGATGCTGCTGAAGCTGCTGATTGAGCGCCGTAACGATGCCGTATCGCGCGAGCAGATACTGGAAACCGTTTGGAATTACGACGTTTACCCATCAACCCGTACCATCGATAACTTTATCCTGACCTTCCGTAAATACTTTGAGCCAGACCCTAAAAACCCGGTTTATTTCCATTCAATCCGTGGTGTAGGTTATAAGTTTACAGATACGCAGCATTAATGTTTACAAACCGGACACGCCTGTTTATCGGGACCATATTTTTTTTGTCGCTGATGCTGCTGGCTTACCGGCATTTATATGAGTTTGCTTTTTTTGCATTGCTGCTGATTATCCTGCTGGCCTGGGATTATATCAGGCAGGGCACTTTAGTGGTTGCAGCAAGATATTTTCATCATAAAGATTATGAAAAGGCAGAGCGCACACTGATGGAGATATTAAACCCGAAGTGGCTTAGCAAAAACCGCAGGGGTTATTACGAGTTTTTAATGGGCGGCGTTTGCCTGCAGAAACAGGATTTTGAAGATGCTGAGCGCCATTACGAGGTGGCTGCGCAATATCCATTACGCTCGATAAACGACCACGTGGCGGCGCTGGTACATGTAGCCAACATCAGCATACGGCAGGGGAATTTTGAAAAAGCGAAGGCTTATATTGAGCTAACCGACAAACATAAAGATAGCATAAATGCTAAAATGAGGGACGTTATACAGCGCCTCCGGGATGAAATAAAGAAACGTTAACGTAGGGGCGTATCGCATACGCCCTTGTCCGCTTAAAAATTATATTCGTTAGTGCGTGTGCGATACGCCCCTACACAAGAACACAATGCAAGACTCTCTTTTTATAAAAGCAGCTTTCTCTAAACCGACCGAGCGTCCACCTGTATGGATGATGCGCCAGGCCGGTCGTTTTATGAAGGAATATTGGGATATCAAGAACAAATATTCCTTCCTGGAAATGTGCAAAACGCCGGAGATAGCTGCCGATGTAACCATGCTGCCGGTTGATTTGCTGGACATTGATGCCGCAATATTATTTTCGGACATATTGGTAACCGGCGAAGCCATGGGCGGCGACTTGAGCTTTACCCAGGGTGTAGGCCCTAAATTTGCCAACCCAATACGTACCCAAAAGGACGTAGATAATTTGCGGACCGACGTTGGCGACAGATTGCAATACGTAGCTGATGCCATTAAGGTAATTCAGCAGCGCTTAAATGGCCGCATCCCGCTGATTGGTTTTGCAGGGGCGCCATTTACCGTAATGAGTTATTTGGTTGAAGGCGGCTCGTCGAAAGATTTTAAGCTGACCAAGCTGATGCTACACAATGAGCCGGAATTGGCTCATCAGCTTTTATCAAAAATAGCTACGGTCACCGCCGATTATTTGAACCTTCAAATTGCAGCCGGTGTAAACGCTGTACAGATATTTGACAGCTGGGCACAGGCATTGGCATGGGACGATTATAAAGAGTTTTCGCATAGGTATATCGCTGAGATTATCAGCAAACTGAACCGTAAAGACATACCTGTAATTTCGTTCTGCAAAGGCAGCTCAGTATTTGCACCGTTAATGGCAGAAGCAATGCCGGACGTCATTTCAATCGACTGGAACGTTGACCTGCTGGATATAAAAAGGCGCCTCCCTACAAACATTGCAGTACAGGGCAACCTGGATCCACACATTTTGTATGCGGATAAAAAGGTAATTAAAGAACGCATCCATCGCCTGTTCGACCGCATGAAAGACGAGAACGGCTACATTTTCAACCTGGGCCACGGCATTATGCCGGATATCCCATTTGATAATGTAAAATATGCGGTGGAGGTGATAAAAGAGTACAAACAATAAGGTGCCCCAGTATAACAACATCCCTCTAATGGACACTATATACGACTACGTCCTTTCCATACACATCATTTTTGTGGTCTGCTGGATGGCGGGGCTGTTTTATATTGTGCGTTTGTTTGTATATCATACTGAGGCCCAGGATAAGCCGGAGCCCGAACGGACAATTCTTTCCCAACAGTTTGAGGTTATGGAGCGCCGGCTGTGGAATGTTATCTCCATACCGTCAATGGTAATAACCATCGCAGCCGGGATTACCATGGTGTGCCTGAAGCCTGTTTGGCTGCAAATGGGCTGGCTGCAAATAAAGCTTGGTTTTGTATTAGGATTGGTAGCCTACCATCACATTTGCGAATCTAAAATAAAACAGATGCGCAACAGCGTCTTCAAATGGACTTCAACTCAATTGCGTCTTTGGAACGAGGTTGCCACAATTTTTCTTTTCGCGATAGTTTTCCTGGCTGTTATGAAAAGCGCTGTTAATTGGATTTATGGCGTGCTGGGATTGGTCGCATTAGCAGTTATTTTGATGATGGCGGTGAAGTTGTATAAGCGTTCACGCGAGAAAAGGAAATTATAAAAACGCCGTCATTGCGAGGTGAGTTGCTTGCACCTTACCACGAAGCGACCTCTGCGCCGTACTGCACCGAAGAATAAATTAACGGGTTACCTGTCAGCAGGTGATAAGTAACCCGTTAGCCAATGGTTCATGACTGTCTTATGCAGAGGTTGCTTCGTTCACAGCAATGACGCTTCATGGAGAAATCATCCGCACATCAAAAATTCGCACCTCCATATATCATTTCGCTTCCTTCACCGCAATCAGCACACTTGTTCTCCAGCTCTTCACTTCCGGGTTAACACCCACGGTCATTAAAAACTTGCCGCTATAGGTTGCTGGTTTTATGGTAGACCTTGCTCCCGGCATAACATTCACTTCGCTGATGCTGTAGTTTTTATTGGGATCGAGGCCTTTGAGCTTGATAGGGGCATTAGACTCTGCTCCCACGCGCCAGTTTACCAGGTAGTTAAACATGATGGCGTTGCCTTTGCCTTGATCGACGTACATGATGGATGCGACATCATTTTCGCGCGGGTCCTGCAGATGGTACTGGTCGCCGTGCCAGATGGCTTCGCTGAATTGTTTGTAGGTATTCACCGCGCCCTGGCAAAATTCAAGTTCATTGGGTTTCAGCTTTCCTACCACGATATCAAACCCCAACTTGCCCATCATCGCCACATCAACCCTGAATTTTATCGGCTGCTTGCCCCAGTCGGTCACATGGTTCGAGCTGGTTAAGGCCGGGTAGAAATAGGAATTTTCCCATTGAATAAAGATGCGCTCGATTGGTTCGGTATCATCGCTTGGCCAGTATTCGGTAAAATATTGCAATGCGCCATAATCAACCCTGCCGCCGCCGCCGGAGCATAACATCATCGGCACTTTCGGATATCTGGCACGTAAGCGGTCAAGCACTTTATATAGGCCGAATACATAATCGGTATAGAAGTTAGACTGGTTTTTTTCATAGCTTGAATTCGCGTTAAAAATTACCGAGTTGCAATCCCATTTAATATAAGCCAGGTCAGGGTTTTTGGTGAACAGGCCATCAACCACGCCAAAAACAAAATCCTGTACGGCCGGGTTGGTTAAATCGAGCACCAGCTGGTTACGCATATAAATTTCCGGGCGCTGCGGTTGTTTTACAATCCAGTCGGGATGTTTTTCGTAGAGCTCACTTTTAGGATTTACCATCTCTGGTTCAACCCAAATCCCGAATTTTACGCCGTCAGTGTTAGCTTCTTTTACCAGGTAGCCGATATCATGCGGCAGCTTGGCTTTGTTTTCCTGCCAGTCGCCTAGGCCGGCGTGGTCGCCGTTACGTGGGTACTTGTTGCCAAACCAGCCGTCATCCAGCAAAAATAAATCGGTGCCAAGTTTTTTGGTATCCTTTAAAAGTCCGGCAAGTTTATCTTCATTAAAATCAAAATAGGTCGACTCCCAATTGTTCAGCAACGTTAACCGTGGGCCTTCGCCGTCTGCAATCTTATATTTGCGCGCCCATGTATGAAAGTTACGGGTAGCTTCGCCTTTGCCTTTATCGCTAAGGGTGTAAACAAATTTTGGTGTTTCAAGATCGCCGCCTGCTTTTAGTGTATAGTCAGCAGCATAATTATTTATGCCGGCAATCAGCCTTAAATGGTTTGATGGGTCAACCTCGAAATCAAGCCTGAAATTGCCGCTCCATTCCAGGTTGCCGTACATTACTTCGCCGGAGTCTTCGGTGGCAGACTTGCCTAACGACAGCATAAAAGTCGGCGGCTGAAAAAGGTCGGCACGGGTGCCAAGCTTTGAGTCGAGGGTTTTTATACCGTGCGATAGGCGTTCCTCTTCCGGCTTCATTTCCTGCGCCCAATCGCCGTGATAATGTTTAAGCCAATAGTCGTTGCCCTGCAGGCATAGGTTTGCCGAAGCATATTTATTAAGCACTACGCTTTTTTTCTCGCGGTTTTTTATCACGCTCCATTGCTCAGTTACGTTTTCATCGTAGTAGGTTTTATAGTTGAGCGTAACTTCAAAATCATAGACCGAATCTTTAAGGTTGATGCTTAACAAACTCACATCATCATTGATTTTTGTGACGGTATGGTTAACATATTTAAGCTCCAGGGATTTGTTTCCGTCGGCATGCGTTACCTGTATGGCAGGTTCTACCAGGTTACCCGTGCCGGCTGTGGTATAGGCATTGTTATAGGAGCCGATGCTGCCGCTAAAGTTATTAAAGCTGCCGATGTTCTTATACTCATCCTTATTATTAAGCTTGCCGCCAAAATACACCATGTTTAACAGCTTATTGCCGCCAACTTCCAGCACCAGGGCGTTGTCTTTTGTTTCGACAGGGATTACTACGGATTGTGCACTTGCCGATGCAACCATCGCCAAAGACATAATTATTCCGTTAAACAAACTTTTTGAGTCTATTTTATTCATTTTGGTATGTTTTAGTTCCGTTTACTGATTGGTATAGATTACGCCGTCTTTCATCACCAATTTTACCTGCTTCACCGCTTTAATATCGTCGGCAGGGTTCCCTTCAACAGCAATAATATCGGCAAGATAGCCGCTTTTTATATATCCGAGGTTATTTAATTTAAAAATTGTCGCATTGACACTTGTAGCCGACTTTAATACATCAATTGGTTTCATTCCATACTCGGCCATCAGCACCATTTCGCGGGCATTATCGCCATGACTAAACACGCCCACGTCGCCGCCCATTAATATTATCACGCCTGATTGCAGCGCTTCGGTGAACATTTTGTGCTTTTGCTTCACGGCTTCAGGCTCGGCGTCAAGGCCCTTTTTCCATCCAGCATAGCTTTGTATCGCTTCCGTTGCGGCCAAAGTGGGGCATAGGGCAATTCCTTTTTCCTTCATCTGCTTAAACAACTCAAGCGTGCCGCCGTCACCATGCTCAATAGTGGTTACTCCCGCAGCAATTGAACGCCGCATGCCCTCCTCGGTACCCGAGTGTACTGCTACCATTCGCCCGCTGCTTTTAGCAACTTCAACTGCTTTTTTTAATTCATCTTCGGTAAAGGTTGCCGCAGAGGTACTATTTTCGCCCCAGCGGTAATCGGCGTAAATTTTAATCACATCTGCTCCATAGCCAATTTGCGAGCGTACTACATGCGTTATCCCATCAATGCCATCCGCCTCTTCGCCGCCTTTTATTATAGTCGCTTCGGCTACATTGCTCTTGGGTCCATAGCTGCCGGTTGCTACAATGGCCCGTGTCGCTACCAGCATCCTTGGACCAGGGATAACACCTTTATTAATAGCCATCTTTAAGCCGACATCGTCATAACCTGCGCCCTCGGTTCCTAAATCCCGCACGGTTGTAAAACCGGCCATCAGCGTTGCTTTGGCATGGTTTACCGCACGCGCCGTCCGCTCCGCACGGCTTTCGGTGAGTACCTGGCTGTTCCAGATAGTTTCATTATAAGGATGGAGGAATAAATGCGAATGTCCTTCTATCATTCCCGGCATTACAGTGGCGCCTTTTAATTCTATTACTTTGGCAGATGCAGGTGCGGTTATGCTGCCTGGATCGCCCGCTGCCTCTATGCGCTTTCCTTTTATCAACACCCACCAGCCATTGTGCATTTGCTGACCATCAAAAACGCGGTCGGGCTTGAGCAGTATAATGGTGTCCTTTGTTTTTTGCCGGGCGATGGATGCAGTCGCCAGCAATAGCATTACTATAGAAATTTTGAGTATTTTCATCATGTTACAGGTAGAGGAAAAGCAAGTTATCAAAATTATTTTTAATACAGTGCAACCATTTCGTTAAGCTTTTCATCTTACCTTTAAATGATGTTTTTGGAGCATAAATATACTACTGACGAACTGATAAAACGGTGTAAGGCTAACGAACGCAAAGCGCAGGAGTTGCTTTACAAACAATTTGCTTCAAAGATGCTGGGCGTTTGTATGCGCTATGCAACCGACCGTATGGAAGCCGAGGATATGCTGCAAAACGGGTTTATAAAGGTATTTCAGAAAATCGAAGATTACCGTGGCGATGGCTCTTTTGAAGGATGGGTGCGCAGAATAATGGTGCACAGCTCGATAGAGTACTACCGTAAATACCACAAAATGGTACAGCTGGTAGATGTAGAGCAGGCAGAATCACATGCATCTGTTGATGCGGTGGCTACCTCAAAACTCGCGACCAATGACTTGATGGCGCTAATACAGCAGCTGGCGCCGGGCTATCGCATCGTATTTAACCTGTATGCGATAGAAGGTTACTCGCACCGCGAGATAGCCGAAATTGCGGGGATAAGCGAGGGGGCATCAAAGTCGCAGCTATCAAGAGCGCGGTCGGTATTAAAAGAACAAATTGCAAAAATGGAAGGTAAAAGATATGGATATGCAGGATAAAGAATTCGATAGCTTATTTCGCTCCAAACTAGACGACTTTGAAGTGGAGCCAACTGGCCAGGTTTGGTTAGGTATAACCGAACAGCTTGATGGCAAACGCGGTTATCGCGCATTACTGCCCTGGTTGAGCATTGCAGCCAGCGTTACCATACTGGCCGCCGCGGGCATACTGTTTATTCCGCAGAAAAGGGGGGGCGATGTAAAACATCCTTTAAAAGATGGCATTGTAAAAACGCAGCCACCGGTTGTAAAAACCGAACCGGTTAAAGTTCAGTCGAAGGTAGCCGCAGAACCGGTGATGCAACCGGTTAACCAGGTGGCGCATGTAAAAGCAAAACCGGTTATTAGCGCGCCGGTAAAGGTAAAAGAGACTGCCCCGGCATCAGTGCCTGTTATTGAGAATGCGATAAAACATGATGAGCAGCCTATATTAGTGGCTGTTCAGCAAAAACCGGAACCCATTACGCCGGTTTTGCCGGACGCTAGCACACCGATAATCGCTAAGTCAACAATAATTGAAAACCAGGCATCAGCGCAAACGGTAGCGGCAGCAAACGTTCAACCGGTGGCAGATAAGCAGCAAATTGCGCAGCCAAAGCCTAAACGCAAAGTACATGGCATTGGCGGGTTTTTAAATACTGTAATAGCCGCGGTAGATAAACGGAAAGATAAAATAATAGAGTTCAGCAATTCCGATGATGACGAGTCGTCAAACATTACGGCGGTGAACCTGGGGATCTTGAAATTTAAAAAGGAACAGGCGAAATAGAATCAAGAGCCAAGAACCAAGACAAAACAAATAAGTAAAAGAGCCAAAGCTAAACGAGAGTGTACATATTGCTTTTTCTTTGCTCAATCAACCCAAATAAACACAAAAATGAAACGATTAATATACACAGCAATACTAAGCATATCGATATATAGCGCTTTTGCACAAACAAAATCCGACAGCACCAAAATCCAAAAGGATTCGACTAAAGAGCATGGCTTTCATTTCTCGGCCGGTTACGGCGAAGAAGGTAAACACAGGTGGACGCATGACACTATTACCTATAATGAACATGCTTATCCGCGCATATCGTTCGGCCTCACGTTTTCACGTATTGACCTCGGCCTGGCAACGCTGGTTGACAACGGCAGCTTTACTTTATCGCCGGCCAACAACTTTTTACGCTACCGCTCCTGGAAAACCAGCAACTTTGGTTTTGATTTGGTACAGATGGGCGTTAGGTTTAGTCCGAATTTTAAGATTTACCTGTCTGGTGGCTTTGACTGGACGCTGATACGCCTGCGTGAGAATATTACCATACTGCCAAACCAGCCGGTGCTTACCTATCGCCAGGACAATATCGACTACAGCAAAAACCGCTTTTCATCAAGCTATCTGCGTATTCCGCTATCGTTTGACTTCCGTACCAACGAGGATTCGCGTGGCAAACGGGCACACTTTGTTTTCGGTCCCGATGGCGGCTTCCTGCTGAACGGAAGGGTTAAACAGATCAGCAAAGAAAACGGTAAACAAAAAATCGACGACGATTATCACTTCACCCACTTCCGTTATGGCGGCTTTGTACGCATGGGTTATGGGGATATGGGTATTTTCGCCAAATATTACTTCAATGATATGTTTGAAAACAGCCCCGCCCAGAAAGGCTTGAAGAATTTTTCCTTCGGGTTTACGTTAGGGTTCTGATTAGTTGAAGAGGTTGTAAGGGGTGTAGAAGTTGTAGTGGTTAGCTGCACTTCTCAACTCTTACAACCTTTACAACAACTACAACTTTTTCAACTAACTACAGATTCACCCTATCCCCATGAGCTTTCGGCTCAGATATTACAAGAAAGTGCAAATCATCGGCTCTTTTGTTTAAGATACGATGCCTTGTTTCCGGCGGTATATGGATAGATTGACTGGCCTCAACCGTAAAAACCTCGCCAACAACTTCGAATGTTGCCGTGCCTGAAAGGATATAAAATACCTGCTGTGCGTGGTGATGAAAGTGCAACTGTTCGCCGGTGTTCGGTGGCATTCGTTCCTGTATCACGCTTAAGCTATCTGATTTTAGGAGGTGCCAGCCATCGCAATCGTTTCCCCAGGTATAGTGTTCTGCGTTTTGTGTTGATGTTATCATGGTAGTAGTTTATCGCGCTTGATGAGTGCTGTGGGTCAAATATAGCACAGTTGGCAATTACTTGCTTTGTAACCTTGGCCACCGTTTTACGTTAAGTATTCCCAGTGTAATTTTACAGTTTTCTTATTTGGATTTAATTTAAATAAGCAATACATTTGACCACATTTAATAATGATATGACGCTTTCAGAACTTGCACCCGGCGAATTTGGTATCGTAAAAGAGTTTACCGACCTCGAAATGTCAGTAAAACTCATGGAAATGGGTTGTTTACCCGGCGAGTCTGTTACCGTATCGCGTGTTGCTCCACTTGGCGATCCGATTGCTATAAACGTATCGGGATACCAGCTTAGCCTCCGCAAATTCGAAGCGTCAACCATTATATTGCAGTAGTCCCCATAAAAATTGAAAGCCGATATAAGAGTTGCACTTGTAGGAAACCCAAACACCGGTAAATCAACTCTTTTTAACACATTAACCGGGCTCAATCAAAAAATAGGCAACTTTCCGGGTGTTACAGTTGATAAAAAAACCGGCTTCTGCAGCCTGCCGGACGGCCGAACTGCCGAAATTATCGACCTTCCGGGCACGTATAGCCTCTATCCAAAAAGCAAAGACGAATCTATCGTATTCTCCGTACTTGCCGATAAAGCAAATACACATACTCCCGATTTGGTTGTTGTCATCCTCGATGCAACAAACCTGAAACGCAACCTACTGCTTTATAGCCAGGTAGCCGATTTAAAGATCCCGGTCATCATCGCGCTGAACATGATTGACCTGTCGAAAAAGGCAGGCATCAGCATAGATATAGATTTATTCTCTAAAAAGCTGGGCGTACCCGTGGTTCCTATTTCGGCGCGTAAAGTTGAGGGTATCGATAAACTCAAAACCGCTATCAGCTTCGCCAACAAAATTGCCTTGCAGGAGGCATCAATAGATGTGGAATCTATCGCACCGGAACTGATTACCAGAATAAGCGAAGACCTAAAGGTAGATAATCCATACTTCGCCCTGCAACTGGCACACCAGCATGAAACTGTAAAATTTTTAACGCCTGCCGAAAGCGACCACATCGAAGAGCTTGAAAAAGAGTTTTCCTTCCATTCGCAAAAGGCGCAGGGTGCTGAAACTATCGCAAGGTATAATTTCATTAATGATTTATTGTACGATACCGTTAAGGTGCCCGAAACAGCCCAGGATGAAACGCACAGCAACAAAATCGACAAAGTACTTACCCACCGCCTATTTGGCCTGTTTATATTTTTAGGAGTTTTGCTGTTTATGTTCCAATCTATTTTCGCATGGTCGGCCTGGCCGATGGAACAAATTGGAGATGGCTTTGCCTGGTTGCAAAATTACCTGCACAGCGTATTACCCGATGGGCCTTTGGTTGGCCTGGTTGTCGACGGCGTATTAGGCGGATTAAGCGGCGTAATGGTGTTCATCCCGCAGATAGCTATCCTTTTTGCCTTTATATCGATACTGGAAGACACCGGCTACATGGCCCGCGTTACTTTTATGATGGATAAACTGATGCGCAAGGTTGGCCTTAACGGCAAATCAGTTGTACCGCTGATAGGCGGCTTTGCCTGTGCGGTACCATCTATCATGAGCACCCGTACCATCGAGAACTGGAAGGACCGCATGATAACCATTATGGTAACCCCGCTGGTTACCTGTTCGGCACGTTTGCCAATTTATGTATTGCTTATCGGCCTGGTAGTGCCCGATCGCAACGTTTGGTGGGTATTTAACATGCGGGGCCTGGCGCTGACGGGTATGTATATTTTCAGCCTTGTATCTGCCATTATAGTAGCGTTTGTATTTAAGCTGATATTAAAAGGACGTGAGCGCGGTTACTTTATTATGGAACTGCCCGTTTACCGTATGCCACGTTGGAACAACGTTGCCTTCAGCATGTACGACCGCTCAAAAGCCTTCGTTTTCCAGGCCGGCAAGGTAATTATCGCTGTATCTGTTATCCTTTGGGTGCTGGCCTCGTATGGCCCAGGCGATCGCTTTGAAAAAATCGAACAAAAATATAAACAGCCGCAATACGCCAAACAATTGAACCCGGACGATTTAAACCGTGCCATTGGTTCCGAAAAACTGGAAAACTCCTACGCCGGAACGCTCGGCCACTTTATCGAGCCGGTTATCAAGCCGCTGGGCTTCGACTGGAAAATAGGTATCGCCCTGATAACTTCCTTTGCCGCCCGCGAGGTGTTTGTAGGCACCATGGCTACCATTTACAGTGTGGATGGCAATGCCGAAAAGATAGAATCTGTTCAACAAAAAATGGGCTCGGCTAAAAACCCTGATACAGGTCAGCCGGTGTTTACGCTTGCTGTTGCCTTTTCGCTGATGATGTTCTATGCCTTCGCCATGCAATGTGCCAGCACTGTTGCCGTAGTTTACCGCGAGACCAAAGACTGGCGCTGGCCAGCCGTACAATTTGCCTATATGACCGTTCTGGCGTATGCGGCAAGTTTTGTGGCGTATCATTTGTTGAAATAGCCGCGAAAACTGGCGTATTAGTTATATAGATATTTTGTATTATTGTAGTACTGCTGTTAGTCTGAACACGCTATGCGCTTAGTCACAATACCCACCATTCTTTATTATTCCTGAACAATGCGGCGATTATTTCTTTTTGCAGGCATCGTAATAACAAGTGGTTTTTGGCGCATCGACGCAGAAGCACAGACGGATCAAAAAATCAATAATGGAGAATTAACAACGGCTATCGAATTCCCGCCAACAGGGTGCCTTTACAACTGGACTAACACCAACCCGCAAATAGGATTGGCTGCAAGCGGCAGCGGAAACATCCCACCTTTTACGGCCAAAAACATCAGCAAAAAAGCTATAATCGGAACTGTAACAGCAACCCCCGTTACCTCGGGCTTCGGTTATATCCCAAACCTCACCTCAAATGATGTTTCGGTGATAAGTACAGTAAACAATAAAAAAATAGCCACAATTGCTGTGGGCAAAGCTCCGTTTAGCGAATCAGTAAGTCCTGACGGCAAAAAGGCATACATCGCTAATAATATTTCAAATTCAGTTTCAGTAATCGAAACAGTCGCAAACAAGGTTATTGCCACGGTCCCGGTAGGTACCGGTCCGATGGGGATAGTGGTAAGTCCTGATAATAGTCTCATTTACGTCGCTAATTTTGGCTCAGCCTCGGTATCTATAATAGATGCTTCCTCCAATACCCCGTTATCTACTATCCAAATGCCGGGAACGAGGCCCCAGGGAATATCAATCAGCCCTGATGGCAGCAAACTGTATGTAACCGATGCTAATCCAAATAGATTTTTGGTAGTTAGTACATCATCAAAAACAATATTGGCGACGATCACCGTTGGGTCAAATCCTTTAACTTCCGCAATCAGCTCGGATGGCACCCGCGTATACGTTACAAATCAGAACACGCACAATGTATCGGTTATCAACACTTTAAACAATCATGTTACCGCAACAATTCCCGCTGGCACAAGCCCGGCCGGCATTGTTGTTAGCCCTGATGGTGCGAATGTATATGTTGCAGACCCCACTACACAAAAAATCTATATTATTAATGCAGCCGATAATACTGTAACCGGAAATATACCAATACCGACCAGCCCACAGGGGGTTTCGCTTAACAGCGATGGCAGTCGCCTTTATGTAACCGACAGAGCAAATAATCTTTCTGTAATCAATACCGCCAATAATGCTATTATTACTAAAATCGGTCTGGGATCCTATCCGGTAGCTATCGGTAATTTTATAACGCCTGCCCTGGCTTGCGCGGGCCAAACGGTAAAACTTAACATTACGGTTAATGCAGCTACCCCGCTCATCACCGCAACCGGCACGCCATCGGCTGTTAACACCATCTATGGCACGCCATCCCCATCAAGCAGCTTTGTTATATCCGGAAAAGACCTTACGCAGGGCATTACCGTTACCCCGCCGCCCGGTTTCGAAATAAGTACCGACAACATGAATTTTAGTAACAGCTTAACCGTAGGCGGTGCCGGAAATGTTAACGATGTTACTATATACACCCGCCTGGCAGCAATCACCAACGCCGGAACATATTCGGGCGACTTTACGCTTAAAAGCCCGAGCGCTGCTGATGTTAAAGTACACATCGATAATAGCACCGTAAATCCGTACCAGATAAATATTTTTGGCCGTGCCGAAAAAGTTTATGGTGACGCCATACCAGATCAAACTTTGTATTATAATTCTCCTGGTTTTGTTTACCCGGATCCCGGCTTGCAAAATGGTAATAAATTCTATTCTCTTCACTTTGGGTTTACAGGCGGTAACGCCGCTGATTCGCCGGTGGGTACTTATAGTGGCGCTGTTGTGGTTTCTGACTTCCAGGGGCAGAACGGATTTTTAGCCAGCAACTATATACTTAATTACACTACCGGCGATGTGGTTGTGGAGCCCGCCCCGCTTATTATCACTGCCAAACCTGTAAACAAGCCTTACGGAACTACTCTCTCCAATATTGTGTCCTCCACGGAGTTTACAGTAACCGGTCTAAAGAATAACGAAACCATCGGTAGCGTAAGCGTTAGCTATGGCAGCGGCGGCGCTGCTACCGACCCGGCCGGCGTTTATAATGGTTCAGTTTCGGTTTCGGATCCTACTGGTGGGACATTTAATCCGACTAATTACGATATCACGTACGCAACGGCAGATATTACCATTGATGCCGCTACTCGAGTGATAATCACGACTATTGCGCCTAATCCGGTCAATACCATTTATGGCACACCTTCCGAATCGAGCAACTTTACCATATCCGGAAATACCCTGTCAACAGGCATCACTGTTACACCACCCACTGGATTTGAGGTGAGTACCGACAATGTTAATTTTGGCAATACTGCTATAGTCGGAGCCGGAGGTACTGTGAACGCAACGGTAGTTTATATCAGGCTTGCGGCAACTACGGATACAGGGCCATACAGCGGGAATATCATCCTAACGTCGGGAGCGACACAAGCCACCGTATTTATGCCGGTAAGTACTGTGAGCCCGGCACCGCTTACCATTGCAGGGATAAGTGTATCGAAAACTTACGGAACAGCATTGCAGAACTATACCGGCCCGGATAAATTTACGATAACTGCCGGAAGCTTAAAAAATGGCAATACCATTAGCGCGGTTTCCATCAATTATGGCGCCGGCGCGGACGCTGGCTCCCCGGCAGGAAAGTATAGCGGTTCCGTAGTGCCAGGTACAATTACAGGTGCCAATGGTTTTAAAGTAAGTAACTATACTATTACGAACGCAAATGCCGATATCGCAGTAGTGCCTGCAATCCTGACAATAACTGCCGCCAACCAAACCCGTGACTATGGTACCGATAATCCGGCATTAACATTTACTTACAGCGGCTTTGTAAATGCTGATACAGAAACACGGTTAACTACATTGCCGGTCGCAGCTACCACGGCGACGATAACATCCGCTCCGGGAAAATATCCGATTACGATAAACGGGGCTATATCGCCCGATTACACATTTAATTACAACAATGGCGTGCTTACCGTTACTCCGCTGCCTGATGCGGTTTTGGTTGTACCCAATACTTTTACACCCAATGGCGATGGCATAAATGATACGTGGAACCTGCCTGCCCTTGCCTCCTATCCAAATTGTACGGTAAATATTTACGACAGATATGGCCAGATGGTATTCCATTCTATCGGCTATCCCACACCATGGGATGGCCGCCAAGCCAGTAAAAATGTGCCCACGGGTGTGTATTATTACATTATAGACAAGAAAAACAATACAGGCCCGGTATCAGGAAGTTTGACGGTTTTGAGGTAATTGACGGTTACTCCGCCTTTTTAAACATCGACATAAACAGCATAGTTTTAGGCTTGGTTTCGAATCCTTCAGGGTAGCTATCGCCTGCCAGGTTATAGCAGATGGTGAGTAAGCCGTTTTCGTATTTGTAAATGGCAGTGAAATGTTTGCCGGCATTAACCCCGTCTTTACCATAAATATCCATTTTATTGCCCTCACCGTATTTTACTTCACCTTTATCTACCGATTCGGCGGTAACCGTATAGGTATTGTCTTTTAACACCATGGTTTGCTTTTCGTAAAGGGATGCGGGAAACGGCTTGCCGGCAAATTCCTGTTTGGTTGGTATCCATGTACCGTCGAACTTGTTGGTTTGCGCGTGGCTATTAATGCTGGAGGTTAAAATCGCCAATAAAAGAATTGCGAATGGTTTCATAGTTGTTTCGTTTTTTAAAAGAATGACCTAACAAAGCTAATACAGTGGCGGCCGCTAAAATTGTAAAAATGTTACCTTAGTCTGCGGGCAAAAAATGCGGGATGATTTTAAGCGAAGGCTTTATCGCCACGTTTTTGATATATTCTGTCGGCTTTAGGCCGGTAAACTGTTTAAAGCTGTTGTTAAAATGCGCCTGGTCGAAATAATCCAGTTCATAGGCAAAGCCAGTAAGGCTTTCGGGCCTGGAGCGGCTGATTTGCTGTAAAATATTTTGTAAACGATTTAACGACGACATCATTTTTGGCGATACCCCCAGGTACTCTTTACATAAAAAATTAAGATGCTTGCGCGAGATATTATGATACCTGCATATCTCTGCTACCGGTGTATTTTCCCTTCTCTTTAGTTTCGAATCGATAGAATTAAGCATTCTTTCGTTAGGCATGCGGGCGGTCAGCAGGCTGCGGAGTAAAAAAT
Organism: Bacteroidota bacterium; assembly: GCA_040389845.1. Taxonomy (GTDB): domain Bacteria; phylum Bacteroidota; class Bacteroidia; order Sphingobacteriales; family Sphingobacteriaceae; genus Mucilaginibacter. The sequence continues at coordinate 81,113 of JAZJZL010000091.1, forward strand.
TTTCGGTTACCAGTAGCTTTTCATTAATCGTTTCGGCCTCGCATAATTGCTCCCAAACTTCGTCGGCATAGGTGTCAAAAACACAATCGAGCGGAATATAATCATTGGTGAAATTGTGTAAGGGCTGACGCAGGAATGCACAGACACCCGTGGTTTTAAATTGCACCACTACCATTTTACTTTCGCCATAGCTCTCCACGTACGTTGGCTTGGTTTGCAGACCGGTAAACCAATGCTTTTTATAATCGATATAGCTGCTGAAATCCTTATCAGCGTATAGTTTAAAGCTGTCATTCAGGTTAAAAACAAGGCTCATAGCTGTTTTGGGGAAACCGGTGCCTTTGTTATTTCCTTCAACATAAATAATACAATCCACATACTGGCTAAGCGGGAAGCTGGGTATGTGTTTGTGAAAAAGCATTATGGTATTGATAGTTAAGTAAATATAATCACTTTCAGATTAATAATTAATCTACTTATTTTTAGGTGACTAAAAACAGGTTGCTTATGGACGATACCATGTCGCGGGAAGAAAAGGTAGCACTTTATGAAAACCTCATCAAGACACATCCCGATGCGGTTCGCAAAGGCGATACCATACCCTATACCTCATTGAACGGGCACATGTTCAGCTATTTTTCTAAAGATGATTTTTTAGCGTTGCGGCTGCCTGCAAAGGAGCGGGAAGAATTTATGGAAAAGCACAATGCCGGCCTGGTGCGGCAATACGGCATTATACAGAAGGAATATGTGCACGTTCCGGATAATGTGCTGAAAAATACAGCCGAATTAAAAACATATTTCCAGGCTGCTTTTGAGTATGTCAAGTCACTAAAACCCAAACCGACTTCCAAAAAATCTAAATGATTAAAACCCGGTTGTAATTTCAAAATCGATAAATTAGGCGCATGATAAACGTCAGCATCGTTCAGTTTACACCGGAATTTGACAGACCGGGGCATAATTTACAACAAATAGAGCGCCTGCTGGATGGCGTAACAACCGATTTGATCGTACTGCCCGAACTATGCACCACAGGCTACTCATTTATTTCGAAAGAAGAGGCCTTTGCCGCCGCCGATGGGCCGGATAGCTATACGATGGATGTTTTCCGAAAGATTGCCTCAACCAGGCAAGCCGTAGTAGTTGCAGGCTATGCAGAAAAAAGCGAAACCAACGTTTACAATTCCGCCCTAATCGCCTTACCCGGCGGCGAGATAAAGGTTTACCGTAAAAGCCATTTATTTTACCGCGAGAAGGAATGCTTTGAAAGAGGGGATTCCGGTTTTTTTGTGATAGACCACCCGCTTAAGGATTGCAAGATCGGCATAATGGTATGCAACGACTGGCGCTACCCTGAAGCGGCCCGCAGCCTGGCTCTGCTTGGCGCCGATATTATTTGCTGCCCCTCAAACCTGGTAAGCACCGTTTGGCAGATAGGTATGGCTGCCCGTGCACTCGAAAACAAGGTCTACCTGGCCGTTGCCAATCGCTGCGGAACCGAAGTGCGGAAATTGCAGGATGGCAGCGAACAAAAATTGCTATTTAACGGTGGCAGCGTTTTGTATGACTACAACGGGCAACCGCTGGCACAGGCCAATAAAACGGAAGCAAAGGTTATTACCCTGCAAATTGACCCTATTGCTACGCGCGATAAACACTTTAATGAGTTTAACGATTTGCTGAAGGACAGGAGGACGGATTTGTATATCGGTTATTTTAATTTATGACCCAGCGCCCGGTTAAGCGTCTTACGCTTAACTGTAACAAATTGCAAGTGTCCACACTTGCTAATAAACGCAAGATTTGCCGCCCCCGGTCCTGCGTTTTCGTGAGCGGAGACGCTCACAACTATCAATGTTCAAACGTGGACGCTTGAACAGGCGGAGACACTAAATCATAACCCTTCCAACACCTCCCTATACCCTCTTCCAATAGGTATCGAAACACCTCCAAGCTCCACCATTTCTGCATTGTACGCCTCTATCCTGTTTACAGAAATGATGTAGGAGCGGTGTATTCGCTTAAAATGCTGGCCCGGCAGCAAGTATTCTATCTCATGCGTGCCCATTTTGGTTAGGTATTCTCCCTTCGTGCTTACAACCTTAATATATTCCCGCTGGCTTTCTATATAGATAATATCTGCAAATAAAATTTTCACTTTCTTCTTCTGGACGTTCAGGAAAATAAAATCTTTTGGTTCGACTGGTTCAGCAATGGATGGAGATTCCGTCCCCGTCGTTTTAACTTTATTTACAGCTACCAAAAAACGCTCAAACTCAAATGGCTTTAGCAGGTAATCGGTCACGTTCAATTCAAAACCCGCTACGGCGTATTGATGGTAGGCGGTGGTGATAATTACAGCAGGCGGATGCGCCAGGGTTTTTAGGAAAGCCATTCCCTTTAGTCGCGGCAGGTGGATATCCAAAAAAATCAGGTCGGGCCGGTGGTCGCGCAGGTAAGCGGTGGCGAGTATGGCATCTTTAAAAGTTCCCTGCAATTCCAGGAAGGGTACCTGGGAAATGTAGTCGGCCAAAACCTTTACCGCCAGCGGTTCATCCTCAACTATAATGCATTTTATTTTAGACATGGCTTCCCAAATTAATTTTTAAAGTGGCCGTGAAGCTCACTTCGCCCTGCTGAACGTTTAGGCTATAGTCTGTATATAACAGCTCCAGTTGCCTGCGCAGGTTTGACAGGCCGATGTTTTCTTTTACGGGTGATTGTTCCGGCGCGATATCGGTAGAGTTCTTTACCACAAATGCCAGCTGCCGCTTATTTACAGAAAGATGGATATCGGCAAAGGGATTATCCCTGGTTTCGGATATGCCGTGTTTAAAGGCATTTTCAACCAGCGGTATCAGCAGCAGCGGCGGCAGCGCCTGTTTCATATCTTCAATATCATAATTAAAATTTACACGGAGCGATTCATCGTACCGCAGCTTTTCAAGTTCGATATAGTCGGTAATGATTTTTACTTCATGCTCAATAGCCACGTACTCGCCGCCTGTTTCATACAGCATGTACCGCAACATTTTCGATAGCCGTAATATCGACTCCGGGGCCAAATCGCTTTTATCCCGCGACAGCGAATAAATATTATTCAGCGTATTGAACAGGAAGTGCGGGTTGGTTTGCGACCGCAGGTAGTTCAATTCCGCTTCCCGCTTTTCGATTCGCAGCTGCATTTCTGACCGTTTTAGCCGGTTATAATTATAACGGTACTTTGCAACGCTAAAAAAAGGAACCGAAAGCAATCCATGCGGAACTACGTAGGCTGTGCCTTCCTCGACAGAGGCAAATACTTTTAGCGATGTATAAACATGCAGGCTAATCCCTATTGCCCTCCAAGCATACAGCCCGAAAGAAAACAGCATCAATAAGGCGCACGTAACCAACGTACTTAGCAAAACCGTGGCGATAATGTTTCGTTTCCGTTTTAAAAAAGGTAGCGTGTATTCAAAAAACCGAAAGTTAATGGCAGCCAGGTATATGGCAAACCAGGTATTGTTAAAAAACCTCGGCCAAAAGGGCTCCGGTAAGTTTGCATGGTCGATAATAAACCACATCAGTAAGTAAGCAGCGGCTGTCCACGCATAAAATTTATAGATCTGCTTATTGCCGCGAATATTCATCAGTTAATTATAAGTATAAATTTCGGCAAAATCTTCCATTGCCACTGCAATCTATGCAATTCCTTTCGCCTTGCGGTTGACCGTTTTACGCCGTTTGTTTACCGCAACCTGCTGTATGTTGAC
>JAZJZL010000092.1:0-40523 GCA_040389845.1 Bacteroidota bacterium
CAACATTAAACGCTGCCTTTTTGCGATAAATTTTTTTATGGATAGTAAAAGCCTTGCGCCCGGAGTAAGCAGTAATCACTTTAGCGGCTCGTCCCGTCGGCGCCAGCAGTACATATTTAAAATTGTAGCTCCGCAGGGCTTTGGTTAATGCGCCCAGTATTGTGGTTTTGCCCGTACCTGCATAGCCCTTCATTATAAAACACTCATCTCCGTCATCGCTCAGCAAAAAGACATGCAGCTTTCCGAACAGCTCCAATTGCTGCAGAGTCGGCTCGTGAGGGAATGCTTGGATTATAGGCTCGGACATTTTGTTTTTAATTGATTAAGGCAATTAAGTTGGATTGAGTTGTTAATTTAATACCCCGGTAAATTTACGAATAAGTTGATTGGGTTAGATTAAGTTAAGATTCTGTTGTTTTTGCTACAGAATTTCTACAACTTATTTTACTTCAAATTGAAATCTCTTTATCACAATTAAGAATCTTAATTATTATCCAATAGTTAACGAAGTACCTGTAGAATGTTCTTTTTAGTTAATGAAAATTAGAAGTTTCGCAACATTACGTTTTTCGCATTCGTAAAAGGAATAAAAGGAGTAGCGTGAGGAATGATTATTACTTAAACTTTAGACAATGAAAAAAATTTATCTCGAATTTTTCAGAGGAGTTGCAACAATTTTCATCATCGGCTGGCACATGGCCTTCCTGGCGCCAACAGGTCATCCCACACATCTAACGGCTTACTGGGGTACCGATGCGCTTATTATCTTTTTCATGCTTTCGGGACTGGTAATCAACCTGTCGGAGTCACGCAGACCGAAAACCTTTAAAGAGTTTATTGGTAACAGGTTCGGTCGCATTTACCCGCAGTTTGTTGCAGGGTTGTTGCTAGCGTTCCTGGCGCTGTATATTACGCGTTCAGCATTTCCCTCCGTTAAAGATACCATCGGTAATTTCCTGATGGTAAGTACCATGAAAGATTATATGGGCTATATATCAACAAGTATCCAAAGCAACCTGCCGGTATGGTCGCTTTCGTTCGAGATGGCGTTCTATGTGTTATTTGCGTTTACTATCGGTCGACGCCAGTCAAAAATAATATTTGGTTGGCTGCTGCTGTCGCTTGCTGCTATTCCGCTATTCTTCATTCATACGCAAAAAGACGCACTTACCCACATCATCGCCATATTTGCGTTTTCGGCAACTTGGCTAATCGGTTATTACGTTTTCAAATACCACAGCAAATTCTACATCGAAAAATATGCAGTCCTTTTTAGCCTGGGCATCTTGCCGCTTATTTCGAGGATGCAATTCTCCAGCAATTTTTACGACCCGCTGAAGTATTTCATTTTTGCCATTTTTGCTGCGCCGTTTTTACGCTACTGCCTGCAACTGCCTCCATCGGGCAAAAAAATTAAAATGATTTATTTAGTGCCGGTTCATGTCGCATTGGTTATCTGCGCACTTACCATCCGGTATATGCCCTTAAAAAACACGCTGACATACAGTACTTTGCCATACTTATATATGGGTGTACTTTATTTGGTAGAAAAGCTGAATCTAAAAGAAAGACTTAAAGTGTTTATGCGCGACGCTGGTGCTATTACCGGGAAATATTCTTATTCGCTTTACATTAGCCATTATACTGTTGTATTCACACTTTCGAAATTGGTGCACCAGGTGTGGCTGTATGCGTTGCTTTGCCTGCCCCTTATTGCCGTGCTGGCTTACATGCTTGAGAATTGGGTGCAGCCCGCGGTAAACAGGCTATTAAAGCCGGAGATGCGCCCGGACGCATCGCTAAAAGGCAGGCCTGTCCGTCCGCAGTTTATAAACCGTCCCTCACTTGAGCATTAACTAATGATGTATCGTTAAAATTTTAGAGCCTAATATTGCTGATGCCAAATGACAAAAATTAATTACTTTTGTTCATCTGCATGAGCGACAATAACAATTATACCGATAATAGCTTCAACCTGTACCAGGCCTACAGCTACACTTTATTATTACAGGTTGAGCCAACCTCATTTAGCTACGCGGTTGTAAATGATAACCACCTGCTGGTTTCTGCTCAAAACTGCGATTTGCAGGAACTGTCGCAGCCCCGCGCGCTGAATGATTTATTGTCTGCAACTTATAAAAAGGTTGTAATCGGCATGCCTGCATCGGGTTTAACGCTTATCCCAAACTCGCTTTTTAAAGAAGAAAGGGTTTCTGGTTTCGCCCGTTTCCTCGATGTTAAGGATAATGAAAAAGTATTCGCCCAACCGCTGGATGATATTAATGCCATCATTTATAAAACGAACGATAGCCTGGTTTCTTCAATACAAAAGTTCGGCTTGCAAAACACTGTTCATACAGCTAAAGGCTGGATAAAGGCAATCGCAAAAACCAACCCGCCAGGTTCAGAACTATACATCGAAGTTGGCAAGGATAAAGTGCACTTCCTTTATTTTTCATTAAATGCATTGCGTTTTTACAATGCTTTTGATTTTAAAGGTGAAGACGAGCTGGCTTATTTTACTACTTTCGTTACCGAGGAATTGAACTTGAAGGCTCAAAATATTACACTGGTTATCAGCGGCGACGTTACCGCAGGCGATAAAAGCCTAACCAGGCTGGCTTATTTCTTCCCGAAAATAGAGCTTAACCCGTTAAAAGCATTGGAACTGCCCGGACAGGTTCAGTCGCATAAAATACTTTCGCTTTCTGCTTTGTCGCTATGCGCATCATAGGCGGGAAGCTGAGGGGATTAAGGCTTAATCCGCCCAAAAACTTACCGGTACGCCCAACCACCGATTTGGCCAAAGAGGCACTATTCAATATCCTGCAAAATAAAATTGAGTTTGAAGATATCCGTGTACTCGACCTGTTTAGTGGCACAGGCGGCATCTCTATGGAGTTTGCATCGCGCGGCGCAGCCCAGGTTATTTCGGTAGACCGCAGTATACATTGTGTGAATTACCTGAAAGATACCGCTCGCCAGCACGGTTTAACTAATATTAAAGTTTACAAAGACGACGTTTTTAAATACCTGCAATTAGAAACCGATAAATTCGACCTTGTTTTTGCAGACCCCCCCTATGACCTTAACCGCATTCCTGAATTACCTAAGGTTATTTTTGAGGGTGAATTGCTTTTACCCGGTGGTTTACTGATAGTTGAACACCAATCCATGCAGAATTTAAGCAATCACACGGCCTTTAGCGAACAACGCAAATACGGGCATTCTTCTTTCTCGTTTTTCGGTAATTAATTGTAACTTAAAAGCAATTTTGGTAGTATAAGGAGTATTACTAATTACACATATAATCATACCCCCTGATGATTAAAATTAAAGCCGAGACCCCAAACATGCAGTTGAAGGATAACAGGAAGTATTGGTTGGCCTGCATTGTGATGATACTTGCTGCCTTAGTGCAGTGTTACAGAACAATTCATGACTTACACTGGGCCAGCGAGCCCGATTTTGACCGCGATATAGCTTATATTCGTACAGCCCTTAATGGACATTACGGACAAGACGCCAACTACGCCGGCGAGTACATGTGGTATAACCCGCTCCTGTTTTTATCAGAAACATTAATTGTAAAGCTAACCGGCCTGCCCATAAATATAGTAGTGGCGCGTGCCGGTGCGTTTTTAAATATCCTCGGCCCTGTCTTTTTTTTCCTGATGGTTGCAAAGCTTTTTGATTATAAAGCTGCGCTGGCCGCATTGCTGTCATTTCTTTTCCTGGCGGCAGGCAATTTACCCTGCTGGGGCGCGGCCACTTATTCGCCATGGCTTATTTCCGATTCGTTTGTACAATTCCTGTTTTATATCAATGTGATACTTTGTTACCAGGCCTATTCCACGCAGGAGATGCGGTGGTTCATTTTGCTTGGCGCATCTATCGGTATAACTTTTCTTGGCCACTCGGCACCAACGATATTGATTATTATGATTATGGTTGTTTTGCAATTGCAAAACATTATCGCGGCAATAAGGCAGAAAGAATATAACACTATAACCCGTTACGTGCTGCAGGGCGTTGTTACGGCTATCCCGTTCCTGCTTTGTGCTTTCCCATTCCTTTATTTTGTTTGGGGCAAGTACGATTTTCGCTTTGTAAACCGGGCTATTTTGGAATGCGCGCCTGGGATATTTGCACGTAAAGAATCAGCCAAACTGCTCGAAGCCAATGTTACTTTTAGCTTGCTGATTGCCGCCATTGGACTGGTTTGGTTCTATCGAAAATTTGAGAATAAGCTTATTCGTCGGATCGTGTTCAGTTGGCTGACTATAACCGTTGTTATGTACATCTACGAATCCGTGGTGCCGACGCTCGACAAGATGGACAAAATTCACCTGCCTGATACCATCCCCGCCTTTCATTATTTTTTTTACCTCAAGGTATTGCAGTCAGTTTTCTTTGCCTTCGGCTTTATTTTCCTGCTGCAAAAGCTGTCGGTATGGCTGTCGAAAGTTACTCAACGGAAAATCTTCTTCACGCATTCAACCGGGCTTTTTGTTGGTGCGGTATTATTGTATGCGCTAATCTACTACCCTATTTATATGCACAGGGCCGACTTTTCGGAGGCAAGAAGCGAGGCTATAGCCAAAGGAAATGAAAAGGACAAGCTCGAGGTGTATCACTTCATCGAGAAAAATGTGCCGCTGAATAATGTATTGCTATGCGAGCACGATTTATCGCTCTTCCCGGTAATGCCTACGGCTATTAAAATGGTATCAGTGGAGACTTTTTTTTCTAACCCTTATATCAGCTATGACAAGCGTGAAGCAGACCGTGATTCCATGCTCAATTATTTAAGCACGACACACCCTGCCAATGCAGGTAAGCTTTTTAATGATTATAAAGTAAGCGTAGTTTTACTCACGAACAAGGACTATGCTAAGTATAAAACCCCTTCGTTTGCCACCGACAAGGTGCTGTTTAAGAACGATTCATTTACGCTGATGTCGCTTAACCTGAAAAGGGATAGTTTGACGAAGAATTTTTGAGGGCAAGCTTTAAAAAACTCCGTCATTGCGAGGCAGGTCGCTTGCGGCCTGCTTCGAAGCAATCTCTGCGTCATACTGCATATAAGCGGTAAATATCATGGTTTCCTGTCCGCCGGCATCCCGATAACCATGTGTATTTAGGTCTGATACCATCTTGCGCAGAGGTTGCTTCGAAGCCGACTACAAGTAGTCGGCCTCGCAATGACGTCAGTTCCCCCTAAACGGTTTATAAAACGCCTTTGTCCCCAACGCCAGCATTGGCTTATCGCCTGATGAATCGCCGTAGCAGTATATTTCAACGTAATCAGTCAAGTTGTAGGCTGCCTTTATGCGGGCTACTTTTTCTTCGGCGTTGTTGTTGATGCCTTCAATATTGCCTGTAAGTGTGCCATCGGAGCATTGCAGCTTTGTGGCGATAAGGCCGAGGCCATTGGCATCAGTCCATTTTTTTATCCAATTTGTGGGCGATGCCGAAACTACCACCACTTCAAAACCCTCAGTCTTTAACTTTTGAATTTCTTCTATCGCGTCCATGCGAATCATCGCCGGCAAAGCATCGTCAACAAATTTATCGCAGGCCTGCTGAAATGCGCTGATGTCCATCCCCCTAAAAAAATGGCGCAGCATACGCTCTTTTGCTTTCTGATTGGATACCATTTTCAGCTTCAAGCCAATAAGCGTGGGCGTATTCAATAAAAAACCGGTGTAAAATAATGCCTTGCCTTTCTGGTGTTTTATCACCTCGAGCAAAGTATCCTTTGTGGTTATTGTACCGTCGAAATCAAAAAAGGCTATCTTTTTCACAGCTTCATTTTTTTAAATTGAAACTCGGGTATATTTTTGATAATAAGCATAATATATCGCCAGAACCATTTTACGTAAATGGTGTTTTTGCCTGCTTTAAAACCTTTGTAAACTAATGCAGCCACTTCATCCGGTGTAGAAGTAAGCGGCGCAGGAAGCTTCAAGTTTTCCGTCATACGGGTGTACACAAAGCCGGGCTTTACCGTCATCACATGTACATTATCCTTAAAACATTTATTGCGGAGTCCTGCCAGGTATGCCGTAAAGGCGGCTTTGGAGCTGCCGTAAATCAACTTGCTTGCCCTTCCTCTATCACCGGCCACAGAGCTAATGCCGATGATGGCACCTTTTTGCTGTGCGATATAATGTTTTGCGGCGATATTTAATATGGATACTGCGCCTGTGTAATTGGTGTTAATCATCTCTTCGGCAAGCGCCCAGTCGTTAAATGCGTCTTCCTCCTCGTACATCGTACCAAAAACAGTTATGGTAATGTCGGGCTTCAGACCATCAAAAAAAGCTGCATGACTGCCGTAGTCCAAAGCATCAAAGGCATGCGTGCTGCAAGTCATCCCGCTGCGAATTCCGATATCCGATTTAACGGCATCCAGTTGCTCCGGCTTACGGGCAGCCAGTTGTAAGTTATAACCGGCGGCAGCGAATTTTTTTGCTATCGCGATGCCGATGTCAGATGTTGCGCCGAGAACTAATACTGTCTCCATTTATTTTATTTAGGGTCTGTCAATAATAAGCGGTCAGATTGCGCCGACCTGATTTTTCCGTCCGGGTTATATTTTTTTACGATGGCCTTAAACTTATCCAGTTCCGGATAGTTGGCCAGCATTGCCGGTTTCATGCGGGCATCTTTGGTAAGATAAATACGTCCGCCATATTTAAGCACAATCTCATCCAGTTCGTTCAAAAACGCTAATACCCCGTTGCGTAAAGGAAAATCGAGCGCAAGCGTGTAACCTTCCCGGCAAAACGAAATCATACTTTCCTGCTTACCTAATACTTTCAGCACGGTCAGGAACGAGCCCAGCCCCTTCTCACCTATCCGGTTTAATATTTCAACCAGCCCCTGTTTAGCCTCCAAAGGCATTACAAACTGGTATTGTACGAAGCCGGCCTTTCCGTACATCCTGTTCCAGTTGTTTATCGCGTCGAGGGTATAAAATACCGGGTCGTATAATACTACCGAATCCATCTCCTTTTTATAGTTCTTCAGGTAATACACAAAGTTAAAGGCCTTAACTGTAAATGTATTCAACACCCATGAAGGGAAAGTGAAAGGAAAGTTCAGTTTTTTATTTGAGGGAAGCTTGAGGGGCTCAACTTTTTGTTCTACATTAAGCTCGTTTAAAGCAGCATGTTCCCCGACCGTTAAAATACCCCGGCCAAAATTTTCGCCTTTCTGCAAGCAGTCAATCCAGGCTACTGTGTAACTGTAGTTTTGGTATTTATCAAAAAGCGATAGCAGTTCATCCAGGTTTTTCGCCTTAATTTGCTTTTGTTTGATATAAGAGGTCTCAATCTTTTTAAGCCTGAGCTTTACTCTGGTAACCATTCCCGTAAGGCCCATGCCGCCACAAGTTGCTTCAAATAAATCGGTATTTTGGGTTGAAGAACAGGTAATTACCTCGTTTGAGGCTAACCTCACATCCATATCTACAATATGCCTGGAGAATGAGCCTTCAGTACGATGGTTTTTGCCGTGCACGTTACTACCCACCGCCCCGCCGATGGTGATGAGCTTAGTACCCGGTGTTACCGGCAGAAACCAGCCCTGCGGCACAATTACTTCCAGCACATCGCTCAGGGTAACACCCGGCTGGCATTCAAATATGCCGTTAGCCTTATCGAAAGCTAGGATTTTATCAAACTTAGTTGTTGTTAAGGCTCGCCTGCCCAAAGCAGAATCGCCGTAGCTACGGCCATTGCCGCGGGGGATAAAGTCATCGCCGTCATCTACCAACTTTTCAAGCTGTTCAGTAAAAACAAACTTCTCCTCGTTGCAGTCAACAACCGGGTAATGGCCCCAACTAGTAAGCGGCTTTTCCATCTGAAAAGAAGATTGGTGCGTGTGGCAACACGTATAAAATTATATAGACACTTGCTATCCACAAAAGAATAGTTATTTGTATAAAGCGGTCGCGGTAAAGTATGTCTGTCGGTGAGCCTGCATTTTTGTTTACAAAAACGATTTGCATATAACGCATAATGCCGGCAATTACAAATACACTGGAATAATAAAGCCGGTAAGTGCCTAACCTGTTAATAGTTTTTGGTGACTGCGTATAACTGATATAAGCTACGATGATTATCGCACTGAATAAACCCAGCATCAGGTTTAAGTACTCCATCGTATAGCCCTTTACCGACTTACGCATTTCGGTACCCGACGATTCTTTCAACAGTAAATCGTCGCGGCGTTTACCGAGCGCCATAAACATGGCCAGCAGGTAAGTCATAATAATCATCCACTCGGTGGTGTCTGTATGCGTGATAATAGCGCCACCTTTAACCCTGAAAACGAAACCGGCTGAAAGGATAAGCATATCCAGTATGGCGATATTTTTCAGTCCGAATGAATAAGCCAGGTTAAGGCAGAAATACGCGCCCAGCACCAGCAGAAACCCCAGGCCCGGATTTGCGATATAGCCGAAACCAGAGCCAATAATAATCAGCGCTATACATATCGCGATGGCGTGTGATGGTTTTACCTTTCCGGAAGCCAGCGGGCGTTTGCACTTAGTAGGGTGTTTGCGGTCGTCCTCAATATCCCGGTAATCATTAATAATATAAATACTGCTTGCGATGCAGCAAAAAGCAACAAAGCCTGCAAGCAGCAGCAATGTATTTGTTGCAGTGAAAATATGCTTGGCAAAAAAAGACGGCACAAACAGGAAAAGATTTTTGGCCCAGTCCTTTGGTCGTAACAGCTTGATATAATATTTCATAGCTTTTGAATATGCCTAATACGAATCTTTAAGGGCTATAGTTGCGGATTTGGTCGATTTAGGCATTGCAATTTACCAAAATATTGCGCGGGCTTCATAATGATTTATAACTTTACCCCATATAAGGCTTAGCTATGAAAATTGCCCTTTTCCCCGGCTCGTTCGATCCGGTAACCAAAGCTCATGTGGATATTGTGAAACGCTCGGTCGGCTTATTCGATAAGCTTTACATCGGCATTGGCGTAAACAGCACCAAGTCCGGCTTGTTAAGTGTAGAAAAAAGAGAGCAATTATTACGTGCAGTGTTTCAGCACGACGACCGTATCCATATCATAGCCTACGAAGGCTTAACTGTAAACTTCTGCAAAAGCATCGGTGCCGCTTACATGATTCGGGGCATCCGTACCGTATCCGATTTTGAATACGAAAAGGCCATTGCCCAAATGAACCACTCCCTCGATCCGGAAATTGAAAGTATTTTTATCGTAAGCAAGCCGGGCTATTCGTCCATCAGCTCCAGTATCGTGCGCGAAGTAATGCGATACAACGGCGATGTAAGCCAGTTTATTCCGAAGGAAGCGTTGCCGTTTCTTTAGTCTTAAGTCTGGAGTCATTAGTCGTAAGTCGGTCAGTAAACGACAAGGCGATCAAAAAATGACTAAAGACTCGAGACTACAGACTTTAGACTACCTTACCCGTTCCACGAGCTTTTCCTTTACCAGCACATCCATAATTGAGGGGAAGGTATTTTCAATAATCGGGCTGATATGGTCTTTGTTAAACCAGCGCACGTCGGTTATCCCTTCTTCTATTTGGGGTTTTAAATTCTTCTGGCCTTTGGCGCGCATTTCGTACCAGTAAGTTTTTTTTAGTACTACCTCGCCTTTGTTGATATAGGAGTGATAAGTTTTGCAAATAAGGTCATCCAGTTTGCTCACTTTTATGCCGCACTCCTCCTCTACCTCGCGCACGGCAGCTTCTTTTACGCCTTCCTGCTTTTCTATCTTTCCCTTAGGTAAGTCCCATTTGTTGTTGCGGAAAATAAAAAGATAATCGCCATCCTCGTTTTTCACCAGGCCGCCCGCCGCTTCAATAAGCGGCACGCTTTTCTTTACCGTTTTAAAAAAAGCTTTTACATCATCGCACAACACATAAAAAAGTTTATTGGGATGATTAAGCACCCAGGTATAAAGCATTTTAAGGTCAAAAGCTTCAGTATCAATCTGTTTATAGTCAGCAACCCGCTTGGGTTCCTTCCCTGTTAATAGAATAACTTTTTCGTTAATATAAATTCTGTATTTTTGGGCCATGTTTGATAATACTGAGATAGCGCAGCAAGTTGCTGAATTTTTGCTGCAAATTAAAGCAATAAAATTACAACCTAATAATCCTTTTACCTGGGCCAGCGGGTGGAAATCGCCAATTTATTGCGATAACCGTATTACGCTGTCGCATCACAATATCCGCACTTATATCAGGCAGCAGCTAGTAAAGCTGATACAGGAAGAGTTCGGATCAGTGGGCGTTATAGCTGGTGTTGCTACAGCCGGCATACCACAGGGAGCGCTTGTTGCGCAGGAATTAGGCTTACCTTTTATCTATGTCCGTTCAAAACCTAAGGAACACGGTACCGGCAGCCTTATCGAGGGCGATGCATCATTATCAGGCAAAAGAGTTGTAGTTATCGAGGATTTAATCTCAACCGGCAAAAGCAGTTTGCAGGCCGTTGATGCTTTGCGCGATGCGGGCTACGATGTTGCCGGCCTGGCCGCTATCTTCAGCTACGGTTTCGATATAGCTACTGAGAACTTCAAAAGTGCAAGCTGTCCTTTCTTTACATTATCCAACTACAGCGCGCTGATAAAATATGCGGTAGAGAATCAATACATCACCGAAGCCGATGTGGACTTATTGAAACAATGGCGCGAAAACCCATCTAATTGGGGAAAATAGAGAAAAAGTAGCAGCGGCAGTAAATTGTAGCAACCGGCTGCCGCTTTTCTATTTAGATTTATAAAACACCCCAACTAATCTCTGGTCTCTGACCTCTAATCTCTATTCATGACTACCTTCCAAAATAAAGTAATTGTAAAACAGCCTGTGAACAAGGTGTTCGATTTCCTGGCTGATATGAACAATCACCAGAAATTAATGCCTGCCGAAGATATCGGGGAATGGAAATCAACTTACGATGAAGCCAGCTTTAATATCAGGGGCATGATTACCCTTAGCCTTAAGGTTGATAGCCGGGTTGAAAATAAAGAGATAAAAATCGTTCCGGCTGCAAAATCGCCGTTTGAAATGGACTTAAAGTGGGAATTGGAGCAATCAGGCGGGGAAACAGAGGTCACCTTTACAATTAACGCGGAGTTAAATCTTATGATGAAAATGGCCGTGTCCGGTCAGTTAAAAAAGCTAACCGAACACGAGGCCAATAGCTTGGTTTTTCTTTTGAGTTAAGCACCTGCAACCTCCGCCAAAACAAACCAGGAATTAATATTCCCGTTTCGCTCGTAAATGAACGAGTACTGCAAGCACGTTAATAACAAATAATAATGTTACTACGACAACCATGTTAGTTTATTAATTAGGGATTAAAAACAGTACAATATAATTACGTATTATTTAATTTCAAAGAATTTATTAAGAACAAATTACTTAACTTATCAACATTTGTTCCAACTTATATTTCCTATGGTTAAATACGCTTGAATTATAGCTATGAAACGCAATTACAACAGCTTTGTTACAATCGTTAAAAACTATTTTCTAACTAATTATTGACACGATGTTAATAAATTATGGCTTTTAGCCGTACCTTTGCGGCAAATTCAAGGAGCATTAATGATTACGGTATCCAATTTATCTTTACGCTACGGCAAGCGCACCCTTTTTGAGGACGTTAACCTGAAATTTACCCAGGGCAATTGTTATGGCATTATCGGCGCCAATGGTGCGGGTAAATCCACCTTCCTGAAAATTCTTTCGGGCGAGATTGACCCAAGCAGCGGGTCTGTGAGCTTTACCCCTGGCGAGCGCATGGCAGTTTTAAGCCAGAATCACTACGCTTTTGACGACTTTACCGTTTTGGAGGCCGTAATGATGGGGCATAAAGAAATGTATGCCGTGATGAAGGAGAAGGACGCTATCTATCTGAAAGAGGATTTCAGCGATGCCGATGGCGAGCGTGCAGGTGAGCTGGAAAACCAATTTGCTGAAATGGACGGATGGAATGCAGAAAGTAATGCCGCTACCCTATTGAGTAACCTCGGCATTAAAGAGGAATTTCATTACCAATTAGTAAAAGACCTTGACAATACCCAGAAAGTACGTGTATTACTAGCACAGGCTCTTTTTGGTAAACCTGATATCTTATTACTGGATGAGCCTACCAACGATTTGGATATCCACACCGTTAGCTGGCTGGAAGACTTCCTGGCAAGCTACGAGGCTATCGTATTAGTGGTATCGCACGACAGGCACTTCCTCGACACCGTGTGTACACACGTGGTGGATATAGACTTTGCCAAGATGACTACCTACACCGGTAACTACACATTCTGGTACGAATCGAGCCAATTGGCACTGAAACAACGGTCGGATCAGAATAAGAAGACCGAAGACAGGGTTAAGGAATTGCAGGAATTTATCCGCAGGTTTAGCGCCAACGCATCGAAATCAAAACAAGCCACCAGCCGTAAAAAAGCTTTGGATAAGATTAACATTGATGAGATACAGCCCTCAAACCGTAAGTATCCGGGTATTATCTTCAATAACCAGGGCCGTGAGGCAGGCGACCAGATATTGCAGGTTGAAAAGCTTAGCAAATCATTAAACGGCGAACGGTTGTTTAATGACATTCGCTTTATGGTGAATAAGGGCGATAAGATTGCTATCATATCTCAGAATAGCCTTGCAACCACTGCGTTGTATAATATTCTTACAGGCCGCGATAAGGATTATAAAGGCGAATTTAAATGGGGTGTAACTATTAACCCTGCCGATATTCCAATTGACAATGCCGAATACTTTGCGGGCAAGAATGATAACCTGATTGACTGGCTGCGCGAATATTCTCCCGGTGACAAGGATGACCAGTTTATCCGCGGTTTCTTAGGCAGGATGTTATTCTCGGGTGAAGAAGTACTAAAAAAGGCTTCCGTGCTTTCAGGAGGTGAGAAAATGCGCTGCATGTTTAGCCGTATGATGCTGCAATCAGCTAATTTGCTGATGTTCGATGAACCGACCAACCACCTTGATTTGGAATCGATCACTGCCTTAAACAATGGTATGAAGGATTTCCGCGGCACTATCCTGTTCACCTCACGTGACCATGAGCTGGTACAGACTGTGGCTAACCGCATTATTGAAATAACGCCAGGTGGTACCATCGATAAGCTGATGAGCTACGACGAATACATTACCAGCGAAGCCGTGCAGAAACTGCGCGATGAGCTGTACGCAATGGCATAATTTAAAACGAAACGAATTCAAATAAAAAACCGGAAGGATAGACTCTCTTCCGGTTTTTTATTGCTTTTATATTGTATTTATCATACGGGCGTTGCTACACCTGTAACCAGGTCGACTAAATAAACCTGGCCTCCGGGATTGATAGTAAGCTTAGCTTTGTGATTACCTAAATATTCGATAGTACCGTAATAATCTATATATTTTATATACGGCGGAGGTACTCCTATCGAAGTTGGCGGCAATATGTGCATATGGAAAGTTGATGTTCCGCTAACTACATCAGCTACGCCTGAAGAAAAATCAACCTTCAGCCCGGTTAAAGTGTACGTTGTAATGCTATAGCTATTTACTTCTTCGCCAATCTTGCTTTCATTTGTACGCGCCGATATTGTACCGTCCATCGAAACCACCTTATAGGTTTGGTCAAGCGCCTTAACAATATAGTGTTGTGCGAGCGAGCTGGCGCTCCTGAAGTCAAAGCTGGATGCATTGTATGATACGCTATCGGTTACATCATACCCATTAACTATACCACCTGTGCAGGTATAAACAAAATGGAAATTCCCGTAATAAATTTTTGTTGTATCAGTAAAATGATAACCCGGGTCGCCCGGTGATACAACCGTATAATTGTAAGTGGTATCAACCGCAAAGCCGCACAATGATGGTACATCATTCAGCGTTAAGCCTTTGCGTGCTGCGTTAGTCTTAAACGGAGATTTAATTCCTTTGCTCACATCCACGCTGCCGTATTGGCCGGTGATTGCCTGGTAGAATGTAATGGCGACCTGGCTGCTTAAAGCTTTATAATCAGTAGCGGGAGTATTTTTTTTTACAGCTTCTTTTTTACAGGAAGCGTAAAGCATCACGATCGCAGAAAGCGAAAGGAAAATGCGGGTAAAATTTTTCGTCATATGGGATTTTTTTGCCCCGAAAGGGGCCATTGTCAATAAGTTATCGGTTCAAAGTTAGGTAATTATATACTGGTTATTCAACTATCGTTCCAAATATATATTGAGCATAGGTTACTTGTAAATAATGTTTTGTTATTTTCCCGGTTCAGACACTTCTATACATCAAAAAAAAATCGTTTATTTGCAGCCCGAATAAAAAACACCAGACTCGGTAGCTCAGCTGGTAGAGCAAATGACTCTTAATCATTGGGTCGAGAGTTCGAATCTCTCCCGGGTCACGAAAGGCTTTTCAGTAATACTGGAAAGCCTTTGATTTATATTTCTTTTATGGAAGAGCCTCAATACATAATAAATAAAATTATCTAATTACCTGAAGCCACCCGTTTTTCTCTTCAATTACTTAAGACCGCAAAGTAGTGCCAACACCGGCAGCGCCTACTGAAAAGCCCATTATTGGCGGTAAATGCAATATTGTTTCTATAATTCCTATTGGTATTGAAATATAAGTAAGCCATCTATTTACCTTTTGAATTTTTTGATTCCTGTTCAAATCGTTAATAGATTTTTTTATCCTTGAGTCCGCATTTTTAATTGCAGCAATTCTTCCGTTTCGCAAATCGATTTCAATTTCCGACAATATTTGCTGAAGCTCTTTAATTTCTTTGTGTTTTTTCTCTTTTAACTTTAATACATCATCTATCGTATTTAGTGCCGGAAGCGTATCTATAAGTTTCTGATACGATAATTTTAAGATTTTGTAGCCTTCGATGATTTGTGTACCTTCTTTTAAATCAGGTAGCGCCGAAGCTGTAATCACCTTATCAAACTTAAATTCGTCTTGCATTAACACCCCATTTTGAGTGCTACTCATGTCTAATAGACACAATAGTGTCCCCACCTCAGCCTCAATGATACCCCTAAATGTCAACGATATCATTCGTCCAATAGTCTCCTCATCGATTCCCCTTTTGCGCGCATATAACGCATCACCCCTTTTTATAATTTGGTTTTCTAAATAAGCCAAATATTTGTCAATAATTAATGATTCTATTTGCGTCAATCCGGTCGTTTTATGATTTGTAATAACATGGAAATCATATAAAACAGATAGAAAGCTTGAGTAACTGATTTTAAATTTATTTAGCCCCAATTCAGAATAAAGATTATTAAAATCCTTTTTTAATCTGTCAATGATGATGGGTTTAATTTGCATCAATATATCCTTTTCTGTGTCTTCATATTTAAGGTATCCTAATGCTCTTTCATCCACAACTACTTTTATTAAACCAGTCTTTTGCAATTTGGATAAGTCAAATTGCAACACGGGATCGATAAATGAAATTTCATCATATATTAAAAGCATCTGCAAAATTTCACTCCTATTTGAATATACCCTATGAAAATCAAAATCTTCAAATTCGAGCTTATATTCTTCTATGCTGATACCAGCTGGAATTGCGTAGCCTTCTTTATACGAAAACTTCAAAAAAGAATCAAAGTAATTTCCATGCAAGATAATTTTGTTTCTGACTTCGTTTTTCATGATAAACTTAACAAGTTAAATATAAGTCATTTAAAATAAGTAAATTATGCAAGATTTTTTTTTATTAAGACCCCTTTTTATGTAGTGAAAACTTTGTAATCTTCTTAAAGTTTTCAACAAAAGAGTTTGATATCTGTACTTTATCGGTCACGAATTTCAAAAACCGCCTCTAATTGTGTAAGAGGCGGCCTTTATTTTGCGCTATTTTTTAGATATTATTTGCTTTTGTCGCAGCACCTCATCAATTCAATAACCGCACACCAACCCGTTCGCTTTCATTACAAACCCGGCAAAACATAAATTATAATTTCCTATTTTTCAGATCGTTATTGATTTGGAACAATGATTGAACCTCTCACTGCATTGAATCTAAATATATTCCATATCGGCTTGTATAACCTGGCATCACTGGCGACCCTATTCGTAGGGTTGGCGTTTGCGTTGCTCTTAGTATCTGCCAAAAGGCCCGGCAACGCTGCTAAACTGTTTCTGAGCGTGGCCCTGGCTGTCTGCGTATTGAAGACCAGTGAACTTGCGCCGTTTCTGTTACTGGCGCTGGGGCCGTTGCTGTATTTTTATATACGGCAGCTAACCTTCCCCGACCAGCGGTTTCAGTGGAAAGATATGCTGCATTTTTCAATGCTCCTTGTGGGATATTGGATGCCGGCCTGGGTGGTTTTAGTTTCGGTTGTGATTTATCTGTACCTGGCGCACCGGCTGATAGAAGAATTTTATCGCAAGCTGCGACCGGTGCTGATGGACAGGCCGCGTTTTGCTTTCAGGCGACTGGAAAGGGCCTTGCTCCTGCTCGGTTTGTTTTGCGTGGCATCGCTATTTAACGATATATGCTATTTTGCTATTGCCCTGGTTCTGATCCACATGGCCGCCGAAGCGATACTGAAACCGGGTAACGGTGTCGAACTGGCCATGCCGGTAGCCGACAGATCGGATGCCCGCGAAAAAGGCAGGAGGTTAAAGGAAGCTGTGGCCGCAAACCGCCTGTACGAGGATGCGGAACTGACCTTAACCTCGCTGGCCGTAAAACTGGCCATCCATCCCCATGACTTATCACGCATCATCAACGTTGGGCTTGAAAAGAACTTTAGCGACTTTATCAATGAATTCCGGGTTCGTGAAGTGGTGCGAAAAATGCATGACCCGGCTTACGACAGGCTTACGCTGCGTGGTATCGCTTATGAGTCGGGTTTCAATTCCGAAAGAACTTTTCATCGGGTTTTTAAGGAGATGACCGGCAAAACTCCTTTGGAGTACAAAAACAGCTTGGGAAAACAACTGCCAATTGATAAGTTGGCAGCCCCGCCACGAATACGCCCGGTAATATTGCGTCCGGAAAGCCCGCCAATTTGGGCTGCCGCCAAATTAAAACGCAATGTTATGATTAAAAATTATTTAAAGCTAGCCTGGCGTAATACAATCGGCAACAAAGTTTACAGCGCCCTCAATATTACCGGACTCGCAGCAGGAATTGCTGTAACCTTACTGATAGCGTTATGGGCCTGGCACGAATATTCCTACGATCGCTTTCTCCCAAATTACACACAGCTTTACCAGGTTAAGCTAAATTTCGACCAAAATGGGGATATTCAAACGCAAAACGGCGGCTGCCTGCCAATTGCCGGGGCTCTGCGCAGTAATTTCCCGGAAGTAAAATACGTTTCCGAGACCGGCTGGACATCAAGACACAGCCTGATAGTCGGAGATAAAAAGCTATACCAGCGGGGCATGATTGTGGGGACTGATTTTTTAAAGATGTTTCAGTTTCATTTGCTTTCAGGCAATGTCGCTACTGTGCTGAATGAACCGTTTTCAATTGTACTTACCCAATCTACAGCTAAAGCTTTGTTTGGAAACGATGATCCGATTGGGAAAATGATGCGGATAGATAATACGCATGATGTAAAAGTGGCCGGTTTGATGGATGATTTGCCTGATAATTCCACCCTGCAGTTCAGCTTCTTATTACCGTTTACTTATTGGGAGCAAACAGAACTATGGGTAAAGTCGGCAAGGACGGATTGGACACATTACCCCTTTGAACAGTATGTTGAATTACAGCCGGGGGTAACCGAAGAACAATTTGCGCCAAAGATCAAAAACCTGCTGCAGGGCCACGATCCCATCCACAAAGTCGAAATCGCTTTACAGCCGGTAAAAAACTGGCATTTATATTCGGAATTCAAAAATGGGAAAGCATCCGGCGGCTTTATTGTTTACGTACACATGTTCTGCATTATAGGCGCGTTGGTTTTGCTAATCGCCTGTATCAATTTTGTTAACTTGTTTACCGCGCGTTCAGAGAAAAAAGCAAAAGAGGTGGGTGTGAGAAAAGCGATCGGCTCGAGCCGTGCCAGCCTGATTTTCCAGTTCCTCACCGAATCTGTCCTGGTTACCTTTATAGCCGCTCTTTTTGCTATCCTCATTGTTCAGTTATCACTACCTGCTTTTAATTCCCTAACCGGCAATACGCTGAAGATACCTTACGCTGCGCCTCTTTTCTGGATATTATTGCTGGGGTTTATTTTATTTACTGGTGTAATGGCCGGAAGCCGGCCTGCTTTTTACCTTTCTTCTTTTAACCCTGTAAAGGTGCTGCGTGGTACACTCCAGGTTGGCAAAGCGGCGGCCTTGCCCCGTAAGATCCTGGTAGTAATTCAATTTACCTGTTCCATTGCATTGATTGTAGGTACCATCATCATTTATCAGCAAATCAGCCATGTTAAAAACAGACCAACCGGCTATGACGCCGACCGGCTGGTAATGACAACCATCCCCCCCGATCTTAACCGCAACTACACCCCGCTTAAAAATGACTTATTACAAAGTGGATTTGTAGCAAACGTCACCAGGGCATCCAGTCCTATCCCTGTGATTGATTTCCAGGCTGGTTGTAACCTCTTAAACTGGCCGGGTAAAAACGCCGGAGAACTGCTTGGTATATCCTATGCCGCAGTTTCAGAGGGCTTTTTTGAAACCACAGGTATGAAAATGGCAGAAGGCCGGGAATTTGCAGGAACGCCGAATGATACACTCAACGTTATTCTTAACGAAGCCGCGGTTGGGCAATTACGGCTCAAAAAACCTTTGGGCCAAATGCTGACCACTGAATTATCGAAAGGGCCTGTGCGGATCATCGGGGTCGCCAAAAATTCGGTTATCGGCTCTCCATTTTCGGCGATACAACCCGCCCTGTTTGTTTATAACCCGGATATGTCTGGTACTATGATGTACCGCCTTAAGCATAGTGTGAATGTGCACGACGCGATAGACAAACTCGCACCCATCTTTAAAAAATATAACCCAGCTTATCCTTACGATTATCAATTCGCCGATACAGCTTATGATGATAAATTTAAACAGGCGCAGCTGGTGGGTAAGCTGGCTGCCGTTTTCGCAGGGTTAACGATATTAATCTCCTGCCTTGGCTTGTTCGGGCTGGCAGCCTATATGGCGGAACAAAGAACTAAGGAAATCGGCATACGTAAAGTTTTAGGGGCGCCGGTTAGTGGCATTTGGCTATTACTGTCTAAAGACTTTATGGTGCTGGTACTAATCGGTTGTGTAATTGCTGCGCCCTTAGCATTCTATTTTATGACAGGCTGGCTACAGCAATATGATTACCGAATCAGCATTGGACCGGGTGTGTTTATGTCAGGTATTATGGCGCTGGTGATCACTTTATTTACAATCAGCTTCCAGTCAGTCAGGGCGGCGCTGGCAGATCCGGTTAAAAGTTTAAGGAGTGAGTGATCCGGTTGGTCGGCCAAAAGGAGTTACGTAGATAGACGTGTCTCCCCGGTTAATAAACTGCACATTCAGCTATTTTACTCATTAATATGCATTTCATCAATTAAATCCGGCGTGTCATCATACATATTTTCAAAGCGTTCCATGTGCCGGTTTCTTTGTCGCTGTAAAACAATTTAAAACTAAAATTATGGCAAAGAAATTATTTTTGTTGATAGTACTGTCTGGCATGCTGCAATATGCGGGCGCCCAGCAGCTGCATACCCGCTGGGATGAATTGACAGCCAGCGACTGGGCAGAAGCGCTCAAACAATCCGATTCGACGTGTATACTACCTATTGGGGTTTTAGAGAAACATGGCCCCCACGCCCCTATCGGCACAGACCTCGTCAGGGCGAGGGAGTACGCTGCCCGGGCGGTAAAAAAAGAATATGCAGTGGTGTTCCCTGATTATTTTTACGGGCAGATCAATGAGGCACGCCACCAGCCGGGCGCTTTTGCCTTGCCCGCCCATGTGGCGTGGGACCTGCTGGAGGCCACCTGCGATGAAATTGCCCGCAATGGTTTTAAGAAGATACTGATCATCAATACCCATGGTGGCAATTGGGACTTCATGCATTACTTTATGCAAACCCGGCTGGAGAAACGCCGGAACTATGCGGTATACCTGTACCAGTCACGCAGCGGGGACCCCGAATTTGAAAAACAGTTTGTAAAGCTTAGCAAAGGCGACCTTTCCAGGGGCGACCATGCCGGTGAGATGGAGACTTCCGAAATTTTGTATACACGGCCCGACCTGGTACAGATGGACAGGGCGAAGAACGAATCTGGTGCTATACAGGAAAGGCTAAACCTCAAAAACATCTACACCCCGATCTGGTGGTATGCCGGGTACCCTAACCACTATGACGGCGACGGCTCAACCGCGACCGCTGCGCTTGGTGAACTGGAAGTCGGGCATGTGACGAAGGAGCTTGCTGAAGTGATCCGTACCATCAAAGCCGATCAGCAGACCCTGAAACTGCAAAAAGAATTTTTTGACAAAGTTAACGATGCCAAATGAAGATCAGGTAATAAAACTCGTCGTCAAAAAAATGACCGGCAGAGCGAACCCTAACGAACTGCAGGAACTCGATGACCTGTTTGAAAAAGATGCAGCTTTATACAAGGCGCTACAGCTACTATTTACAGACCGAACCGAAGCATGGCAACCGCCTGATGATCGCAGCCGGCTTCTTTTCGAAAAAATCAAAGCGAAGATAAACAGCAACATATAGATCGGGGCACAAATAGCCGGTAATTTAATAGGGCTGCTAAATGTGTTCAGGAGAGAAATTTTGAGGGATTTGTTTTCAGCAAATCTTCGTCAGGCGACCCACTACTGTTTAGAGTTTACAATACGTAAAAACCGAAGAGAAAACGGGTTGAACTACGCGCTCAAATCACCGATCATTCAATTACATTTGGGTAATCCCTTATCCCACCCAATATGAAAACAGACGATATGGATAATCAGCCGAAGCCATCCGCTCCGGGTGACCGGTCGAAGCAGCTACGCGATTTTATGAAGCAATCTGATAGTGACGCGTTTGCAAAAGACAACCTGATACCAATGCCTGCTATTAATATACCAAAAGGCGGTGGCGCGCTAAAATCTATCGATGAAAAATTCCAGGTAAACGCTGCAAACGGCACTGCTTCGTTAAGCATTCCTCTGCCTCTTTCTAAATCAAGGGGCGATTTTGCTCCCTCGCTGGCGTTAACCTATAATTCGGGAAGCGGTGGCAGCCCGTTTGGACTTGGCTGGAATATTAACCTCCCAGCCATTAAGCGGCGTACTGATAAACAATTACCCATGTACCAGGATGCACTTGAAAGTGACATTTTTCAAATAGATGGCGCCGAAGACCTCGTGCTAAAACTGGTAATAGGAAAGAA
The DNA here is from genome assembly GCA_040389845.1 of Bacteroidota bacterium. GTDB lineage: Bacteria > Bacteroidota > Bacteroidia > Sphingobacteriales > Sphingobacteriaceae > Mucilaginibacter. The sequence continues at coordinate 21,401 of JAZJZL010000092.1, forward strand.
CAGCGAATGGGAACCTGACACGTTCAACAGCGGCGCTTATTTAATAAAACGCTACCGGCCAAGGATGGAAGGGGCTTTTATGCTGATAGAACAGATCACTTCTGCTTCGGGCATGTATTGGAAAGTTACAGGTAAAGATAATACCGTCACCTTTTACGGGCTCACTGTGCAAAGCAGGATCACCGATCCGGCCGAGCCTTCACATATTTATGAATGGCTGCCTGAAATTTCGTTCGATGACAAGGGGAATTGTTACCGGTATTTTTACGCAGCTGAGGACCTGGCTAATGTACCTGCTTTACTGCATGAAGGCAACCGGTTGAACGGCAACCAGGCTGTCTGCAATACCTACCTGAAGAAGGTTGCCTATGGAAATATTACGACTTACAGCCCGGTACCTTTGGGCGGAACGCCTGACCCTTATCTTCCTGTAATTCCTGACGCCACGGATTACCTGTTTTCGCTCGTGATCGATTATGGCGATCATGACCTGGATAAGCCCACTCCTGCCCCATCCGGAACATGGAGCTGCCGCCTGGATCCTTTTTCGAATTGTAAGCCCGGCTTTGATATGCGTACCTACCGGTTGTGCCGTAGGTTTTTGATGTTTCACAATTTTCCGGAGCTGGATGCCAACCCGGTGCTGGTGAAGTCACTCGATCTTACGTACGAGTACTTTAATTTTCAGCCGGTGACAGACCTTGCCGCACTTGCCTTCGCAGAAGCTGATTTTATCACTTCGGTCACCGAAAACGGCTGGTATGGAAACCAGGAAAGCGGCTACAGCGTATCGGGATTTCCGCCGCTTACTTTTAATTACCAGGTGCCCGTCTGGAATACGGACGTGCAAACCGTCAGTCCGGAAAATAGGGTAAATATCCCGGTCGGACTAAGCTCCCCATACCTGTTTACCGACCTGTATAACGAAGGAATTTCCGGCATCCTCAGCGAGCAGTCGGAAGGCTGGTATTACAACAGCAATCTTGGGGGAGGGGTGTTTACACCGGCAAAACTTGCCGCTCAAAAGCCATCCTTCACAGGTTTATATAATGGCACGCTATCGTTGCAAAACTTAACCGGGGACGGGCGAAAATTTATCGTTTCCGCTAATTCGCCCAACCTGGGCTATTTTGAGCTGACAGACGAACAGGAATGGCTCTCATTTATGCCTTTTGAACAATATCCGGTTGTTGATATCAAAGATCCGAATATTAAATTTATTGACCTGAACGGCGATGGAATGCCCGATATTGTTTTGTCGGAAGAAAATGTCTTTACCTGGTACCCGGCCACAGGCACACGAGGTTATGGTTCACCCGGACGGGCCTCAAAGCCATTTGATGAAGAAAAAGGCCCGGCCATTGTATTTGCTGACCCCGTACAAAGCATTTTTATAGCAGACATGAACGGCGACGGGCTTTCCGACATCGTACGGATACGAAACGGCGAAGTATCCTATTGGCCAAACATGGGGTATGGCAAGTTTGGCGCAAAAGTAAATATGCTAAATGCCCCGGTATTCGATACCATTGATAAATTCCAACCCCGTTATATACATTTGTCGGATATTAACGGCACCGGGGCAATGGATATATTATATCTCGGTCAAAATAAGTTTTGTGCCTGGCTTAATCTAAGCGGCAATGCCTGGGGGCAACCTGTTGAGGTGCCGGGCTTCCCGGATCTGGCCTCACCGAACCAATTGTCGGTAGCGGACTTGCTTGGGAATGGCACCGCGTGTATCATATGGTCGTCGCCGCTGCCTGGTAACGCAGTCGCTCCTTTGAAATATATCGACCTGATGGGCGGCAACAAACCCTACATGCTTGCGGGGCATAGCAACGGTATGGGAAAACAGGTTACGATCAGCTATAAGTCCTCTACTTATTATTACCTGCACGATAAAATGGCCGGCACACCATGGATAACAAAACTTGGCTTCCCGGTGCAGTGCGTCGCGGGCACTTTGGTTAGGGATACTATCTCGGGAACAAGTTATTCCTGCAGCTATACGTATCATCATGGTTATTACGATCACCACGAGAAAGAATACCGCGGATTTGGCCGTGTAGAACAAACAGACACTGACATCTTTGATAACAACGCCCTGGCAGACCAGGCGCCGGTACACACCAAAACATGGTATCATACCGGCGCTTACCTGGGGCTGAATAAAATATTGCATCAGTACGCGTCCGAATATTTTCCAAACCCGTCGTTCTCCGAATACAACTTACCTGAACCGTTGCTGCCTGTAAACCTGACGACGGAGGAAGTGCTGGAGGCATTACGGGCCTGCAAAGGAATGATGATCCGCCAGGAAGTTTATGCGCCGGATAATTCCCCGCAGGCCAAATACCCTTATTCCGTGGTGGAGCGCAATAACAAGATCACGTTGATACAACCCCAGGGAACAAACCTATATGCTTCGTTTTTGAGCACCGAAAGTGAGATGATCAGGTACGATTACGAACGCAACCCGGCCGATCCACGCATAAACCATACACTTAATACCGCATTTGACGAATACGGTAATATAACGGACACCTATACCGTGGCTTATGCCCGGCAGCCTGTGGATCCGGCCAACCCGGGGGGATTAGCCCTTCCCGGTAACCAGCTTTTGCCGGGACAGGTGTCGCTTGAGCAGCAAAACACCCATATTATTTACACACAACTTGCTTACACCGGCGAGATCGTTAACACATCAACCTACCGGCTGCCGGTAGACTGTGAAACAATTGTCTCCGAGCTAACGGGGCTGACACCGTCTGCCGGTTACTTTGGCATTGGAGACTTCACCAGCCCGCCGGTTCAGCCTGCATTAAAAAAGCTGAAGCACCAGCGCAAATTGTATTTAAAAGATGACCTGGTTACGCCCCTCCCATTATATACAATGGATAACCTCGGAATGCTTTATCAAACCTATCATCTTGCTTTTAATGCGGGGACTACGGCGCTCATGGGTAAGGCTACAGCCGCACTGCTGACCAACAGCCGGTATATCGCATCGGATTCTTATAAGACATTAAATTACTTCCCGGGAACGGATGCGTCAGGCGAATGGTGGGTACCGTCCGGCTTCCGGGTATACTTGCGGGCCGGGGCGCCGCTTCCTTTCCTGCTGCCCTGCCAGTTCGTCGATGCTTATGGTTATCAGGCTACTATTGCTTATGATAATCATTGGCTGCTGATGTCGTCCGTCACGGATGCCGTTAATAATGTGATGACGGTCTCCGGGTTCGATTACCGTACGCTTTCGCCTCAGAACATTATCGATCCTAACGGCAATGCTACGGATTATAAATACGACACCCGTGGTTTGTTGGTCGCCATAGCTATGAGTGGCAAGGGAGAGGGCGATGTCTTTAACGGCGGCTTTACAGCCGACCTTACAGCCGTCCAAGTCAACGGCTTTTTCAGTGATCCATTCGCCAATGGCCCTGCCCTTCTGCAAGGCGCGACCACCCGCTTTATCTATGATTTCTCCGCAGGCGGCCCTTTCGGTACCGGCGCTATAACCCGTAGCATCCACGCCAACCAATCAGTTGATCCGCGCGTGGATATCAATTCGGCGCCGTATCAATTTAGCTTTGAATACACCGACGGTTTGGGGCGCAGTGTGATGAAAAAAGTACAGGCCGACGCCAATCTACAGCTGCATCGATGGGTCGGCAGCGGCAAAACCGTATATAATAACAAGGGCAGTGCAGTCATGCAGTTTGAGCCTTATTTTAGCGATACGGCGGCGTATGAACAGGCGCCGCCAAACGGCGTCAGCGCTGTTTTGCATTACGATCCTACCGGCCGGGTGATACGGACCGATTTTCCTGACGGCACTTTTTCAAAGACAGTGTTCGATGCGTGGATGCAGATCATGTACGATCAAAACGACACAGTGCTGGATAGCGGCTGGTACCTGGTCAACTCAAACGCTGCTGATCCGAAAGCTGTCAACGCAGCATCCAAGGCAGCCGCACATTATGATACGCCGGAAACTGTCCATCTCGACTCACTGGGCCGGGCCTTCTATACGGTATCCTATAATATTGTTGATGGTAACCCGGAATTTTACGCGGAGCAAACTGTGCTCGACCTGGAAAACAACCCGCTATCGGCTATTGATGCAATGGGCAGTACCGTAATGCAATGGCAATATGACCTGCTCAACCGCCAGGTGTATCAGTCGAGCATGGATACCGGGGAGCGCTGGATGCTGCATGACGTAATGGATAAGCCTTTCATGCAATGGGATATGAACGGCGCAAATACGATGGTGTACACTTATACCTATGATCCGGTACACCGGCCGCTTCAATCCGGGGTATGGGTGAACGGGACTTTTTACCTGTCCGCTTACAATGTTTACGGGGAGGGCGTAACGATCAACGGAGCTGCAGATATCACTAACAACCTGAGAACAAGACTTTACCAGCAGTTCGACCAGTCGGGATTGGTGACGAATTATAGCTATGAGTTCAAAGGCAACCTTATCCAGGGCAGCCGTATCTTCGCAAACCATTTCCGGACTTCGGATCCGGTGATCCCTGTGATCCAATGGGCTGGCGATGCAAGCGATCTTAGTTTGCTGAGCAATGAAGAGTATGTAAGCCTGGTAGCTTACGATGCCTTGAACAGGCCCGTACTTTACACGCGGCCTTTTATTCCCCTCACCGCCGGAGCTATAATATCCCCGCCCTATTCCGGGGCAGCCATAAATAATGCGGACGTTTTTATTCCGGACTACGGCGAATCGGGTAAGCTAAACAGGGTAGACCTATACGAAAAGGGAGGTTTATCACCGGCGCCCTATGTGACTAGGATATCCCATAACGAAAAAGGGCAGCGGCTCTGTATACAATACGGCAACAATACGGTGACCAGGTATACTTATGACCAGGATACTTTTCGCCTGTCACGTTTATTGACCACCGCAAACAACGGTGCTGTCATCCTGCAGGACCTCCGTTATCATTATGATCCTATGGGTAATATAACTTACCTGCTTGACGATGCGCAGCCCCCTGTATTTTATAATAACAAGCAGGTTTTGTCGGACGCAGATTATACATACGATGCTACCTACCGGCTCATACAAGCCACCGGGAGGGAACAGATAGCTCAAAACACTGTGGATGAAAGCCCTGTGAATGTAAATTACCGAAACTACCCCTTTGATGCGGCCGCATCACCGGCTCCCGCTGATAGTATGGCTATGCGTGCTTACGTCCAAAGCTACAGTTATGACGCAGTGGGTAACATGACGAAATTAAAGCATGTTGCCGACGGTGGAAGCTATACCCGTGTTTTTGCATATAACAATAATATGGTCGACAGGGCAAATTTTGGTATTGCGCCCGCTGCAATCATGAATAACCAGTTGCTGGCTACTACTGTAGGTAACACACCTGCGATAACATACGCATATGATACACACGGGAATACCCTGAATATGCCCCAGCTACCCGGCATGGCGTGGAATTACCGGGACGAACTGGTTTCGGTTACGCCGCAGGCCGTTAATTCAGGTGTGGGACAAACTACTTATTATACTTACGACGCTGCCGGGATGAGGCTACGTAAAGCTACCATGAGCGCGGCGGTTGAGGGCGGAATTACTGTGCTCATCTCAGAACGTTTTTACCTCGGCAGTTTTGAGATATACCGCACCTATGACCCCTCCGGCCATGTGGTGCTGGAACGGCAGACCATGCATGTGATGGATGACAAAACCAGGGTTGCCACTATAGATAGAAAAACTATTGATATTGCTGGTTCAGATGCCACCGCCCTGGGAACTTTGCTTCCGCGATACCAATATGGGAATCACCTTGGCAGCGCTGCTTACGAACTGGACGGGACGGGAAGAATAGTTTCCTATGAAGAATACCATCCTTTTGGTACAACATCATACCAGGCAATGGATGCCGCGCTTGACGTTCCGATGAAGCGTTATCGTTATACCGGCAAAGAACGGGATGAAGAAAGTGGCTTATATTATCATGGAGCCAGGTATTACGCTCCCTGGTTATGCAGGTGGACCGCCGCAGATCCTGCCGGGATCGAAGACGGGCTGAATGTCTACATATATTGTCATGCAAACCCGGTTGTTTTGGTTGATAAAAACGGGAAAACAGCTTCAGGCTACTATACGATCACCGGGGAAGCTGTGGATGCTAAACTGGTAGATAACAATACGGATGCTAATTCGAACAAAGTCTTTATAGTTGAAAAAGACGGCGATAAATACAAGATCAACAAAGATCTGTCGGCTAAAGTAAAATTAACGAACACGCAACTGCTGGACAGAGCTTCATGGGCCAATCATGAAGGCGCAATAAGTTCTGTAACATGGGCACAAAGAAAGCTGGATGCAGCCACGCAGGCAAAAACACTGGCGGAGACAAATCAAAGTAAAGCAGCTGATGAGGTAACGAAGGCAAAGGACGCCAAAGATCAGGCCCAGAAAGACAATGACGCTGCCCATGCAGATACCAGCCTGTCCAAAGGCAAATTACAAATCGCGGATACAAAGTTAAAGACCGCCGCGAGTAATTTGGAAAAGGCTGAAAAAAAACTGGCAACGGCCGATGGTGCGCTAAAAAAGGCTGTAGCAACACAGACGGATTTTGTGGCTAAATTAGCGACAGCGAAAACAGAATCTGCTGAGATCGCAAAACATTACGCCAGTGCAATAGAAAACCTCTCGCGTTTATCCAGCGAATCCGGCATGTACAGTAATGCGACCGCTTGTGTTCCGGCTGCAAAAGGTGGAACGGCTAATGCTATTTGCCCGGCCGATGCGCCTAATTTAATGAATCTTTCAAGCGAATTTCAGTTTGGCACCTACAACAAAGGCGGTCAGCCTCCATCTGCGGATGAATTGAATAAGGTCCCTGGCGGCAACCTCCTTCTTTCAGCAATGTTACAGGTGAACATGGGGACCATTCCATTGATCGATGTCAACCAGTGGAGAGGCGGCGTAGATATTTTTAAGAAGAGCACATCGCCGTATAAGTTCGAAACGGTTAACAGTCAATTTCATATATTTTTCAAGAAATAGGAAAAATAAATTAACAATTAAGCCCCGGTTGGTTCAACCGGGGCTTAATTATTTAATGCATCTGAAAAACGCCCCGGTTATCCACCGGGTTGTTTGCCGCTATTGGATACTGTAATGATACACCAGCACGATATCATCAATATCACTGGAAGTTAGTGCCTGCTGCGACGGGTCGTAATCGATTTGCCACTTGCCCGGCTGTTCATTGCATGCGCTGTTCCAGCTCAGCAAATGACTGATGGCTTTATCAGGCGTCATATTCGCCGTTACGTTATTCAACTTCACGCTTTTCACCGTAAACGCCAGCGGGTTCATGATGCTTCCTGCGTATATAGTCACCTTGTTAACTTGTGCGGTGGTGCCGGAGGCCTGCGCGATGTATGGCAACCGGGAGGTGATATCGATATCCAGTTCCTGCATGCCCTGGTTGTTTTGGGTGTTCAGGAAACGGTACCACTCGGTTGGAAAATCGCGTTTGGCGCTAAATGCTGCGGTGAGCGGCGAACCTGGTGCACTTTTTTGCAGGGTGCGCAAATGTGTGGCTGCATCATTGCCCAACTGGTCTCCTCCTTCGCGTGAGGTATATCTCAGGTGGATGATCAGATCACTGATGGTTTCGTAATTGAACTGCGCCACCGGCGAAGGTAATTCTATCATCCACGAGGAAACGGCTCCAGCACCTTCAAATGGCAGGTAACGTTCGTCCTTCATGCTCATATCGAACAGGCCGCCGTCGTTAACAGCATTGCTGGTCACTATGGTTTGTACGGTACCTACATGATCCCGGAAGCGTTTGTCATCTGCCGGTGTATTGCCGGTTTTCTTACGCGGATAAGTATTGGCACCTGTACTGGTGTTAATTGTGCGTATGGAATTTTTCATCAGGGTGAGCGTGCAGGCTACGGTGATATAAGGCCCCGCCACGCAAGGAATGGTAATGCTCACCGAACGCAGGCGCCGCATGTACTGTCCCGGATAATCCATATCGAACAGTTCTTCCGGCAGGTCGATAAAACACCTGCCGTTTTCTTTTAGGGTCATCAATGCAGTTGGATCCAGTAAGGCCAGGGATACATGTTTAGTAAGCTCGTACTCCCTTTTGTTTTGGCCGAAATACGCCATTTCCAGCTGTTTGATATCGGCCATCAGCTTCTCGCCGCTGAGTAAACCTTTGTTCAGACTGTCCCAGTAACCATATTTGATATACGATGAATCACTCAGACCCAGCTCATAACGATAGCATTGCTCTGCAGACTTGGCGACTTTATAAGCCAGGTTATACGAGGAGAAATAGATATTGGATATTTGCGAGATCATCCAGCTGTACAGGTCCTGGTTGGTGTACTTGCTGTGCATATAAGCATCCGTTGCTTCCGAGTTGGAGATCTGCAATTCCTGGTTCTTAACCTCCTGCTCTGAAATGGAAATTTTTAATTTAGCGCCTTCCATCTGCACGTTAATATGCTCCTTCTCTTTATTAGCGGTATCCAGCTGCTGCTGCCATTCCTGGGCACGGCGCTGGAAAGACCCAATGGTGGTGCTCAAGCCTGCACCTGTTTGCAAAGACGAAGCCACGCCGTGTATGGCTGCTGCCGCTGCATGAATGCCATCGCCGATATTCTGCCCCCCGAATTTTACGGTCACATGCGGCGATCCGCCGATGCCGGATGCACCGCCCTGTATATCGGGTATCTCATGCATTACGCTTGAAAGGGTGTCCAGTACGGTACCGGCAACCTGCAGGGCTATTGATGAGCCGGTAAGTGCAACGGAGGTAATTTCCGCAGTATTCCAGCCGGCTGCTATCAGGCCTGTATAGTATTTGATCTTTACATCATTTAACTCCAGGCTTTTTTGCAATGCAGACAATGCGTTATTCGATTCGTCCAGTTGTTTTTGTTTCACCAGCAGCACTTTTTGCTGCACGGCTATCTCCTGTTGAGAGCGCAGCAAGGCTAATCCTTCCGAATCTTTTTTCTCCAGCGCTGACAGCAAAGAATTACCCATGCCTTTCACGTCATTACACAGGTCTATCGCCTTTTGCAGCATAACCTGGAAACGATAATAAGGCAGCGGCGTGTTCATATCGCTGAGTATACTGCTGATATCCAGCCCGGATGCGGCGGCACGCACCAATGCGCCCGGATCGATCGGCGGCGCGAACAGCGATAATGGTGAGAAGATACCATCTATATTCAAACCATTTCGGATATTGTAAAGGCGGTTCTCGATGGTATCCCAATAAGTCATGAGCTGATCATTCTGCGGTATACAGAAGTACAGGGTCTGCAATGCCGGCAGGTGCGGATCGGTGGGTTTGGTACCGTCATAGCCCGATACTTCCTGCAGCGGCAGCAGGTTTTCTATTTCCACAAGGGCATTGGAAAAGCTGTCGGGTTTATCCGCGTGCAGCTGGTTATAAGTCATATATTCCAATTCATAGGCCGGCGGCACCTGCTGCGGTTTTGGCCCCAGTATTTCGCTGGCCATCACATAAAGCTGGGTGGCCTGGTTTACTGTCTCCATCGTATCCTGCATAAACATATAGTCTCCGTAGGCGATCAGGTGCTGCACAAATTTCATCACCACATTTTTCTGATAAGCTACCGTACGGAAGCGGGCGATATCATGCGGCTCGAACGGATCAGCCCGCCAGTTGCCCACTTCTTTGGTCAAAGTGTCAAACTCTCCGGCGTCACCGTCATTATTGATCAGCACCATCAGGTTATCGATGTATTCTTTGAAGTAATCTGTATTGGTTGTTTGAAAGAACGGCTTGGTTACCCAATACTTTTGCGGAGATGGGTTGGAGGACGTATCAGTAGGGTTAAAAATGTAATTGAACCACTTGGTAGCATCTTCAAATTGCTGGTTTTGGCTCAGGCTCTCTGCTATCAGCAGCGGCACGTGAAAGAACAGCTCCCAATTGTAATTGGCATAGCCCTCACTGAAGTTGAAATCCGTATCATCTGTCGGGTAGCCGGGATATATCGTGCGCCCGAGCGCCTGGAAAGGCTTACCCCTGTATACAAGAGCGGATGGACCGTAGGTTGTTTCGAAGCTGAACAGGTTAGCGTTGGTATCCAATGCGGGGTCGTTTGCTGCCTGCGTATCGCGGCTCAGCAATCCGTCTATACCCTTCGCATAAAGTTGCCTGATGTAATAACAAGTAAGGGGATGATAAAAATTATAAAAATGCATCATACCACGGAACTTTTTCGGCTTGGCTTTCTGGAACATTGCGATATACCGTTTGGCATCATCCCATTTTTGCTCGAGCAAAGCGATAAACAAACCTTCAAAATCGTCATAGAAAAACTCAAAATCATTGTCGTTGCTCACTTCTTCGGCTACATAATAAGTACGCTTGCCGTCCTGGTAGAAAAATGACATGAAGGTACCAAGCGTCATCTTCACGTGTTCTATCATTTCCATTCGCATTTGCGGCTGGAAGCTTTGCGAGGACTGTTTAGCCCCGCAGTTCTTCATCCAATAATCTTTATAAAGGAAGATATAGAACAGCTTATCAAAGAAACCGACTTGCAGCGGCATCAGGTTGTTGTACTGGCCTATTGTTTGATCTAAAATCGGCGCGTTGTTAACGGATAGTTCCTCTCCGTTATCATCCGATTGATCTAACTGGTTAACCCAAACGCTGTTATCAAACATCGGCACAATAGGGCTAACATTCGGCGTATCGTAGCTGAGTACGGGGTAGCCGCGGCATGGATCCATCTCAAAGGCACCTTTCATATCATAGTGTGAGCCCCCGAACTCATCCATGTAGACCTGGAAAACTCCGATCACCAGCTTGGAATTCCCCTGTAAAGCCGCAACGAAATCATCAAGGAACTGTTGATTTTTATTTACGGTCTTTTTAGCATGTGCTGCCTTGTCGTTCAACAGCTTGCATACATCCGGAAAATCAAGCGGTATGAAAAGAAATTGGCTCTTATCCGTGCTTTGTGTCTGGAAACCATCTGTCTGTGAGAGTTCTATGTCAATGGAATCGGTTGACAATATTTTAGGCGACCACTTGCCATTTTTTAATTCGCTGAAGGCCATCTGCAGTTTCCATTGCTGCGGAGGCGGGGTGGCCGTAAATTGCGACTGCGACTGATCAGGCACGTCGAACGTGTTAGGGACATCTTGCTGCATGGTAAATACCGGCCAGAACAAATAGATGCGGCGGTTATAAACCACGGGGATGATATAGTCGCCCTTAATATCCAGCTTTACATTTTGCCAGGGTGTCCAGGTACTGTTTTGCAGCAATTGCCGGTAATACCAGGTATGCGGGTCACCGCCATAAGTGCGGCCGAACACGTGCAGTATATCTTCATCGTCCTGGTACCACATACCCTTTATTTCCAGGCGGGCTACCCCGTCCAGCGCTACCAGGTAATCCTGGTAGTACGACGCTACGTTGTCATTAGTAATGGCATTTTGCTGTAACGCATTTTGCAGATCGGTAAAGAACGGCGATTTCACCGGCAGTAATGTCGGGTCGATCCAGTTTTCAGGGTAAACGAAAACCTCCCTGTTCGCTTCCCAAAGCCTGTAGTATTGCATCCATTTCCACTGCGGCCACGCATCGTCCGTCGCACTGTCAACCACCACATCCTGTTCAAGGTTCATAAAGCAGCGCTGCACAAACAGTTGCACGGTGTTGGTAGCCTGTACAATGCGCGAGGTAGTTTGTACCGGGTTCATTTCCACGTCCAGCAGGAAATGATCATACAGATCATTGGTATTTTGCCAACCATTGGTGTTAGTTGCCAGTATATAGCTTACCAGCGCATCGCGTTTTTGCTGGCGAAGCTGGTCTTGCAAAGGTTGCGTTACGCCGGTCCAATCGCTTTGCTGGTATTGCGATTTGAGTGCCTGGATAATGTTTTCTGCATCGCTCAGCGTCGGCTGGTCACTTGTCCAGGTTACGCAATTATCTGCTGAGGCGCCGATAAGGGAGGCGATGGAAATGACAGTATGCAGCTGCAGTAGTATATCTACGTTGCTCATATCCGCTGCTAAATTGAGCTGAAGCGGGTTGGGTGCATTCACGTATGGGTTCGGGACAGGCACGGCAGCGTAACCCAGTAAGAAGTTTGCAGTAAGTTCGTCCAGGCCTGTCAGTAGCAGCAGGTGGGCTATAGCCGATGCATCGCCGGTAATAAAATCCTGCAGCACGCTGAAGATAGAAACCTGGGTAATGCTGGTATCCGTATTCACGTGGTTAACCACCGGGTAATAGTGCGATAACTTGAACAGGTTGATCATCATCCGCCAATTGTCAAACGTAACAGCTGAACCGGCAGGCAGCGGCGCCCCCAGGGGCAGCGTCACCTTATCTAATGGCAGCGATTGGAGGTCAAGCACCTGCACGCCGGGCCCGTATTGCAGCAGCCAGGCAATGCCGGCTTTCTGAATAGCCAGCTTGTTGACCACAAAGGCTATTTTACTTAGCTGCTTGTAGCGTTTGTATTGCTGAGGGAAGGCGGCCGCGGTAACGGTGCCCTGGGCATGAACAAAATTGGTATTCGCCAGGTCAGTAACAATAGCGGGTATCGACCGCACCAGTTGTGCCGATATATTTTTATCCACCTTATAGATCGTGGTCAGCTCATTCTGTATAAAGCTCAGTACCTTCATCTGCTGGTAAGCCGGCGCCAGCGCATTAAAGAAATAAAGGAAGCGTGCCTGCACATCCAGTTCGTTTAATACAGCCGGTGTTGTCCCCCCGTTAAATATCAATGACAGGCCGGGATTGGCTGTTTGGGTCGCCGCATACAGGGCATTGACAGCTCCCTGGTACCCCGCATCAACAGACAAAGCCAGCAAACCGGTCTGGATATCGGTGGTCATATTTCCTGCGAACCGCAGTTGAAAAGTATCCGGGTTATAGCTGATCTGCGCAGCGTAGCTACCAAAATCCACATTATCCGGCAACGTACCGAGCGAAACCGCTACTGCCGGTACGGTATAACTTACGCACAGGCTCGACAGCAGCGCTGTATACTGCGCGATAGCCGCGTCGTATTCCGGGTAGAAAGGTGCTATAGCCCCGACACCAGGATAAACAGGGTCATCTGTCGTGCTCAATATGTCCACTATTTTCTTGGCGATAACGGGGTCCCAGTTCAGCACCGGGTCTGTGAGCCAGGCCGTCAGTTGGGCAGCCAATGTCGTAAGTAAGGTATTGGCATTCGTGGCGGTGATGGCTTGTGCCGCAGGTGCCGTTGTTTTACCAATAATGGCCAGTAAACCGCTGCTGATCGCGGCCAGGTTGCCGGCAATCGTATTGTCATCCGGTATATAGCCGGAAGCCGGATCTTTTTGCAACAGGAGGTAATTCAGGTCGGCAATAGTGAAGCCCGACAGCGCGAGCATATTATATTGCCCGAGGAATGTATTGGTTCCAACCGGATCGGTAAAAGGGTCCGCCGCGGCGTTGTAAGCCGGGTAGGCTACGATCAGGTCGATCACATCCAACAGATCGCTGACAGACAGCGACAATGATTGGGCCAGCATGGCGTACCGGTAATAGAATGACAAAGCCCCCATCAGTGTTCCCGGATTGCCGGCCCTGGTTACCAGCAAAGCCAGGTCGTCGCTGCTGATAGACAATGCGCCGGTGATCAGCAGGATATCATTGATATCCATATTCGCCGGCACGGGCTGCCCTGCTTTGGCCAATGTAAAATCCGGGTTCAAAGGGTTCGACCGGTTTTGGAATAGCTCAAAATACAGCGCATCAGGTGTGGTACTGTTAATGTCCTGGTAAAATGCCAGCAATTGCTCCGTACTGAGCGAGAATTGATTTTGGAGCTGTAAAAAACTTTGCAGCTGTACCGCAAAGTTTTTATCGAGTACACCATTGCCCATCGCCGGCGACATGATGCACCTGTCCATGTCCTCCATCGAAAGACTGGTTTTACGCCATACACGCAAAAAACGGCGGATCGCATCAAACTTATGGTTACTCAGCTTACTGATGCTCTTTTCTGATGTATTGCAGGTCAGTGTTTGCGTGGTTGGGTCAAGCGTGCTGACGATCTCACTGTTACCGGACGGGTTAATGAATTTCAGCGTGAGCAAAGTAAGCATGTCGTCGAACATAAGCCCTGTGAAACTGAGGAAAGTATCCACCGGGTATAGGCTGGTATTATAATCCGGCCAGTTGGTTGATTGCGTAGCATCAATTTTAAAAATGATATCCTGCTCCGCGTGGTTCACGTCCAGGTAGCTAAAGGCATAAGCATACTGATTGGGCGTGTACTTATCCCCTGCTGCAGGCACTTCGTGCGGCTTGCGGAATGCTTTGATAAGATCATACTTGTTTACGCCAAGCTTCTGCAGGTACAGGCTGCTTTCCGAGGCCGCCAGGTCATATGGCAGCGAAAACGGCAGATGGTTCATGCCGGTATTCATCAGGTATTGACCTGTATAGACAACCGCATTGGTATACTCCGGGTGCGCAGCTATTTCATCTGCCGTAAGTAAAGCCTGGCGCAGCAGCCGAACGTGTATCTTTGCGGCTCCGCTTTGATAGGAAAGCTTCAGGGTAATATATTTATCGCGTACCACCCACTCGCTTAAGTTCGCTTTCAGGCTATATTCTGCGGATACTACCGCCTTTGCGCTCAGGTCTTTAATATTGCTGATCGCTTTCGCCGCGGCAACGGTGTGCAGACCTTGCAGCAGCTGATGATCGATCGCACCCTTCTTTATTTTTGGCAAAAGCGTTTTACTGATAGTGAAAGAAGCTCCAGAGATATGATCTTCCAGCAGTTCGTTTACAATATCCGTGTAGGGTATCACCGTATTTGTATTGTCGCAGTTGAGGTCTATATCAGCTATGTCAGGCCGCCTTTCAAATAAGATATCACGCGCTTTTAGCGACACATTCGTAGCGTTCCTGCTGCCCAGGAACTCCAGTATATCTGTAAGGTATGCCGCCGCGCCATATACCGAGCTGCACTCGTCACACACGCAGCTATCGCCGTCCAGTAACAGGTTCTTCAGGTTGGGGAATTCGTCTGCAAGGTTGCTTCCCAATAGTTCTTTCTTATAGTCCGGGAACACATTTATCGCGGATGCCTGTGCAGCCGACTTCATCCGCATAGCAAAATTCAGCGCGGAGGTATAGTGCAGTTTAGCATTTTTATAGATACGCTCTGCCCGTTTCTTACTCAGCGTGGTGCTGTATTTATTGATAAAGTTGCTCCTGCCGGCAAAATAAACCTGCCTGGCCGAGTGGATGCCGTCATCCATTAATAATTGCGTGTCACCCAGGTTTTTGGTTAGCTTGTGCACACGCTGTATTTTCTTTAGGTGCTCAGCCATATGCTTGTCTTCTTCTTTTGCTGTAGCCGGCGGTATATATTTATTTACATTGGAGTGCACAATATGGAAATCAGGGTTCCTGTGCAGAAAGTCTATCAACTTTTTATTCAGCCTGGCATCGCCTTTTTTGCTTTTCTTCAGCATGCCTTTAAGCGCTGCGCTGGGATAGGTACTGCCGAAGCTGGCCGCCAGCTTTTTGGCCAGTTGTGCATTGGTTGTTTTACCTGCCGAGTTTAGCCCCAGCTTATCCAGGTATTCCTTCCATTCATTTTCATCCATTTCTGCCAGCGGGTGCAGGTCGCGTTCCGATTTTATTTTTTGTTTTTTGATGATCGCCTTTGCCAGATGGATGCTGTTGTGGGTAAGCTCCGTTGTTTTCAAGGCTAACCGCAGCGAATCTTTGGCGGTATCATCAAAGTCGTCTGCCGCTGCTATCATTTGCCACAAGTCTGTCTCGCTGCTCACCTGCGTATTAAGCATCGTGTTCAGCGTCTTCAATTGTTTTTCCGAAAGGTCCGCCAGGCTGGCACGGGATATTAAATTACTCAGATCGCCGGTGGCCACATTCCCGGATGCAGTGCGGACAAATGTTTGTAGCTGCTCCCTGATTCCGTCCAAATCCCGTGCAGTATGCTTTGGTATAGCATTATCAGCTATCGCCTGGCTCAGGGCTTTAGTAAGCCTGGCCAATGGTTCGTGCTTCAGCGCATCCAGCACCAGCTTACCCTGTTCTATGCTGGATGCCTGGCTGGCCGTCAGCGCCTTATTCAGGATGTCGCCCGGAAGCCCCCTTCGCATCAAGCCAAAAAACACTTCCGGCCTTATTTTTGTCTCCGTGCTAAATTGCTGCGCCAATACATACGCTGTAAGCACATCTATATGAATATCGGTTTTGGCGTTGAGGTACGATATATCTTTTACTTTATCGTCCTCCCGCAAGGTATCTGCCGCTATTTTGCCTGTATTGGTCGTCACAGCCGACGCTACTTGCTCATATAATGAAGGTCCCGTAAAGGCGCCGCCGCCCAGGTTCACATCCTGTGTAAGCTTAACAGGCGCGTTGTACGATACACCGGATGTATACAATACATTGCCATTGTGATCAGTTACCTCTATAAAAGCATCTGCGTTCTGCTTGCCCAGTGCAGCCAATGCACGGGCTTCGTAACGTACATTATAATAACCGGATTCATCTGTTTGTCCTTGTCCTAAAAGCTGCTGTGAACGTATACTTTTATCGTATACATTCACATTTGCGCCTTTTATGGGCAGCTGGTACCGGTCTCTCAAGGTGCCGTGAACCTGGTAGGTAGACGGCGCTGTATTTTCCGGTTCGCTTTCAGCCAGCCGCCTGAATGCGATATTCAGCAAGCCCGCCGTTTGCTGGTCTATTTCCCCGGTTCCGGCAATCGCAAATACCTGCTCTTGTATCTGCGTGATCAGCGATTGGGTGGCCTTCCCGTATTTTTTCTGTCTCACCTCCCGCTGAAAATCGTCTTTAAATGCCGGGTCATCAAACATTTGGATTACTACCTGCTGTCCCGATAACGGGATAAGTTTTGTCAGCGTTTTGTGCAGATCGGCGACATTCTTGCCGCTGCTGCCAATGTGGAGTGGAAAATTGATCTTGTTCACAGCAAAATATTTTTAGAGGTTATTAAATTGATTATTAATCGAGCCAGCTGGCCAGTTTCCAGCCAAACGTTTGGGTATAAGCCGGTTTATTCGGATCGGCAAAATACCCGGATACTTTCTCGTCAACCTTGGTCATGCCCATGGATATCAGCGACGACGGCGAATAGTCCTTGCCAAATACCTTTTTCGTAGCGTATTCTGCGCCTTTATCCAGCATCTGGCCGCCTGTGTATCCCAGCGAGAAGGCTGTACCCACCGGCCCTGCAAATGCTGCAGCCCCTGCAAGTGTATCTGCCCCAGCCTGTATGCGCTCCGTATTGGTTTTTGCCGTCGCTATCTGGTACACACCGGCGGCTACTGCCAGCGGCCCCGCAACTTTTCCTGCTACTTTCAATACTGGTGCCGCCACTTTTGCAACGGGTGCCAGAACCTTGCCCAATGGTGCCGCAGCTTTACTTATTGCCGGCACGGCCTTAGCCATTGCGGCCCCAAACTTACCCGACACATTCCCCCCAGACGCTTTCCCGCCCAGTCCTTTTAATAATTTCAGTGCTGATTGTCCCCTTTGTTCCAGGGTAACCGGTAATCCTGCGGCTATTTCTTCATACGTTTCAACATTACGCCCCATTTTATTGAAAAGGCTTGCTTTCGTAGTGTCGTAATGTAGTACGCCAAGTTCCTTTTCTCCCTTGAAGTTTTGCTGGACAAGGCGACCTGACCATTTATTAAAAGTCAACTTTACGCGGTTCACGGCTGCGTCTTCTTCGGCGAAAATATGATGCTCTTTTACTTTATTCTTAACGATATACTCAAGGTCTTCCGCGCTTGGAAGTGCATCATCCTTTCCATGTCCTAAATGCGTGTGCCCCAGAAGAGTCGTTCCTTTTTCGACAATGACAGACCCGCCTTCAAATCCGTCACCCATCTTAATGGAAAGCGCTTTAGTCTTATTGTGTACCTGCAGGCCCCATTCAACACCATTTTTCCATTCGTCCCTTGCCAATTCACGTAACTTGTTAAGCCCCTCACTCACCGATGCGACCGGTTCATTAGGTACGCCCGCCGTGCCCGTCTTATCATGATGCACTACAGGATTGTTGCGTGTGTATGCATACACGTTCACCCCGTCCTGTATCCCTATCGGGTCCGTCGCTGTCCACCGGCATAACCAGGGCGCGTAATACCGGGCACTATGATAGTTAAATCCTGTTTCTTCATCACGCTCTTTGCCTGTGTACCGGTATCTTTTCTCCGGCACTTCCCGCGTGCTGTCAGTGGCCTTATACGATGTACTGCCAAAAGGATAATACTCTTCGTAAGTGATAATATTGGCAAGATCGTCCAGCTCCAGGGATGCACTGCCCAGGTGGTTGCCATATTGGTAGCGCACCAGGAACGGCATTTGCTGGTCATTGCCTACCGTCAGGTTCTCAACCAGCGCAATCCGGGTTTTATCGTCAGCAACGCTTAAGGTTTCACGCTCCAGCAATAGCTGCCCCGTGCCGTCATATTCACGATACAACTCGTAATCGCCCATATACCTCCGTTCACATACCAGGCCGGCATTCTTTTCCCACACCTTCCGTATCCGCGCCCCGGCTGAATCGTAATTATAATAGGCATCTCCCCCGCCGAGCAGATTTACATGTTGCAGTTCATCCTTGAAATTCCAGTCCACATGGTTCAAATGTTCCATATTTAACATGTTGCCGTGCGTGTCGTAGTGGTACGGTACGCCGGCGCTGTTTGACGATCCCGGATCAATACCTGTAAGCCTGTTGCTGCTGGCGGTGTAGTTGAACGTTCGCTTCCAGCTGTTCATATTACCCATCGCCTGCATGTTACCTACTGCATCATAAGTGTAGTATTGTGTGTAGGTACGCATTTGGGTTGCATTGCCCGGCTGGGCATTTTGCATCCGGTCGTTATCGTTGTAGGATGGCGGCATGCCCTGGCCGATATGTTCCCTGCCTTTGGCTGTTATCAGCTGGTAGATGGCGTCATAAGTAAAATCTGTGTCCGGGCTGACGACCTGGTTGTTGAAGTATATAGTTTGCTGCGCATTATCTGTCTGGTGCGTAA
>JAZJZL010000092.1:40533-71723 GCA_040389845.1 Bacteroidota bacterium
GCCCACCGGGTCAAAGTTGTAAGTGATGTCCTGCAGGATATCTGTACCCTTATTGCGCGTTGTAAGCAAACGCGTCATGTGAAAATTAAGCGGGTCGTAGGTATAGCGTGTTACCGTGTTATTGCCGTATTGAATACACAAACGCTGGCCTTTTTCATTATGACATATGCGGCTTATATAATTCGTAGCAATGTTGCCGCCGCCTTTATAAACATCCACTGTTTTTAAGTGCCCGGATAACGAATAGCCATGCACGGTAATATCCGAGCCATTAACAGTCGCCGCTGTATACGGCGCCTGAATGATGCCCGCCGGGGCCGGTACTTTAAACGACCGTATGTTCATCAGTACCCTATTTGTTGCGTCCGACCGGGTAAGCGATACATATTCATCATTTTCCAGCAGTGCGTCGTCGGTAGCCGTATTACCCGTCCATACTACCGGTTGCTGCATAGCATCACTTTGCGCAGGCTTATAGGTTTTAGTAAAACGCCTGCCAGCCTGTAAGACGCTGCCTTTAAAATCAAATAAGTGGTTCGTGAGCAGCCCGGCGCTGTCATAGTGCTGGTAGATCTGCCCGCGAAAATTGTTGACTACGTCCGGCTGCCCATTGACAATAATTCCTTCGCCATACACCATGTGTTCGAAGATGACCGGCGCTGAATTTCCGATCGCTATACAATTGTTCACCGGGCGGTGCAATTCGTCGTAAGTGGTGGTTAAGGTTATCAGCAGGCCATTGTTGTTATCCCATTTGTAATAATTTTTATTCAGGCCGTCGTTCAGCGTGTACTTCGTGCCGGCATCCTGGCTCACTTGTTTAAACGGACGGTTGGCCATGTCATAAACATGCGCCATGACCACATTCTGCCTTGCATCTATTACCTGCAACGGATTACCTTCTATGTCCAGAACAGAGTAAGTTGCGAGCGCCGTAACAGGGTCATTTATCCTGCCCTTATTTAATATCACGCTGTAAAACCCCCGGCCCAGGCTATCCAGATGCTGGATACCGGGCGTGCTGTAATGCACCGCTGCCTTATCAGCGGCGTCGACTTCCCATACGTCGGCTGACAAAGGGTTTGCGGGGTCCATCCGCCAGGCATACCAGTCGCTGTCCTTGACCAGATCATTCCGGTCATACGATACTTCCATCCACGGATCGAACACTACAGTAGAAAAAGTACCATCCGGGAAATTAGTACGGATCGTTCTTCCTGTGGCATCAAAGAACATGACCGGGGTTACACCATTGGCAGGCGCCTCCTCGTAAGCATTTGTATCGCTAAAAAATGGTTCGTATTGTTTTACGGCATTACCCTTGTTGTTATAAACGGTTTTACCTGTGCCTATCCATCTCCTTTTGATGCCATCGCCTTCACAATCATTATTTTTACCGGTCGCCGGGTAATTCTCCGCCTGAATTTTCTTCATTGCGCTTCGCCCAAACCCATCTGTATACTCGAAACTCATCTGTACCGCGCCGGGGTTTATCTGCAGACGCACATCGGTAAAATGATGGACATGATTTTCCCGCACCAGCGATGCCGTCCTGAAAGGAAGTACGGAATAATCATAAATATACCGGAACGTGGCATTACCCAGCAAAGCCGCGGCATTTGCATAAGGGTCGTCAAAAAAGGCCGCCGACTGTGCGTCCGGGTCGAAGCCGTCCAGGTTATCCCCTTCCGTATTGTCCCCCTTGCCTTCCATTGCCAGCCCGGCCACCATGCCATGAATGTCAAAGCTGATTTCTGTAATGTTATGGTTGATGTCTGTTATTTTCTGCGGCGTAAATGTGCGGTAATCGAAATTCTGTACAGTCATTTCATTCCCTGCCGGGTCAATAGTTTTGGAAATGGTCAGCCAATAAGCATCGTGCAATATCGTAGTCGTATGCCCGAAATTGTCAGTGTACTGGTATGGAAGGCAGAACGGCAGGCGAAGATTATTTTGCAGGTAGCCTACCGTACCCGATGGGCTCCACCACTCACCATCCGGATCGGTTGCCGGGAATAAAAGCTGCGCTTTATAGTCATTGCTTTTGATGTATTTGCCTTCAGATAAAATCTGGTCTGTAACCAGGCCGGCATAGTTGTTCAGGATAGCACTATCGAACACCAGTTGGAACGTCTGGTAATGAAATCCCAGGGCATCTATCTCACCCAATTTTAGGGGTGTAACAAGGTCGTCATTGAGAAAAAGCGTACGCTCCTGTTTGATCTTGCGTAAATGCAGCGGCGCCAGGGGCTCGTTATTGGTATTTATCAGTGCGGCCAGCTCCGCTAAGGAATAATACTG
Organism: Bacteroidota bacterium; assembly: GCA_040389845.1. Lineage (GTDB taxonomy): Bacteria > Bacteroidota > Bacteroidia > Sphingobacteriales > Sphingobacteriaceae > Mucilaginibacter. The sequence goes on from JAZJZL010000092.1 coordinate 42,835, forward strand.
GTTTTGCGGACTGGTTCCCGTGGCCTCATAAGAAACTGTATCACAAGTGACCGGTAAACGGTAAGCCGAGGGTGTTATAATACCATTCGTGTAGTTGTTCGTCTCGAAAGTGATATGCGGCTTTTGTTGCTCCGTAAGAACTATCGCAGGGAGCTGCTGCCCGCCGGGTATCGGCCAGCCTCCGGGATTTGACAGGTCGGGCACGGGCTGCCGGCCATAAACCACGTGAAACGAATGCAGCAAAAAACCATATTCAGGATCTATTCCTGTATTCAGTGTGTGGACGATCCGCGGGTCGGCCGGATTGCGCTCGTAGTGATAGGCTATCTGCTCACTCTCCAGGCTCATAAAAACCGTATCGCGGTTATCCAACAGCGGCTGCATCAGTAATACCCTGCTGTTGTGCTCTGTTACGGTATAAGGATACTTGTACAGTTCAGGTTGGATATCCTGGTCTAACGCATACACTTCCTGACGTAGCATCATGCCTTTGCACGCCCGCGCGGCCTCGCGTAGCTCCGTGCTGTCAAGCCCGGCCGGTAACACCGGCTGCGGCAGTAAATACTCACTGAACTGACTGTTCTGAAAATATTCCTTTGTATATAGACCCAATATCCTCCCGGCGTCGAAGTAAATACCTGTATGGTACCACGTTTTGGTTAACACGGGTACCTGGTCAAAAGCCTGCGCGGTTGCCGCGTCGTAGGTCTCCAGGTCGGTCTGTTCCACACGGCCGAACCCCCTGAATTCCTTTTCCGCATGGTCATAATAGCCATGATGATAGCTGTAGCTGCTGCCGTAACTGGTACCAGATACACTATCTGTCGTTGTGGTATTATTAATCACATGTACCGGGAAGGGCAGCCTGGTTATCCACGGGGTGCCATTCATTTTATCCTGCAGGTAGAAAAAAGTAGATTCCTTATAAGTCATGACCGCGGTTTTACCCATGCCATTGCTGTATTGAGTCATCAGGTAGGGTTTATTACCGCCCATCAGGTCGATATACCGCATAGGGCTAACGGCATTTTGCGGCAGCGGCGATGACCATACGATGCACGCTGTGCCTTTTCCCAGTAAATCCGCCACCATTAGCTCATTTTGCCGCGGAACTGAAGGGAACGCCTCCCACTCCACAGGTTCGGCCCAGCCGTTACCGCCCAGGTTCAGCCATGCCTTAAAAGTATCCAACCCCAGGTATAGGACATCTGAAGCGCCTGTGCCATTGATATCCGCAAGGTGCAGGTAGGCAGGATTGAAACGATCCAAAGTGTCGAACACAGGTGCGTTCATCATATTCACCTTCGCACCAAAACGGCCATACCCCATATTAGGCCAGTAACAAATCTCCCCATTGCGGATACGGACAATGTCGGTAAGTCCGTCCGCATTCATATCTGCCAGGAATATGCACTGCACCGGGTCAGCAAATACAATGGCAGGTCCGAGTTCTTCATCAAAAGGTTTGGGAGCGATCTCCGCGGAATCGTAGCCGGAGATGCCGAGCGAGGGATAATACCTGAAAACGTTTTCTTCGGATATTATGATGTCCGGCCGGCCGTCGCCATTCAGATCGAGGAATTTTGTATTGGCATCTTTAAAATCTATTACAGGATAATCGTCAAAAGCCTGGAAAGGAAAAATGCCACTATCGTCAGCTATCTCATAATAGCCTCTTACAGGCGCTTCTGTATGTACAAAAAATTTACGCCCGTCAGCTTCCAGGGCCGACAGCTGCATTGTACCGTTGCTTAATCCGCTTAGCGAAGGCGTGGGTGTAACAGGTACGGCTTGGGTAAACCGGCCATCTCCCAGGTTTGACTTATAATACAGCGATTCACCCTGCTCTGTCAGTATGCCGGGGATACCTTCGTTCCAAAGATCCGTAAACTGGTAGCCCGCGCCCAATCCGACAGGCGCTTGATCCAGGCTTTCAGGCGCGATCGTTTGCACCTGGTGGTTCCATTCCGGAAGATTGTAGGTAAAAGTTGCAGGCGGGTAGGCTTTGGTTTGATAGCCCGCTGTGCCGTTCCCCAACCACGATACTTCTTTTACAGCCGTCACCAGTTCCGCCTCGATCAAAGCAGGGTCTGCCGGGTTGACAGGGACGCTGAAATCGAAATATTTGTACTGAAGCTCAACAGAGCGCACCAATACGGGCTTTGCATCGAGCTCCAAAAAATCATGAAAGAATAAAAATCTTTTGCACAACCTGTAGGTGCGTATTTCAAATCCCGGCTTACAATTACTAAATGGGTCAAGCCGCATAGGCCATAGCAGATCAGCTGCCGGGGCCGGTAAATCGTTATGATGGTCGCCATAGTCGATCACCATATCAAAAAGATAACTGACAGCCTCCATTCCAGCGGGAGTGTATAAGTCACTGGGAGTAAAAGGCGCCTTATTACCATAGCGCACACTTTTCAGGTAAGTATTTGCGAAAGATTGCGGATTGCTCAACCGGTTTTTTTCGTGGACTGCATTGGCTACATTGTCGGAACCTTCTGCCTTGTATGTGTAAGCGTAGCAATTACCCTTGTCGTCGAAGCATATATCGGGCAGCCACTTGAAAATTCGCGTCTCATCCTGCGGGTCAACCAAACGCGCGCCTTTGGAGTAACCGTAATAAGTTACAATATTGTCCTTTGAGGTAATCTTCCAGTAGCAGGTATTATCCGGCTGTGTAATACGTTCGATAAGATTAAAGCTGCCTTCTATTCTGGGTTTGTACCGTTTTATAGCCAGGGTTCCTGAATTGAATGCATCTATTAGCCAATGCTGCTGCGCGTCCTGGTAATAGGCGGGTACCAGGTCCTCCACACCGGAAAACTGGAATACATCGCTCTCTTCGCCATCTTCGTACGCCGGCAACAGCTTTTCGGTCCGGCGATGTATCGACGGCAGATCGATATTCCAGCCCAGCCCAAACGGACTATTACCGCTGCCTGAATTATATGCTAATGAAAGTTTCGGGGCGAAATTGCTTCGTGTATGCGAAAACGGCAAAGGAAGCGAGAACGACGCGGTGCCATTAGCAGCATTTACTGAAAACTTCTCGCTGATGCCCTTAATTGCCCCGCCGCCCTTTGGGAGCTGTATCGTTGGAATGTCTATTAAGTTCGATTTCTTTGGCGTGCTCGTCTTATTGCTGTGCGAATGCTCAACAGGTTTTACCGGTGGGTGTTCTGATGAATCCATATAAAGCTTTAGGTGATTAGAATAAAATTCAGGACTGACTAACAGCTACTTCGGTATAAAATTAGCTGGCATAAATTTCAATTGCATCAGGAATATTACGCAACAGGCAACGTATTTTTACGCTAATAAATTTGAGTAAAAACCAACCCGTGGCTTATCGTCGTTTTATGGGTAACCTGCACAAACTTATCAGAGCGGGAATCAGCGTACATGAGCACCCGCATCTGTTCCAAAACCGAACGGGTTGCGTTCAGCACCGATACAGTGTTTGAATAATTTCAACACATAATTACTTAGCCAATAGCTTTTTATAAATTTGGAATAATGATTGCGCGGATTGATTGCTTTGAATACATATACTTTCCAATTTAACCTATATGACCTGGTGTTGGTGGCAACCGTGTTTGTTGGACTAACATTGTCATCGCAGTTGTTTTTTAAAAAAAGCACCCATCAACCGGCGAACCGTTTGCTGGCTATGGCGCTTGTCATTACCGTACTGCAAAGCACCTGGCTTTTGGTAAAAGACGCCCAGCTAATCACTTACATTCCTTTACAAGTCAGCCTGGCATGGGGCCCGCTAATCTTCTGCTATGTATTAAAACTTAGCCGGCCGGCCTATAAATTTCGACTTAAAGATTCTTTACATTTAGTGCCTTTATGCCTGCAACTTATCGCTGACTACTTTGGTACACCAAATCTGGTGATACAACTGCTCGCGCTGGCGTCAGGCATCATGTATCTTAGCTTATCCCGGAGACTAATCCACCGGTATAATCAAGGATTGCAATTTAACGGCGGCGACCGTTCCCATGCCCAGCTAAAGTGGCTCAATCGTACCCTTGTAGTACTGCTGGTGTTAGGTTGCTTAGGATTGACATTAGCGGCAGTGGGTCACTTTTTTTACCATGACGGTCTAAACCCACAGGTGTACTATCCTTTATATTTGATTTGGATAGCCACAATGATAGTATTTACGGCCAAAGCCGAAACCATGCCCGCGGCGGCGCCTTTAGCCCTAAAGCCTTTGTTCCCGGCGGCACTAAAGCAAAAAGCGATTTGGTTAAAGCAAATGGTTCGGGAGCATCATTATTATTTAGACCCGGATCTAAGCCTAACCTCGCTGGCCGAAAAGCTGGAGATGACCGTTCATGAATTATCCCGTATACTGAATACTGTACTAAAAAAAAGTTTTAGTGACTTCATTAATGAATACCGGGTACGGGAAGTGCGCCGTAAAATGCAGGACACGGCTTACAATCACCTTACCTTACTCGGCATAGCTTACGAATCCGGTTTTAACTCTCAAACCAACTTTACCCGCGTTTTAAAACAACTCACAGGAAAAAGCCCGCTGGACTATAAAAATTCCCTAAAAAAAGACTATCCATTTTATAATCCGGATAGTCAGCGAAGTTTTGCGACCATAATTTTGAACCATCATCAAAAATTAAATCGCAATTTTATGCTCAGAAACTATTTCAAAATCGCCTGGCGCAACCTGCTGCGGCACAAGGTATTTTCAGGATTTAACATTTTCGGCCTGGCAACTGGTATGGCCTGCAGCATCATCATTTTTTTATGGGTGCAGGATGAGTCAAGTTTTGACCGGTTCAATCCACAGGCGGAACAAATCTTCCGGGTAACAGACCAATCAGGTGATCAGCCTGCTTACGTTACAGCACCGCCTGCATTGGCCTACGCCATTAAAACCCAGGTTCCTGCCATTAAAAACGCCACACGTATTACCGATATTCAAAAAATGATCACGGTAGGCCATAAGAAATTTGATCAGAAAAATATTTTTTATGCTGACAGCAGTTTTCTGCAAATATTCAATTATCCGCTATTAACAGGGAGTGCGGCTACCGCCTTGTCTGCACCCAACAGCGTGGTGCTAACCGAAACAACGGCGAAAAAGTATTTTGGCTCCGCGGCGGAGGCTATGGGCAAAACCATTTATATTGATAATGACATCAAAGGCACTACCCTTTTAGTAACCGGTATCCTGAAAGATATCCCGGCTAATTCTCATCTGCAACCATCTATGCTTATCCCCATGGAAGTATATGACCGGGTCAATAATGTTAAATTCGGATGGACTAATTTCGATGTTTTTGTTTATTTCCAGTTAAAAGATGGGATTATAGCCAGTCCGTCGACAATGCACAGCGTCTGCCGGCAGATAGACGCTATTTATAAACGCAACAACCGTGAGTATGTCACCTCATTTTCCGCACAACCCCTAACGGATATCCACCTGCATTCACATTTTATGCGTGATGTACCCGGGCAGGGCAATGCAGAATATGTGACCATATTTGCACTGGCCGCTATTTTTATTATCCTGATCGCCTGTATCAATTTCATAAACCTAGCTACCGCAATTTCCGGGCAGCGGGCTAAAGAAGTAGGCTTACGTAAAACTATTGGTGCTTTACGTCCGCAGTTGATCGCGCAATTTATGGGGGAATCCCTCATGCTTTCTTTCATGGCATTAATTATGGCCATAGTGCTGGTTTTTTTACTATTGCCTTTATTCAACCAACTGGCCGACAAAAACATTTCGTTTGATCTTTTCCGGCCGAATATTCTGCTGATGCTGGCAGGTGTTGCCTTATTCACCGGCATCGTTTCGGGTAGTTATCCTGCTTTTTTCCTGGCCTCTTTTAACCCGGTGAAAGCGTTGAAAAGCGGGCAGGTGCTGCGCAGCAATAAGTCCTTTTTACGCAACGGATTGGTTGTGCTGCAGTTCTCGATCTCGATTATCCTGATTGTGAGCACAATTGTGATCTATAATCAGCTCCAGTTTATTCAACATAGGGATATTGGTTTTGATAAAGATAACCTGCTGTATATGCGAATGCCGCAAGTGGGAGACCTGAAAAACAATAAAGATGCGATGCGGGCCGCGCTGGCCGGTTATCCGGAGGTCAGCAACTTTACTTTCACCGACCAATTGCCGACCAATCTAAGCGATGGGGTTTCCTCATTACAATGGCCTGGTATGAACCCGACGACGCAGGTCGAAGCCTACCGTTTAAGGGTTGACAGGAATTTTTTAGGCACCTTTGGCCTCAAAGTTGTCGCCGGCCGGTTCTTTTCCCAAGACTTTGCCGGCGACGACAGTAGTTTCGTGGTTAATGAGGCAGCTTTAAGAGTGATGCAACTAAAGCCGTCTGACGCTGTGGGCCGGTCGATAACATTCTGGGACGAGAAAGCGCCGATCATAGGTGTAGTTAAAGACTTTAATTTCAAGTCTGTACAGTATGGTATCGAACCTTTAATTTTAAAAAGTAATTTTTCCGGCGGCTATGTCGTAATGCGTACCCGGGCCGGTACTGTTCAGAAAGTCATCAGCGCCATTCAGAAAAGTTTCCATAATGTTTATGGCGACTATCCCTTTTCTTACGGTTTTGTTGATGCGGATATCGACAAACTTTATATCACCCAGCAGCGCATGGGCAAGCTCTTCAATGTTTTTGCCATTTTATCTATTATTATTTCATGCCTGGGCTTATTTGGTTTGGCCATATTCGCCGCCCGCCAGCGCATCAAAGAAATTGGTATCCGTAAAGTATTAGGCGCCAGTGAAACAAGCCTTGTTGCTTTGCTTTCCAAAGATTTTATCCGGTTGGTGCTGTTATCATTTGTTTTCGCATTTCCTGTTGCCTGGTGGCTGGCTAATGCCTGGTTGCATGGGTTTGCCTACCGTATTACGGTTAGCTGGTGGATATTTGCCCTTGCAGGGTCGATGGCTATGCTCATCGCGTTTGCTACCGTTAGTTACCAGGCCATCAAAGCTGCACAGGCTAAGCCTGTAAGAAGCCTGCGAAACGAATAGTTTGACCATTATAAATCTAAATCCGCCGTTAAACGCAAATCAGGCAGAAAACACATCATAATTTGCAAAAAGCGATGGCACACAAAACACAGTAGTACTTAGCATTGCTGTGTTTCTTAATTCGTCGCCGGGTTATCCGTTTGTTTTATGCTCATTGATTTTCCAGGTAAAAGCGAACATACGGTTGTTCGCTTTCGACTTTCTAGTAGCTACCACTGTCCTTTTTTAGATGGATCGCGCTGCCTGATATCCCGAAATTATATTGAGTATCAAAAACCGCCGTCGTATTGTCTATTATAAAGGAACTGCTAACGATAAAGTAAAATGACAGCGGTTATGTAACTGAATACATACTTTAGCGTCTCACCAATAACAGTCACTTTTATAATTTATGAAATTTAAACTCTTCACGTTATCACTTTTAGTCCACTTTGCTTTAATTACCGCGTCAGCTGCTGCACAGCAACTTTCTCCCTCAGACAGTATTGATAATTTCATCAAAGCTAAAATGCTGCAGCGCCATATTCCGGGCTTGCAACTGGCCGTTGTGCGCGGCGGTAAAATTATTAAGGATACGACCTTTGGCACAGCCAACCTCGAATACAATATAAAAGCTACTGATCAGACCATCTTCTCTGTTAATTCCATCACCAAAGCTTTTGTTGGCGTGGCCGTAATGCAACTGGCCGAGGAGCATAAGCTGAAAATCACCGACCCTCTTTCGCTTTACCTGGATAGCCTGCCCGATGCCTGGAAGAATATCACCTTACAGCAAGTCCTGACGCATACCTCCGGCCTGCCGGATATTATGGATGCTGAAGAACAGGTGCTAGGTCACAACGATGAGCAGGAAGCTATGCGTAAAGTAAAAGCGCTCCCCATCGAGTTTAAGCCGGGAGAGAAGTTCAGTTATAACCAAACCGGGTACGTACTTATCGGGCAGATTATTACCAAATTGAGTGGTATGCACTTTACCAGATTTATTGAAGAAAGGCAGTTCAAAATAGCCGGTATGAATCTAACCCGTTTTGGTGATTCGTACGACGTGATACCCAATTACGCAGGTGCTTATACCATGACCCGGCAGATGGGCGACGGTTTTGTGCGAAACAGCACACCAGGTCAGGCTTATATGCAATTTCCGGTATTTTTCAGAACGGCAGCCGGTATTCAATCTACCGCTACCGACATGGCTAACTGGGTAATTGCATTAAAAAGTGGCAAGCTGCTCAAACAATCATCCAGCATTGACTTGTTATGGACGCCGGCAATTCTTAATAATGGCAAAATCGGAGGCTTTAACCGGCTTACCAATGGCTATGCGCTGGGCTGGCCTACCGTAATCCGTGAAGAACACCCTGCGGTTGGCCCTGTGGGTGGTGGCAGATCAGCTTTGTTTGTGTACTTAAAAGACGATCTTTCCATTATAGTGCTGACCAACTTATTGCAAGGCAACCCGGATCAATTTATTGATGAGATTGCAGGCTACTATGTTCCTGACATGCATGAGGCTAATGGTTTTGGCTTACCGAAAAATCTTAAAAAGTTAAGGGCCGCGCTATTGCAGCAAGGCTTTGACAAGGCTATACCAGTCGCAGCCAATTTGAAAAAGAAAGATCCAAATTTTACCCTGACGGAGGGCGAACTGAACGGCTTGGGCTACCAGCTTTTTGGTCAAAAGAATATACCCGCGGCGCTGTCTATCTTCAAGCTGAACGTGTTTATGTATCCGCAGAGTGCAAATGCCTATGATAGCCTGGCCGAAGTACTGGAAGCTGCGGATAACAAAACAGATGCGCTTGTTAACTATAAAAAATCGCTGGCGTTGGATCCGCAAAATAAACATGCGGCTGGCCGGATAGCGGCACTTGCGGGTAAATAAGCATTATTTGTTCAATACTTACAATAGCGCGCAGTAGTATTTAATATTACTGCGCGTTTTTTATCCAACCAGGTTGCCCGACAATTAGTTATTCCCTACCATCCTAATAAATTTATTCAGAAGCAATGCAACCTTACGCAAATGCGGAAAATCAATCAATGCTATTTTATCTAGGGGCGAATGGTGTTCATCAAAGCCGCCGGAAGATAGTAAAACAGAAGGCACATTTTTGTTCAAAAAGTTGTATGTATCTGTATTACTTACCTCGTTCAAAAGGCTGTCCATTGGTGAATATTTCAAATATTGGGCAGGAAGCGCTTTACCGCTGCTATAAAAATCCTGCTCGAAGCCAGGTGTAGCTACGGCCCAAATACCCCTTTCGGAACGATGCTTGCTCCCCACCTGTTCCAGGTTGATATTCATCAGGATGTTTTTTATCGGTAATGGTGGATGTTCTGTAAAATACCGCGATCCCAATAAATTCAATTCCTCGCCGCAGTAAAACACAAACATCAGCGGCCGTTTAACAGGATGGGCGGCGATTGTTTTTGCTGCGACCAATAAGGCAACACAACCGCTGGCATCGTCGTTTGCGCCGTTATAAATATGATTGCCCAGCCTGCCAATATGGTCAAGATGCGCACCTGCTACTATCGTTTGATCATTCAATCGTTTATCTGTTCCGGCAACCCGGCCTATTACATTATAGCCGCTAACTTGCTCCTGCTTATATTTAAAATTCACTTTTGGCAGCCCGGCTTTTAGTTGCTTTGCTACGTGCGGACTAACCAATATTAACGTTAGCGGCGCGATAACAGGTTTGTAATCAATTGCGTAGTGCATATATCCAAAGCGATACTGCCTTATCACGGTTGTTTCCCAATCTTTAGCTTGTGCTTCATCCGGCAGGACAATAGCACCTGCGACTTTTTGCTTTACTAAAGCTTCAGTTTCTGACGAATCCGGCCGGTGTTGTAAAACCATCCATTTCCCGGCTTGTTGTGCCGACCGTTGTAAAACGATGAAGTTGCCGCCCGAATGCCGAAATGTTTCCCCGCCCACACTTAAGGAACTGGCGTCGTAGTTGTCCCAAATAAATGACACCCGCTGAAAGGTAGTCTTCAACCCTGAAGCTTTAAGTTGCTGCGCTACATATTTAGCCGCTTTGAGGTAACCCGGAGAGCCGGTAAAACGGCCCTCCGTAGCATCGGAAGCAATGCCGTACATGTCTTTTTTAAGCGCCGTAACTGGTTGTGCCTGTGTGGTAAAGGCAAGTCCGGCCAATAATATGGCGATAACTATTTTCATATTATTTACGGTTTACGCTTAATACTTGTTTGCCGCCTTCAAAAACAATCATACGATTAGTACCAGGGAATTTAAGCTGCACGTCATAACCATCCAGGAAAAATTGATTTGCTGACTCGGGGTACACAACCGCAGTGGGTATGCCATCGCCTGATACTTTTAAGGCATTACCTGCTTGCTCTACTTTAATTAGCTTACCATTGCTTTGTGCGTAAATGCCTGTGTAGCTTTGTATAAGCCCGTCTGCTATGGTGATTCTTTCATGGGTAGCGGCGCCCTTGTTCATGACGGTAAGAACTTGCGTTCCGTAGGACAGTGCACGTTTGATGATGCGGTCACAGATAAAACCGCCATTGTCGCCATTTGTCATCACTACAACCCCACTTTTGGATTTAGGCAGAAAAACGGCCATGGTACGTACCCCGATATCCGAGCCGCCATGCTGTATGGCATAATCACCGTTCGGCAAATCATCAACAATCCCCCAACCCAGGCCAGAAGCGTTGCCCGGTTTGGTTCTTCGCTGTGGCCGTACCATATCGGCGTAAAGCGGATTGTTTTCGTTAACCCGCCCCATGGTATAAATACCCAGGCGGCAATAGTCTGCTATGGTGGTAATCAGGTCATCAGCAGCACTTACAAATGTATGAATAGAAGTAGCGTAGCGTTTACCCTGACCATCGTGCCACATGGCGAAGCGGTTGGTATCGAGGCGGTCATTCCAGTAACAGGTGTTATTCATACCCAAAGGCTTAAACAGCAGCGAATCCATCAGCACCGCCAGCGATTGATGAAACTTCGCTTCCAGTGCCCGGCGCAAATATTCAAAGCCTTCGCCGGAATAACCGGATGCGGTACCAGGTTCAAAATTAAATTTAAGCTTAGTGCCACCATTATCTGAACGCCAGTTTGGGAAGCCGGTCTGGTGGCTCAATACCAGGCGGGTGGTCAGTTTCATTAAATAAGGATCTCCTGCGATATCCGGGTCAATCCAATAATGGGCAAGCGGCTCATCCAAATCCCATTTGCCCATTTCAACCAGCTTCAAAGTAAGCATGGCGGTTACCGGCTTAGTTTGCGAAGCGATATTAAATAACGAGTTCGCCGGTGCCGCGTGCCCGGCTTGCAACTCACCGAAGTTTTTCACCCATTTAATCTTGCCGTTTTCTATGATACCAACGCCTACGCAAGGCACGTGGTATTCCGCCATCCATGCCGGTATATCTTTGAATAAATTAGTTTTAAGGGTATCGTTCTGTGCAAATGCAGTAGTCATAAAACCCAGCAGGGCTATTATGAGGCAGGTAAGTTTTGTTTTCATTTGTTTTTGATTTTGACCAAAAGTATCCCGGCAAAAACACCCCTTAAAATATAAGTGCTGAACTACTTAGCACTGGTGACAAACGTATTTGCACCGAGGATGAAACGTTCATCATCAAAATTTAGATGTTTGTCACCAATATTTGGTGGTCAGCTTTATATCGGCTTTCTTTGAGATAATGAAACCATTTGACTGGACGAGTTTATTTACCAAACCCTACAAGGTTTATACCCAGATGGTGTTCTGGCTCGTTGTGTTTTGCCTTTACATCATACTCAAAGAATATCCCCAACGCATGACCGGGTTTGCCGTGGTCTGTATGGTATTGCAGGAGACTTTGGAGCTGGCTGTGCCGTGCTATACCCAAAATTTACTCGTGCTACCCTATCTAAAGCGCCGCAAGTGGGTTTTAGGCGCGGGATTATACCTGGTGCAGCTGGTATTACTTGTTCAGGTTCTGCCATACCTGCTCAATGGGTTTGGCTCGCTTGTTAAAAACCTGTTTCATGTTACGGATGTGGTTACCGACTGGCAAAACCAGCATTTTGCCTTTACCATGGTGGCCTTTACTGTAATGGCCTCGCTCGCAAGGTTAGGGATAGATCGCCTGATATTGGATAAACAACAAAAGGAAAATGAATTGCGTCATTTAAAAGCGCAGCTTAACCCGCACTTTTTGTTCAACACGCTCAATAATCTTTATGGGCTTTCCGTTATTGAATCAAAAAAATTACCGGATTTAATGCTGAAACTATCCGAATTGCTCCGGTATTCGCTATATGACACTAATCAAAACTATGTGGCGGTGCAAAAGGAAGTTGATTATATCAGCAGTTATGTCGAGCTGGAGAGAATACGGCTGAGCGATAAAACTGATATCAGGCTTGATATTACCGGCGACTATACAGAACTATATATTGCACCCTTACTGCTGATTATTTTTGTGGAAAATAGCTTTAAGCATTTTTCTGCTGCAAAAAGCAGTCCGGCTTTTGTACGTATCACTTTTAAGATCGAAGGCAATGGTTTACAACTTCGTGTTAAAAATTCAATCGACCCGGATTACGCCCCCGTTCAAAATAAATCAAAAGGCGGGCTTGGTTTGGGTAACGTTAAACAACGGCTGGATCTGATCTATCCCGGTCAGTATAATTTGACCACCAATAAAGAAAACGACTACTTTGAAATTAACCTGCAAATAGACCTTAGCTGATGAATATCAATTGTATTATTGTCGACGACGAACCCATCGCAAGGGATATCCTCAAAAACTATATTGAGCAGGTACCCTATTTAACCCTGGTCGCCAGCTGTGAAGACGCTTTTGAAGCGATGCGAATATTAAATACAGGCGACATTGACCTGATTATACTCGACATCAATATGCCTCGGCTCACCGGCTTTGAAATGCTCCGCACACTCAAAAAGTACCCTTCGGTAATCATCACTTCCGCTTACCCGGAATACGCGCTGGAAGGATTCGAGTTATCTGTGACCGATTATTTACTAAAGCCATTTTCGTTTCCGCGCTTCGTACAGGCCACCGAAAAAGTAGTTCATAAAACCAGCGAAACGGCACCGGCTATAAAGGAGGATGATCTTTTTCTAATGGTAAAATCCGACAAAAAACTTACCAAAGTCTTTTTCGACGAGATTAGCTATATCGAAGCCTATGGCAATTACATTTTTATTTACACCGGGCAAGAACGGGTAATGTCCAAGCAAACGCTCACCCAGTTTGAATCGCAATTGCCTGCCGCCAGGTTTGCCCGTATCCATAAATCCTATATAGCCTCACTTAAGGCAATTAAATACCTGGAAGGGAATGAAATAGCCATTGCAGGGAAAAAGCTTCCGGTAGGTAAAGTTTACCGGGATGGCCTGATGCATAAGCTTAAATAGACATAGACCGCATGGCTGCCGAAGAGTAGGGACCGTTCTGAAGTTTGAGCACGCAATTATCACTATCTTTTATAAATTTAGGGTTTTAAACTATTAACCCAACCTGAATGACCACCACCATAGCCAAACGCCATTACGGCTTTGATATTCTTAGAGTGCTTGCCTGTTACATGGTGATGCAAATACACACCGGCGAATTCTATTATATAGGTGATGGTGGCACTGTTATTAATTCGACCGATGCACATATCGTAGGCTGGTATAATTCGTTTTTGAGGACTTGCGTGCCGCTGTTTGTAATGCTGTCGGGATATTTTATGTTCCCGATTACCGATACACGTGCGTTCTTTAAAAAGCGTTTAAGTCGCGTGGCTATCCCGTTTGTATTATGGTGTGTTATTTATGCTTTCTACTATTATTTTAAGGGACAGGCAGATCTGCAAACAACATTTATCAATATTGCTAAAATAGCCGTCAACTATGGCGTGGACGTTGGGCATTTGTGGTTTGTTTACATGTTGCTGGGTATATACCTTTTTGCCCCGCTCATTTCCAATTGGGTACAAACCTGTTCGCGCAGGAACATGGAGTTTTACCTGCTTCTTTGGGCGATAGCATTTTCTCTGCCATATATCCATCTTGTTTTCCCGGCCGTTTGGGGTGAATGCTACTGGAACAAAACGCCGATGCTGTACTATTTTTCGGGGTTTTTAGGGTATGTCATCCTCGCCAATTATATCAAACGCTTTCATTTGGAACCTAAAGCCTGGAACTATTACGTTGGAGCATTATTGATAATAGTGGGTTACGCTATAACCGCACTTTGTTTTTTACACCTGATGCCTATAGAAAAATATACCAGTGCAGTTGAGCTTAGCTGGAGCTTCGAAACTATCAATGTGGCTATGATGACCGGCGGTCTATTCCTCATTCTCAAAAACGTCTCGATAAAAAACACCGACTCGTGGGCTGTGAGGTTACTCACCGATATTGCAGCAAAAAGCTATGGCGTTTATTTGGCCCACATTATTGTTTTGAATACGGTTTACGCCTGGCTTAACCCTCATTTTGAAAGCGCCGCTGTCAAGTTGCCGCTGATAGCGTTTACAACTTTTGTAATAACGAATGTTATTATTAAGTTGCTATCGTATTTGCCGAAGGGGAAATGGTTGGTGGGGTGATATTTAGTATACGCCAACATATTCAGAAAAGTCATTGACGGCTATTTGACATTGCTTATCCCTTTAGAAAACTCTTTAACATCAGTTTCAGCTTTTCAAAAAGGGATATTGAAGGTCTTGTAGTGTCAAAGAAATTCGGATTGAACTGGACGTTTTTATCAGTTTTAAGCAATTCTTTAGCAAAAGAATTCGAGTCAAAGTTGGCGTATTGTTGAATGAGTGAATTAAATTCTTTGATAATTTCCTCCCCCGTCATTCGCAAACCCGTTGTATCGATTTTGGCAAGGTTTAAGGCTCCGATATAACCAAAATCACCCATTATCAGGTTATAGCCCTCCCATTTTTCCGCTACTTGCTCCAACAAACCGTGTTCGCTTTCATCGATAATCACTTTTTTGCCGATGGTATCGATAACCAGGAGTTTATAAAGGGAAAGGTCATTTTCTTTGTATAGCGCTTTTAGAGGCCGGGCGAGCAAAACATCTGTTACTGATTTTCCGAAGTTTAATATTTCCTCAACTGATATGCTGCCAGTCTGCACAATATGTATTTTATTTTCTGATTTTAACACCACCGTTGCATTTGCCCAGTCCTCCACCTCATCCGCAATCATATCCGCGGCAGTGGGCAAATCAATTTTTCTCCCTTCAAAATTATTGCTATAGGCAATCCCCAATACCCGTTCAATATCATACATCTTGTTTTTCACATGGATAATTTCCCATCCGGGCCATTTACCTTTAAGTCGCTCCAAATAGTATTCAACTGCCGAATTATAACCCAACTCGAGGCTCCAGAAATACACAGCGCTTTTTACGGTATCTATTACAACACAACCCTCTATCCAAACCTCATCTAACAATACATCGACTGGTTCGCATCGGCGAACGAAATCCAGAAATAACCGTTCACCAAGATATAAATCAGCAGCGATAGCGTTTGCGCGCCAATGATTATAATAGATCGTTTGACTGTTGTCTTCAATTAATACATAGTTTGCTCTTTGTCCCATTTTGCGCGGCCGTTTTTATGCTGAATAACTAAAGCTTTTCGCCCCTAATCAACATCACAGCTTTAATAGATTGTTCCTTCAGATGCAGAAACTTCTTACGTTCCTCATCACGCATAAAGGCTTCAAAATCATCCTCGGCATCAAACTCAACCAGGTGCACTTCGTAAGGTTTATCGATTGTGTTTTCAATAAATGCGTTATCATCCGGGCGGATGCGCAGCATCAGGCGTCCGTGGTATTTTGAAATGAGTGGAATAGCTACATCCTCGAATTGATGAAAAACGGCTTCCTGCCCTTCCTTAATGTAGATAAGTTGGGTGATATATAACATGGTTACTCGTCTATTCCGTATTGCGTGCTTATATATTTCAGTGTTTCTGCCGCATCATCCAGCAGCATCTGGTTATCCTGTGCCAATTCATTGGTATTCACACGAATCAATACCATTTGAGCGGCTAATTCGCTAAGGTCATTTTGCGTTAAATTGTGTACCGGGGCATCGATAAGGAACTGGTGGTATAATCCGGCGTTTATGTTAGCCGGACTAAAGTGGGCAACCATAAACGGGTCGAGGTATTTACGCTGATATTCAAGCGTTATATTTTGTACGGTGTGCAATAATTCAACATGCGATTCATATTTCGACATATACCGTATGATATCCGATTCAGAAAATTGTTTCAGGTGCAGTTCATTCTTTATGGCATTCATCACACCCATCGACGGATGAAATGGGTATAAGCTATGCGATTCGCCCACATATTTCTGGATGAGTTTGCCATCCGCTTTCGCGATAGGCTGCTGCAACAAATTTATCAGGTTGTCGTTGCTTGCCCGTATCCTGATTTCGCCATCGTACGCCGCTTTGAGCGCCACCATATCGGCTTTCAAATCACGCACCAATTGGACAGTAAGTTCGTGGGCATGTTCGCTGTTGGTAATGCCCTCCCTGATATTTTCGGCTATAAAGCCCATCATCACAGCTATAAATATCATAAAACCTTCCAGTAGGTATTCCTTCCAGGGTTTGGGGTTATGTTCCAGTTGTGGGTGATGGTGTACTTCCATATTATTTTCGGTGGCGTGTGGGGTTGGGTTATTAGCCGGGATTAGTTCAGCTTGCTGTTGATGCGTGATTTCTTTCACCTTTTTAGGCGCACGTTTTTTGACTGCTACCGGGCTTTTATTGCCGGTACCGGGCTTTGCCGTTTTATGCTGATTACCGTCTTGCTGATTTTTTCGCATACAGCCTCAAAACTAAATATTAAAAAAAATATCTGCCGATAAAATAGCCGTAATTGTTGTGAAATTAAATTTGCATTTTTTAGTGAACGATATACCGGTGCTTCCTAATAGATTTTTTGGTGTTTTTATTAGCATCTAATCTATTTATACAATTCATAAATGCCCGAAACACATGGTAAGTCCCCTTCCATATCTGCCCTTTTAGCGCCATTTTGTATTGGGGCTGCTTATCGATCCCGCCCTGGTACCAGTCGCCGTGTTCATGGTCAATTAGGTAAGTTTGCACGTATCGCCACAATATTTTAAACTTTTGATAATATCGATGTGGGTCTTTTGGATATTGGTCAGCCATTAACAACAACGTATTCAAACCTTCTGCCTGGGCCCACCAGTTTTTGGTATCTTCGGTTATAGTGATGCCGGTTTTATTCTTAAAATAATAGCCTTCATCGTAAAAGCCGCCTACGGCATTGTCCCAGCCGTTATCCAGCGCATCGTCCACCATCTTCTTTCCGATACGCCGCGTTTTCGCATCGTTCTTTATTCCTAAAGCATGCGAAGCTTCCAGCATCAGGTAGGCAGTTTCCACATTGTGACCGAAAGAAACATGATCGAGCGAGTGGCGTTTTTTAATAACGTCATCAGATGAATCACGAAATGATACCGGCGTCCAGTCCGGTTGAAAGAAAAGCGTCAGGTCTCCCCTGCTATCGGTTATTTTATCGCGTACCAGCAACAACATTTCGTTCAATCGTTCCCTCACTAATTTATCAGGCCAAACAGCATACAGCTCGGTTAATGATTCCAGCAAATGGATAGATGAATTTTGGTCTTTATAGCCTGTTTCCGCAGTTGAGCGGACGGAGGAATCCCGGATTATCGGCGTACCATCTCGCTGCATGTGCTGGTAGTAGCCTTTGTAAACCGGGTCGTGGCTATGCTTTTCGAGCCACCAAAAGCTTTGTTTGGCGAGCCGGAGCGCACTTGTATCGTGAGATGCATGATAATAGGCTGCCAACGCATATAGCGCAAAAGAGTTGCCATAAGCTTCCTTGGGCGCAAAGCTGCCGGGCTTTACATTGCCTTTCTTATCTGTATAAGTATAAAAACCGCCGTACTGTTTATCCCATAGCACATCGCGCAGAAACCAAAAGCCATGCCGGGCGCTTTGCAGGTAGTATTTTGTTTTAGGGAATAACTCAGCCGCCTTGCTGTTGCTCCAAACATGGCGCGCCTGGGTTACTATCATTTTATCCTGGTTACCCACTGGCTTAAAGTCGTATGAAAATGCGCTTAGAAAACCACCGTCAACCGTATCCACAGCGGCGGGATACCACTGCTTCAGCAATTCATTAACCATGGAGTACCGCATTTCGGCGGCTATCTTTCGTTTTTCTGCACGGATATTTTGGGCTTGTGATGAACCGGCCACGCCAATCAAAGCAAGGAAAACCAAACAATAATATCTGCTCATTATTTAGCCGTCTTTTGGTTCAACACATGGTCGGCAGCCAGTACCAGGAACAAGTAATCGGAAGTACCGCCGCCCAATACATATTCGCCTTGCTGCCACAGGTATGGCCAGTTCAGCAATTCCGGAAAATCAGGACGTATCAGCGCCGTGCCCGAGGCAATACCACCAGGAATATAGGAACGGTCGGCGCGGTTAAAACCGTAGGCTGTGGTCATAGACTTTGCCCCCACGCCCGATACAAACGATGCTGTATTTGAGCCTGGATGACAACCCAATATAAAGTCGATAGCGTGCAGCATATAGGTATCTTTAAAAATCTCCGGGAAGTTGGCGTACAGGAAATACTGCCGGTAACCAAAGTTTTGGATGCCCCAGCCTGCCCCCCAAATGTTTGGTTCGTAAGGCACACCGTAAGGGGTTTTCGCGCCCTGCTGCTCTATTTTGGCGTATAGTTTTTTAACTGCTTCGGTAATGGTGGCGCGGTATTGTTCATTATCTATCAGTTTCATGGTACGGCTAACCAGCCAACCGAGGTTATCGATGTTTTGTGCGATAGCATCGGCATGACTTGTCAGGTAATCGGCATATATTTTATCCTTTGTGGTGATATACAGCTCAACGGCCAGCCCCATGCGGCGGCTTACGTTCTTATCGGGCGTATTCTTCCAGACCTCTTTGGCTATCTGTAAAGAAAGAGTCGAGAGTGTATCATTATAGCCGTTCATTACCCGGCTGGCAGCTGCCAAGGCCATCGCCGTTTCCATTGAGCGACCGGGATTATCTTCTGTAAATACCCAGCGATCATCCGCAGTTGCAGATGTGTTTAAAACCGGGTTAGTATTAGCTGCATTAGTTATAAAAGGCTTATTGTCAGTGATATTTTCCGCATCACCTAAAACAGTATATTGGCGTAGCGTAGGCTCAATCATACCGCGGTAAAAGCGCCCCATCGCCTGGTAGCCTCCGGTAATGGAGAGCAGGCCATGCTCAATCTGCTGTAAAATATCGGGCTTGCCATCGGGTTGTTGTATTTCAACTACATGATTTTTTTGGTCGATGGTGGTATTGTCATACTTCACATCAAACTCTTCGTAAGCGAGCGTTAGTCCGTGCACGGTCTCGGCTTGCGACTCGATGCGAATGTCAAAATCGCCCGCATCATGCCAGGCGCCGCGGTTCAGCAAGGGCACATTATCACCGGGTTTATATTTGGTAAATGTGGTATGCCCCTGTATGTAGCCATCGAAATGATTTGAATCGATAGGCGCCATACGGGCATCGTCCATGTGGCAAAGGCCATGCCATACGCGATATTTCTCATTTACCCGCATGTGGCACATCTGCACCGGCAAAAAGTAGGTAAGCGTTGGCTGCCAAACATCGTTTTTAAACACGTCAGCGCTGATTTGAAAAGGTTCCGTTTGAATATTACCATACTTTACCACGTACATGCCCGGTTTGGTAACCGCCGAGAAATTAAACTGCAAATAATGGTAGCGCAAAAAGCTGCCCCAATCCGTAGCTGTGGCAGTTTTTACGTTATCGAAACCGCCGTTCTCATTAATGCGCAACAGGGATACCGGCAGTCGCCTGGTTTCGTGCTTATCGAGTTCGATAACCGCGATTTTTTGCTGTGCGGGATGATAGCCCACCTGCGAGACCTGCACCACCGGCTGCGAGCGCCAGCCCTCAACCGCATGAGGCGTAACCAGCCACTCAATAGCGTTTTTAGTAGCGCCTTTTGCCACCAGCGACCGCACCACGAACCAGCCATTATTAAACTTACCTCGCCCATCATACAATTGCAGCTCACCGGGCGAGAGGTTTTCAATAGTCATTCGCTGCATATCCGATTCGGGCGCTACGATTAATTTTTTGCCTTCGGCGATGGGTGTTACCTGCGTTTCGCCGGCTTTGTCGATATAAATTTGGTCGGACGACTGCTGCTGAAAGATGCCAAATTTGCTATCCATATAGTACGATTTACCATAAAGCGCACCCGGATAAAGCTCTAAATTAAAACCCACCTTCCCTATCCATTCATCAGGCAGCGGTTTATCTAAGTCGACTATTATTTTAAAACCTTTACCAACGGGCAGCACACGAATGTTATAGACGAAGGTCAGGTCGGGATAGATGACAGGATTAAAGCCTCTGCGGTTGATGTCGTTGTTTGGGTATTCCATCCGCACGCTTATCTCGCCGGTTGCTTTGTTTATCATGCGTTTACCCACTTTGGGGATAGGCGACCATTGCCCCGGTGTAGGTTCCAGCCTGATATCGCCATTAGTTGCCACCCTTTGGCCGTTTTGAATAATTCCAACGCCGCCCTGGTGGCCTTCGGGATAAAAATCGTGTGCCAGCATTACGTTTACGCCCTGGTATTCCAGGTATTCCTGGTCGTTCAGTATCATGCCCGCTTTTTTTACGGGTGACTGGGCTGTGCAAAACAAGGTAGATAAAAGCGCACCAGTTAAAATTAGTAAGGTATATTTTGACTTCATAAATCTACTTAAAATCTATATTTTATTTATTTACTTTGGCTTTAGCCCATGCGTGTTTAAGACCTATCCTGGTGACGTAGGGCGATGCCCTACGCTGACAGATGTATCCCTTTCAGGGAATAAAAACATATTTTAATTTGGTATTCCAAGCCCTGAAAAGGACCTATTTACAACCTCACATCTACCCTTTTACCCGTCCGTGCAGCCTCGTAAATCGCATCAATCAGTTTTAAATCTTTCACCGCCTCGTTGCCATCAATAGGTACAGGCGGCTTTTTATTGTTAAAGATCATTTCCGCCATTTCATCCATCTGTACCGCCTGGTGGATGGTATGCGGCTGGATTAATTCGCCTTTATGGGTATGGCCCATTATCGGCCCGTAGCCGGTTGAGGGCTGCATTTCAGCAAAGCCTTTTTCTCCGTTCAGGAAAAATTTATCGAGGTTATTCATAGCGTAGGTAGACAAACATGAAGCCACTGCGCCGCCGGGAAAACCGAACTGGAACTGGATAGTTTCATCAATCCCTTCCTTAAATTTTACCGGGTTATTCTTGGTTTCCTGCGCGGTAACCCATATCGGGTCTTCGCCAACCATATACCGCGCGCCATTGATGGAATAAACGCCGATATCCATCATTGAGCCACCGCCCGACAGCTTTTTATTGAGGCGCCACTGGGTTGGGTCGCCTATCTCGAAACCGGATAAGCCCTGGAAGAACAGCACTTTACCAAATTCACCTGCATTGCGCATTCGTATCACTTCGAGTGTTTTAGGCTCAAAGTGCATGCGGTAACCTACCAATAACTGTACGCCGGCTTGTTTGCAGGCATCTACCATCTCCTGCCCTTCTTTAGCGTTTACGGCCATCGGCTTTTCGCAGATGACATGCTTGCCTGCCTTAGCTACGCGAATGGCCTGGTCATGATGCAGGCCGTTAGGTGTTATGATGTACACAGCATCTATATCCGGGTTGTTTTTTATCGCGTCGAAGTTCTCGTAGTTATAGCAATTTTTATCGGGCAGGTTATAGCGGGTTTGCCAGATTTTAATTTTTGACGGTGTGCCGCTGATTATACCTGCCACTTTTGCCTTTTTGCTATAAGCCATAGCTTCAGCTACGCGCGTTGCATAGCCGCCGAGCCCCATTAGGGCAACGCGAAGCATCGGACCGTCATAACTTTTTTCAGCATCATGAATATTATCGGCCCAGGTGACTGCGGGCGCCAGTTGTAGCGCCAGGGCGGTAAGGCCAAGCTTTTGTATAAAATCGCGGCGTGTGTTCATGTTTTATATTTATGGTTGATATTTAGCGTTTTACAAGGCTTATTTGCAGTATTGTTGGCTTATTACCAAAGCTGGGGCCTCCCCAATCTGTTTCATCGCCGTTAA
The DNA here is from genome assembly GCA_040389845.1 of Bacteroidota bacterium. Taxonomy (GTDB): domain Bacteria; phylum Bacteroidota; class Bacteroidia; order Sphingobacteriales; family Sphingobacteriaceae; genus Mucilaginibacter. The sequence goes on from JAZJZL010000092.1 coordinate 65,097, forward strand.
GGATACGGAGCGGCTTAAATACACCGTTCTGGTAACTACCTTCCTCAACTTTAAGATACTGCCAGGCTCTACCAGCGTTGTCACCCAGTGGTTTAAAAGTGATGTGACAGTGCGAGCCAATCGCAATAAATTTATCCGCTGATAATTTAACCAGCATCACACGCCCAAGCGCACGGTCATTTGCCGCGGCTATAGCGTTCCTGGCACCGGCAAACGAAACTACTGCCTGCCATGCACCAAGGTCGATGGTTTGCTCCTTATGGTCTTCGGGCTCAATGGTAGCACTTGTCTTGCCTTCAATGGCCCATTGGGTTAACTGAGGTATCGTTGCAACTATAGAATATTCATTTCCGAATGGTTCCAGGCGTTGATTAAAGTCGGTGACGGGTGTTCCGCGATTGTTATCATCAATCCCGAAAGGAGAAAAACCGATGCCGCCGCGGGCAATTACCTCGTAAAGATATTTGGCATTAGTTGAGTTGAAGTCAGCTTCGGGCACAAAAAGGGGGTTATCAGGGCGGTTGTACAATTCCAATACCTTTAATATTTTTTCGTTTTCAGGCAGATAGATGTCAGGGGCGACCAAATCCAACGCAGGTGCGGCTACCTTCCAAAGGGAAATTACGTTATCTGTAGGTCCACCGCTTTCATAGGTATTGGCTTTGGGATTGGTAAGCGGGTCGCGCAGGGCGGCGTTGGTGTACATGGGCAGGTTATATTCCTTTTTACCCGCGGCTGCCACCTTGCCGATAAAACTCGCTACCGACCATGCATGAAAATATTCATCTGCCCTGTCGCCAAATACCTTTTGCCATGAACCGCCGGAAGGATCCTCTGCATGTAAATCCTTTAAGAGTTCGGGCTTTAACACTTCCGCAGGCACGGGTCCTTCAAATAACTTCTGCGCCAGCGGCGAATAATCACGCATGCTATCCCAGGTGCCGGATTCATTTTCAACCTGCATCATAATAATGGTATGCTGCGGATCGGCCACTTTCAGATGTTTCATCACCTGCCTGAATGCGGCCACATCTGCATCCATCGTGGCCTGAATATGTGGCGACGGCGAATCGATGGGTTTATTATGCAGCCCGGTAATGTTCGGATATTTTGCAGCCTCGCGCTTCATCCATTCGGGCATGTAGTGATTGCTGCCATTCTTCCAGGTAGCAAACCACAATAGTACCAGCCTCACCTGGTGCGAACGGGCCTGTTTAAGCAGCAGGTCAATCATCGAAAAATCAAATTTGCCCTGCTGTGGTTCTATTTGTTCCCAGTAAATGGGTATCTCGATAGTATTTAAATGCATTTGCTTAGCTGCGGCCCACACCTGCGGCATCATACCCGGCCATCCGCTGGAGTTGTGCACCTGTCCGCCCAACATAAAGAAGGGCTTACCATCAACCATAAAAGCGTAGCGCCCATCTTTTTTAATGATTTGAGGTATGGGATTTTGCACGGATTGTGCTTGCGCAATTTTAAAAACAAGAACGATGAACAGGAAGCAAAGCAGCGTTATTTTAAATGTTTTCAGCATTTTTAGATTGATGTTGGTTTGAAGAATTTAAAAGTACACTGATAATAAGGAGCCCGGTACAACATTTGTAACTATAAACTTAACAAATGTTAAGTGAACGATTTTATTTGCCAGTGACCAAACTGTAAACCTAAAACCAATCATACATTATAAGGTGTAAACCTTTTCGGGGCTATAAGTCAATTTTTACTAATTTTTAAATTATAAAATATTGATTATAAAGCAATTATGTAAGTTTGCCTTAATGAATTAATTACGAATCGATTGATTATCAATTAATTGCAAACTACAAAAATTCAAAATTCTAATAATCAATACTTTAGTAATGTTCAGGGTGTTCATGCGCAGAAAAAATGAACACTTTAGGGTTACAGGTGTAACCGTTGAGTTGGAGCTTAAGAAATTGATAATCAATTATTTAATATATAGTGACACCCAAAAACTGCAAACCCACTGCAAACCTTGTTAATTATTCCGCGCATTGTATTTTTTTGATTAGCTATTGACCTACATCACATTTGTCACGTGCAATGTAATTTTTTAGTTAAAAGGCGCTTGTATGTTAATTTACACATTTAAATCATTAAATATGCAATAGTTAAACACATCCTCATGGCCTTGTTAAAAAAACGTTTTCCCCTACCGTTAGTTTTACTTTGTATTGCTTTAACCGCGTCGGCACAACAGGCAAAAAAAGCACAGGTTAAGCCTGTTGCCTCAAGCCTGGAGCAACTATTCCTGAACCCGCCGGAATCGGCTAAACCGGGCGTTTTGTGGATGTGGATGGGCGCTAACGTGAGTAAATCCGGCATTACGAAGGATTTAGAGGCCCTGAAAGAAGAAGGTTTCAACTCCACTACTACTATCAGCCTCGCTGATATTACCAATCCATGGGGTGCACAAATCGACAAAGATCCTACTCCTGAAGTTATTGCCTGGACCGAGCCATGGTGGAAACTTATTAAACACGCTGCATTGGAATCAAAACGCCTCAACATGAAGATGGGCATGTTCAATGGCGCCGGTTATGCTACCAGCGGCGGCACCTGGATTACGCCCGACATGTCTATGCAGCAGCTGTGCTGGTCGCAAAAGCGGGTAAGCGGCGGCGATGGAAAACAGAACATAGAATTGAGCCAGCCAACGGTTAATCTGCGCGCCAACGCCCGCTTTCCAACCTACAACCCTAAAAACGGTAAAATTGAGCTTCCTGAAATACCTGAACGCAAAACATATTATAAAGATATTGCCGTGATGGCCATGCCTGCACGCGATACGGTGTCGAAAAGAAACATCATTGACCTTACTGCTATGATGACAGCTGACGGCAAGCTGCAATGGGACGCGCCCCCGGGAGACTGGGTGATTTACCGTTTCGGTCATACCTTGCTAGGCGAAAAAGGACAGCCGGCACAATGGCAGGCTTCGGGGTTTGAGTGTGATAAGATGAGTCGGGAGGCTGTGGAGTTTCACCTGAATCATGTAATCGGCGAAATGAAAAGTCATTTAGGTGATTTGGTAGGTACAACCGTCGACCATGTTTATTTTGACAGCTATGAAGAAAATGATGCTACCTGGACGCCGAAAATGCGGGAGGAATTTGCCAGTCGCCGGGGATATGATGTTTTTCCTTACCTGGCCACATTCGCCGGTCGCACCATAGAAGGCCGGGAACAGACTGACAGGTTTAGACAAGATTTTGCCAATACCATACAGGATTTATACCACGATGTTTACTTTACCACCATCGCCAAAAAATTAAAGGCAGCTAACCTGAAGTTTTTGAGCGAGGCTTACGGCGGACCGTGGCGGGTGGACGAAGTGTTACCGCTGGTATCAAATGTAATGGGCGAATTTTGGACGCACGACGGTACTTTCGCGCCTTATGAACTGGATGGGGTTATCGCCGGTATGCGAAAGACCAACCAAAACATTCTTGCTGCAGAAGCCTTTACCGGGCAGCCCGCAGACAGTAAATGGACGGAAACGCCTGCTTTTTTAAAACCTGTTGGCGATGAGGCCTTTTGCGCCGGCGTAAATAAAATTATTATCCATCGTTTTGTACAGCAGCCATGGGATGATAAATATCTGCCCGGTGCAACCATGGGCCAATGGGGCACACACTTCGACCGCACGCAAACCTGGTGGAAGCCGGCTAAAGCATTCGTGTATTATTTGCGCCGGTGCTCGGCGGTTTTGCAATGGGGCCGCTTTGTGCCGAATACGCTTGACGATTTTGGACTCAAGCTGGGCAACATGGATATGGTGGTTAAAAGCATTCACCGCAAGGCAGAAGGCTCCGACCTGTATTTTGTGGCCAACACCTCCCATTATCCCGGCAAGGCTACCTGCACCTTCAATGTTTCCGGTATGCAGCCCGAACTTTGGGACCCGGTTACCGGGCAAATACGCGACCTGAACGATTTTACCGAGCAAGGTGGCAAAACTACTATCGCAATGAATTTTGATGATGCGCAAAGCTTTTTCGTAGTGTTCAGGAAGAAACTTACACGCCTGGGGCTTCTTCACAAACCGAATTTTGCTGCGGCTAAAACGGTAGTAGATATTACCGGCCCATGGAACGTGAAATTCGATGCATCATGGGGCGGTCCGGCCAGTGCCGTTAAGTTCGATGCGCTAACCGATTGGGCGGCTAACAGCGATAAAGGCATCAAATATTATAGCGGAACTGCTGTTTATACTAAAACGTTTGCCATCCTTGCCGCCGATATTTCCAAATTGAACAATACGGTTTATATTGACCTCGGCCTGGTTAATGATATTGCTAAAGTATACATCAATGGTAAAGAAGCCGGAATTATATGGACTTCACCATGGAAAATAGCCATCCCATCATCGGCGCTTAAGACGACTAACGAATTGCGTATAGAAGTTACCAACGTTTGGGCTAACCGCCTTATCGGTGATGAGCAGGAGTCCGCAGATATGAAATGGTCGCCAAGCATGTACATTTACAACAGCGGCCAGTATTTAAAGGAGTTTCCGGATTGGTTCCTGAAAAATGAGCAGCGGCCGTCAAAAGGCAGGTATTGTTTTACAACTTGGAATTACTTCGACAGTAAATCAAAACTATCGCCGTCGGGATTGCTCGGGCCGGTTAAGGTTACAGAGGATGAATATTAGTACTATGGATCGTAAGCTATGAATAACGCCGATAGCTACTTACAGCTATTTAATAAAACTACGGACAGATGGATTGCCTGCCTGGATGACTATACGTTAACTATGCTTCACCAAAAGCCCGGTGACGGTTCCTGGTCGGCCGGCCAGGTGTATACACATATTATCAGTGATACCCACTTTTTTATCGGGCAAATGAAATTGGCACTTGCGGACACTGAAAACCATAACAAGCAGATGCACAGCGATGCGGCAGAGATACTTAATAATAATGACTTTCCAGATATCAGAATAGCAAATCCGGCAGCAAGCCAACCGCCACAACCACATGATAAAAATGAAATAATAATCGGCTTAACAGCTATCAAACGAGGGATGCGCGAGATTTGCCTGGTTAATAATCTTGATCAATCGACAGGTAAAAGCTTGCATCCGGGATTGTTGTATTTCAATGCAATGGAGTGGCTCCGGCTTGCTGAAATACATATGAGACACCATTTTCGGCAAAAAAAGAGGATTGATGACGCATTGTTTCAAAAGTAGTCCGGCTAAATTTTTTAGGAAACCTAACTCACGTAAAAATACGTTATAAATTAGGGGAATTTTCCCCTTGCAAGCCATTCTGCCTAATAGCTATCTTTATACAGATTGTTATGGTGCCGGTTGATAACAACAACGGCAAATAAACAACCCCATTATTAAACCATTAAAATCACTCAAAATGTTAGCAAAAAATCTCGCACTCGTGAGCCAAAGTCACACGGTAACTGCCGACCATCTTAATGAGGTTGCCGCAGCCATTCAGAAACAGGTAACGAGGGATGTCGAACCTATCTGGGGCGTAAAAGCCACCATTAATGTTTTTAAAAACCTTAAATCGGTGCCCACCGGTTACTGGCCGGTTGTTATCAAAGACAATATACACCAGGCCGGGGCAGGCGGTTACCACTCCAAAAAACACAATCAGCCCTTTGCCGTAATACAAGCGGGCAGTGACTGGATTCTATCCACCGGTCACGAAGTACTGGAGATGCTGATAGATCCTTGGGGAAATCAAACGGTTACGGCAGATTCAATAAAACCAGGCCAGGGCCGCGTAATGTACCTGCTTGAAGCCTGCGACCCATGCGAAGCAGGGCAATTTGCTTACACTATTAATGGTATCACCGTTTCGGATTTTATAACCCCTCATTATCATGATCCGGTTGCTGCATCGTCCGTACGGTACAGTTTTACCGGCTCTATAAAACAACCCAGGGAAATACTGGCAGGCGGCTACCTCAGCTGGTTCGACCCGGAAAGCCAGCAAATATGGCAGGCGATTAACCGCGGTGCCGGCCTGGAGTTTCGCGACCTAGGTTCATCGCCCGGTGGCTTTAGCCTGAGGCATTACGTGGATTTGCAAATGAGGCTTAAGCCCGTTTTCCCGGATGGCTATTCAACCGGTATTGCCGATAACAAGATATTCGGCAACACATCCGTCGAAGCCCGTGAAAAATCATCATCGGCAGCAGCAAACATCTGGGAAGAAGATATTAAAAGCGTTGAGCAACAATATTAAGCACCTAAACAATTACAATTCTGGGCTCCCGGTTAAATCCGGGAGCTTTTGATGTTCCGGAAATAGAGCGAAGTCGTTACGATTGTGTCTTACCTCCGTTAATCATATCTGATGTAATGCCGCTGCTATCTTTTCTTTCAGCGAGGAACACCCCGGCTATATGGATGGTAATAAATATAAGTATAAGGTACATGGTAAACTGGTGAACCTCCCTTATGGCATGGATAGCCTTTAGTGCCGGCACATCGTCTTCAAATGCAAGACATAAACCTGTTACCGCCATTATAAATATAAAAAGATAAAAAATGGCATATATAGTTTTAATCCAAAACTCATGCCTCGCTAACTCCCGGTGTTGTTTAATAACGTAGTAATCCCGGTAGGCAAC
>JAZJZL010000093.1:0-2802 GCA_040389845.1 Bacteroidota bacterium
GTTCTCATTAAAAACAAAAACTACTAAGAAAACCGACTTTACGATATTGTTTAGTTAATATTTAATTTAAGAGCAATAGGGAATAATCGAAAAATTGTTATTTATATTTATTTGATTATAAACCCTAATCGCTTGATAAATTATGGAAACTAAACCGTTAACCAAGTATGTAGCCGAACTCATCGGTACGTTTTGCCTGGTATTGTTCGGCTGCGGAGCGGCCGTGGTAGCAGGTGCTAATGCGGATGGAATTGCCCCTTCAGGTATTGGATTGTTAGGCATTTCGCTGGCCTTTGGCGTAAGTGTGGTCGTGATGGCCTATACCATCGGGCCAATCTCTGGCTGCCACATTAACCCGGCAATCTCAATTTCAATGACCGCCGCAGGTAAACTAAGCGTAAAAGATTGTATTGGCTATGTTATTTCACAATGTATCGGCGCTGTTTGTGCGTCGGGTGTTTTGTATTTGATTTTAACAGGCAAACCAGGCTTTTCGATGGGTGAATATGCATTGGGTGCAAACGGCTGGGGCGCAGATTACCTGGGCAAATATTCAACCCAATCGGCTTTTATTGCCGAAGCGGTATTTACGTTCCTGTTCCTGGTAGTTATTTACGGTACAACTGCAAAACGTGCAAACCCTGCCATGGCTGGATTGGCTATCGGTTTATCATTAACCTTAATTCATCTGGTGGTTATACCTATTACCGGCACATCGGTAAACCCGGCCCGCAGCCTTGGTCCCGCTATTTTTGCAGGAGGTAAAGCTTTAAGCCAACTGTGGTTATTTATCGTAGCCCCGATACTTGGCGGACTTGTTGCAGCAGGTTTCTGGAAAGGTGTAATGGAACAAAAAGAAACCATCACCAAAAAGACCGTTGAGGTTCATGAGGATATTTCAATAAACCGCGTCTGAACCCGAATTTATAGAATTAATGAATTAACAGAATTTGAGATTTAGATTTGTCAACTTTTAAAAAGTTGACAAATCTCCTTCGACACTCTCCGCCAAACATACGTTCGAATCCCTCAATCCCGGTTCCGGTACAGGCAACCATTCCCTATCTCCCCGCGTAATCTGTTTAGGTACCTGACCTGTTAATCTACGGTACCACCTACGCAATTGAACCAGATTTTACAAGGTATTTCAGCTATTTTAACCAGCAGGGAAAAGGCAAAGTTTTACAAGCTTATCCTTTTTGATCTTATTATTGGCATCCTCGATATAGCTTTCCTCGCGGCGCTGCTTTTTGTGCTGAATTTATACACGAAGAATACCATTCCGGTAAAGGCGTCTTTTCTCCCGCAGGCCTTATTGAATCCCGGTTCATTGTTATTGATAGGCGTATTTTTTGCCCTTTTTAGCCTTAAAAACCTGTTTGGATACGCAGGTCTTAAATCACAGCATCACTTCTTTTATTCGGTAGCCTCAAGGCTATCAAAAAGAAACTTGTTTAATTACCTTTCAGGTGATTATGCGCGCTTCGTTAGTATCGATTCATCTATTCGTGTAAGGCAGATATGTAATCAGCCGATAGAATTCAGTCACTATATCCTTATCAATATACAGCAAATCGTATCGCAGGCTATTTTGATAGGTTGCACGGTTGTTGCCATCCTGTTTTATCACCCTGCATTGTTTTTACTGCTGTTTATCCTGCTACTGCCGCCGGTGGTTTTGCTGGGGTGGTATATCCGGAAGAAACTGAAAGACATCCGCAGTAACATCAAATTGGCAAATGAGAAAACCTTACAGCATTTGCATGAGTCGCTGTCTGGTTATGTAGAAAGCAATATCTACCAGAAAGATAACTTTTTTATTGACAGGTATTTTGCTTATCAAGGCCGGCTAAACGACAATTTAGCCACACAGCAAACTTTACAAAGCCTCCCTTCGCGATTGGTGGAGGTATTTGCCATTTTGGGATTTTTAGTGTTGGTTGCAATCAATAAATTATCGACCAGCGCACCGCCTATAGATATGCTAACCATCGGCATTTTTATGGCTGCAGCGTATAAAATTATACCGGGTATCGTAAAGATATTGAACAGTTCCGGGCAAATTAAGACCTACAAGTTTACATTGACAGATTTGCTGGCCGCCAGAGACACAGTCACTAAAGCAGCGCCCGAAAACGTCGCATCAATCAGCGCTATGGCTTTCGAGAGAATCAGCTTTAAATATAAAGATCGCAAGGTGCTTGATAACATTAGCTTCGATATTCAGCCTGGTGATTTTATTGGAATTTCAGGCGGTTCAGGTAAAGGAAAAACCACCCTCATTAATATTTTACTTGGTTTTTTACGGCCTGACAGTGGCGATATCTGCATCAACAGAAAAAGAAGCAGCCTTGAAGACAGGGTGGATTACCGCAGCCGTATTTCTTATGTTAAACAGCAGCCTTTTTTTATAAACGATACCTTAATTAGAAACATAACCCTTTCGGAATACGACCATTTCCCTAATAAAACGCGGGAAATAGTTGAACTGACGGGCATAGACGAACTGATTGAAAAATATCCGGCCGGCCTTAATGAGATGATAACTGAAAATGGTAAAAACATTAGCGGCGGCCAGCGGCAGCGGGTAATGCTGGCGAGAGCGTTATATCACGATTTTGACCTGCTGATTTTGGATGAACCCTTCAGCGAAATGGACAGCGCGTCGGAAACTGAGATCCTTAAGAAATTGCAGGCGTTTACTGCCCGGGGTAAAATGATTTTGTTTATCACCCACAATAAAAAGAGCCTGGAATACTGCAATAAAGTTATAACGCTTGATGAAGAGTAAACGGCAAACAT
>JAZJZL010000093.1:2812-38224 GCA_040389845.1 Bacteroidota bacterium
CTAACTCCCGGCTTTCCAAAAGATAAGTTGGACACCACCTGTTTGCCTGCTTTGCAAACTTTTGTGAAAGCGCTAAAAGATATCTGCCCGGGCCTTAACATTATCGTAGTAAGCTTTCAGTATCCTTTTTCTGCCGGCGAATACAGCTGGCATGGTGTAAAAGTAATTTCTATAGGAGGTAAAGGTAAAGGGCGCATCTTTAGGCTGATCACCTGGCTTAAGGTTTGGCGAACGCTGGAAAAACTGCGCCATGGGCAGGATCTTTTGGGAATACTGAGTTTTTGGTTGGGCGAATGTGCTTTTTTGGGCAGCAGTTTCGCAAGGAAGCATCAGCTAACGCATTACACCTGGATATTGGGCCAGGATGCAAAAAAGAAGAACAAATATTTCAGGTGGATAAAGCCTAAAGGTGAAGAGCTTATCGCGATGTCGGATTTTTTGGTGAGAGAGGTGCGCCATAATTATGGCATAAAGCCACTTCATGTAATTCCTGTGGGGGTCGATATTTCCATGTTCGGGAATACGCCGGTAAAGCGGGATATCGATATATTGAGTGCAGGGTCACTCATCCCGTTAAAACGTTACCGGTTTTTTGTAGAGGCTATTATTTACCTGAAAGATATTTTCCCGGATATCAGGGCGGTAATTTGTGGCAATGGCCCCGAAATGCAAATGCTGAAATCGCTGGCAGAAGCAAACGGGGTAAGCAGCAATATAGTTTTTAAAGGCGAAGTGCCGCACAAAGAAGTGATAAGACTGATGCAGCGATCGAGAGTGTTTTTGCATCCTTCAGAATATGAGGGTTTTGGTACTGTTCTTTCAGAAGCTTTATATAGCGGAGCGCAATTGGTATCATTCACCAAACCTATGGATAAGGATTTTCGGCACCATTATGTTGTGAAAACGCGCGACGAAATGAACGCCCGCCTGCTATCACTATTAAAAAGTAAAAAAATAAATCACGACCCCGTGCTAATAACCTCTATTGAACAGATAGCTAAAAATATGATCTGCCTGTTCGCGGATTAAGTACGGTAATTTTAGAATAATCCCTCCGCTATTTGCTGAATGTCTGTCGCGATGGCCTCGAATGACAGTTTTCTTTTGAAATGCTCAAGTGACAGCGCCCGTTTCTCTACCGTGTTTATTTTTTCGATTTCGGTCAATGCAGAAAGTAGTGCCTGTTCGTCACCAGGTGGGTAAAGCAGACCGCACTTACCATTATCTGTTATCATCCTGAACGACGGTATATCTGTTACCACCGGGATACAGCCGCACGACATAGCCTCGCATACTGCGGTTCCGCTACCCTCGTAATACGACCCCGAAATAAAAATATCTGCGCTGTTAAACCAGTACAACAGCTCTTCATGTGGCTTTTGACCCAATAGTATTATTGCGGCGCCGGCCTCATCGTTTGCTATTAATTCCTGTATTTGAGGCAATAAACCGGCTTCATGATAGATCATATATAAACGCGCGTTCGGATTATGCCGGCTATACTTAAAAAAAGCTTTTACAACGTTTAGAGGGTCTTTATTGGCATCCAGCGTTCCTACCCATAAAAACACCGGGTTGCCGGTAATGCCGGTTCGTTGCCTGGCTGCGCTTTTGTCGGTGCTGTAGAAGATTGAGGAAACCTCCATTACTTCATGTATCTTCCCGGACGCCGAAATAACACCTTTTTTTACCCAATCCAGGCCCATCTCTGCCGATGCAAAAAGGTAGGCGTCTACAAAACGGTCAGCAAGTTTTTGGGCGTATATTTTTATTCCCGGCTTAGGTTTTTCCGCATGATGGTGCGCTATAATCTTTACGCGCTTTGGTAAAATAAAGCGCAGCAATATTACCGCTACCGGGTTATGCAGGCCCTGAACTATCACTACATCAGGGTCTAATTTTTTGACGAACCTGTTGAGCCTGAACGGGAAATGCGTTCTTTTTCGATTAAAGCCGACAAATTTGTGAATTACACCGTTGTTTACTGCTTGCCCCTTGTAGTCGATCTGATTAATGCTTATCACCTGGTTCTTTTTGGCCAGTTCTTCAAGAATACCGCCATAGGCCGCTATGCGCTTGAACCAGCTTCCGGGCTCAGTAAATCCAGGCGAGTGATCATAAATTAAGGATACATAGCGCATAAACCTTGTCCAATTAAAAAGTATCAATATCTGCCGATGTGAATTTAATTTTCTCCAGCGGTCTATCCTCATCCAAATTCTTAAACATCACCCGGAAGGAACGTTGGGGCTTCAGACGCATGGCAAACAAGCCGTAAGTCTTTGTGCCTTGACTTGTTTGCAAATCTATCCGAGCCTGGCCAGGCTTTGCAGCGAGTTTTTAAATTCAGCTATTTTCCCTGCGATACTCAAGCTTCAATAGTCTCGTTAATAGTAACCGGGAACTTAACATCCGGGTTGTATTGCCTGATATTCCGGATAAGTCCGGGTAAATCACCCTTTACATATTTGCAGCGATCGCCAAAAAACACCCTGCTAAAGTTATCCAAATCCAGGCCTTGCAATTGTGATAAGAGGCTTTCATCAAACAAGCTGATTTCGCCATTGTGAGTTACTAATAGAATATGCTCCGGGCCGGTGGAAAAGAATGCGTCAAACCCATTTCGCAGCGATTTATTATCGGTTATCACTAAGTCGGCATCGCGTCCCGGCTCAATAGCCCCCAAATTTAGCTGCCACACGTTTGCAGGGTTTTCATTGAGGGTGGCGTAAAGCTCTTGGTCGTTAAGCATACCGGCTATGCGCGCTAATTGCAGGTGGCTCCAGATATCCCAACCGCCGGTAAGCGTCGAATCTGTGCCGAATAGTATTTTGGTATGTCGTTTAAGTTTATCAATCTGTGCCGTTTTGTTCAGTAAAAAATAATTCGATTCGGGGCACCAAACCAACGCTTTAAACGCTTTTGCCTGTTCTGCAGACATCGCCACCCCATGAACACCTATCAAATTCCGCTTCAGTAGATTGAATTTAACCAGATCGTCAATCTCAGCGGCAGATTGTCCATCAGTCCCTTCACCAATATGTATGTTAACCGGCAATTTCTTCTTTGCAGGATTGTTCAATTTTAGCTTCCAGTTTTTTTCAAATTGCACAGAATGCAGGCTTTGGCTTTCTTCAAATATATTTATAGGGCTGTTTTGTAAAAGTGTTTTTTCGCCGTGATTCACAACCGTTGTTACCCCGCAAAGCAGGTTTTTATACACGCCCCATTGGTAACGCAACATTAACGGAATTTTTAATACCGCATCGATCTCGTCTTTATACGTGGTATGTATATGCTTGCCCCATTCGGTGTAATTGTTAAATATTTTGCCGCCAAGCGCGGGAAAGAGGTTAAAGTCAAGATGGTCGTGCGAGTTGATGAGGCCGGGGAAAATCAATGCACTTTTAAAGGTGAGTGTTAAATGTCCTGCTTTGCTTTTAGCGTCGGCAGGGGTAATATCTGCTATTTTACCATTGCATACCCTTATGTTTATGGCTGCATCTTCACCAATTCTATTTACGCCTTGCAAAATCATTATCCCCTCCTGAAATGCAGCCCGTAAATTATAGGGAAGCCTTTGAATTTTTGGTACACATGCATGGCGTTTTGCGCCTGGTAATAATGTGCTACCGTTTCGTCAACGGTTTTTTCAATTTTCGCTATCAGCCCGAAATTGTGCTTTTGCAGTATAGCTATGATATTGGTGGTTGAGTGAACAAAGTTTTGCACTGCAATATGACCGTTTCCATGCTTAAAAGTCCGTTGCCCGCCCGAGGCTAGTGCATTAGGATGGAAGTCGGTGATTATCAGATCGCAGCCATCTTTTAAAATCCTGCTCCAGGCGAGTAATGCCTCCTCTATATTTTGAATGTGCGCAACTGTTAGCGTCGACACAACCAAATCGTAGGTTTTATCTGCAATATTGGCAAAATGGTTATCAGTAATTACATGCGTTTCAGTTTCCGGGAATTTTTCTTTCAGCATACCAAGCATACCGGGCGACACATCAAAACCGGTTAGTTTGCCGATACCAGGTTGAAGTATTTTGGGCCAGTGCCTTCCTGTTCCACAGCCTATGTCGGCAATATTTTTATTGGCTATATCGATTGAGCCAAGAAGCTCTGTGAAGACAAGCTCATCCAGGTCGAGCATCAGGTTTCCGGGTTGAGAATCGTATTCCGGAGCCCATATATCATAAGCCTCCACCACGCCCCGTTCTTTTATTTTGTTCGAACCGATGTTTTTGCGGATATATTTTTTTAGGGTCTCTATCAAAGTAGCGGTGATTTAAGGATTTATCGTCAATAGCTTTAATACAAACAATACGGTTAGCTGTTATCTATGGTTGCCCTGCAAATTATTTAATAAAGCAGGCAACCTATACTTTTTTAGGGGCGTAATTACTATTGAGTAATTGTTTAATTGGGGTTAATTGGGTTTTTGTGTGAATTGATGCCTCCGTAATTAAGGGAAACCGGTGGGATAACACCCACCGGTATTACGGAGGTCTTACCCTTTAACTATCGGATTATTGTTAAGTATAAAATGAACAAGATAATACTGTTTAACCCTAAAAGCGCTGTCGCGAAGCATCGTATACCCAATTCTATTTTAAATATTGCTGCATCTGTAGAAGGCAAATATGAATGGGTTGTTGTTGATGGAAACTGTGAGACCGACCCGCTAAGTAGAATAGAAGCTTACCTGGAGACCGGCGAATATAAATATCTTGGTTTTACGGTAATGCCCGGGCCGCAGCTACGGCAGTCGATACCTTTCGTTAAAGCCATTAAAGAAAAGTTTCCTTTTACTACCATGATATGGGGTGGATATTTTCCGTCAAGCCATCCAAAAGTTATCCTTGACTCTGGCTACGTTGATTTTATTATAAACGGCCCCGGCGATCATGCTTTTCCGCAGCTGATAGATGCGCTTGAACATAATACGCCCTACGAGTTTATCAAAAACCTTATTTACAAAGCAGGCGCAGATATTGTTAAAACAGCAAAAGAAGACCTGATGGACCAGGACTCGCTGCCCGCTTTACCTTATGATAAACTCGGCGAATTTTATTCTATAAGGGACAGGTACCTGGGCAAAACCTATCTTGGTAAAAAAACACTTGCCTATCATTCAAGCATAGGCTGCCCGTTTACGTGCTCTTTTTGTGCGGTAGTTCCGATTTATGAGGCAAGATGGAAGGCAAAGTCGGCCCAAACGGTTTATAATGATATTAAATATATTAAAGATAAATGGGGCGCTGACGCTGTTGAATTTCATGACAATAACTTCTTCGTTTCGGAGAAGCGGACTGTTGAGTTTGCCCGGTTAATTAAACCCGAAAAAATGTCGTGGTGGGGAATGGCCCGCATCGATACCATGGATAAATTTAGTGATGCCTCGCTGCAAATTATCAGGGAAGCGGGCTGCAAGATAATTTTCTTTGGCGCCGAGAGTGGTAACAACCTGATATTGGAACAATTAGATAAAGGCGGTACGCAAACCGGAGATCAGATCATCAGGTTTGCCGAAAGGTTAAAAAAATTCGACATTATTCCGGAATATTCTTTTGTGTTAGGTACACCTGCACCAACGCCTCAGCAAGTACAGGCACAGATTGATTTTGAAATAGATTTTATAAAAAAGGTAAAACAGGTTAACCCGCGTACCGAGATAGTGCTGTATACCTATAGCCCTGTACCCACAGAGGGCTCATCTTTATTTAAAGAAGTAACCGCCCAGGGTTTCAAGTACCCGCAACAGTTGGAAGACTGGATAAGCCCGGCCTGGGAAAATTTTGACATGCGGAAAAACCCGCTTACGCCATGGCTAACCGCGGAAATGATAGATAAGATAAGGGATTTTGAAACGGTGTTAAACGGCGTTTATCCAACAGTAACCGACATCCGTTTAAGCCAGGTGAAGCGAAAAGCCTTACAGCTAATGGCCGGGGTGCGGTACAAAGCCAACCTTTACAAATATCCGTACGAAATAAAACTGCTGCAAAGAATTTGGAGATACCGTCAACCTGAAATTCAGGGATTTTAATTAATTATCGTGAGTTTCGCTGAAATCGACACAGGCATTAATCAGCAGTCCGCAGAAAATGAGGGTTTTGCCGAACTGTATATCGACGTGCGGCATAAGGAAAACCGTTTGCTGTCTGATTGTAAGGTGATGTTCCTGCCGGATATAGAGGAGAACCATGTACATTATAAAGAATGGCAGGTTCGGAAGGAGTCTGCACAGCAATTAATCGATTACCTCAAAGCTAAAAACAGGCCGCTTAATATCCTCGAAGTTGGTTGCGGCAATGGCTGGCTATCTGCAAAGCTGCACTCCATAAACGGAGCAAAAGTTCTGGGTATCGACATCAACGAGCCTGAAATACAACAGGCCCAAAGGGTTTTTAAAAGTAATAACCTCGAATTTATCTGTACCGGCTTCGACCCGCCGGTTTACGAGAAACAGAAGTTTGATATTATATTGTTTGCAGCATCCATTCAATATTTTAAATCACTGAAGGAGACTTTGACCGGCGCACTGTCATGCCTAAAACGTAATGGGGAAATACATGTAACGGATACCAATTTTTATACACCAACGGAAGCGGTAAAGGCCGCCAAACGCAGTGACGAATATTTTGAGTCGATAGGATTTTCGGAAATGGCTGAACATTATTTTCATCACAACATCAACCAGGTGAGGGAGTTCAATTGTAAGATGCTGTATAACCCGCATCGAATCATTAATAAAATCACCAAAAAGAATCCATTTTACTGGATTGCAATAAAACATTAACAGATGATTGGGCAATCAATGATAAATACATTCAAGCGGTACCGCACTTTACAAACAAGTGTGATATCGGCATTGCCCATTGTGATACTGATGCCGCACAGCGCTTGTAACTGTCGTTGTGTAATGTGCGATATATGGAAGGATAACAAAAATCTAAAGCAGCTGACCGAGGAGGACGTTACAGGTTTATTGAGCTCACTTAAAAAGTTTAACACGCAGGAAGTTCTGATGTCCGGCGGCGAGGCTTTGCTGAATACCAACTTCTTCAGGCTTTGCCGGCTATTGAAGCAAAACCGAATTAAGGTTACATTATTAAGTACCGGGCTTACCATTAAAAAACACGCACAGCAAATATTGGAGTTTGTTGATAACCTGATTGTATCGTTAGACGGTGACGAAGCGCTGCATGATGCTATCCGGAATATCCCGAATGCTTTTGCAAAGCTGAAGGAAGGAGTGGAGTATATCAAATCCATCAACCCCAATTATCGAATAACCGCCCGCACTGTAATTCACCGGTTGAACTTCCGTAACTGGGAATCCATTATAAACGAGGCAAAAATTATGGGCATTGACCGGGTAAGCTTTTTGCCTGCAGATGTAAGCAGCCATGCCTTTAACCGGCAGATGGCCTGGGAGCAGCCCAAGCAGCATGAAATATTGATTTCAGAAAATGAATTGCCGGAGTTGCAGCAAGTTATTAGCGCTGTGCTTGCCCGAAAAGAAGACTTCACAGATGGCTTTATAGCGGAATCGCCACAGAAAATTCAGGATATTTATAATTATTATGCTGCGTTTTATGGATTGAATGCCTTTCCGTTTAAAAAATGCAATGCGCCATGGGTGTCGACGGTTATCGAGGCTGACGGCAGCGTAAGGCCGTGTTTTTTTATGGATACGATAGGCAACATCCGGGAATCATCGCTCGACTCGATTTTGAATAGCGATAGCGCTGTAAATTTCCGGCGCACGCTCGATATGAGTGAAAATCCAACCTGCGTTAAATGTGTATGTTCGTTAAACCTGCCGCCGATGGCTAAGTTTGCCTGATTGATAAAGTATGAAGAGTATACTATTTTCACATTCCTACTTTTTACGATACGACCCAAAACAATGGGCGCTGGGACAGCCATATCCGCCATTAGGCACCATTTACGCCGCCGCTTTAATGCGCGAAAACGATTATACGGTATCACTTTTCGATACTATGTTTGTGACCGATCCGCATGAGGTGAAAGAAGCACTCCGTCAGTCAAAACCCGGTTATTTTGTGGTATACGATGATGGTTTTAACTATCTTACCAAAATGTGCCTCACCAATATGCGCGAGGCTGCTTTTGAAATGTTTAAAATAGCCAGGGCTAACGGCTGTACCGTCATCGTTTCAAGCTCTGATTCAACCGACCGTTACGTCGAATACCTGGCCCAGGGTGCCGATTTTGTAATTATAGGCGAAGCAGAACAAACCTTGCTGGAACTGACCAACCATATTGAGGCTGGATTAAATGATCTCGATTCGATACCAGGCCTCGCATATTTTAAAAATGGCTCCGTCACCAAAACGCCCGGTCGCCCGGTACTAAAAGACCTCGACAGCCTGCCTTTGCCTGCCTGGGACCTGGTTGATATCGATACCTACCGTCAAACCTGGCTAAAGCATGCCGGTTATTTTTCACTTAATATGGGTACTACACGTGGTTGCCCGTTTAAGTGTAACTGGTGCGCCAAACCAATCTATGGCAACCGTTATAATTCGCGTAGTCCTGAAAACGTGGTAGCCGAAATCAAAATGTTGAAGGAATGTTACCAGATGGATCATATTTGGTTTTGCGATGATATTTTCGGCCTTAAACCGGGTTGGGTAAAAGAATTCGCTCAGTTGCTGCAACAGGAAAATATTCAAATCAGGTTTAAGATACAGTCGCGGGCCGATTTGCTGGCAGATGGCGACACTGTAAAATCGCTTGCAAGCGCGGGCTGCGAAAACGTTTGGATAGGAGCGGAGAGCGGCTCACAAGCGATATTGGACGCTATGGACAAGGGGATTTTGGTTGGCCAAATCGGCGAGGCTACGCGCCTGATGAAGGAGAACGGCATCAAACCATCCTTCTTTATACAGTTCGGTTACCCTGGCGAACAAAAAGAAGATATACAGCTTACCATCGATATGATCAATGAGCTGCTGCCGTATGAAATTGGTATCTCGGTATCTTATCCATTGCCTGGCACTGTATTTTACGACAAAGTGAAAGCCGACCTGAAGAAAAAAACCAACTGGACGGATTCCGACGAAATGGCATTGATGTTCAGCAATACTTTCCAGCCTTCGTATTATAAACAGCTGCATAGATACGTTCATCAAAACTATCATAAACATTTGGCAAAAAACAGCCTGGCCAAATTGATTGATAATCCCTTTGACGCCAATTTAAAAAGCATTAAAAAGGCGTTATCTGTTATTTATCATGCGCCGGCAACGCTGATAGAAGGCATGAAGCTGCGGAAACTGGAGGAAGCATAATGAACACGCTGCAAGCCAATATAAACGAGCAACAGGCTGAATCAGCATTCAGCACGCAATCCGTTATATTCGACGATATCTACTCCGCTAATACCATCGTCAATTACAAGCGGGAACGGGTACGCAGCCACGTATTAAACCTGTTGAAACCCGGTAGTTCAATTTTAGAATTAAATAGCGGGACAGGGGAAGACGCTTTGTTTTTCGCACAGGAAGGTCATCATATTCATGCTACCGATATATCAACCGGTATGCAGCAGCAGCTTAAAAAGAAGGTTGGCGCACAAGGAATGAATGATTGGGTAAGCACCGAAATATGCTCTTACACAAAACTCAGCGAGCTTAAAAATCAAGGCCCGTACAATCATATATTTTCAAACTTCGCCGGACTTAACTGTACAGATGAGTTGGATAAAGTTTTAGCCTCATTCAATAATTTGTTAAAACCAGGCGGCATCGTCACGCTTGTTATTCTGCCAAAATTCTGCCTTTGGGAAACATTGATGCTGTTTAAGGGGAAATTCCGCACAGCCTTCCGCAGGTTTTTTGCAGTTAGCGGCGCGAAAGCGCATATAGAGGGCGTATATTTTAAATGCTGGTATTATAACCCTTCATTTGTTACCAGGCATCTTAAAGATAATTTCGACCTGGTGGATTTGGAAGGACTATGTACTATTGTCCCGCCGTCATACATCGAAGGGTTTGCTGAAAAACATCCGAAAGCCTACAATTTTTTGAAAAACAAGGAAGACAAGCTGAAGACCTCATGGCCCTGGAAATACGTTGGTGATTACTATATTATCTCGCTGAAAAAAAGAACTAAATAGCAATGGCCGGGATTAAGGATCCCGGCCATTTATTAATAGCAAAGTTTATGTATGGTTACTGACCAAACAATTTATTAAACTCGCTATAGGGAACAGTACCATTGGCAAAGTTAAAGGTGCCATATTTGCTAATTTCTTCCGCCCCTTTCAGAAAAGAGCCATAAGCCGCGCGCGCCAGTGATGAGCCAAGACTTATCCGTTTAACTCCAAGAGCAGCTAAACTATTCACTGTAAAATCAGACGAGCCAAGACCCATAACCACACTCACCGGCTTCGGGGCCACTGCTCTAACTACAGCTGCAATATCGTCCTCAGTTTTTAGGCCAGGCGCAAAAAGTACATCTGCGCCCGCATCTGCAAAGGCTACAAGTCGGCGGATAGTATCTTTTAAATCCGGCCGGCCGTGTATCAGGTTTTCGGCCCGTGCTGTTAACGTAAAATGAAAGGGTAAACTTCTTGCTGCCTGTACTGCAGCTTTTACGCGCTCAACAGCAAGTTCAAAAGTTACAATCGGATCATCGGGATTACCGGTACTATCTTCTATAGAGCCTCCTACTAAACCTGCCTGCGCAGCCAGTAGTATGGTTTCGGCGCAAGTCTCTGGTGATATGCCAAAGCCATTTTCCAAATCGGCGGCAACAGGCAGATAGGTTGCCGCAGCAATATCGCCTGCATTTTTCAGGGTTTCCTCGCGGGTTACTTTAGCTAATCCGTCCGGTTTACCCAGCAGGTAGGCAAGTCCGGCACTGGTTGTAGTCAAAGCTTCAAAGCCCAGGCTGGTTAATATTTTGGCTGAACCTGCATCCCAGGGGTTTGGGATTACAAAGATGCCTTCGCGCTCATGTAACGCTTTCATCACTTCGGCCTTAGAAGATTGGGTTGGGCTGGTTGGTGTATTCATATTGGTAGATATTGGGTGTTTTACGATTAGCAAAAAATGTTATTGTCAGCGCTAACGGGAAAACTTAAAGCTATACTTAGCGGTCTATGTATGGCGCATCATGTATGTTCGAAAGTTTTCTCCCTGTTCCTCGCCGAAATGACATAATGGAGAAATTACTTAATGCGACAGTACGTGCCGTTTAATTAATCCGCCTTTAACTTCTGACACAGAGTGTGTTATGATAAAAGCTGCCGGGTCAACCTGCTGTACGGTGTTTACCAGGCGCGATACATCGAGCCGCGTGATTACCACATACAATATATCGATATCCTTATCCTCGATTGCATTTTTACCGTAACCCCGTTCTCCTTTATAAACGGTAACCCCGCGGCGTAATTGCCGGATGATAACGTTTTTTATCAGCTCGCTTTTTGGTGATATAATAGTGACTGCCGTGTATTCATCAAAACCCTGGATGATATAATTGATCATTTGGGACGCTGAAAGATAAGTGAGGATGGAATATAAAGCCGACTGTATCCCAAGAAAAAAAGCAGCAATGCCAAATATCACCACATTTATGGCCAATATGATCTGCCCGACCGATAGGAACGACTTCGGGTTAATGTAAACCGCCAGCAACTCAGTGCCATCAATCACGCAACCCCCGCGCATGGCCAGGCCTATGCCGGTACCCAGGAAAAATCCACCGAACACTGCAGTAAGTAATTTATCGTCCGTAACGTGCGGAAATTTAAACAGGAACAAAATAACCGACAGCACAAAAATGGCTATCAGTGTTTTTATAGCGTATAGCTTATTAATGCGCTTATACCCCAGCCAGATAAAGGGCAGGTTGATGGCGATAATCAAAGCTGATATAGGCGCCCCGGTGATAGAGCTTACTAATAAAGATATACCGGTAACCCCTCCATCAATAAAATGATTAGGTATCAGGAAGCCCTTCAGCCCGAATGCCGCGCTGAAGGTGCCGGTAAGTATAAGCAAAGCATTGGTAATTTCTTTTCGTGGTTTTACCCTGGTTCTTTTCATATAAAAAGATGATGCTTTAAAATTATTGAAAATTTGCGGCAGTTTAGTTAGCCTTATCTAAAATCAGAACTGGTTTTTTATCGGTAATAACCGCTTTAATCATTTCCTGCCATTCTTCGGCCAGCAACAAGGTGCGTTTTAAACTGCCTTCATTGTCTACATATTGCTTATAAAAAACGATATGATGCAGGGGCTGCCCCTTTTTATCAGATAATACTAACTGAAGTAATTGCACTGCCTTGCCCTGTGTTTTTTCCTCGAGTGAGCAGTTGCTTATCTCTTTGAAGTCGATAATTTCCGATCTGAAATCGTTTAGACTTACTATAACGATAAGCTTTTTTATTTTGTCGAAGACAATGCTAAATGAATCCAGCTGCGCCATTATTTGCAGGGAAATGTTATGTTTTTTTTCGAGCAGGTAAAGGGCGTCCATTATTTTTTTATTTTTCTGTCTTTTGGCTTTGCGTACGGAAAGATAAATAGGTATAGCAATAATTATAAACAGAACGGCCACAATAAGTGCGTTCTCCATAGAGTTACTCATGTTTTTTAGGATAATAAAATGTGTTTGTTTTTGCCTGGTGGCATCAATGGTATTCACATAGAATTAGCCAAAAAAATGAGGCGGGTAGAGCAGCAATTGCAAGTGCTGCTGGTAATGAACGTTTTGTGATTGCTTTGGTAAAGCGGTAGAACTGCGGTCAGCTGCTAAGCAATCCAGGGCAGTTCCTGTCCAAAAAGGCTTAGTAAAGCTATAGTCCGGACCGGCAATATTAATTTTTACCTGTACATTTTTTACCAGCGGTAAAACCTGCGATTGTTTATTAATACAGGTTTGGTGATAATCATTCAGATGGGCGTTTAAAACAACAGCGTTATCTATCCCCGGGTTGATAACCCCGAGTATAAATACTGCCAGTATGAGCTTTAACATTGCCTTGTACATATCACAAAGATAGTTTAATACCCCGTAAACGGGCAATTGGAGTAGGTTTTATTACCCGCATCAAACAATCTGTTGTCACAATTACCCCCTTATGTTGTCGCGCTCAGCACCCACTTATGTGCCTTTTGCGCTGTATGTTTGTATCGTTCAATCAAATTAAAAATAAATGTCATGAGCATCCTGTTAGCATTATTGGGAGTTATTATCGGCCTTTTCATCTTCATTTTTGCAGCGGCGCTTTTTATTAAAAAGGAATATACTATCCGTGAGCAAATTACCATCGACAAAAATAATCGTGAGGTATATGACTATGTCCGACTATTAAAAAACCAGGAATATTATAATAAATGGGTGATGATGGACCCTAATGTAAAACGCGTGTACACCGGTATTGACGGCAGGGTAAATGCCGTGGTTGCCTGGGACAGTGAGAACAAGAACGTTGGCAAAGGTGAGCAGGAAATAAAAAGCCTGAGCGATGACTACCGTATGGACTGCGAGGTACGTTTTGAAAAACCTTTTAAGAATGTGGCGCAAATATACATGGAACTTACTCCGATAGCTGAAAATACAACCAACCTGGAGTGGGGTATGACCGGCCAAAACAAATTCCCTTTTAATTTCATGAACCTGTTCATCACCGGTATGCTGGCTAAGGATATGCAAACCAGCCTGCAGAACCTAAAAAATGTTATAGAAAAATAGTAAGGAAACACAGAATTAAACGACAATCAGTCAACACAATATCTAACAACTAATATTATGGCAACTAAAATTTTTGTAAACCTGCCGGTTAAGGACCTTGATAAATCAAAAGAGTTTTTTGGCAAACTTGGCTACACTTTTAATGCACAATTTACCGACGAGAAAGCTGCTTGTATGGTGATAAGCGAAGATATTTATGCAATGCTGCTTACCGAGCCTTTCTTTAAAACATTCACCAGCAAGGATATAACAGATACATCCAAATCAACCGAAATGCTGATATGCCTGTCGGCGGATAGCCGCGAACAGGTCGACCAATTTTACGATAAAGCTGTAGCTGCCGGTGCTAAAGCTCCGCGCGATAAAAACGACATGGGCTTTATGTACAGCGTAAGCCTCGAAGATCTGGACGGGCATACCTGGGAAATTATGTGGATGGATCCTGCTGCGATACAAGGCTAAAACAGGGAGCAAAATGATTGTAAAAAAAAGGCCGAAACCTAACCCCGAACTGCATAAGCTTGATAGATTGGTGGGTATATGGAATGTGAGTGGCGAAGTATGCGGGCAGGTGAGCTACAGCTGGATGGAAGGAGGCTTTTTTTTGGTGCAGTATGTTGATATTGAAGGCGAGAAGGGGCTGGAGTTTATCGGCTACGATGAGGATAGCGGCGCGTTAAAGTCGCATTATTTTGACGGTGACGGCAAGGTACTGGAGTACAATTACGATATCACCGACACTGACCATATCATCACCATAGATATGCCGCACATACAAGGGAGCTTCCACGGTAAGTACAGCAATAATGGCAATACTATAAGCGGTCGCTGGTATTGGAAGCAGGGTGACGAAGAAATGGGATACAGGGCAATCTTTAACAGGCTGAATTTAAGCTGACGGGCGTTCGTTCGCAATGCAGCAGGTCGATACGCATTGTTTGAGATATAGAGGCAATTTATTTTACAATAGCTATCCCCTTTAAAGGCCTTAATTTAACAACAATAAAGCAATTTCGTTCGGTAAGAGCAAATATGCCGGCCCAGGGTATCACTCCGCGTCATAAGAATATATTGCGCTTATCTA
This sequence comes from Bacteroidota bacterium, assembly GCA_040389845.1. Lineage (GTDB taxonomy): Bacteria > Bacteroidota > Bacteroidia > Sphingobacteriales > Sphingobacteriaceae > Mucilaginibacter. The sequence goes on from JAZJZL010000093.1 coordinate 17,636, forward strand.
ACCTGAAAAAAAATAACAACAACGGGTGACATTTTGATCATTCCGGTATAAATAGCTCATTATGAAAACAAACCAGGAAATAATTAAAGAAACCAACAGCACGCTGGATGAGTTGATTGGCCTGCTAAACAGCATATCACCGGGGCAATTTAACCATGTTCCGTTTGAGGGCAGCTGGACGGCCGGACAATTAGCCCAGCACCTTATACTTGCAGACGGCGGACTGCCTGCATTAATTACCGGCCCGGTTAGCGACACACAACGCGAGCCCGACCAGATGGTAGCACCAATTGCGGAGAGCTTTTTGAATTATGAAATAAAATTTGAAAGCCCTGATTTTATACGCCCGGAGGTACGCGATTATGACAAAGATGAAATGATAAGCGGACTGAAAAAGATAAAAGCAGATATTGCAGTTGCGATCGGCGATTCAGACTTAACTAAAACATGTATGGCCTTTGCCTTCCCGGTTTTGGGCAACCTGACCAGGTATGAGGCCGCAAATTTTGTAATCATTCATACAACGCGGCATATTCATCAGCTTAAAAATATTTATAACGTATTAAATAAGAAATAAAGCTAATCAACAATTTAAAACACATTAAAAACAATCACAATGAAAACAACAAAGATTTTATTCTGGGTATTTAACGGCCTGCTGTGCGCGTTAATGCTTTGGTCGGCCATAGGTTCTTTCGCGATGCCTGAACAAACAAACGAAATGGTAGTTAAGCATTTCGGGTATCCAACTTATTTTATGGGCCTGTTAAGCGTAGCTAAAATATTGGGGGTGATCGCTCTCCTTGTTCCCGGCTTTCCGCGACTAAAGGAGTGGGCTTACGCAGGCTTTGCTTTCGACCTTATTTATGCGACTTATTCAAGTATCGAGGTGCATGACCCGGCACAAGCGTGGGGTTTTATGTTTGTGTTCATCCTCATTTTTGCCCTCGCATACATTTATCATCTTAAAAAACAACGTGCCGTCGCGACAGGCGGTAATAGCTAATGGAAACTTCAGGTACATTAAGCCTTAAGGGCTTTTTCAAATTATTAAAACAAGCCATAGCAGGCAGTCAACAGGATTACACAGCATTAAGCATCCGCAGGGCGGTGTTTTTGTTGGCTGTCCCCATGATCATGGAGATGATAATGGAGTCGGTGTTTGCCGTGGTAGATATATTTTTCGTGGGTAAGCTGGGTAATGAAGCAGTGGCTACAGTAGGCCTTACTGAGTCGGTGCTCAGCCTGGTTTATTCAGTGGCGATCGGCTTGAGTATGGCGGCGACCGCGCTGGTTGCCCGCCGTGTCGGCGAAAAAAACTTGGACGGGGCGGCACATGCGGGTATGCAAACCATTGTGTTTGCAGTAGTGCTGTCTGTAGTTATCGCAATAGTTGGTGTCACCTTCGCCGAAAGCATTTTACACCTTATGGGCGCCAACGACAAAATGATTGCGGAAAATATTGTGTACACCCGGGTTATGTTTGGCGGGAACGTGGTTATTATGCTGCTATTCCTTATTAATGGTATTTTCAGAGGGGCGGGCGATGCCAGTATAGCGATGCGCAGTTTGTGGATAGCGAATATCTGCAACATCATATTATGCCCGCTGCTTATTTACGGCTGGGGACCGGTGCCCGCATTAGGGCTTAAAGGGGCAGCTTTTGCTACTACTTTCGGGCGAGGGGTGGGCGTGGCTTACCAAATGTATCGCCTGTTTATAAAAAGAGGGTTGCTGCATTTTTACGCTTCGCACATACGCCCGCATAAAGAACTGTTGAAGCAGATCGTGAAAATAGGCAGCACAGGAACTATACAATTCCTGGTCAGCTCGGCGAGCTGGATTTTTTTGGCAAGGCTGATGGCCGGCTTTCATGAAGCAGCAATGGCAGGCTACCAGGTATCTATCAGGATATTGATATTTTTCCTGCTGCCCGCATGGGGATTGAGCAATGCTGCAGCGACCCTGGTAGGGCAGAACCTTGGAGCAGGGAAACCCGAACGCGCTGAGCAAAGTGTCATTACTACGGGTATTTATACCACCATTTTTATGGCTGCTGTCAGTTTATTCTTTTATCTTTTTGGCACGCCGGTAGTAAACTTTATGAACAGCGACCCGCAGGCACGGCATTATGCTATTCAATCATTACGAATCATAAGCCTGGGTTACATATTTTTCGGTATCGAAATGGTTACCATGAATGCTTTTAATGGCGCGGGAGATACCCGTACACCAACTATCGTTAACCTTTTAGCATTTTGGTTATTTCAGATACCGCTGGCCTGGTTTTTAGCGGAAAATTATATTAAGGAGCCAAGAGGCGTCTTTTACGCCGTACTATTATCGCAGCTGGTTGCTGCCACCCTGGGCTACACGCTGTTTAAAAGAGGCAGGTGGAAAACAGTTAAGGTTTAAAGGGAAGGTGAGATATGAGACGTGAGAAAGTGGTATGGGCGTTTATCTCATATCTCGCATCTCTCGTCTCAAATCTATTCCCGGAATAAAAATCACATATTATGGTAGAAATATTCAGAACTAATGTGAAAAGTAAAAGGCTGGCCGGCAAACTCTTAAAGGCGCTAAGCCTGCATTTGCCAGCCTTCAAATTCAATTTCGACCTGGAAGATTGCGATTGCATCCTGCGCGCTCAAAGCGATGGATGCCCGGTTGAATGTCATAAAATTATGCAGATTGTACAAGGACATTCGGTTGAGATAAGTGTGTGGAAAGAATGAATTTTGATGTGCGGATGTGCTAATATGCAGATGTGCGGATGAGAAAAATGGCTAAATATTTTGATTTAAGCCGTGGCTTTTTTCATCCGCACATCAGAAATTCGCCCATCAATCTGCGTACTTTATCTTCAAGACCACCTTTTTAACCACATCATAACCGGCGACTTTGATGTTTGGCCGGTGAGCGTCCTGCGGAAAAAATAGATAAAAAGTAGTTGGGGTTGCTACAAAATACTGTCCTTCGGCATTGTAGTTGGCGGCATCAGTGGTTTCGTTATAAGGTTTGGTAACGGTTGCTTTTGATACCGGCGCCATACCTATGGTTTCCTCACCTTTGATAAGGTAATGCAAATCGATATATTTTCGATGCGATTCCCATGCGGAGGCTTCAAATTCTTTGGAGGGAGCCTCGGTTACAATGGCGTAAAGATTATCACCGTCGATAGGATATTTGCCCGGTTTGATTTTAGTGAGGTCGCTGTCGCGAAGGAAGGCAAAGGCCTTGTCCCATACAACCTTGTTTTTATGATATTGCTGTGCAAATACTACCAGGTTAACTGAAGTAAACACATCTGGCTTGAGGCCGTTTTTCCATTCTTTTTTATCGAGCCACTCTTTTGAGTTGGCTTCATTCCAGGTTTCCTGCGCCATTGCTATAAAGGCAGAACTGCAGAAGGTGAGCACCAGTAATGTTTTACGGGCGATGTTTAGAAATTTCATGGTGTATAGGGATTTAATGGGGTGTAATTTAGTTATTTTTGACTTTGTTTAAAAAGCTAAACTGTTAACTTTGGCCGGCTATCGATTAAAAGGTTCTATTGCGGGCTAACAACTGGGTATTGCCGGTTTTAACCATCGGTTAACAAAGGTAGCGCAGAAACCACAAAGCTTTAAAGTGATTACCGCCTGGCTTTTTCTTTTTTCGCGTTCTCTGTGCATGCTCTGTATCTCCGTGGTTAAGTTCAAAGCGTACAAATCACTATAGAACCAATAAATTTCTAACTATAAAAAGCTTTGAAAGTTTTACACAGCGTTCACCCCGACGATTTCAAAAGATATGATACCGCCCTTATCAGGGAGCGTTTTTTAATGGAAAGTATCGTACAACCCGGCGAGATTAACTGCGTTTACACCCACTATGATCGCATGATAATGGGCGCAGTAAATCCGTTAGAAAAAACACTTTCATTACCAAATTATCCCAACCTGCGTGCAGAATATTTTTTGGAACGCCGGGAAATAGGAATAATCAATGTTGCGGGAGATGGCCTTATAGTAGTTGACGGACAGTGGTTTAAGCTGTGTAAGCTGGATTGTTTGTACATTGGCAAGGGTGCAAAAGAGGTTAGCTTTTCGAGCGAAAACGGGAACGATGCGGCAGTTTTTTATATATTATCTGCCCCGGCTCATACCACCTATCCTACAACATTTATGGGACTAAAGGATGCAGCGAAGGTAGATGCCGGAAGTCCCGCAACGGCAAATGAGCGCACGATAAATAAATACATTCACGCCGACGGCATTAAAAGTTGTCAGTTGGTAATGGGCTTAACGATATTAAAACCCGGCAGCGTTTGGAATACCATGCCCGCGCACACGCACGACAGGCGAATGGAGGCTTATTTCTATTTCGACTTGCCTGAAGGGCAAAGAGTTATGCATTACATGGGCGAAGGCAATGAAACCCGCCACATAGTGATGAAAAACTATGATGCGGTAGCATCACCGCCCTGGAGCATACACTCCGGCAGCGGAACATGCAACTACAGCTTTATCTGGGGAATGGCTGGCGAAAACCTGGATTACACAGATATGGATGTAGTTTCAATCACGGATTTGCGGTAAATAAGAGCCAGGACCTTTGAAGAACGGCCAATTGTTCAACACTGTGTTGATTCTTTTTTTATCTTGGCGCCTGATTCTTGACTCTTGATTCTAAAAATATGTCTGACAAATTCTCTTTAAGCGGAAAAGTAATAGTTGTAACCGGCGGTACCGGTATTTTGGGTAGTTCATTTGTAAATGGTATTGTGGAGGCGGGCGGAGCTGTTGGTATCCTGGGCCGTAATAAGGCCGTTGCCGAGGAGCGCGCTGCTGCCATTAATGCCAACGGGGGGCAGGCCATTGCTTTGGTTGCCGATGTAATGAAAGTTGACGATTTGGTTGCTGCTAAAAACAAAATAGTTGACGCCTTTGGTAAGATTGACGGGCTGGTGAACGGTGCCGGCGGTAATATGCCTCAAGGCGTTTTGCAGCCGGAAGATGATATTTTCAGCATGAATTTGCAGGGGATGAAAGAAGTGTTGGATTTAAACCTTTGGGGCACCTTATATCCTACACAAGTATTTGGCGAGGCAATTGCCCACACAGGTAAAGGAAGTATCGTCAACATATCATCAATGAACTCCAAGCGGGCAATAACCAAGGTGCTGGGCTACAACATGGGCAAAGCAGCTGTGGATTGCTATAACCAGTGGTTTGCTGTTGAACTGGCCAACCGTTATGGCGATGCTATCCGCATGAATGCACTTGCACCCGGATTTTTCCTGACGGAACAAAACCGCAACCTGTTAACAACACCCGATGGCGGCTACACTGACCGCGGCGGCAAGGTTATCCGCAATACGCCATTTAAGCGCTTTGGTCACCCGGATGAACTGATTGGTGCGATAGTTTGGCTGCTGAGTGATGCATCGGCTTTTGTTACCGGCTCGATGATTTGCGTAGATGGCGGGTTCTCAATATTTGGGGGCGTGTAAACTAAGATTTTTCACCATTTGTCTATTTTTAAAGGCGTTCAAGAGGACTTCGCCGTTCGTTAGATTAAAAGATTTTAGGATTCTGAGCATCGCTGACATAATCATGTCAGCACTTTAACTAAACAAATTGTGTATCTTGTTGGCTTGGGGCCGATGGTCAAAATGGTATTCATCATTTTTAGGTCGCACAAAAAGCTATTTGAACATTTTCTATGATTATAATTGAGCGAAACGCTACGGTTATCGATGATTTTCAGCTTTCACGCTATCACTAGCCCGGTTTTTATACCGAATGGGCATAATGGTTTTAGCCCGTTTTCAGGGCGATTTTCGTTATGGGCAAAAGTCGTTTTGCCCGTTTTTGGCATCTTTTTCGTTATGGGCTAAATGCATTATGCCCATTTATAGGGTGATTTTCGTTATGGGCTAAAGTGGTTTTGCCTATCTACATCGGAGCTCATGTGGTTCGGTGGTTATAACCCAATCAACTCACTCAGCTAATTGTAACAAACCTATTGCAAAAAGTATGAGTTACAATCAAATCTTATTACATTAGTGTATTGTTGACAGTTTAGGCTGTTTCCAGTTATAACCCTGCTAACCAACTAACCGATGATGAACAAAAAGCCGTTTGCGCTGTTGCTGGCTATGTTTTTGTATTACAGCGCTTTCGCACAAAGTCCTGTGTTGATGTCAGGCAATCCTGCCGCTGAGAAATTTATACCCGAAAGGCTGCAGCGCATTGACGGATTGATAAAACAATACGTAGATTCCGGTTGGATAGTTGGAGCTGATGCGCTGATTGCGCGCAATGGTAAGATAGTCTACAACAAGGCTTTCGGCCTGGCCGATATCGAAAAGAAAACCCCTATGAAAACGGATGAAATATTCCGTATCGCCTCACAAACCAAAGCCATTACCAGCGTGGCAGTGATGACGCTTTTTGAGGAAGGTAAGTTTTTGCTGGACGACCCGATTTCGAAATATATACCTTCATTCGCCCATCCAAAGGTGCTGGCTTCATTCAATCCCAAAGATTCCAGCTATACAACTGTAAATGCCAACCGGGAGGTTACCATCCGCGATTTGCTGACCCATACTTCGGGAGTTGATTATGCGCAGATAGGCTCGAACAATATGAAAGCTATTTATGCGAAAAATGGCCTTTATGCAGGTTTTGTAAGCGACAAGATAAAACTTGCCGATGCCATTAATAAGCTTGGCACGCTGCCGTTGGTTCATCAGCCGGGCGAGCGCTGGACTTACGGCCTTAGCATCGATGTATTGGGTTATTTGATTGAAAAGCTGTCGGGCAAAAGTCTCGACCAATTTTTAATGGAGCGGATATTCCAGCCACTGGGGATGAATGACACCTATTTTTACCTGCCACAATCGAAATATAACCGCCTGGCAACTGTTTACACACCCGACAAACAATACAAGCACCTGGTAAAATGGGATGAAACCACATTTCCCGGTGTGAACTTTGACTACCCGCTGTCGAACGGGACTTACTACGCAGGCGGCGCGGGCTTAAGCTCTACTACAAAAGATTACGCGATATTCCTGCAAATGATGCTGAATAAAGGCGAATATAACGGTCATCGGATTTTATCCAGGCATACCGTGGAGATAATGACAATGAACCAGATTGGTAACTTGAACCTTAACGCGCAGGGCAATAAGTTCGGGCTTGGCTTTGAAATCACCACCCAAAGCGGACAAGCTAAGCTTGGCCAAACAGAAGGGTCAATCGCCTGGGGCGGCTTCTTCGGCACTGTTTACTGGGCCGACACGAAAGAAAAAATGGTATGCCTGTTATATGTACAAGAATGGCCATACCCGCACGGAGAACTAAGCGACAAGTTTAAAGCGCTGGTTTATGCAGCGATGGAATAATGGTTGATTAAGTTGATTAGCTCAAAATCTATAAAACTCATTCAACTGAATCAACATAATCCAACTCTATCAACTGAATCTAACTAACAACATGATAAACAGAAGAAAATTCATCAAAAATGCATCCGTAGCCGGGACGAGCTTTTTGCTTGCTCCGCAATTGGGAAAGGCGGCCGGCTTCTTTAAAGGTTCGCCCAATGATAAAGTCGTGCTGGGCATGATGGGCACACATAGCCGCGGATTATACCTGGCGCAAAATTTTTCCAAAATACCTAATGTAGAAATCGGGTATGTATGCGATGTAGACTCGAAAGTAGTAGAGAGCACCATTGCCGATATCTATAAGCGCACCGGCAAAAAACCTGAGGGCATCACCGATATCAGGAAGCTGCTTGAAAAGAAAGATGTCGACGCCATTGTAATCGCCGCCCCGGACCATTGGCATGCTCCGGCCGCTATAATGGCTTGCCAGGCCGGCAAAAACGTATATGTTGAAAAACCTTGCAGCCATAACCCGCATGAGGGGGAACTTTTGGTAGCTGCAGCTAAAAAGTATAACAGGCTGGTGCAAATGGGTAGTCAGCGTCGATCATTCAACAATGTGCAAAAGATGATTGAGGAACTGCATGGGGGCGTTATCGGCCGGGTTTATTATGCGAAGGGCTGGTATACCAATCACCGTGACACCATCGGCATAGGTAAACAAGTACCTGTACCTGCCAATTTAAATTATGAGCTTTGGCAGGGCCCGGCGCCGCGCAAACCTTACCAGGATAACCTGATACATTATAACTGGCATTGGTTTTGGAACTGGGGCACCGGCGAGGCCTTAAATAACGGTACCCATGAGTTGGACGTAATTCGCTGGGGATTGGGTGTTGATTTTCCGAATAAGGTAGTTTCAACCGGTGGCCGTTTTCATTTTAAAGATGACTGGCAAACACCTGATACGCAGAATATTCTTTATAACTTCCCCAATAATACCGCCGCCGAATGGGAGGGACGCAGTTGCAACGGCTATAACATAGAAGGCCTGGGCCGCGGTGTTATATTTTATGGCGATAAGGGCACCGTGTTTTATACCGGCGGTAATGGCTACAAAATTTACGACGGCGACAGCAAATTTGTACGCGAGGTGAAGGACGAAGTGCCCGTGGATGCAACGAATAAAGTAAGCCCGACAGAGGCGCTGGATGGCATGCACATGAAAAATTTCATCGAATCTATTCAGGGCACGGCGAAGTTGAACTGCCCGATTGAGGTTGGGTTTAAATCGACATTGCTGCCGCAATTGGGCAACATATCTTACCGGGTTGACCGGGTATTACACATCGACCCAACAAACGGTCATATTTTAAATGACGCTGAAGCACAAAAGCTTTGGAGCAGGGAATACGAAAAGGGATGGGTGCCGAAGGTGTAATCTCAGGCATAGCCATTTAACGCGGGGCAACGCCCATTGCGAAAACGGCGAACCGATTAATTTTAAGATTTCAACAATACACATCTATATAAAATGAGAAAAACAATAATTAACACTACGCTGATACTGGCGGCCTTTATCACACCATCACTAACCCACGCTCAAAGCACCCCGGGTCTCTTCGATGGTAAAACCCTTAAAGGCTGGAAACGGCTGGCAGGCACAGCAGATTATAAGGTTGAAGACGGCGTCATTGTAGGCACTACTGTAATGAATTCAGGCAACACCTTCCTGGTTACCGAAAAGGAATATGGCGATTTTATATTGGAACTGGACACAAAAATAGAAAGTACCTTAAGCAATTCTGGTGTGCAAACGCGCAGCCATTATGACCCGGCCGGAAACAATGGCAAAGGAAAGGTTTACGGACGTCAGTTTGAAATTGACCCTTCGGACAGGAAGTGGTCGGGCGGTATTTATGACGAAGGTCGTCGCGACTGGCTTTACCCGCTTGATCTGCACGCCAAAGCGAAAGATGTTTTTAAAGTCGGCGAGTACAACCACGTGCGTATTGAATGCATAGGTAACGAGATGCGTACCTGGGTAAACGGCGTGGCCATTGCCGATGTGGTTGATACGGTAGACAGCAAGGGTTTTATCGGCTTGCAGGTGCATGGTATAACCAAAGAAGAGCAGGCAGGCAAAAAGGTTTATTTTAAAAACCTGCGCATACAGACTCAAAACCTGAAGCGTTTACCATTTCCTAAAGATATTTATACAGTTAACCTGCAGTCTAATTCGCTTTCCGCAAGCGAAAAAGCAGCGGGATGGGAGCTGCTTTATGATGGTCATACCAACAAAGGTTGGCATGGGGCAACGCTTACCACCTTTCCCACAAAGGGCTGGGAGTGGGCGAATGGTGTAATGCACGTGCTGCCATCGGAAGGTAAGGAAGAATCTGGCGGTGGAGACGTAGTTACTGATGATATGTACAGCGCGTTCGACCTTTCATTCGAATTTAAACTGACACCCGGTGCAAATAGTGGTGTGAAATATTTTGTGACTTTGTCTGAGCAAACCAAAGGCTCAGCAATAGGGTTAGAGTACCAGGTTTTGGATGATAAGCTGCATCCGGACGCCAAGCTGGGCCGCGACGGCGACCGTACGCTGGCTTCGTTATATGACCTTATCCCTGCAAAAAAACAGGAGCGTTTTGTTCACCCAATCGGCGCGTGGAACATCGGCCGTGTAGTGGTTTACCCCAATAACCACGTGGAGCACTACCTTAACGGCGTGAAAGTGCTGGAATATGAGCGCGGCTCGAAGGCTTATAAAGATTTGGTGGCTATCAGTAAATACGTTGTCTGGAAAAATTTCGGCGAGGCTAAAGAAGGACATTTATTACTGCAAGATCATGGAAATGAGGTGTTTTTCAGAAGTATAAAGGTAAGGAAGCTGTAGGGTATTAATCATCATCACACGCCATTGCGAGTATCCATCAGGGGGGCGCCTGATGGATACATCAATGACGTTTCAGTTGGTTTATTACACTATCTCCTTTTTCTGAAAGCTGTAGTACAAATAAAATAGCGAAGGCAGTATCAAAAAGCTGCCGATAAATAATCCCCAGCCTAAATCGTTAATAGTTGTTTCCGGGGCCTGGTAGGCAAACAGGGACAGATTTTGCCCGCCCTTTATCATGATGAGATAGGGGTAGTGCATATAGCCTACGGCCAGCAATATCATGGTAACCTGGAACCCTGCTCCTATACGAATTATTTTACGTTTGCCTTTATTGATTAATATCCATGATGCGATGAGTGAAACAGATGCAGCTATAACTGCGGTAAGGCTTACAGGGTTGCCGAATATCCAGTGCGCCATGTGAATGTTTTCGATTTCGGAGGCGACGAATACTAATCCGCCAAAGGCTACGGCAATGATATTCATCACTTTCGCTTTTACAATAAAGCGGCGGGCGTCATGGTCATTGTCTGCTTCGCCAATCAGGTAAATGGCAGCAAGATAACCGCTTAATGCGACAGTAAATAAGCCCACAGCTATCGAAAAGTAATTGAACCAGCTGAAGATATAGGCATCCATAAACGACGTTGCATGCAGGTCTATTTGCCGCGAAATAGCGCTGCCGGCAATTATCCCCAGAAATAATGGTGTAATGAAGCTGGAATACACAAATACCCGGTTATATATTTTCTGCGTGTGCGCTCCTTTAACGGCATCATAATTACGAAAAGCGAAAGCCGTTCCGCGCGCCGTAATACCTAAAAGCATAATGAGCATGGGTATATGAAGGTAGGTACACATGGTGCTGTAAACCACCGGGAAACCTACAAACATTATCACTACGGCAATTATGAGCCACATGTGATTGGCCTCCCAAATCGGGCCGATGGCCTGGTAGCTGGTCTGGCGTGTTTTGTGCTTGTTTTTTTCGGATGTAAATAACTCAATTATACCTGCGCCAAAGTCAGCTCCGCCAAGCAGGAAATACAGCACAATGGCTAAAAAAAGGAAGGCAGTTACTACAAATATCATAAGCTTAGTTTAAAGGCGGTAAAAGCTCCGCAGTTAAATAATAATTATACATTTTATCGGTTAAATTGAACCGCTCTTTTATTAAAGGCAGACGGTCCGGCTCAATTAACTCGCTTTATATTCGTCCGGCAAAGCCGCCTGCGCTTCTGTTATCTCGTTGTCAAAAAAATCTTTGAAGATAGTTTTCATCCCATTTAATTAGTGGTGAGAAAGTTTCGGCTCTTTAACGTCGTACAATTCGGGCACCATTTTTATCTGCCTGCTTAATAAAAATATTACGGCGATGCTCAATATCAGATAAACAAGCGTAAAAAGATAAAACGAATATTGAATGCCCGGCATAGGCGTAACAGCCTCACTGGTACGCATAATACCCTGGATAATCCATGGCTGCCGGCCAACCTCGGTAACCGTCCACCCCGCCTCGACGGCAATAAAACCAAACGGCGTAGATAGAATAAACAATTTGAGGAACCAGTTTTTGGTGAGCCAACTTCGTTTTTTCCATACGGCGATAAAATACAATATCCCTACCAGCATCATTGTAGAGCCGATAGCAATCATTATCTCGAAAGCAATATGCGTTACAGCTATAGGCGGTTGTTCGTTAGTTGGTATTTGGTCGAGTGCTTTTACAGGCTGCTGAAAATTATCGTATACTAAAAAACTAAGCAGGCCCGGTATTTCTAAGCCATACTTATTTTTCTTAGCCGCCGTATCAGGAAAGCCGCCGACAGTTAATGGGGAGTAGGGCTGCGTATGAAAATACGATTCCATAGCCGCTAATTTGGCAGGCTGCCTTTTCGCGGCGTTTTTTGCCGAAATATCGCCGCTGAATGGCTGCAGGATAGCAGCTATCGCCCCAAAAACTATCGCAATGCGGAATGCTTTGGTATGGAATAATACGTTCTTTTTTCGCGCAATCATCAGGGCATGAATACCTGCCACCGCAAAACCGGTTGCTGAAAATGCGGCAATTGTCATATGCAGGGATTCTGAAAACCAGGAGCCGTTGAACATTGCTTTTATGGGATCGATGTTGATATACTGCCCGTTAACGTATTCAAATCCGGACGGGCTATTCATCCAGGAGTTGGCAGAAACAACCAATATACCCGAAGCAATACCGCTTACACCGACCAGCACGCCGGTAAACCAATGGAACCACTTGTTAAACTTATTCCATCCATAAAGAAAGAAGCCCAAAGCAATCGCCTCGATGAAAAACGCTACACCTTCCAGCGAAAACGGCATGCCGAAAATAGGCCCCGCATGCTCCATAAACTTCGGCCAAAGCAAACCAAGCTCGAACGATAGTATGGTACCTGATACAGCGCCCGTTGCAAAGAAAATAGCCACTCCTTTGCTCCATGCTTGTGTTACGTTTTTATAAACCGGTTCGCCGGTCTTTATCCACTTGTAATGCGAAACAGCCATGAAAACCGGCATTACCATACCGATACAGGAATATATAATATGAAAGCCCAAAGAAATGGCCATTTGTGACCGGGCGGCGATGAAGTCGTTCATATATTATCGGGTTTAATAATATCGCCACAAATATACCCACCATTATGTCCCAAAGCGGGTTGATGCAATAGATAACATTAAAATAGAATATTTCTAAATATGAGGCAATTAAATAATACTTTAAAAATTGTTTTCCTTTTTAAAGATATTTTTATATAGATTTACGACCGTTATAAACCCAATTACTTGAAACGACTGGTTGCAATAATATTGTTAGGTATTCACCTGTTTAGCATAGGTGGCTATACCTTGCTTTATCAATATTATATTCACCAGTCAGATGTGCAGATCGTTAAGGAAATATTTGACAACAAAGTAAACGATGCTAAGCTTGTAGAAATAAAAGTTCCGGTGCACATGCCCACCATCCAGGACTGGGCGGAATATGAAGTTATACAGGGGCAAATCCAGCTGAAAGATACTTACTATAATTACGTGCGCCTGAAGATGACGCGCGACACCATGTATTTTGTGTGTATACCCAATAACGTAAAGACCCGCCTGGCAAAGGCGAACGTTATTGCGGCCAAAGAATTCAGCGATGTGCCGCTCACTAAAAAAGGGCATGAAGCGCCGGTAAAAAAGATTAACAGCATCAGCGACTACAATTTGCAAACGTTCACCTATGAATATGCAACCGTTGAGACAGACGTTAAACCTGTAAAAGGGAACGTGTTGTTTGCTATTGATAAACCATTCATTGAATCCCCAGGGAAACCTCCCAATTTCATCAGCTAAAGCTGCTTTTTAAACACATTTTGCGATGCCTTACCGATTAGGGCTTTAATCTGTTTGTTTGCGCTATTGAAGAACTGTCAATCGTACATTACGCGAAGCATATTTTTTATATCGCCAAACAGGTAACAAAACTTCCAGCAGCTTCTCTCTTAAACTAATGTCGGCTTATTGTTCCCGGGCATTTTAACTGTGTATTTACTTTTTAACCTTTTATATTTTAACTAACACCATGATTAAATCTTTACGCTCGTATTTATGCCGGGCAGGTTTGATGGCATGTGGTTTCTTTCTCATTGCAGAAACAGCCAATGCCCAAACAGATGCCGATGCCCTAATGATCCCTAAAAATTACTTCTGTACCGGTGTGATGTACTCACACAGCAGTTGGAAGGACTACTGGGAGGGTACCTTTAAACGCAACAACGGCAATATCGGCACGTTGTCGTCAAACTCGTTTACCTATATAGGTAACTACGGTATTACCAACAAACTGGATGTAATAGCCATGGCGCCTTACGTTAAAACCAATGCCTCGGCAGGAACGCTGAAAGGACAAAGCGGCTTGCAGGACTTAACCGTCGCCTTAAAATACATGGCCCTTAACACTGAATTGGGTAAAGGTATTTTCAGCGCGCATGCTATAGCAGAAGGCTCTATTCCGTTATCAAATTACGAAAATGACTTTTTACCGGTTTCTATCGGCTTACATTCAAAAACTGTATCTCTCCGCGGGCTCTTAAACTACCAGATGGGAAGATTCTTTGTGGCTGGTGCGGGGCAATATGTATGGCGTGCCAATACTTCTATAGACAGAGATGCATACTATACCGACCACCTAATTTATAGCCATGATGTGGAAATGCCAAATGTTTCGAACTTTTTAGGAAGTGTTGGTTACCGCAGCCTTAAGCTGAATGTGGAAGCAATTGTTACCAAAACGACTACACTGGGAGGCTTTGATATCCGCAAAAATGATATGCCTTTTGCCAGCAATAAAATGAATATGACTACCATTGGCGGCCTTGCTAAATACAGCTTCGACAAGCTTACCGGCTTTGAAGTTGTAGCAGGTGGCAATTATGTGGTTAGCGGCCGCAATGTTGGCCAGGCTACCAGCCTTTTTGCAACCGTATTATATGTTTTTGATTTTAACAAAAAGACCAAATAAGAAAACCATGAAAAGACCGATACTTAATGTGATTCCGATGTTAGCTGTAGCAGCATCAGTTTTTTTAGGGGCTTGTCATAAAAATATAACCGACCGCACCCTGGTGTATCCTGCGTTGGCACCGTCAAACATCGATATCAACGCAGATACGTGGAAACCTGTTTTAGTTAAAGACTTTTCTGTATTTAACGTTGCTGCCCCCGATGCAACTAATTCCCCGGCTTATGTTGCTGATCTTAACGAAATAAAAGGCTACCAGGGTAAAATGACCGATGACCAAAAAGCTATAATCAAATACTGGAGCGCGGGCGCAGTATTAAGGTGGAACGAAATTTTGCGTGATTTGGTAGCAAAGCACAACGTGCCTCCTTACCAGAACGCAGACGGAACTTATCCGGCGCCAAGCGCGGCGAATCCGTTTGCATACCCGATATTCCCTTTTGCCAACCCGCCGTACGCGGCACGTGCTTACGCGTATGTAAGCGCTGCTCAGTATGATGCCCTGGTAACCGCGTATCACTTTAAAAATATGTATAACCGCACAGCGCCTTACAATTTTGATGCCTCGATAAAGCCATCGATACCAAAATCGGCTCTGCCATCATATCCTAGCGAGGATGCGGTTGTTGCGGGTGCCTCGGTTGAGATAATGAAATTGTTATTTCCTGCTGATATTGCCTATATAGAGCAAAAAGCAGCTGAACAAATGCAGTACCGCATAATGGCGGGCGCCAATACCCGTGGTGAGCTAACCGCAGGGCAAACGCTCGGCACACAAATAGCAGATTTGTTTGCTGCCCGTGCCCGCGGCGACCGTGCCGGTAAAGCCATAGGTACACCTGCTGATTGGTTGCAATTACAAACCAAAACCACAGCCCGCGGCGAGACTTATTGGATTAGCCAGGAATCGCCAAAACGCCCGCCGATGCTGCCATTATTTGGCAAGGTATTGCCATTCCTCTTTGATACCCTCACTGTGGCTGCTATACGCCCTGCGCCACCGTATGCAACAAACTCGGCTGAATTTAAAAAGGAAACGGACGAAGTATTATCTTTTAGCAACAACCCAACCCGTGAGCACCAGGCGATAGTAGAATTCTGGGCTGATGGTGTGGCAACTTTTACACCTATAGGTCATTGGAATTCTATTGCGGCCGATGAATTTGTAAAACAAAGCTACAGCGAAGTACGCTGGGCACGCAATTTTGCCCTACTGAACATGGCTGAAATGGACGCTGCCATAGTATGCTGGGACACTAAATATTTTTACTTTAACCAGCGCCCAACCCAGGCAAACCCTAAAGTTAAAACACTTACCGGCTTACCAAATTTCCCGGCTTATACATCAGGCCACTCCAACTTTAGCGGTGCAGCTGCCACTGTGCTTAACTATTTGCTGCCCGACAGGGGAACCAAGTTTACTGACCTAGCCAACCAGGCATCAATGTCGAGGTTGTATGGCGGCATACATTACCGCTCGGATATAGAGGTTGGTATGCAAACCGGCATTAAAGTAGGTCAATATGCCGTACAAAGGGGCAAAACTGACGGAGCAGGAAATTAACAATTGCTGAAATTAACTATTAACACAAAATACCCTATTAAAACAGAACCAAATTCATTATGAAAAGAACTTTTAAAACAATTTTTGCAGTAATAATAATTTTAGCCGCAACAAAAGCAACTACGTTTGCCCAAGGTTGCGTTGCCATCAGGAGTACCGGTGGCATCTGCACCATGGCAGAACATCCCGACAGCGTAAATGGCAATGGCTACTGGTTGTTTAACAGTAACAGCCGCTATTACAGATCGTTTAGGCATTATGTCGGTAAAGATGAGCAGAAACAACGCATTGCTATGCACAACAATGTTATTAATAAGGTGTACACCCAGGATCTTGCCATTACGCGCGTTATTAATAACCGCTGGTCGGTTGGGGTTACACTGCCATTTGCCGATAACAGCCGCTCGCAGGTAAGCAGTGGCATAAGGTATACCACCCACTCGTTCGGCATTGGCGATATACACGCAGCAGCTTACTATTGGCTGTTTGACCCTGCAAAAGCAACCAATGGAAATATCCAGGTTGGCTTAGGTATTAAATTTGCAACCGGGGCTTACAATTACCAGGACTACTTCCTTAACGGGGCTACAGGTGCACGCACACTTGGCGCAGTGGACCAATCAATACAGTTAGGCGATGGCGGCACCGGTATAACTGCAGAATTAAACGCCTACTATAACCTCTCGCACTCATTTGGATTTTATGGTAACTTCTATTACCTGGCCAGCCCGCGCGATGTTAACGGCGTTCCACGCTCAACCAATACACCAAGCGCCACTACGGTTGCCGCTACCGGCGATGTGTTAAGCGTGCCCGACCAGATGTTGATCAGGTTCGGCGCCAGCCTGGCAGTTAACAAACTCGACTTCTCATTGGGTCTTCGCGACGACTGTCTTCCGGTTCGGGATATCATCGGCGGCAGCGACGGCTTCAGAAGGCCGGGCTATATTGTGAGCGCTGAACCGGGCGTTACCTGGCGCGCCGGCAAAAACTTCTCGTTGTATGGTTATGTGCCAATCGCGCTTGTTCGCGACCGTACGCAAAGCGTGCCTGATATCAGGACAACTGCCATAACCGGCACTTATGCTCATGGTGACGCAGCTTTTGCAGATTACGTCATCAACATTGGAATGACCTTTAAATTTTGATAGAACAATAGAAAAGTTGATTATTTGATTTATTAAGCCGGGCGTGAGATACCCGGCTTTTTATTTATGTTTGTTTTCAATTATTACCTATCAAAAAATGAATACAGCTGAACAGAACTTTGCGGCGCTGGGCCTGAACCTCCCGCCGGCACCAAAACCTCTCGGAGTTTACAAACCATGCCTTATCGATGGCAAATATTTATACCTGTCGGGCCACGGCACCGTTCAGGATGATGGTAGTCTTATCATCGGACGTATTGGAACAGACTTTACCCCGGAAGAAGGCAAGCTTGCCGCGCGGCAGGTAGGCCTTGCAATGCTGGCCACTATAAAAGCAAATATCGGCAGCCTTGACAAGGTTAAGCGCGTGATAAAAGTATTGGGCATGGTTAATTGCACGACCGATTTTGGGCGTCATCCGTTCATTATTAACGGCTGCAGCGAATTGTTTGCCAAGGTTTGGGGCGAGGAAAATGGTATCGGCGTACGCAGCGCAGTAGGCATGGGCTCGTTGCCGGATAATATTCCCGTGGAGATAGAAGCACTTTTTGAACTTCACTAAGTCCGAAGTCTTGAGTCGATAGTCCTGAGTCGTTAACTGAGGCTAGGTTGTCGACTAAGTACTTATGACTAAATACCTTAGACTGAGAATGGACTGGTATCATATAAAAAACATCGACCAATTAGATACACCTGCATTGGTTGTGTATCCTGAACGGGTAAAGCAAAATATTGCAACTGCAATCAGTATTGTGGGCGATGTTACCCGTTTGCGGCCACATGTTAAGACACATAAATGTATTGAGGTTACCCAACTGATGCTTGAGGCGGGTATCACCAAATTTAAATGTGCTACTATAGCCGAGGCGGAGATGCTTTGCATGTGCAAGTGCCCTGATGTTTTGCTGGCTTATCAGCCCATTGGACCAAAGTTGCAGCGGTTTATTAAGTTGGTGCGAACCTATCCCGATACTCAACTTTCCTGCCTGGTTGATAATTTAACAGCCGCTCAGGAAATATCAGGAGAAGCAATCAAAAATAATATTGTTGTTCCTGTTTATATTGATTTGAATGTCGGCCAAAATCGTACGGGTATAAAACCGGATGATAGAGCATTGGCGTTTTACTACGAATGCAGGCAGTTGGCGGGAATTGAAACTATTGGCCTGCATGCGTATGACGGCCATATTCACGCCCCGGATTTGACCGCCCGTACTTTAGAAAGCGATGGGGCTTTCGAAATGACGAAAGCCCTAAAGGATAAGATTGAGAAGGAAAGCGGCGTAAACCTGATCGTAATCGCAGGCGGCTCGCCAACATTCCCGATACATGCAAAGCGGGAAGGAGTGGAGTGCAGTCCGGGTACATTTGTGTATTGGGACAAGGGCTATAGCAGCTTTACAGAGCAGCCATTTTTGCCTGCTGCATTGGTAGTTACCCGCGTTATATCACAACCCGATACAACCAAGCTTTGCCTTGACCTTGGCCACAAATCCATCGCCGCCGAACGGGAACTAAAAACGCGTGTTTTTTTGATGGACGCGCTGGGTCTCGAAGCCCTCAGCCAAAGTGAAGAGCATCTGGTGGTTGAGGCGGGCGAGGGGCACAACTACAAAGAAGGCGACGTGATTTACGGCATGCCTTACCACGTTTGCCCGACCGTAGCACTTTACGAGCGGGCTATTACGATTGAAAACAGCCATGTTTCAGGCGAATGGAAAAACATCGCCCGTGACCGGAAAATAAATATATAATAACTGTAGAGACACAATACTTATGTCTCCGACCATGCACATAACCGCCATAATTAAAAAAAGATACACAAGTATTGTGTATCTACGGGAAAAAGAATATGTTCACTATCGACGCCCACTTAGACCTCAGCATGAACGCGCTGGAATGGAATCGCGACCTGCGGAAACCCATCCGCGAAATAAACGCCCGTGAAGCCGGCTTAACTGATAAGCCCGACCGTGGAAAAGGCGTAGTTTCGTTACCTGAGTTGCGTAAGGGAAATATCGGCCTGGTGGTTGCCACGCAGATAGCACGTTTTGTTGCACCAGATAATCCGCTGCCGGGCTGGCATTCACCCGAACAAGCCTGGGCACAAACACAGGGACAGGTTGCCTGGTATAAGGCTATGGAAGATGCAGGCGAGATGGTGCAAGTACGCGATTTAGCGGGTTTGGAAAAACACATTACGCTTTGGAGCGATGGAAAACCCAATGAAAATAAGCCGGTAGGATATATCCTGAGCTTAGAGGGTGCAGACTCTATAGTTACTATCGGTTATTTGGAGCGCGCTTATAACTATGGATTACGTGCTGTTGGGCCGGCACACTATGGCCCTGGCCGCTATGCGCAAGGCACGGATGCAGCCGGTTTTATGGGTAAACCCGGACATGAGCTATTAAAAGAAATGGAGCGACTGAATATTATTCTGGATGCCACACATTTGTGCGACGATAGCTTTTGGGAAGCCCTCGACCATTTTAACGGGAATGTTTGGGCCAGCCACAACAATTGCCGTGCGCTGGTAAACCATAACCGCCAATTTAGCGATGAGCAGATAAAAGAATTGATAAATCGGGGTGCAGTAATAGGCGGGGCGCTTGATGCCTGGATGATGGTACCGGGATGGGTCAGGGGGCAGTCCGACCCTAAAGCCATGAATTGCAGCCTGGAAGTTATGATAGATCACCTTGACCACATTTGCCAGATTGCGGGTAACGCAAATCACATCGGCATCGGTTCAGACCTTGACGGCGCTTTCGGCCGTGAACAATGCCCTTACGATTTGGAAACTATCGCCGACCTGCAAAAAATACCGGCCATGCTTAAAAAACGAGGCTACACTGATACAGATATTGAAAACGTAATGCACGGGAATTGGTTAAGGTTTCTGCGCAAAGCTTTTCTGTGATTTCACCGATTGGAGAATGATTTCACCGATAAGAAACAAGATATTTGGAGAAAAATACAGTCGAATAAAAATTTGATTCATGCATTTATTTTTTCAATCTGTGAAATCAATTTTTCAAATCACTGTAATCCCAAAACAAAAAATCG
>JAZJZL010000094.1:0-24343 GCA_040389845.1 Bacteroidota bacterium
GCACGCGTTGTATACGCAGCTCGAAGGTTACTATTTTTCCGCGCATATCTGCATCGCCTTCGGCAAGGCCGTGTACCGCTTCAACAACGGCTTCCATTTGTACCGGGCATTCTACGGCGCGCGGGGCGTCTACTGTTTCCGCATCCGTTTAGGTTAACCCGGCTGCTGCAAACTTATCCTGCTCGTACCGGTAGCCTTTTAGTAATTTACCCTCCGGAACAGGATTGGAGCCTGTGGTTTTGGCAAGACGGTTTACCGCCGCAACCTCGTTTACAGACGGCAGGTTTAAAACACATTGCCGGTTCCGCATTAAATTTTGCGTTGTTTTTGAGGCAGCCGCCAAACCGATAATACAACGCCAGCCCAGCCAGAATATCGACGACATTGGCGCCAGGTTATCCGTGCCGTTTTCGTTTTTTGTGCCGATAAGCACCACTGGGGTGCCGAAATATAAAATTGAAGGTTCGCTAATAATATGCATTGTTTTATGATTTAATTGATGATTCAAAATTACCGGCTGAGGATGGGGCAGGAAACCCGTTTCTTGCTGATATCGTCTCTTCTTCACAGGCCTGCGACCTGTGCTGGGGTGTGTCGCACCGTTGGCGCCTTTAGCTGCAAAACACACATTTCTGCTATTTAGCCGTTATAACAAAAAGTCGCCCATGAAAAATATACTCATAAAATACACCCTTATAATAACCGCCGTTGTCACTATGTACAGCTGCGGGCAACATTCCGGTCACGGAAAAGAAGATAAACAGGATTTAACAGCCGTAAAAGCTATCAACGATACCGACAAAACTGTTGTACCCGATAAGCTGATAGTCCCCGGAAAAAGCATTGGTAAAATTGTTATTGGCGGCAATGCGGAGAGTATTACCACAACCTTAGGCAAACCCGATTTCAGCGACGCGGCCATGGGCAGCGCCCTCATGACCTGGTATGCCACCCATGACAGCAGCAGCTATAAAACCAGTGTATTCGCCAATCATAATTTCGGCTCTGCAGATGAGAAAGTCGCCCGCATCCGCAAGATATTGGTTACCTCGCCGGATTATAAAACTGCTGAAGGGCTGAATACCGGTCTGAACCTAACCGAATACCAAAAGCATTACCAGCTTAGCCCGGTAAGCAGCTATAAGGCCAAAGGCAAAAAAGTTAAAGTTTACGAGGCTAAAGGCAAAGGCATCGCTTTTGAGGTTGATTCGTTATCGGGGAAAGGGGTTGCTATTGTTATTCATCAGCCAAAAGATTCATTGGCGACATATATTAATTTGCATTGATTGAATATGTTTATTTGTCATTCTGAGCGCGAGCGAAGAATCTTTACAAAGCGACAATCAAAGCGACAGGTATCACGGCGACCTATCGCTTGTTGACCGGTCAATCGTTTAAGATCCTTCGCTCGCGCTCAGGATGATAAAAGAAATTTTTCGTTCACCCTAAAATCCCCGCTCCGTCGTTTTCACCCAATTATCCAAATCAGCCATTTGCTGCGGGTGGTCTTTTATCCATTTGGCGCTTTCGGGGGTGCTGCTGCTAACCAGCCTTGCAAAGGCCGCCATATTGGGCGATTGTGCCAGTTTATAAAAATATGCAGCGAGGTAATTCCTAAAGAAATCTTTACCGGTTTGTTTTTCGGCAAGCTTGCCGATGTTGGTAAAAATGGCGGTCAGCTCCGCATCCAGTAAATCGCCGGCCGAGGCATATCTTCTTTTACTGAAATCTGCAACGGCTTGCGTAATGGCCTGGTTAAGCGCATTTACATTTGCTTCTATCGCATGCGATTTCATTTCGCCGGGCTCGGGCTTAAGGTCACCGCCTTGTATAATATGCTGCATATTGCCATAGGCCTCGGTGCTGCGGGCTGTGTTGGGCTCCAGCAAAATAAAGCTGCAAAATCCCAGGAAAGCCTGTGCGCGTTTATTTTGATGAAAGCTTACCAGGGCGTACATGCGCTGCGTACTTGCATGTTTCGGGTCTGTTTTGATGGCCGATACAGCAGCGGTTTCTGCTTCGGCATATTGCTTATTTTTAAAATAGATGAGTCCTAATAAATCGTATGCAGGGCCGGTAAGCTTATTATCGGTTTGCGTGATTTTTTTAAGATAAGGAATGCCTTCGGCGCCTTTATCGCTTAAAAACAAGGAGTTGGCTAACTGGTAACTTGCAAACAGGTTGCCTGTGTCCAGCTTTAAAGCCTGCCGGTATTTTTCAATCGCTTCTATGTATTTTTTCTGCTCGTTTAGTTGCTGGCCTTGTTTGATTAATGCACGGGCGTCGTCATTGTTTTGTGCCGATAACCTGCCGCACAAAGCCATTACAAAAAGTCCGGCAAACAAGTACTTGATAGATTTCATGCCTAAAATTATAAAGAGTGTTAACTAAAAGAAAAAATAATTAAAACTTTACTTTATATCTCCTGTATAATTTCTGACTTTTGCCACGTTTACCGTTCTGAGAAATTAGTTTATGAGATTAGTGTACAAGCCCTTAATAATAGTTACATCCTTCCTGATAGTTCTAGCATCCTGCTCTTCGAAACAAAGCGACAAAAGCGATAAAAAAGACACTACCCTGCCTGGCCCCTCGGCCCCCTTCGATACTAAAGCGCTTTTAGCTTATAACCCCAAAGATGCTGATAAAAAGATTGACGCCGTAATGCAGATGCTGCACAAAACGCGCGGCTTTAACGGCAACGTGCTGGTGGCCAAACATGGTAAAATAATTTATCAAAATGCTATTGGCTGGGCAGACTACCTGCACCGCGACAGCCTGAAAATTAATTCGCAGTTCGAGCTGGCATCGGTTACCAAAACTATTACGTCGACAGCAATTATGATGCTTTGGGAACAAGGAAAACTGAAGCTGGACGACGATGTAAAAAAATATTTCCCCGATTTTCCTTACGATGGCGTTACCATCCGCCTATTGCTTACACACCGCTCGGGTATGATGAACTACGTATATTTTACCGACGACCTGTACCGTGCCGAACACCGCAACCAGCGCAAAGGCCTTACCAATGCCGAAGAAATGGCGCTGATTGCCCAATATAAACCACGCCCGTTTAACAAGCCGAACGCAAGGTTTTTGTATAACAACTCCAACTTTATGGTGCTGGGGTCGATAATTGAAAAGATTACCGGTCAGTCTTACGCTGATTTTGTGAAGACGCATATTTTCAAGCCATCGGGCATGGAACACACCGCCTGCTATTCAAAAGCTGTTTATGATAAAATACCGGTTGATGTGGTTGGTCACGACCGCGGGCAATGGCGCTATTCTGTAGCACAAAACTTTCTGGATGGGCCGGTTGGCGACAAAGGGGTATACAGCACCGTGGGCGACCTTTGGCTATATGACAGGGCCTTGCGTGCGGGCCGCTTGCTGAAACAATCAACCATGGATTCGGCCTACCAGATACGTAATCCTTTGGTGCACGGCCACTTTAGCTACGGCTACGGCTGGCGTATTTTTGAAGCACCGGATAAGCAGGTTATCTATCACACCGGCTGGTGGCACGGTTTCAGGCACATTTACCTGCGCGATATAAAGGATGACATTACCGTGGTATTGCTCACAAACCTTTCGAACGGCAGCCTGTTAAAACTTGACGACCTGTTTAACGCCGTAGGCATGCCGATAGTACGCAAAAGCGCTTATAACGGCAGCGGGGAAACGAGCGACGATTAATGTGCGGATTTTTGATGTGCGAATCTGCGGATGCCTGTTTGGCGAGTCCGCCTTTTGTATTTGCACATCCGGACATCGATTAAGATATTTGCTATAATAATAAACTTTTAACTGGATGGACGTTTGTGATTGTGCATTTTCTCATCCGCACATTTGCATATCCGCACATCCGCACATCAAAAAAACATGTTCGATAAACTCATGCAGGCCCAGCAAAAGGCGGGCGAGGTAAAACAAAGGCTTGATGCCATTACCGTTACCGGCAGCGCCGAGGGTGGCAAAATTACTGTAAAAGCCAATGCCAATAAGGTGATACAATCGGTAAATATCGACGAAGAATTTCTGAAAGCAGCCGACAAGGAAGAACTGGAAGAGTTGCTGGTTATCGCCATCAACAAAACTATGGAACAGGCCGACAACGTAAGCCAAAGCGAAATGGCCGCCATGACTAAGGATATGTTTGGCGGACTGTTTTAATTTGAATGCGGAAGTGGGAATGCCGATCGCGGAATGATCATTTGCTTCATATCTACCTAAAAGATAATTAACATTATACTATGAAAACTACCTATTACGGACAGTCGACCTTTATGCTGGAGGCCGGCGGAAAGAAACTGTTATTTGACCCGTTTATCAGCCCAAACCCTGCTGCTAAGGATATCGACATCCACAGTCTGAAACCTGATTATATCCTGGTTTCGCACGGTCACGGCGACCACGTTGCTGACTTACTGGAGATACAGAAAAGCAGCGGCGCTGTAATTATTTGCATAGCCGAAATAGCCAACTGGCTTGGCAAGCATGGCATAAACAATGCCCATGGTATGAACATAGGCGGCGGCTATAATTTTGATTTTGGTCGCGTTAAAATGGTAAATGCGGTGCACTCAAGCACTATGCCTGATGGCTCTGCCGGTGGTAATCCTGCTGGCTTTGTAATTTGGGCTGACGGAAAAGCAATTTACTTTGCCGGCGATACAGCGTTAACATACGACATGAAATTATTGGCCGATGAAAATCTGGATTGGGCCTACCTGCCTATCGGCGATAACTACACTATGGGCGTTGATGATGCTGTAAAAGCGTGCGGTTTCATCAATTGCAAAAATGTTATCGGTATGCATTATGATACCTTTCCGGTTATAAAAATCGATAAGGCGCAGGCGGAAGAGAAGTTCGTAAAAGCTGGCATCAGTATAAAATTGCCGGGAATCGGCGAAAGCATAGAACTTTAAATATATCTCTTAATAAAAGAGCCTCGCCAACTTTAACGCCGGCGAGGCTTTTTACTTTTTGGACTCCACTCTCTAAATCACCGTTCCGTCAGGAATAACGGCGCGCTTTTTGACGATAACGATACCATCCTGCACAGTATATGCCGGATAATCTCCGTTTGGCAATGGTTCGCCCACGTTTATTTTTACATCGTCGCCGATGCAGGCATTTTTATCAATAATTGCATTGCGGATGTGGCACCTGTCGCCAATGCCCATTATAGGGGTATGGGATTGGTGGTCCTGGTTGATCTGGTCAAGAGTTTGATAGTTATCGTTACCCATCACATAACAATTCTCGATAACCGTTTCGAAGCCTATGCGGGTACGGATACCGATGAGCGAACGTGTGATATGGCTGGCATTCACTATACATCCATCAGCAATAATTACCTTATCTACGTGCGTACCTGACATTTTTGATGGCGGCAGCATGCGTGCGCGGGTATAAATAGGATGCTTATCAAACAGGTTGAATTGAGGAATATCGTCCGTCAAACCGATGTTGGCCTCAAAGAATGAAGGAATGGTACCGATGTCAGTCCAGTAGCCTTCGTATTGATAGCTTAATACCCGGTGATCTTCAATAGACTGCGGGATAATTTCCTTGCCAAAGTCGGTACGGTCGTTACCTTCCAGCAATTCATATAACAGCTTTTTGTTGAAGATATAAATACCCATCGATGCCAGGTAAACCCTGCCTTCAGCTTCCATTTGCGGACTAACCTCAGACGCCCAGCTTTCGAAATTTGATTTCGGCTTCTCTACAAAGGCGGTAATCATATTGTTATCGTCGGCCTTTAAAATACCGAATCCGGGAACATCATTAGCATGTACCGGGATGCTGGCTATAGAAATTTCGGCATTGGCGGCTATGTGCTTTTCAACCATGTCGTTAAAATCCATCTGGTAAAGCTGGTCGCCCGATAATATCAACACGTATTCAAAATCATGCACAGCCAGGTGATGCAAACATTGCCTTACCGCATCGGCAGTACCCTGGTACCAGCCTACGTTGGTGGGAGTTTGCTCTGCTGCAAGAATATCAACAAATGCCTCGCTGAAGTTGCTGAAGTGGTAAGTGTTTTTGATATGCTTATTCAGCGACGCTGAATTAAACTGCGTGAGCACGTACATCCTGTGGATGCCCGAATGCAAACAGTTTGAAATAGGAATATCTACGAGGCGGTATTTACCGGCAATAGGTACTGCGGGTTTCGAGCGCGTTGTGGTTAAGGGGGCCAAACGACTGCCCTGGCCTCCGCCAAGAACGATGCAAATTACTTTAGAGGTCATATTGTTGGATTTAAGCTTTCATAAAGTGTTATATATTCCTGCGCAGAGCGATCCCACGAAAAATCGAGGCCCATCATCAGTTTGCGCAAGGTGTGCAGGTGTTTTGTATTGCCGTACAAGGCAATAGCGCGCGTTATAGATATACAGATGTCTTCGACTGAGGCATGGTTAAAGCGTATGCCATAACCGCCTTCATCGCCGAAATCGATAACAGAATCGTGTAATCCGCCAGTATTCCTTACCATTGGCACAGTTCCGTAGCGCAATGAATACATTTGGTTAAGTCCGCACGGCTCCACGCGCGAAGGCATCAGCAGGAAGTCGGCACCGGCATAAACGGCATGTGCAAGTACTTCATCATAGCCTATAAATACAGCGCACTGCTCCGGATAAAAATCGCGCAGTTCCAGTAGTTCCTTTTCGTTTTCCTTCTCGCCCGCGCCAAGCGCTAAAAAGTTGAACTGGCCGGGATGCTCGTTAAAGCTTTCCTCCATCGCGGTGGCTATCAAATCGGCTCCTTTTTCTCCTACCAGGCGGCCGATAAAGGCTATCAACGGCTTGTCTGTCGACAGGTTAAACCGCTCGCATAACAACGCCTTATTAGCTTGCTTACCTTTTGTGAGGGTCTTTACGTCGAATTTTGCCGGCAGCATCGGGTCTGTTTTTGGGTTCCATACCGCAGTGTCGATACCGTTGAGAATACCTACACCCTTGCCCCCTTCCAGGTGGAATAAAAACTCCAGCCCATTTGAGTTGACCGACAGTTCATGTAAATAAGTAGGTGATACCGTTGTATAACGCCAGCAGCATTTAACTGCAGCAGCCAGCGGATTTATTGCACCGCCCCAATCCAGCAGGCCTGTTTTGGAAAGGTCGATTTCAGGGAGATAAGATAGTCTATCCCATCCGAAAGCGCCATGGTATTGCCCATTGTGTATGGTAAATACCGTGGGCGTATTTGCAAGTCTGGTATAAAGCCTGGAGCATTGCAATAGGAACGGAACTAATCCCGAGTGATGGTCATGACAATGAATAACATCCGGCGATTGCTGCGAATAGCTTATCCAATCTAAAAATGCCAGTTGAAATGCGATGAACTGCTCTTTTTCGTCGGGATATTGGTAAACTTCGGTGCGGTCTAACAAGCCCGGGATTCTTACCAGGAAGAGTTCGAAGCCCAGCTTATCTGTTTTCTCTTTTAATATTTCAAAAAATAAACGGCGTGTGCCAAGCAGGGTTGATGCAGCAAAAACAATATCGAACTCATTCTCCTGCACAAATTTACGGTCATAATAAGGCATTACCACGGCAGCCTGCCAGCCAAGCTGGTTCTGGTACTTGGGCAATGCGCCAACAACATCAGCTAACCCGCCAACTTTGGCAACCGGATAACATTCGGCACTCAGGTGAAAAACTCTCATAGGAGGAATTTTATTGGCTCAATTTAAACAAAGAATTGGTTAAATATAGAACCCCTGACTATAGAATGTGTTTAAAAAAATAATTTTTATTATTTGTTTAGTTGATGAGGGTATTCATTTATAATATAAAGCGGTTAAGGCTTTTTTATTATGATAATGATATTTTTCAATTGCCTTTCAGGATGAATTTTAGGAAAATGGTAAATCACTAAACAGACTTCCGAAGTTTTGGAAACTTCGGAAGTCTATGTGCTACTCTTGTCGTTATATGATTGCAGCCCCGTAGGTTACTTTTACTTTATCCATAACTACGTGTGTATAAAAGTGCTTAAGGTTAGGGTTATCCATTAACTTGCCTTTTTGGAACACTTCGAAGTGGCCCATATCCCTTGTATTTACAATAAGCACAAAATCGTAGCTGCCTGTTACGTAATAACAGGATGATACCTCCGGGCATTTAATCATCTCTGCTTTAAATGCATCAATTGCTCTCGAATTACCTTCGTGCAATACAACATCTACCACACAGGTAATCCCGATGCCGGTAGCTGCTGCCGAAACGATAGAAACATCCGCCTCGATAATCTTTTCATTTCTCAGCCTGGCGATACGGCGCTGCACGGCGCTTTGGCTAAGATTTATAGCGGCACTGAGTTCTTCTGTCGTTAGTTTATTATTGCTTTGAAGTAGCCGCAGCAGCTTCTTATCATACTCATCCATGTTTTGCATAATTTACCCGGTTAATCAATCAATAAAAATCATTTTAAGCAACGCACAGGCAATTACGGGAAAAATACCCGCTATTTCGCCGGTAAATTTGCATTAAATAATTAAACAATATACCATGGAAATATCACAACAGTTTAAATTACCTCAAGGGAGTATTTTCAGCATAGATGAAGTGCAAAAATTCAGGAATGAAACCCGGGGGTGCAGCAATGTCATCCATCTTAACAATGCCGGAGCAGGCCTGATGCCGGACGTGGTAACAAAAGCCCAGTTAGACCACATCGCGCTGGAAGCGGAAATAGGCGGCTATGAGGCCGCCGCCTTTAATGCCGGACTGATAAAGGAATTTTATGAGCAATGTGCACTTTTAATTAACTGCCATTCATCAAACATTGCATTTACCGCCAGCGCTACCGATTCCTATACCAGGGCTTTATCGTCGATACCATTTGTAGCGGGCGATATTATACTCACGGATACCGACGACTTTGTATCGAATCAAATCCAATTTCTTTCGCTCCAAAAACGGTTGGGTATCCAAATATTCCACCTGCAAAACACAGAATCGGGTGAAGTGGACTTAAACGACCTGCGGGAAAAGTTAAAGAAATATCAGCCTAAACTATTGGCTATTACCCATATCCCAACCAACTCGGGTCTGGTGCAGCCGGTTGATGCCATTGCCGAAATTTATGATGATTACAGGAAATCAGCAAACCATAAAATATGGTATATTCTTGATGCCTGCCAGTCGGCGGGGCAGATTAAGCTGGATGTACAAAAGCTAAAGTGCGACTTTTTGAGTTTTACCTGCCGGAAATTCCTTCGCGGCCCAAGGGGGACCGGCGCTTTATATATTTCCGACGATACACTTAATTCGGGCCTTGAACCGATGTTTATAGATATGCGCGGCGCGGAATGGCTGACCAAAGATACGTACCGGCAGCAGACGGATGCCCGGCGGTTTGAAGACTGGGAGTTTGCCTACTCTACCGTAATAGGCACAACTGAGGCTATAAAATATTGCCGAGCTATAGGGGAAGACGAAATAGAACAACAAGTTAAGCTGCTTTCCGGCATTATGCGACGGGAACTGGCCAATATTGATGGCGTCAGAGTGCTCGACAGGGGGGAAAATCAGGGCGGCTTAATAACTTTCCATATGCCACGCCTGAACGCAACCGATATAGTTAACGGGCTGGCTAAACTTAAAATAAATGTCGTTCCAAGTTACCGGGCCTTCGGGGTGATTGATTTTGACCAGAAGGGTGTTGAGTGGGCCGTCAGGGCGTCGCCGCATTATTATAATACACAGGATGAAATTGCGTATTTTATTGAAGCGATAGAAAAGATGGCGGTTGGGGTATGAACGGAAGAAGGATAAGAGAGACTTCCGAAGTTTTGAAAACTTCGGAAGTCTTCGGTCCAGCTAAATCTGGAGCTTATTTTCCCCGGCTTTTAGCAAATACGTCTTACCCTTCCAAACAAATGTTCCGCTTGTTTTAACGGGCAACAGGATATTGATATTCCACTTGCTGCCATCCATTTTATAAGCTACAGATAGCGTTCCGTTCGGATGCGGTATCTCGCCGCCCGCAGTTTTCATATCGCCCAAATGGGGTTCGATTTTTACTTTGGCAAAGCCGGGTGCGCGGGTGTCGATTCCTAATACCGTCCTGAAAAACTCGATGTTAGGGCTGGCTCCCCAGGCGTGGCAGTCGGAACGGCTGTTGGGCAAATCGGATATCTCGGCCCAGGTGGTAAGGCCCATTTTGATATTATTGCGCCAAACGTCCAGCCATTTCATATAATCGTTACCCAGGCCGCCCCGCACCAGCGCCAGGTGCATATAATATTTAAAGTAGATGGTGCACTGGGTAAGCGTGGTATCGGTTAAAATTTTTCGACAAAGGGCGGGTGCGCCTGCGTCATTCATTACACCGGTTAAAATAGCCAATGAATTGGCATGCTGCGAAAACTTGTCCTTGTCTTCTGTATCACCATACAACCCTTTGGCAGCATCCCAGTATTTTGCCTGGATTATTTTTTTCAATTGTGCCGCCTTCGCCCTGTACAACGTGGCGTAAGACATCATTCCCAATTTTGCCTCCATTTCGGCCGCCTGCTGGTAAGCCATCAGCAATTGCATATCCAATACCGAAGAACCGCCTTTGCTTCCCTTTGGCGGCATGCCATAGTCCCATCCACCCGACCAATCCACAAACGTCCAGTACGGCGTATTTTTCAACGAACCGTCAGCCTGCTGGTATTTGCTGAAGAAATCGAGCACGGTGCGCTCGCCTGCCAGCTTTTCCTTTACAAAGTTACTGTCGGGCCGGTACATCCAGAAGTCGTGCAATACGCCGACATACCACAACGAAAACGTTGATATAATTTGGGGACTATATGACGGGTGCCGGCTCAAGGTTAAACCTTCTGCAATGCGCGAGTGGTCCATCAGGTTAATGGCATTGCGGGCCAGCCTGTCATCGCCGCTGTTGTAATACGATACCATCATTTGTATACGACCATCACCTATATATTGCAACTGCTCGTAGTAAGGGCAATCCATATAGGTTTCAATAGCATCCATGCGGGCGGTGCGCCAACCGATATCCAATATCTGCTGCATTTCGGGATTATCGGTATTCAATTTCGCATTCATCCTGAAAGGATAGCCGGTTGAGGTTCCATAAATATCATCAATTACCAGGGGCTCGTCTTTGGTATGCACAATCAGCCGTATATAACGGTAGGTGCGCCAGTAAAGCGAGTTGAATGCCTGCCCGTCGCTACCATCGCTGATCAGGCTGTCTTTTCGCCCTGCAAAATCCTTACCCTCCACATCATTCCTGTTGCCTTTGCGTGAGCCATATTTTTTAAGGTTATCAAATAAAGCCTCATTATAGCAAAGCGATATGCCGGCATCCTTTCCCTTACTGAAGTTAAGCGTAACATAAGCGTTGGTGAGGTAAGTTTGGTCGAGCAGTAAGGTTGCAATGGTATTGGCCGGTATGGTTACCGATGTTTTTGTTGCCGGGAAAGACGCCGGAACAGTAACGCCATCAGCTTTACGCAATGATGGTATACGCTGGTAAACCCTGTCCATCTGCGGGATCACCGAAGGCACGAGCATCCAGCCGAAAGCATCGGCCATGCCTTTGGGTTTGCCATGTTCCATTTGCCCGGCGGCTGGCCAGTTGCTATCATCCAAATCAGGCGACATGGCATTTTTTATCGTTTTGCCTTCATTAATCAGTTCGCCCGGCCCGGCCACATAGTAGGTGCCATAGCCTATGCTGCCGCTGATGGGCTGATAGGCGTTGTCGCGTATGCATTTCCAGGTATTATTTGTGTTTAGTATATCTTCAGCAGCCGTTTTGCCCTGCAAAATAAAAGCTGTACGTAAAGATATTTGCGCTTCGGGGCGATACTCAGCCTCGTTCCACACAATGGCCGACACTGTATTTTTTCCCGGTTTTAAATACGGTGCAAGGTCTATCTTTTCATAGTTCCAGTAATAGGTATCTCCGCGGGCCGGGCCTAATGAAACCAGCGTGCCGTTTACGTATAGCTTGTAGCGGTTGTCTGCTGATACATTTATGATAAAAGATGCGGGCTTGACTTGCAGGTCGATACGCTTTCTAAAGTAATATACGCCATAATCCTTCCCGGTTTCACTTTTAGCGGCAATCCAGTAGGCGTTCCATGCTTTGGTGAGGATGGTTTCATCGGCGGCATTTACCTGTGTGTAACCGGAATTTGCCAACAGCAGGCTGCCGGCAACAAATATCGTTGCTAAAATTGCTCTCATGGGTTTGGTTTATATTACTAAGTAAT
This sequence comes from Bacteroidota bacterium, assembly GCA_040389845.1. GTDB lineage: Bacteria > Bacteroidota > Bacteroidia > Sphingobacteriales > Sphingobacteriaceae > Mucilaginibacter. Next base: position 12,260 of record JAZJZL010000094.1, read on the forward strand.
CAGGTTTAAATATAGCAACCATCCTTTACTGTCTTGTTGATTTTTGCCTTGTTTATTAACGCAGGGTGTTACCCTGCGCTGGCGTATTTATCCCCTCCGGGGAAAGATGGTTGGGTTTAAACCTTTGTTGTTCGAAATCTGGTTTATTTGTCCTGTAAAATATGTCTGGACCATTTAAGGTTTCAAACCCATCATTATGAAAAATCCGTGCTTAAGTCTCAAACGTTTTATTTAACTCCTGCTTATTTCACACCTTTCCCAAACTTTTTAATTTAATTTCGCAACATAATTGGATTAAACGCAGTCTTAATGAAAATTTTCCTTTACACACTGATAGGCGTAGCGGCAATAATATTGCTTACCGTAACAGTTTTTAACTACGACCCGGAAACCGAAAAATGGAGCAGCCTGCTGTTCGGAGCCGCTGTAGGTTTCGGGCTGTATAAAATACCATCGGTTATAAGGAACATCAGGCAAAAAAAAGCGAAATAATTCAAACATGTTCTCCAATCCAAGGCAGCCCATTATCTTATTTATACTGAGTTTCGCCGGTATGATGCTAGGGTTGATGCTTAAGATATTGCATTGGGCCGGCGGTCAGCTGATTACCGGCAGCATGATTATGGTGCAGGTTATTGCCATTGTATGGCTGATAATTGTGGTTGCCAAGACTAAAGACTGACACACCTTACTTGCGGCGTATAGCGTACCAATAGCCGTTAACTCGGGGAAAGCATGCGGGTCGCCGTATCGAATAATAAATTCTGAACACCGGGCTTTCCTTTTATTATCCGGCATTCCTTGTTTCATATTAACACGAAGGGGTTTACACTGTAAACCCTTCGTGTTAATAATAATTTCATTATCAATCAATTAAATAAAATTAAACTCAAAAGTGTAAACCCAGCTGTAAACCCTAAAGGAAAACACTGACTATCAATATGTTGTAAAACACAAAAAAATACATATCGCTGATAATTAGGATATTACATAATGTTCAGGGTGTTCCGTGTGCGAAAATGGAACGCTTTAGGGATGGTGCACATCCTCGTTTAAACTTCCGGGTAGCGACTGCGGAGACACAGCCGCTGATTCGTTTTGTACATAACCGTTAGCAAATCAATCGATAAAGAGGGTAGTCCCTTCGAGCTCCTTAAAAGCAAATTATCGGCAAAAAATCATTCTCAAGTCGGTGAAATAATAAAACAAAATCTATAAATCCTAGTGAAATTGTAGTCTCATTTGCAACTTCACTGTAAAAACCAAAAGCGTGACATAAAGAAAACAATGACTTAAGGTTGATGTTCTTATTTTTGAAGCCGATATTTGTGCGGAATTATATATGCTATATATCAGATAAATATTGATATTTACGGCGTTAAAAATCTTTGTTTAATTATTCGTACACCTCTGCCAACCAACTTAATGAAATCAACCCCGCAGCCATTGAAAGTGCTCTCCATTGATATCGGAGGCTCGCACATTAAAGGAACCATTTTAAACGAGCAGGGCGAACTGCAAAAGAAATACGAAAAAGTGCCTACGCCGCTTCCCGCAAGTCCTGAAAATGTGATAAATTCCATCAAATTGCTGGTAAAGGATTTTCCTGAATTCAATAAAATTTCGGTTGGGTTTCCAGGGTATGTTAAAAATGGCGTTATAAAAACTGCGCCTAACCTGAGCAACGAGCTTTGGAAAGATTTTGACCTGGCTAACAAGCTGAAAGATGTGCTGGGCCAGGATTGCCGCGTGGTTAACGATGCAGACATGCAGGGCCTTGGCGTAGTTGATGGCAAAGGCCTTGAGGTGGTTATTACCCTTGGTACAGGCTTCGGCACAGCCATTTTGCTGGATGGTAATTTATTGCCACACCTTGAGTTTTCACATCAGCCGGTTGGGAAAGTAAAATCGTACGATAAATACATCGGTGATATTGCGTTCGAAAAAGAAGGTGAGAAAAAGTGGAACAAACGTATGCAAAAGGTTTTCGTTGTTTTGAAGACCGTCTTCAATTACGACTTCCTGTACATCGGTGGCGGAAACTCCGATAAGCTGACCTTTAAGCTGGATAGCAATATGAAAATTGTATCGAATGCCGACGGTATAAAAGGAGGCGCAAGGCTTTGGAAACAAGACAATGCGCCCGCAACAATTGAACCTCTAAAAACTAAAAAGAAATAAACATTATACTACAATGAGCCCGACCACACAGGATATCGAAACCCTAGGAATAAATACCGCGAGAATATTAGCTGCCGATGCAGTTCAGAAGGCAAATTCAGGCCACCCTGGTACCCCCATGGCGTTATCGCCAATGGCACACGTACTTTGGACGAAAGCGATGAACTATAACCCCAAAAACCCGGATTGGGCAAACCGTGACAGGTTCATCTTATCAGCAGGCCATGCCTGTATGCTGCAATACGCTTACCTGTACCTTACCGGTTACGACCTGACGCTTGACGATATTAAAAACTTCCGCCAGATGAACAGCAAGACTGCCGGTCACCCGGAGTATGGCCTGTGCCCGGGTATTGAGGTAACTACCGGTCCGCTTGGCCAGGGTTTTGCTAACGCGATAGGTTTTGCTATCGGCCAGAAACATTTGGCAGCCCGTTATAACAAACCCGGTTTCAACCTGTTCGATTACAAAATATATGTAATTTGCAGCGATGGTGATATGATGGAAGGCGTAACTTCTGAAGCCGCTTCTATTGCAGGCCATTTGGAATTAGGCAACCTGATCTTTTTATACGATAACAACCATATCTCGATAGAAGGCAGCACCGACATTGCATTTAATGAAGATGTTAGCGCTCGTTTCCGTGCTTATGGCTGGCATACCCAGGATTTACCGGACGTTAATGATACGCACGCGTTAGAGCTGGCACTGGTAAATGCAAAATCTGAATCGCAAAAGCCATCGTTGATAAACGTTCGTTCGCTGATTGCTTATGGCAGCCCGAATAAATCAGGCACCGCAGGTTCACACGGTTCGCCGCTTGGCCCTGATGAAATAAAATTGGTAAAAGAGTTCTTCGGTTTCGACCCTGATAAATCATTCAACGTGTCTGACGAAGTGCTTGATTTCTATCACAAGGCAGGCTCAAAAGGCGCGCCAAAAGAAGAAAAATGGAACAAGCTGTTTGCCGATTACAAAGCTAAGTATCCTGAGCTTGCTGCTGAATACGAACTATTAAGCGCCGGCGGTCTTCCTGAAGGATGGAAAGATTCTTTGCCGGTATTTAAGTCATCCGATCCTAAAGTGGCAACACGTGTAGCATCAGGTAAAGCACTAAATGCAATAGCATCAAAAGTACCGAGCCTGATTGGCGGCGCGGCAGACTTAGCCCCTTCAACAGAAACTAACTTAAAAGAATACGATAGCTTCACATCAGAAAACCGTGCTGGCCGCAACTTCCACTTCGGTATCCGCGAGCATGCCATGGGTTCTGCCATGAATGGTATGGCCTTGACAAAAGGCGTTATACCTTTCGGCGCTACCTTCCTGATGTTCTCTGAATATATGCGCCCGCCGATCCGTTTGGCGGCCATTATGAAGATAAACCCGATTTTTGTTTATACCCACGATAGCATTGGCTTAGGCGAGGATGGTACAACCCATCAGCCTGTAGAACAACTGGCATCGCTGCGTTCTATTCCAAATCTTACCATTATCCGCCCGGCAGATGCAAACGAATCTGTTCACGCCTGGCGCGTTGCCGTTGAGCATAAAGGTGGTCCGGTTGTGTTGGTATTTACCCGCCAGGGATTGCCTATCATCGACCAGGACAAATATGCCAAAGCTGATAACGTTGAAAAAGGCGCTTACATCCTGTCGGAAGCCAGCAAAAATCCTGATTTGATATTAATGGCAACCGGCTCTGAAGTGGCACTGATAATGCAGGCACAGGAAAAACTGGAAGCAGAAGGTATATCAACCCGCGTGGTAAGCATGCCAAGCTGGGAACTGTTTGAAAAACAGGATGCCGCTTACAAAGAAAAGGTATTCCCTAAAGCAAGCAAGAAACGTTTGGCCGTTGAAATGGCATCGCCAATGGGCTGGCACAAATATACCACCGACGAAGGTGATATGCTGGGCATGACCACATTCGGTGAGTCAGCTCCGGCAGAAGAATTATACAAGCACTTTGGCTTTACGGTTGAAAATGTAGTTGCTAAGGCGAAAGCTTTGTTGAAATAATTTTGGACACCCCAGACTTACGAAGTTTTTAAAACTTCGTAAGTCTAAAATCACCCCACTATGCTCTGGCAAAGCGATTTAATAAACAATCTCCGCTGGTCTGATACCATCATCAATAAAGAAGGTAAAGAAAAAGTAGCGGCCAAAATTGCCGAAAAGGTTAAGGATGGCGATGTGCTGGGCGTTGGCTCTGGCTCTACGGTTTTTATGGCGCTGTTTGCCATCGCCAAAAGAATAAAAGAAGAAAAGCTAAACGTTAAGGCGATCCCTACTTCGGTCGAGATCAGCATGGCGTTGACCAATATGGGTATCCCAATGACCAGCCTTTACGAACATCGCCCAGATTGGCTGTTTGATGGCGCGGACGAGGTTGACCCAAACCGAAGCCTGATAAAAGGACGCGGCGGCGCTATGTTTAAGGAAAAGCTGCTCATTAGCAGCAGCCCGATAAATTATATCATTGTCGACGACTCTAAGTTCGTTGATAAGCTTGGCAGCAAGTTCCCGGTACCCATTGAGGTTTTCCCGCAGGCATTATTGCATGCCGAAAAAGAATTGCAAAAACTTGGCGTAAGGGAACTGATACTAAGGCCTGCAAAAGGCAAAGATGGCCCGGTAATTACCGAAGCCGGTAATGTGGTTTTGGATGCCTGGTTTGATGATATTCCTGCGGATACTGAGCTAAGAATAAAATCGATAACGGGTGTAATTGAAAGCGGCTTGTTTATCAATTATAACGTGGAAATAATGGTGGCATAGCATTTTACCATGCCATATCCCATTCGGGGAATTGAAAACAGAGGTTGAACCCAATTTAAAAGCCCCAACGGGGCGACATAAGTCAGCACAGGTCGCAGGCCTGTGCGATGGGAGGCATTAAAACCTGCACAAAATACTACTATACCCTGACAGTAACTGGTATGCTTATTGACCGTTACTAACGGGTTCATTAACACAGTGAACACTTAAAAATACGATACTAATGGAAACTAACAAAGTAAAACAAATACACAGCTTTGGCCAAAGCATCTGGCTTGATTTTATTGACCGGGCATTTATTGCAGATGGACGGCTTAAAAGCCTGATTGATGACGATGGCATACGCGGCGTAACCTCTAACCCTGCTATTTTCGAAAAAGCTATCAGCAGCAGCGACCAATATGATAACGATATAGCCACGCTCTCAAAAGATGCAAAGACCACCGAGGAAATATTTTTTGGATTGGCTATAAAGGACATCCAAAATGGCTGCGATCTGTTCAAAGATTTATACGAAGAATCAAACCATGTTGATGGCTATGTAAGTTTGGAAGTTTCCCCGTTTTTAGCGCTTGACGCCGAAGGTACTGCCAAACAGGCAGAAGAACTTTGGAAAAAAGTTGACCGTAAAAACGTAATGATAAAAATCCCTGGTACTAAACCGGGTTTGCAGGCTATCCGCGAATCTATCGGCAAAGGCATTAACATCAACGTTACCTTGCTATTCGGCTTGCCTCGTTATGAGGAAGTTACTGAAGCCTACATTTCAGGCTTGGAAGACCACCTGGCAGCAGGTCACAAAATTGCGCATATATCATCAGTAGCCAGCTTCTTCCTGAGCCGTATCGACGTATTGGTTGATCCAATGCTCGACGAAAAAGGCCTTGGCGATTTGAAGGGCGAAGTAGCTATCGCATCTGCTAAAAAAGCATACGAGATTTACAAACGCGTATTCAGTGGCCCGCGTTGGGAAAAACTGGCTGCCGAAGGCGCTCAGCCACAGCGTTTGCTTTGGGCAAGTACCAGCAGCAAAAACCCTGCATTTAAAGACACCAAATATGTTGAGGCTCTTATAGGTGCTGATACTGTTGATACCGTTCCATTGGAAACCATCGAAGCATTCCGCGACCATGGTGTTGCTGCCAATGTGTTGGAAGATGGGCTGGATGAAGCTACCGCAACTTTAGATAAGCTTAAAGGCGCAGGTATTGATATAGACCAGCTAACGCAGCAATTGGAAGACGAAGGCATCGATAAGTTCAACAAGCCTTTCGAAAAATTGCTAAAAGCTATTGAAGATCAAAAAAACAAAGCATAATCCGTGGAAACATTGTCAGTAAAATTCCTGTTTTTCGACATCGGGGGCGTTTTGCTTACCAATGGCTGGGGACACGAATCGCGCGAAGAAGCTGCGAAAAAGTTCGGCCTGGATTACGCTGAGGTAAAAGAACTGCACACGTTTATATTTAACGTGTACGAGGCTCATGGCGTCGACCTTGATGAATACCTAGATACCGTAGTTTTTAACCGTCAGCGCGATTTTACCCGCGAGGATTTTAAAAACTTCATGTTCGAGCAATCGAAAGAACTGCCTGGCACGCTGGCCTGGCTAAAGGAATGGAAAAAAGATTGTGGTTTCAGAATAATCGCCATTAACAACGAAGGCAAGGAACTGAACGATTACCGCATCAAGAAATTCAAGCTTCATGAGGTATTCGATGCTTTTGTCTCTTCGTGCGAAGTAGGTATTCGCAAACCCGACCCGGCTATATTTAAACTGGCGATGGGTGTGGCGATGGCGCAGCCGCAGGAATGTGTTTATTTCGACGACAGGAAGATGTTCGCGCTTGCCGCTGCTAAGCTTGGCATGGAGGCGCATCAGCATACCAGCTTTGAAGAAACTAAAGCTATACTAGAAAAACTAAAAAAAGAAAATCAATCCCCAAAAAAATGAGTTCACAAACAAACAAATATGCCTTTGGCATGATAGGTCTTGGCACAATGGGCCGCAGCCTGTTGCTGAACATGGCCGACCATGGGTATGCCGTTGCCGGGCATGATAAAGACGCCACTAAAGTAGCATCGCTGAATGAAGAAGGGAAAGATAAAGACGTTAAGGGATTTAGTGATGTTAAAGAATTTATACAGAGTTTAACTACTCCACGAGCCATTATGATGCTGGTTCCGGCCGGTAAGATTGTGGATGCTGTTATTGAGGAGCTGACACCGCTATTGGATAAAGGCGACATTTTGATTGATGGCGGTAACTCGCACTTTACTGATACAAACCGTCGTGTGGATGAGCTGGAGGCTAAAGGCCTGCATTTCTTCGGCATGGGTGTATCAGGCGGTGAAGAAGGCGCACGCCGCGGCCCAAGCATGATGCCGGGTGGCGACAAAGATGCCTACGCCGTAATGAAGCCGATATTCGAAGCCATTGCGGCCAAGGTAGATGGCGCTCCATGCGTTACTTATATCGGCCCTGGTGCATCAGGTCACTTTGTGAAGATGGTGCACAATGGTATTGAGTACGGTATTATGCAATTAATTGCTGAAACGTACGAGATACTAAAGAAAGGCTTAAAGCTGGAGAATGCAGAAATTGGTGAGATATTCGCTAAATGGAATGATGGTCGTTTGAAATCTTTCCTGTTGGATATCACGAAGGATATCTTCAAATACAAAGCACCTGGCACTGATCATCTTTTATTGGATGATATTAAGGACGAGGCCCGCGCAAAAGGTACCGGTAAATGGACTTCGCAAATTGCGATGGACTTGCAGGCGCCAATCCCGACAGTTGATACCGCTGTAGCCATGCGCGATTTATCAAAATACAAAGCATTGCGTGTAAAAGCTTCTGAAATTTACAGCAAGGATGAGATCGGCCTTAGTGTAAATAAAGATGAATTTATTGCAGCTTTAGAGCAGGCATTCTATTTCAATATGATTATCAGCTACGCGCAGGGCATGCACATGCTGCTGCTGGCATCGGCCGAGTATAAATACGATTTGCATTTGGACGATATCGCTAAAATATGGCGTGGCGGCTGTATTATCCGTTCGGAGTTTTTGAACGATATATACAACGCTTATCATAAAAACCCGGCCCTTGAGCATTTGCTGCTTGACGATGGTGTAGCAGGATTGGTTAAAGATGCTGTTGCAGGTTCGCGCAAAGTTTTGGGCGCTACCATCCCGGCAGGTATCGCAACACCGGCCTATGCTTCTTCGCTAAGCTATTTCGACGCTTTCCGCAGCGCAAGGATGCCATCAAACTTAACACAGGCACAACGCGATTATTTTGGCGCGCATACTTATGAGCTGATTGGTAAGGAAGGTACTTTCCATACACAGTGGACGGCGGATAGCGAGGGATAATTGATAGTCAGGCTATTATTAATATTTTATATTTGTATATGGCAACACTAACAGCAAAGAAATCGGTGTTTGAAATGACACCGGAGGAGTTTGAAGAGCACATGGCACCCGTTGGCATTGCTGCGAGGCAAAAGGCATTGGACAGCGGTGCGTGGTTCTCCTATAAAAATGAACTTTGCGTTGAACCTGATATGTTTATTCGTGAGTTTAAAGACGGGCATCGGGAATTGATACAGGTAGGAAATGAAGTAGGAAAGGTTACCGTTCTGAAGGTCTTTTAAATGCCTGATTACACAATTGTAGCTGGCCCAAACGGAGCGGGGAAAAGCACGTATTCCGGCAGGCTGTCTGAACCAGGTTCTTTAATATTTGACGCGGACAAGATTAATGCGATAAAAGAACGTGAATATCCCGATACCCCGCCTGAAAGCATCCAGACAATGCTTACTGTGGAATACTGGGAGATGGAAGAGGCTGCTATAAATGACGGCATTAATTTAACTGTCGAAAGTAACCTGCAAAATAACTTCCTGATTGAAAGAGCCGGTCACTTGAAGAGTAAAGGTTTCACAACAAATTTGATTTTCATGTTATTGCCTAGTATAGATGAATCGATTGAACGTGTGAATTCCAGGGTTGGGCAAAAAGGACATTTTGTTGACTTTGAAAGTATTAAATACAATTTCGAAAACAGCTTGGAAATGCTTAAAAATCATCATGCCAAATTTGACAACGTTCAGGTTATTAACTCTTTCTTTCAGGGAACTAAGTCTAAACTTCAACTATTATTAACCATACACAACAATACAATATCCTACATTAGCGAAAATACACCATTCTGGGCCAAGCCAATCATTGATGAACTGGTTCAGAATTTATCTATCAACTGAAATTCAATAATTAACTGATATACCATATATCATGAGCACAACAAAATCAGAACCTACCATATTTGTAATATTTGGCGGTACCGGCGATTTAAATTCCCGGAAAATAGCTCCGGCTTTATATAACTTGTTTCTGGACGGATGGCTGCCAAAGCAGTTTTCTATCATCGGCACCGGCCGCACCAAGCTCGATGACGACAAGTTCAGGGATAACCTGCATAACGATATTAACCAGTTTTCGCGCAGCGGCAAAGCTGACGAAAAAAAATGGGCTGAATTTTCAGCCAATGTTTATTACCAGGCTTCTGACGCTACTGATGCTGAAACTTACAAGGAGTTTGGTAAGCGTATTGACAAGCACAATGCTGAGTGGAAGACTAAAGCGAACGTAATTTTCTACCTGGCAGTAGCGCCTAACTTCTTCCCGATCATCGCCTCGAATATTGCGAAAGCAAAACTGGCTGAAGATAAAGAACGCGTACGTATCATTATCGAAAAACCTTTCGGACATGATTTGGAGACAGCAAAAGAGCTGAACGAATTGCTTAAAGGTATTTTTGATGAATGCCAGATCTATCGCATTGACCATTACTTAGGTAAGGAAACCGTACAGAATATAATGGCGTTCCGTTTTGCAAACTCCATTATGGAACCGCTCTGGAATCGTAATTATATCGAGCATGTACAGATATCCGTTACTGAGCAATTGGGTGTTGAAGAACGCGGCGATTATTACGACGGCTCCGGCGCTATGCGCGATATGATCCAAAACCACCTGCTGCAACTGCTTTGCCACGTGGCTATGGAGCCCCCCGTTAGCTTTAATGCCGACGAGGTGCGTGATCGTAAGGTGGACGTATTAAAAGCTATGCGCCGCTTTACGCCTGAAGATGTACGTAATTCAGCAGTACGCGGCCAATACGGCAGTGGCTGGATGAAGGGCAAGGAAGTTCCCGCCTATCGTGATGAACCAAAGGTTGACCCGCAGTCGAATACAGAAACCTTCGCAGCCATTAAGTTTTTTGTAGATAACTGGCGCTGGCAGGGCGTTCCGTTCTATTTGCGTACAGGCAAAAGATTGCACCAGTCGTCATCTGTAATAACCATCCAGTTTAAGGATGTTCCGCACCTGATATTCCCTACCGAAGCAGCCGAAAGCTGGCAGCAAAACAGGCTTATCATCAGCATTCAGCCGGAAATGAGTATCCGCTTGCAGGTACAGGCCAAACGTCCGGGTATAGATATGGTGCTAAATGCCGTCGATATGGTGTTCGATTACAAAGGTACCTACACCACGCAGGCGCCTGAAGCTTACGAAACATTGATACTGGATACCATGCTTGGCGACCAAACGCTGTTTATGCGCGGCGACCAGGTGGAAGCTGCATGGGAACTGGTAATGCCGATATTAAGCACCTGGCAAAATAAAAAGAGTTTAAATTTCCCTAACTATTCCGCCGACTCATGGGGACCAGAGTCTGCCGAGGCCTTAATCGCCCGCGACGGATTCAACTGGTTCACTTTACCGGTAAATGGGAAAAAATAGTTAATTAGAGGTTAGTGATTAGAGATTAGTTGCCTATCAGCTTTTCAACTAATCTCTAACCTCCAACCTCTAATCTCTAAAAACATGCTTAACGTTTTCGAAACCCCTGACGATGTATTACAGGCACTGGCCGAATACTTCATGATTATAGGCAATGAAGCCATTACTAAAAACAAGAAATTTTCTGTCGCTTTATCGGGTGGCAGCTCGCCGAAAAAACTCTATGAGCTCCTGGCTACAGAATTTCATGATAAGCTGGACTGGGAAAAAGTCTATTTCTTTTTTGGCGATGAGCGCAATGTTCCGCAGGATAATAAGGATAGCAATTACCTTATGGCCAGGAACGCGCTGTTTGCTCCGCTAATGATAGATCCTTCCAATATTTTTGCTGTTGATACCAGTCTCGAGCCAAAAGAGGCAGCTAAAAAGTACCAGGAAGCTATCGAAGAGTTTTTTGATGAAGACGAGCAAAGCTTCGATTTGATTTTGCTTGGTTTGGGCGATAACTCGCATACGGCATCATTGTTTCCGCACACCCCGGTACTGCACGACAGGGTGGCCGGTGTCAGCGATGTATGGCTTGACGACCAGCAGGTATTCCGCATCACCATGAATGCGCCGCTTATTAATGAAGCTCAAAATATCGCTTTCCTGGTTTACGGCGAAGGTAAGGCCGAAGCCGTTCACCATATATTGGAGGACGATGAAGATATTGAAGAATATCCTGCACAATTAATTGAGCCAATAGTTGGCAACATCCAATGGTTTTTGGATGAGGCAGCAGCTTCGCAGGTAGAACATAATTAAAATTAGTCAGCAGGATTTGACAACTCTTAAAGAGTTGTCAAATCTAACGGCCAGGCTCCTATCACTTCGCAAATTGCGTATAGCGTTTCATCGCTTCCACAAAATAATAATCAGCATAAGTTAAAGCTACGTCTACTTCGCTTTTACCGGGCAAGTGGCCCACACTATGCTTTAAAATGAAACCGCCGTTTGTGCCTTGTGCAGCCTTATATTCAGGTGTCGACAAGGTCTTTATGATAGATTGCGCCGCATTAAAATAAACTATCCCATCTTTTTTATCAGCATAACGGCAAAGTTCCAGCAAGGCCGAAGCCATAATAGAACCGGCTGATGCATCCCTCAAAGCATTTGGGATATTGGGTGCATTAAAGTCCCAATATGGAATTTTATCGGCAGGCAGATTCGGGTTGTTTAATATAAAGTTAGTGATGTGTATAGCCTGCTCAAGATATTTTTTGTCGTGTGTTTCGCGGTACATTACAGTAAAACCGTATAAGCCC
>JAZJZL010000094.1:24353-31487 GCA_040389845.1 Bacteroidota bacterium
AGGCAGACTCATTGGAAAAACCTTGCGCCGTTTTCTTTTGCTGCACCCCGCCGGTTTCAGGATTATAATTTATTACATGGTATGAACTGTAATCAGGCCGGTAATGGTTCTTCATGGTGCTATTGGCATGCGTTACCGCAATCTTATAAAAGCTGGAATCGCCGGTTTCCCTTGTAGCCCAAAACAGCAGCTCCAGGTTCATCATGTTATCAATGATTACCAGGAAGTCTGAGGGTTTTGATTCCCACGACTTAATACAGCCAACTTTCGGGTTAAACCGGGTTGATAAGGATTTAGCGCTGTTTAGCAATATCTTTTTATAGGTTTCAGTTGGATGCAGCCTGTTGGCGTTGCCGAAGCTGTTGTACATCATAAATCCGAGGTCGTGCGTATGGGTATTGTATTGCTCTTTGGCCAGGCTGTCAAGCGAAAGGTTCGCATCCTTCAGCAAAGCTTTATCACGATTTTGCTCATATATCTCCAAAAGCGTGCCCGGATAAAAACCGCTGCACCACCATCCGGAGTTACTGGTTTCGAATTTGTTTTTCGCGGGGTCGTAATTGCGCGGGAACTGTCCGGGCGCAACCTTGCCTGCCATTAAGCTGTATTGTTTATCAGCATCAGCAAGGTTTTGCCTGATGGTGCTCAGCAATTGCGGCTGTGTTTTTAAATACGAAACGGGCTGACAAAAGCTTCGCTGTGAAACTGCAGTAAAGCCTGGCAATAAAATAAGCAGCAGGCACTTTATCTTCATCGTAAATTATTTAGGTAGCTATGGTTATCAATAGTAAAGGTAAAAGATTGTTGTTTTTAACGGCAACCGATGTCTAATAAAAAAGGATAACAGGCTGACCTGCTATCCTTCTGCTTATCTTATAAATGCTTTGCTATTTAACGTCGAACATGAAATACTGGCTGCCGGCATCGCCGTTATTTGTTAATCCCTGCACAACACCAACGTATTTGCCTGCCTGGTCAGATGTAAAGAAAGAGATCTTCCCCTGGTCGCTTACTGTAGGCGTCCAATACAACATGTTCCTGAAATCCGGAATCCTGCTTTTTGCCTGTGCATCGGCTTCATAGGCCGGTGAGTAAAACTCCCTGCGCAATTGCATCCCTTCATAATCAATTACTACCGCTTTCGGGTTCAATTCCACTCCACCAAGATCTCCTTTGTATGTGGTAAAACTAAATATACCTTCATCCGCCGAAGGGCCATAAAAATAACGTTCGCGGTTTACCTCCAGCTTGTTCACTTTAAGCGGATCAACTGAGAATATTTTGTTTATATCAAAAACCGGCACGCCATCCAAAATCACTAATGGATCACTGTCCAGGAAGCCGCGGTCGTTCAATACTTTTATATGGAACCTTCCCTTGGAACGCACGATATTATCTTCCGATACGTATTCGCGCAAGTCTTCTTCCATGGTCGTAAAGCGGGTAAAATCGTCCAGTTTATAAGTTTTATAAGGCTTGCCATAAAACGCTGAAGTGTCAGCGCCCGGGTCATAAGTCTTTTTTATATTATTTGTTGAATAGATGTTTAATACCTGCACACCCAGGCTGTGTGCCTGCAGCGCATTTTGCATACCGTTTGCAAATTCAAATTTCGGCTCAACTGTCTTTGAATATTGCTCGGAAAAAGGGCTTGCGATATCTATACGGTAAGTACTGTCAATCATTTCGTTGGTCTGTACCACTACCTCACCGGGGCCGTAAAAGTCCTTAGTGCTAAATAAAACGTGCCCGGCCGAGTCACTTTGCGAAACATATACCTGCACCCTTTTTCCGGGTACGGCCATATAGGTCATAATATTTAGCGCCGGGGCATTAGTTATTGTATTAATAACTTTAGCGGTAACAATGTGCCCTTTATATTCAGGCAGATACGTAAATCCGGCTGGCTTGTTCGCAAGTACATCTTTCCACGCAAACCGGCGCCAGCCCTGTGTCAGCATCAGGTTATCTATGGCTTCGTCGGTTTCTGCGGTTACGTTACTAAAATAATAATCGGGCGATTCTATCGTGCCTTTAAGGTCGGAACTTAACCACAGGTAATCGAAAATATTACTGTGATCAACATCCTGCAATGAATCTATACGGTAAACCGCCATAGACATATTTGCCAACGCCGGTTTACTCCCCTGATCTTTTGCCGAAACATTTATATTCACTTTTTTGCGCAAACCATACTGTTGCTGGTCTGAGCCGGCGGTAATAAACAGCTTGTGCGCCGGTCGCTTAAAATAAAGGCGTTCGCAAACAGGCTGTTTTGAACTGTTAAAAATGGTGATGCTCGAAATCCCGTCGCCCAACGAGCTTTTATTTACCGTAAACTTAACAACACCATTTGAAACTGTGGCGCTCTCTGCCGCTTTTAGCTCTTGCCGGGTATGGGCAAACATAAATACATTTCCGTCGGCGCCTCTTACAGTCACATTCAACTGTGTTCCATTGTCGGTAACATTCATTACATAACCCTGAGTGTTTACTTCGGGGAGATTTTGGCTTTGCTGGCTACCATTTATCCAGGCAATAGCCTTATAGCTGTTGCCGGCGGCAGGTGTAAACGCAAAGCTCCCCATACCAAATTTTAACGATTTAAAACGTGCAACCGTGTCGTTATGCTGATCTAAAACTGCTCCCCGTACTGCAATTCCTTTACCGTCTTTACCGAGAGCTTTAAACGCAACCTTGCTTGCAATACCGCCAACCAAATTGCCGCCTTCCGGAAAAAACTGGATGCTATTGGCCACGGTGGTTTCCTTAGTTGTATTGTCGGGCGATTTTAACGGGTTTACAAGCGTGACTGTTTTTTCAAAATAGTAGTCGGGGCTAAAGTTTTTCATCCAGCTGGTATAAGCCCTGAATTTATAATTGCCGTTATTTACAGTAACAGGGATATAAAGCGAACCATCGCCGATACCATTTTTCATGGCAATTTTCGCTTGCGCCAGGGGGCTCTGGTTATTATCCAAAATCTCGACGTACACCACCTTACTTAAATTTAAGGGCTTATGATCATTGCCATCAACACAAAATACCTTTAGCCACATTATCTCTCCGGGCAGATATGTGGTTTTATCTGTGTGAACAAATACCTTTTCCTGTAAAGCGCTTTGCTTATACAGGCTAAAACTGTTTTGTACTTCCTGCATTACCTGTGCATTGCCTTTTAATGCCGGCAAAAGCAGTGCAGCTGCTAACAATATCGCCTTAAGGGTTTGTACGGTATGTTTCATAATCAATTAATTTACGATTTATTTTTATATCAGTCCGGGCTTCATCCCGTTATTTTTATCAGCTATGTTATCTCCAAAAAGCCGGCGGATTTTTACTGCCGCGCAGCGTACAATCAACACAATAAGGCGATGCCCCAATATATCCAAGGGGCTTCCCCGGGGGAATAGCGCCAAAATCAAAAGCCGCCAGTTCTATCTCCGGCACCAATGTCTGCTGAACATCGTTATGTCCGTTGGCATGCGGGTTGCTATACCAAAACGTATCAAGCTGGCATTCATATGGGGGAACCGTCACAAACGTAGCAGGCAGTTGCTCATTTGCAATAAACACGCGTTTTGACGTCACCGATCCTGCGCTTATATAACCAATCACTATGTCGCTGTTGTCGTTTATATTATGAATATTGCCCGCAAGCTGTGTAGGCTCAGCGTCGAAAATACTGCCTAGCTGTTCGGTATTTTTCCGAAGCGATTCCCAGAATTTATAGGCCTCTGCAGTAAGTGCGTATTGTTTTAACAATATGCTGTATTTAACCTCTATTTTTTCGGATGTCGATTCAATGCTGATTATTGGGGTTTGGAATAATACATCCTGCGTTAATTTGGCCGTCGAACCTAAAGTGATTGAACTTGACCGGTTACTATTATAACAATAATATACGTCCTGGTCTTCTGTTCTCCGCACTATATCCAAATGGTTAGAAATCCATGATGAACGATATAATGAATGAAACTTCCATGTTTCCAGGTATTCGAACCTATAGTAACGCGTATTATTGGTTGCATCATGCGCGTTTGAATAAACCTGTATCCCTTTGGGGGTAAGGTTAAACCCGATGCTGTCAATAGGCGGAGCATTTTTTACCTGTACGTAATCCGACCGGTATTCATTATTATCGCCGGTAATAATATGAAGCCGGTATTTGGGACCATCACTAAGCGCAGTGCCTGTTAATATATAAACGCCCGGAGATTTTTCAACAAGATTATAATTATTGCCGGCGTCGCTTTCTACACTCACATTGGCCTCAACCGGGTTGGTGGTTACATTATTCGAAAGGTTCACAGTGCGGCTCAGTTTAATAGTCGTTGTATCATTAGTATTAATTACGCCTTCTACAACTAAATAACTTTTAGGCGAATCGATAACCTTTGGATTGTAAGGTTTTTTACAAGCAACCATCAAGGTAAAAATCAGTAAATACAATTTCCAATTTTTCATATAGTCTATTGCCAAAAATCAGGTTGTTTTGTAGTTCCTCGTAATGTGCAATCAACGCATAGCGCATCTGATCCTAAAAAACCTGCCGGGCTTGGTCCCGCAGTCGAAAAAATTGCGCTAACCGGTACCTCCAGTCCGGTCACTAAATTAAGTTGCACTGTGTTTGCGTGGCTACCATGTTCATCATAAAATGATGAGTCAAGCGCGCACTGATATGGGTATACCGTCATAAAACCGGCAGGCAATTGTTCGTTGGCTATAAATACCCTTTTTAAGGAAACTGCGCCTGCACTTATGAAACCTATTACCACATCGCTATTGTCGTTTATATTATGGATGTTGCCCGCAAGCTGAGTAGGCTCCGCATCAAAAATACTGCCCAATTGCTCCGTGTTCTTTTTAAGAGTTTCCCAAAACTTATACGCTTCGGCTGTTAATGCATACTGACGCAAAAGTATACTGTATTTCAATTCAATTTTCTCGGAAGTCGACTCAATTTCTGTTACAGGCAACTGGACCAGCATATCTTGTTTCAACTTAGCTGTTGATCCTAAAATTATACTGCTTGACGCATTGCTTTTGAAACAATAAAATACCTGCTCTTCAGGCGGGCGGGGAACGATGCTGCTCCCATCGGATTTCCATGATGAACTGTAAGCTGAATGAAATTTCCATGTTTCCAAATAATCATAGCGGTAATAACGGGTATGGTTGGCCGGATCGTGCGTGTTAGTATAGATTTGAATTCCTTTACCTGTTATTTTAAAGCCCACGCTATCAATGGCCGGCGCATCTTTTACGGCAACAAAATCCGAACGGTATTGATTTTCATTATCCAGCGTGGTTATATTTAACCTGTACTTGTGTGTGCCATCCAGTTGAATACCGGCAAGGGTATAAATGCCTGCTGCCGTTTGGTAGAGCGGATAACTTTCTCCAACATCGCTCTCGATGCTTACATTGGCAGCAACAGGATTAATTGTGTGCGAATTCGAAATATTAACGGTACGGCTGATTTTAATCGCAGTGGTATCATTAGTATTAATTACACCTTCTACAACTAAATAACTTTTAGGCGAATCGATAACCTTTGGATTGTAAGGTTTCTTACAGGCCATTATCGATATTGCCATTAATAAAAATATTTGCCGCTTACTCATAGCTCGTTATTTCCAAAAATCCGGCTGTTTTGTTACTCCCCTTATAGTACAATCAACACATTCTCTATCCGACGCAGTATAACCGTCAGGTTTGGGCCCATGTCCAAATGAACTTACCGGTATTTCAAGCTCGGGTACCAAAAACGCCTGCACGTCATTAAATCCTGTTTTTGGATGGCTGTACCATGTCGAATCGAGGTTACAGTCGTAAGGGTAAGCCGGTTGCCACTCTATGGGTAGCAGTCCGTTCGGAATAAATATTCGTTTTATCGCAACCGACCCAACGCTTATATATCCTATCACAACGTCATTATTATCTTTTACATTATGGATATTTCCCTTAAGCTGTGTAGGCTCTGCATCGAAGATGCTGCCCAGCTGTTCGGTATTTTTTTTCAGGCTTTGCCAAAAACTGTAGGCCTCGGCTGTTAAGGCATACTGACGCACCTGTATACTGTACTTTGTTTCTATTTTTTCGGATGTGGACTCAATCTCAGTAATAGGAACCTGGTAAAGCACATCCTGTGTCAGTTTTGCAGTAGAGCCTAATACTATTGAGGTTGACCGGTGACTTTGGAAACAGGTAAATATCCGTTTTTCTGTAGGTCTGAAAACAACATCATTAACCCCGTTCGATATGTATTCTGAGGCATATTTGGCATGAAAACTCCAGGTTTCCCAGTAGTCAAACCGATAATATTCCGTTTTCTTAGCATCGTCGTGTGTATTTAAGTAAATCTGCAATCCTTTGGCTCCTATCTTAAAGCCAACGCTATCTATAGGCGGAGCATTTTTAGCTTCGGCAAAATCAGAACGATATTCGATACCATCACTAGCAGTATGTATATATATACGGTACTTATGGGTATTATCCAGGGGTGCGTCTATCAATTTATAAATGCCCGCCCCTACAGACGTTAACGGGAACGATTCGCCGGCATCGCTTTCCACGCTTACAGCCCCTTCAACGGGGTTAACGGTGGTACCAGATGCAAGATTTACCGTACGGCTCAATTTAATAGTGGTAGTGTCATTTGTATTTATTACCCCCTCTACAACCAAATAGCTCCTGGGTGAATTAATAGCCCCTGGGTTATAGGGCTTTTTACAAGCTGCCACCAGCAAAAAAATCAGTAAAAACATCTTCAACTTTTCCATATCTTCCATTATTTCCAAAAAACGGGTTGCTTATTAGTGCCATGCAGCGTGCAGTCAACACATTCCGGCAAACCGGCATTATATCCAAGTATTATAGGAACCCCAAGCATATAGATAGCCGAAACCGGAATATAAATCTCACGTGTAGCACGGTGATAGTTTATGTATTGGTCTACCTGGTTCTCAATCTCCCCGGTAATTGGGTTCTTATAGCTATAAACAAAATCTTTTAATTTACAGCCGTCATCATTATAATCAAGCCATGCCGGCAAATTACGCTGGTCAACGAAAATTCGTTTGCCCGAATAAGTGCCGATACTCACGTAGCCTATTACGGGTTCATTAGTAT
>JAZJZL010000094.1:31497-36431 GCA_040389845.1 Bacteroidota bacterium
TATCGGTTACAGAATGGATATTGCCATTTATTTGAGACGGCTGCGCATCAAAGATGCCTCCTAATTGTTCGGTATTTTTCTTCAGATTCACCCAAAAATCATAGGCCCCCTTTGTTAACGGATATTGCCTTATAAACGCGCTGTATTTATGCCTTATTTTTTCAGAATGACGTGACAGGAAAGTTATAGGTGCATCGCTGATAACATCCTGCAATAATTTTGCTGATGACCCTAACAAAATGGTGCTCGAGTAAGCGCTTCTCCAGCATGTGTATATCTCGTCATTAATTAAATCCCTGCTTAACACTGTATCTCCGTTCGATTTATATTTGGATTGAAAAGCAGCTGTATATACCCAGGTCTCGTCATATTCCCACCTGTAATACCTGGTGTTATTTTTAGGGTCGTGTGTATTTACATTGATGCTTACACCGTCGCTTTCAACTTTATAGGTAAGGGTATCAATAGGCGGCACAACCATCACAGGCTCAAAATCCGAAGCATATTCCCTGCCGCCTGCAGCTTTTATTTTTAAGCGGTACTTATGCGATGTACTTAAATTTAAACCCGGATATACATAAACCCCATTAGGATTCTCAATCAACATAATTGATTCATTAAGGTCGTTTTCAATTGATACTTTCGCACCCAATTCCGGATTTACCGTGCTTTTGCCTGATAGCTGCACTGTGCGGTTCAGTTTAATAATTGTTGAGTCTGCTCCGCTGTTAATTAGCCCTTCTACAACCAAATAGCCGTGAGGTGTGGCAACAACTTCGGGCATATAAGGTTTCCGGCAGGCCGTATTGGCTGCTGATATAAGTAATACTAGAGTAATTATATTACCGCATCTTTTCATGACTGCCGAAAATCTGGTCGTTTTAAATATCCTCTTATGGCACAATTAACCTGCTGAGCGGCTAAATAGATCACCGTTTTTATTCCTCCTGGCACGCTTATCAAAATCTGATGTTGTAATTAATAAACGGTATCGGCGCCGCAAAAATCGAAAGCTTATACCCGCTTATCACACCGCTTTGTTCTGTAAAGAAAGTAGAGTATGCATTTTGCCTCCCGGTTAGGTTGTACACGCCTATCGTCCACGAATTATGTGTTAGCTGGTGCACCCGGTGATTACCTTCAATTATTATCGAAAAATCAGACCTGAAATAATCTGGTATCCTGTATAAATTCCTGTCCGAATAGAACACCCTTTCAGAACCGGCGTATTCATACTTGGCTATTGGCAAGGTTATCGGTCTGCCTGTGCTATATGATATATCAAATGATACACTGTAGCGGTGTGTAAAGCGATAATTGCCGTTAAAGTTAAATGAGTGCGGTTTATCATAATTTGCCGGGTAATACCTGCCGCCATTTATAAACTCGCCGGCGTAAGGGTCATCCTGCCTCAGGAACGTGCGCGAGTAGGTGTAGCTCATCCAACCGTTTAATTTTCCTTCGGTTTTTTTAAGTAAAAATTCGGCGCCGTAAGCTTTACCCTGGGTGTTAATCACATCCTGTTCAATATGGTGGTTCAGCAACAGCACCGCACCGCTCTTATAATCCAGGTAATCGCGCAATCTTTTATAATAAACCTCTACCGACATTTCGATGGTGTTATTTTGGGCATTCTTAAAAAGCCCCAGTGATACCTGGTCGCCTTTTTCAGGTTTTATATTTACATCCGTAAGCTTGTAAACATCTGTTGGTGATATCGAGGTAGAGTTTGATAACAGGTGCACGTATTGGTGCAGCGTGTTGTACCCCGCTTTGATAGACAGGTTATCGCTCAGCAGGTAACGTGCCGATATCCTTATATCGGGCCCGAAATAAGTTTTGATGAATTTACCGGCCGGGTATTTCGTACTGTCCAAAACGTTGTTTGGTTCCCTGGGTAAATTTGGCGCATAGTTGTTAACTGTGGCCGGGCCAAGGTAGTTATACATATTAACCCTAACACCCGCGCTTATCGTCAGGTTATCCGTAATATCATATTTATCGCCCAGGTAAAGTGCACTTTCCAGGCCCTTTTCAGGCGCTATAACATCAGGATTTATCAATGATTTGGGCCCGTTTGGCTCAAATGTACCGGGGTTAATATCGTATAATATCGAGTTTAACCCAAAATTCAATGTATGCTTATTGTTCAGGTAATACGTAAAATCCGATTTAAAATTCGATTGTGTTACATTAAAGCCAAGGTCATATGCATTTACCGGGTTGGCGCTGCTGGATACATCGTACTGATACCTGTCAATACCGGCCGAAAGCAGGTTATATAACTTATTGTTGAAGTTGTGCTTCCACTTCAGGTTCAGGTTCTTGTTGCTGTATTTGTAAGCTGTATCACTGTTAAGCTTAAACTTATCCTGGCTAAGGTAGCCGCTCAGGTAAATATTGTTCTTCTCATTTACCTGGTGGCTTATGCCGAGGTTAATGTCATAAAATGATGCCTGGCTATGCTTGTATGATTCGGGCAGCAGTTTTAGCAGCCAGTCGGAATAGGTGGTACGCGCACCTAAAATAAACGAGGTTTTATCCTTTACAATAGGGCCTTCCACGTTCAGCCTGCTGGTTAATAATCCGATACCCGCCGAACCCGTAAATTTCTTTTTATTGCCTTCGCGATTGGTAATATCCAGCACCGACGACAGACGGCCGCCAAATTTTTCGGGGATACTGCTTTTATAAAGCTCGATATCTTTTACGATATCAGGATTGAATGCGGCAAAAAATCCAAAAAAATGTGCGGGGTTATAAATGGTATTGCCATCAAGCAAAATCAGGTTTTCATCAGCAGCGCCCCCCCTAACGTTAAACCCGGTGGTGGCCTCGCCTACTGATGTTACGCCGGGAAGAGTAAGTACAACCTTTAAAACGTCAGCTTCGCCAAACGCTGTGGGTATTTGCTTTATATTCTTTATATCAAGCCTCGCCAGGCCAAGGTCAGTGCTGCGCACGTTGGCAACCTTTTCGCCCGAAATTTTAACTTCTTTTAAGCTGTTAATCTGCTCCTGCATCTCAATGTTCAGCTTGCCGTCTGTATATAAAATTATCTGCCGACGTGTATCTTTCATACCAAGGCCCCTTATCAGCAACGTCTGCCGGCCACGCGGCAGGGTTATCGAATAGTAACCAAACTGATCGCTGGCAGCACCCGTCTTGGTATTTGAAACATAAATAGTGGCCCCGGTCACCGCCTCGCCCGATTTAATGTCGCGTATGTAGCCGCTCAATATAGCCTTACCGGCTTTTATCGTGTTAGTTTTTACACCAATTTCATACAGCTTATTCTCCGTAGTAGCTTCTACTACCTTTTTTTCGGCTTCTGCGGTATAGTCGGTTACCGCGGCAGCACCGTCAGCAGGTTCACTGGCGCGCACCCGCGCATAACCCGGGGCCAACTCTGTTTTTATTTGCCTGTTTTTGGTGATAAAAACCTGCTGTTGGCTAATAGAATACACAAAAGCCGTTTTTGTAAAGGCCTGATCTAAAATAGCGCTAAGCGGTTTTTCTGTCACTTGTACAGTAACCCGCAAGCTATCAAACTGGGCCGGATCATAGTAACTGCTTTTTGATTCAATTTCATTTACAACCTGCGAAATGGTTGCTTGCTGGAAGTTTACGCTAAATAATTTTACATTACTTTGTTGGGCCTTGACCGCATGTAAAAAAAATAGTAAGCAAAAACTTGCGAGGTAAATTTTTCTCATATTAGTTTGATAAGTGGTCATACCAGGTTACAACTTTAACCATCGACTCTTCGGGGTTGTCTCTAAAATCTATATTATTGGCCTTAATAAATTTCTTTAGGTCGGCTTTTCTGTCCTTAAATAAATCCAGCACAGAGCCTTTACTGCCTACGCTATGGAAAGCATTATTCTTTTTTATATAGAAATAGGTTTTCCCGGTGAAGTAATATTCAACTAAGTTTGATGTGCTGGTGGTAGACTGCATGCTTTTGGTATACTTTGCAAGCACTTCCGATTTACCGGCATACAATTGCCTGTAGTAGCCCGATTCCAGAACGGTATTCGCAGCCAGCGTATCCTTATCTATATTAATAAAATGGTTACCCAGGTAATCAAAAGTATTTACCCTTGCCTTTTGCACTATAAATTTCGAGATTCGGTTAGGAAACAAGCCCACAAGCTGATCGGTATTAACATCATATAGCAGGGATATATTATTATACATTGTCCCGTCGTAATAAACAGAGCCTTTCGAGAAGCCGTTGATGTCCTGGTAATAGGCGTTTCCTTTTATGTGAGGGTCATAAAAATAATATTCGGGTCCAGAATATATCGGCACCTGTACATCCAGCGCGCCGTTATACAAAGTTACCGCATTATTAAAAGCGTTTTGCTGCGAACTACTGTCGCCCCTGGTGGCCTGCGCTATGCAATTGGTCCAAAAAAAAGCGCAAAATACCATTACCGCTGATGACAGGCAAATAGGTTTACTCATGGATTCAGGTAAGTTTGTTAACGGTTAAAAAATGAAAATACGCCACAAAATATTAATAAACAAGCGTTTTCGCCGTTTTATTGAAAATAACTGCGTTTTTAGTTAAAAATTATCCGATGTACCTAAACAGCTACGGCATTTGTTTTAACAATGTTACAATGGATGAATTTTTTATTGCAAAAATTCATCTGTATTATTGGCTACATTATTAACCCCCAAATGATATGAAATCGATAAAAGTATTGGTAATTGTTTTATTAGCTGCGTTCAGCTTTAGCGCTGTAAATGCACAGCCAGCTCATCATAAAAAGGCTCATCATAAAAAGCATGCACGTCATAAAATGCATAGGCATCACAAGGCTGCTAAGAAGCATGTGCGCCCGCAAACAAAGCACTAAAAAGCAAAGGCCCCCGAATTTTTCGAGGGTACTGAAAAAGTAGCTTAATAAGCTGCATTATTAA
This sequence comes from Bacteroidota bacterium, assembly GCA_040389845.1. Lineage (GTDB taxonomy): Bacteria > Bacteroidota > Bacteroidia > Sphingobacteriales > Sphingobacteriaceae > Mucilaginibacter. The sequence goes on from JAZJZL010000094.1 coordinate 36,430, forward strand.
AG